>NZ_JBVVOJ010000127.1:0-200 GCF_057063145.1 Sphingobium sp. SG1 | reverse complement strand
GCCCTTTCGTTCCCGAAGCATAATCGACAGGACCGGGTTGCCCGACAAGTTCGGCCAGTTCCGGCGCGCTCGCGCGCGCCGGGGCCTCCCTAGCCGTGCCGCCCGCACCACTCCCATCGATTCTGCTTCCCCCTCCCCATCCCGCGCTTCGCCAGCGGGTCAGAGCCGCAGGCCGCAGGCAGCGGCTTCGCCTAAAGGAG
>NZ_JBVVOJ010000126.1:0-205 GCF_057063145.1 Sphingobium sp. SG1 | reverse complement strand
GGGATCGAACCGCTGACCTCCTGCATGCCATGCAGGCGCTCTCCCAGCTGAGCTAAGGCCCCATCCTGATACGGCGCGAACCGCGTCCCGATGGATCAGACCATGTCCGGCACAAGCCGTCGGCCGAAAAAATTGGTGGAGCCTAGCGGGATCGAACCGCTGACCTCCTGCATGCCATGCAGGCGCTCTCCCAGCTGAGCTAAGG
>NZ_JBVVOJ010000125.1:0-221 GCF_057063145.1 Sphingobium sp. SG1 | reverse complement strand
TCGCTCCACCTCCGTCCGGATATGGCGGCGATGAGCTTAATGCACTAACAAACCAATCGGTCCACTCGGTGGGGGCAGATCACAATGCCGATTTTCAAGAGACGCTTCAGCTTGTGGTGGGTTATGACAGGATCAGGATCAGAGTGAACCGCCCCGGCTTTCCCGGAGGCTCCAATTTGTGGGAAGGAGCTTTCTTTATGAGCAAGACCCGGAACAAGTTT
>NZ_JBVVOJ010000124.1:0-228 GCF_057063145.1 Sphingobium sp. SG1 | reverse complement strand
CCGGCGCAAGTCCGTGAACCTCGCGCCTCGTTGTTTCCGGACGATGTCGGCCGCGCCGCATTCTGCAATCTCCTCTCCCCTTTTTCGCCGCTTTCGGTCATAGGGTGGGCCCATCATGGTAAAACCCCCGCCGGCCCCCGGTCCCGAAACCCAACTTGTCCTGGTCACGCCGTTGATCGAGGCGCCGGAGGCATTCCTTCCGGCGCTCGAGGCGGCGCTTGCAGCGGG
>NZ_JBVVOJ010000123.1:0-229 GCF_057063145.1 Sphingobium sp. SG1 | reverse complement strand
AAGTGCGCACCGAGAGGCCGCCTTCATAGAGCTTCTTCTCGCCGTAACGCTCGAAGATATCGCGGCGGACTTCTTCCGCGAAATACTCGCCGGCGAAGATGTGCGCTGCATTGGAGCGCGACGTCACCACGAGCGGTTCCTTGCGGGCCGCGACCGCATCGGCCGGCTTGATCCAGCCGTTTTCGGCCAGCCGGTCGATCACATAGTTACGGCGCTCGATGGCACGATC
>NZ_JBVVOJ010000122.1:0-230 GCF_057063145.1 Sphingobium sp. SG1 | reverse complement strand
TCGCCTGTCTTGAGGATGGCACGCTCAAAGCAGTGACACTCGATGTGTTCGAGCGCGAACCGCTACCATCCGACAGCCCCCTCTGGACACATCCTGCGGTTACGATCTCTCCGCATAATGCCGCAGATACAGATCCCGACTCGATCGCGTCATATGTGACCACGCAGATATTGAATTTCGAGGCAGGACAGCCGCTGCAAAATGTGGTCGATCGCCAGCGCGGCTATTAA
>NZ_JBVVOJ010000121.1:0-230 GCF_057063145.1 Sphingobium sp. SG1 | reverse complement strand
AACATCGATCCGAAGGACCTCGCCAACGCTATCCTCGGCCACACCGAGGCGACGTTGCCGGGCGCGGACACCGTCAGCGGTGGCGACGGCAACGACATCCTGTTCGGCGACCTGGTGAGCTTCAGCGGGATCAACGGTGAGGGCTACAACGCACTGCAGGCATTTGTGGCGCAGAAGACCGGCGTGGCTGTCTCTGCGGTGACCGCCTCTAACGTTCACCAGTACGTCAC
>NZ_JBVVOJ010000120.1:0-231 GCF_057063145.1 Sphingobium sp. SG1 | reverse complement strand
CCAAGCTCGCCTCCGGGCAGATTCTGACGGCGGCGGAGTGAGCGTGACCCGATGACCGAATTCTTCGCAAGCGAGTTATGGACAGGCTATCTGTGGCCGATCATCATCATGGTCGCGCAGAGCCTGCTGCTGCTCGTGCTATTGCTGGTTGCCATCGCCTACATCCTGCTGGCCGACCGCAAGATCTGGGCGGCGGTGCAGATCCGCCGCGGCCCCAACGTGGTGGGTCCA
>NZ_JBVVOJ010000119.1:0-231 GCF_057063145.1 Sphingobium sp. SG1 | reverse complement strand
CGCTGATGCCGCTCTTGTCGAGCAAGGTCGCTGATGCGCCGGCGATCGAGGGCATCAAGATGGGGGTCAATTATGGCGGCAACAAAGTCCGCTTCCTCCAGCCGGTGCGCTCGGGCAAGCGCGTGCGCGGTCGTTTCAAGTTGCTCGAGTTGATCGAAAAGCGCCCCGGCCAATGGCAGCAGACCAACGAATTCACCGTCGAGATCGAGGGCGAGGACAAGCCGGCGATGA
>NZ_JBVVOJ010000118.1:0-232 GCF_057063145.1 Sphingobium sp. SG1 | reverse complement strand
ACACGACGTCCCGGGACAGGTCCATCGGCGTGCGGCCGGGCAGGAACTTGCTCAGCTCCACCATGCGGTGGGCATGCTTGCGCGCGTGCAGATCGGAACCGCAGATGCCGCAGGCGAGCGATTTGACCAGCACCTGGCCGGCGCCCGGCTTCGGCTCCGGCATCTGATCGACGACAATCTCGCCGTTTCTGAAGATCGCTGCGCGCATGTTTCCTCCGCGTGGGTTTTGTCC
>NZ_JBVVOJ010000117.1:0-234 GCF_057063145.1 Sphingobium sp. SG1 | reverse complement strand
CCTGGGCGGCTTGTTCAAGGTTGATGTCGGTGACGGCCACCACCTGGCTGTTGAGCAAGGCCTGGCTGCAACGACGAATATGGTCCCGGCCGATGGCGCCCGTACCGATCACTCCAAGCTTCAAAGACATACAAACACTCCTCTTGTTGTTAGTACTGCCGGGCCTTGGCCAGGTGTTCATTGAGTTTTTTTGCCGCTGCATTCGTGCGCTCACTGGTGGACACTTGCGCCACC
>NZ_JBVVOJ010000116.1:0-237 GCF_057063145.1 Sphingobium sp. SG1 | reverse complement strand
CGAAGCCCCCACATGCTCTGCTCGTGCCACACCCGCCCGCCGCGGTGAACCCCGGATCGTCGTGGCGCGGGCACGCCGTGTCGCGGCAGTCGGTGTAACGGCGCGGACGTCCATGACGAAGGTGAAAGGCCCACGGCCGCGCCCGGTCGTTCGCCCGAATACCGCCGTGTACCTGCCGGAATGCCAAACGCGAGACTGGCGGAAGAGGTGGGATTCGAACCCACGGAACGGTCACCC
>NZ_JBVVOJ010000115.1:0-238 GCF_057063145.1 Sphingobium sp. SG1 | reverse complement strand
CGTGGCGTCCTGCTGGAATGAAGCCGCTCCCTGCAACATCTCCCTGATGCGTCAGGCTCAGGCCGCCAAAAAGGGCGTTGCTGCCGCCGGCGGCACCCCGCGCGAGTTCTGCACCATCACCGTCACGGACGGCATCGCCATGGGCCACGAGGGGATGCGGTCGTCGCTCCCGTCGCGCGAAACCATTGCCGATTCAGTTGAATTGACCGTCCGCGGCCATTCCTATGACGCCCTGATC
>NZ_JBVVOJ010000114.1:0-241 GCF_057063145.1 Sphingobium sp. SG1 | reverse complement strand
CGTCGAACGTGCCCATCTGGTGCTGCCGGCCGCCAGCTTCACTGAAGGCGACGGCACCCTGGTCAGCCTTGAAGGGCGCGCCCAGCGCTTCTTCCAGGTCTTCGATCCGACCTACTACGACGCCAACATGCTCGTTCGCGAAGGCTGGCGCTGGCTGCATGCTCTGCACAGCACTCTGCAAGGCAAGGCCGTCGACTGGACCCAGCTGGACCAGGTCACCGCAGCTTGCGCCGACAGCAGC
>NZ_JBVVOJ010000113.1:0-241 GCF_057063145.1 Sphingobium sp. SG1 | reverse complement strand
AGCCTACACGGCGCCAAATTCGGGTGCCGGTGCGGGTTATCAGTATCAGTACACGCCGCGCCCGCAATCGACGGTGCCGGTGGCCGAAGCCCAGGCGGCGTACCGTGAGTTTTTTGCGCCGCTGCCGGGTGCCGAGCCGGGTGCTGCTGTGGCGTTGCCCGAAGGCGGTGGTGATATTCCGCCGCTGGGCTATGCGCTGGCGCAGCTCAAAGGCATTTATATCCTTGCCGAAAACGCCCAT
>NZ_JBVVOJ010000112.1:0-242 GCF_057063145.1 Sphingobium sp. SG1 | reverse complement strand
CCGTCTTCATGGGGGCCAACAGCTATATCGGCAATGCGCCCAACATGATGGTCAAGGCCATCGCCGAGGAGCGCGGTATCCGCATGCCCAGCTTCTTCGGCTACATGGCGTGGTCGGTGGGCATCCTGGTGCCGCTGTTCATCGTCATGAGCTTCCTGTTCTTCTGAGTGCTACCCCCGCTTTCTTCCGATAACGAAACCGAGACCACGAGACCCGCATGAAACCCAAGATCTTCGTCGCCC
>NZ_JBVVOJ010000111.1:0-243 GCF_057063145.1 Sphingobium sp. SG1 | reverse complement strand
AAAGTTTTGCGATTTTTCTGATGAAAACTAACAGTTATTCGAGATAACATTAAAATATAGGAAATCTTCATAAACTCTGACGGTTGAAACAAAGTTACCGAGCCAATGGTCACCCAATTTTTAGCACCTGTTGCCGCAAAAAGCTGTGGACTATAAAAAATTAAGGGCAGAACCATTAGGGTTAGTCCTAAAGCATACAGATAGGGCGTGGCTTTCCATAAAAATTCAGTACTGAAAAGCATA
>NZ_JBVVOJ010000110.1:0-244 GCF_057063145.1 Sphingobium sp. SG1 | reverse complement strand
ATGCTGCTCAGCCATGCCGACGCCGATCACGCCGGTGGTGCGGCGGCGGTGGCTCGGGGGCTGCCCGTCAAACGCGTGGTGGGCGGCGAAACCGAGGGCTTGCCATCCTTTCTCGCCACCCAGCCCTGTACCAGCGGCGAGCGCTGGGAGTGGGACGGCGTGTCGTTTGAGCTGTGGCAGTGGGCGGGTGGGCTTGAGGGCAATCCGAGGTCGTGCGTGCTGCAAGTCGAGGCCAATGGCGAAC
>NZ_JBVVOJ010000109.1:0-246 GCF_057063145.1 Sphingobium sp. SG1 | reverse complement strand
ATGCGTCTCAGTAAGTGGAGCGATCGATAACACTCAGCCGCACGCTCACCTCCACTCGCCTTGTCTGGTTCGACAGCCCCCACGGCAGTGATACCCCAGTCTCCGGCCCGTGAGCTTGACGACGACCCCTGTCAAATGACGGTTCCGAGCCGGATGAGCCCCGGTTTATGTTTCGATGTGGAGCTGTTTGCATCAAATCACTAACAAGAAATCGAGTCCAGGTGAATGTATCCAATTTGGTTCATA
>NZ_JBVVOJ010000108.1:0-249 GCF_057063145.1 Sphingobium sp. SG1 | reverse complement strand
GTCGCCATAGACGTAGGCGTTGATGATGTTCTGCAACGGCGCGCCGAATTCGCCGGCCGCCGCCATCCGCTTCTCGACGTCGGCCTCGCCGAACATCGCCTTGCGCCGGCGCAAGCCGCGCGCGTACATTTCCCTGGTACTCACGTCCTTGGTATCCACGCCGTTCCCTCCCGGGAGTATTTATACGGTCAAATATACAGGTTCGATCGGACAGGGATAGCCGATTTCGCAGCATTGTTGTTGCAGCGA
>NZ_JBVVOJ010000107.1:0-250 GCF_057063145.1 Sphingobium sp. SG1 | reverse complement strand
GAGGAAGCCTTGCAGGTTCTCGAACTCCTCCATCGAGCGCACGAGTTCTTTGAGGTTGTCGAGGCGGCCGGCGGCGTCGGCGGACCGGTCCTTCTGCCACATCTCGGTGTAGCCGGATTCATCGAGCACGATCTCGGCAAGTTGCGTGTGCGGAACGATGTCGCGCTGTGCGCGCCAGCGGTCGAAATTGGTCATGACGTCGCGCAGGCTGCCGCGTGCCTTCGGCTTCAATTCGTCGGTCTCAATCACC
>NZ_JBVVOJ010000106.1:0-250 GCF_057063145.1 Sphingobium sp. SG1 | reverse complement strand
CATCGCGTCGAGAGCGTCGCGGACGCCAAGGCCTATGTCGCCCGGCTGCGGGACAGCCGCCGCGTGATGCAGGAGGTCGCCGACCGGATCCGCGCGCAGGCCGCCAAGGGCATCGTTCCGCCCAAGATGGTGTTCGCCCCCGCGCGCGGCGATGCGCGCAAGGTCATCACCGGCGCACCGTTCGACAGCGGCGCCGACAGCACGTTGCTCGCCGACTTCAAGGCGAAAGTTGGCAAGCTTTCCGCCCCGG
>NZ_JBVVOJ010000105.1:0-251 GCF_057063145.1 Sphingobium sp. SG1 | reverse complement strand
ACTCCGGCCACATGGCCCCGATGGCCTTGTTCCCCAAGCTGGGCGTGACGCCGGACAAGGACTACAAGGTCATCTTCTCCGGCAAGCATGACCAGTCCATCCGGGGCGTGAACTCGGGCGACTACGATGCTGCTGCCATCGCCTCCGACGTCTTTGACCGCATGGTGGAACGTGGCGTCATCAAGGCCGAGAACTTCCGCGTCATCTGGCACAGCGAGAAATTCCCGACCCAGGACTTCGCCTATGCGCAT
>NZ_JBVVOJ010000104.1:0-251 GCF_057063145.1 Sphingobium sp. SG1 | reverse complement strand
GCCCAGCTTGAATCCGTCATCTACGCCGGGGAGGGGCATTCCCGTTTCCTCGCCGGATCGTGGACGGTCGATGAGACCTGGGACATTGTCTCTGCCGCATCGGACGATGCCGAACATGCGGTGCGTTTTCGGTGTGGCTGGTTCCTGGGCGACGGCACCGGCGCCGGCAAGGGGCGACAGGGCGCCGGCATCCTGCTCGACAACTGGTTGAAGGACCGCCGCCGCGCGGTCTGGATCTCCAAATCCGACAA
>NZ_JBVVOJ010000103.1:0-252 GCF_057063145.1 Sphingobium sp. SG1 | reverse complement strand
GACGAGCGGTTTGACGCCGTGCAGCGCGAGCGCCGCAGCCAGGTTCACCGTGCTCGTCGTCTTGCCGACGCCGCCCTTCTGATTGGCCACCGTGATCACCCGGCGCTTCGACGGACGCGGCATGAAGCCCTCGTCAGGGTGGAGGACCTTCGTCGCACGGAGCGCCTCCTCGGCGATGGGTATCGATCCGCCGGTCTTCGACTGTCCAGCTGGCGTGGTCACCGAGTCTCTCCCTTCATCGGCGCGTACCCA
>NZ_JBVVOJ010000102.1:0-253 GCF_057063145.1 Sphingobium sp. SG1 | reverse complement strand
TCCTTGCGGAAACACCAAAAACCGAACCATGTCGCCACGGCATCGATTAAAAAACCCATTCACAATGTCAAAGAGGCCCGCAACGCGAGCCATATCACCGGACGTATCCGGCAAACCGCTACTCTTCATCTCTAGAGAATTCTGATCTGCTCCGCGAAACATCGCTACGCAGTGGTCAGCAAATGGTGGAGCTTATCGGGATCGAACCGATGACCTGATGCTTGCAAAGCAACCGCTCTCCCAGCTGAGCTAA
>NZ_JBVVOJ010000101.1:0-254 GCF_057063145.1 Sphingobium sp. SG1 | reverse complement strand
ACGGCAACGTTCACGTCGTTGCGGGCTATTTCAGATCGGACACGCTGGCGACAATGCAGTCGTCGAACGGAGCGTCGCTAAAGGGCGACGTGATCGCAGCCCTCGCTGGCCCACGCGCTGCCGGACAATACGCATCAACGACCAAGCACGAATCCTCCGCCCAGGCCATCGGTCAGGTTGCCAAGCTCGAAGGCCACGCGACCGTTATCCGCAACGGCGTGACCATCGCCCTCAATGTCGGCGATGCCGTATTG
>NZ_JBVVOJ010000100.1:0-255 GCF_057063145.1 Sphingobium sp. SG1 | reverse complement strand
ACGAGATCACCACTGCAATCCGCAACCAGAACGCCCAGGTCGCGGTCGGTTCGGTCGGCCAGCCGCCGTTCAATCGCGGCGGCACGGCGTTCCAGCTCGGCATCCAGACGCAAGGCCGGCTGACGACGCCCGACCAGTTCGCCGACATCATCATCAAGCGCGACGACCAGGGCCGGCTGACCCGGGTGCGCGATATCGCTCGGGTCGAGCTCGGCGCGCAGGACTATACGATCAACCCGTTCTTCTCCAACCAGC
>NZ_JBVVOJ010000099.1:0-255 GCF_057063145.1 Sphingobium sp. SG1 | reverse complement strand
GCCTAGTCGGTCTTCTAGTCGGTCTTCTAGTCGGTCTTCTAGTCTTCCCCGAGTTTTCTTCCAGATTCGCCCAGTTAGAATGCCTGGAGCAACCTTTTTTAGATGCCAAAATAAATGAACTCTTTTTTGAAATGCTACTTTTCGTTTGCAAAGTTTCCATCTTCTGAAATCTCATGGACACCGGTGACTTACAGGAGTCTACGCTTTCTTGAGTTTCCTGGGAAAATTTTCAATTTGAAACCTTCTTTCATGCCC
>NZ_JBVVOJ010000098.1:0-256 GCF_057063145.1 Sphingobium sp. SG1 | reverse complement strand
ACGGGCCGATCGCCGCGACGATGCGCCCGCGCGCCGCGCCCAGCGCCTCCATGGCATCCAGCGTCGCGTCCGTGACGCCGGCGAGCGCGCCTTTCCAACCGGCATGCGCCGCGCCGACCACGCCCGCCTGCGGGTCGAGGAACAGCACCGGCGCGCAATCGGCGGTGAGGATGCCGAGCAATATGCCCGGCCGGTCGGTGACGAGCGCGTCGGCACGCGGCCGCGCCTCGTCGGGCCATGGCTGCGTCACCGTCAC
>NZ_JBVVOJ010000097.1:0-257 GCF_057063145.1 Sphingobium sp. SG1 | reverse complement strand
AGGTGCGGACGCAGACGGTGCGGAAGGTGCCGGACTGTCCGGCATATTGCGCGTCGGGCGGGGGCAGCGGATTGCCGGGATTGCCGCCACCGCCGCCGCCGAACAGGTTCTCGATGAAATTGCCGGGGCCGCGCGCAGCCGCCGCGGCGTATTGCGGGCCGCAATTGTTCTGCGCCAGCGCGGTCAAGACCGAGCGGCGCTGGTTCTCGCGGTCGGCGCCGCCGAGGCCGCCGGTGCGCAGCCGCTCGAGATTGGCG
>NZ_JBVVOJ010000096.1:0-257 GCF_057063145.1 Sphingobium sp. SG1 | reverse complement strand
ATTCGACCGTGGCCAACTTCTTCCGGCGACACCGAGCAGACGCATCCAGCGCCGCGGAGTACCGATCAGATGGGAAGCCGGGCACCAGACGACGCTGTTTCCTGGATGCCGAGAGTCCCGGATGCGCAGGCTGTCGAGCGACAGAGCAACTGCGGCCGGAGGTGCATTTCGGAGCGCATCGCGCCACAAACCTAGGCTTGCTCCGCCAAGAAACGCCTTTCCGGCCTGGTCTGCATTTGCAAGCCCAGGTGCCAACG
>NZ_JBVVOJ010000095.1:0-258 GCF_057063145.1 Sphingobium sp. SG1 | reverse complement strand
AGCGCTCACACGCGATCGTGAAGCGCCAGCATGAGATCGTCACGTGTTGGCGGACCCTCTATCATCCCGACGAGCTGAGCTTTGCGCCCCTTCCAGACGATATGTGGGCGATCATCACCGCCTCACCTGACTATCGCGAGCTTATGGCCGGCGGCCCCCCGACGCTGTTGAACATCGCGGGTGAGGATGAGGCGGTAGAGTTGATGACCTACCGGGCAGAGGCGGACGGACAGGTATATATGCTGGCGCCGAAGCGGA
>NZ_JBVVOJ010000094.1:0-258 GCF_057063145.1 Sphingobium sp. SG1 | reverse complement strand
GCGCAGCATACGGTCGGGCACCGTCTCGATGCTGCCGCGCTCCTGTATGAATTGGCGCACATCGCGCGCCAGCTTGCGGTCCTCACGGTCGGCGCTGCGATCGAGCCGTTCGGCCGCGGCCTCATAGCGTCGCTTGGTGTCCTGCCAGCGCGCCCGTGTCTTCGATACGAAAGCCGGCTGCTGCGCCTTGCCGAGCGCGATTTGCATGGCCTCCCGCGCCTGACGTAGATCGGCCTCGGTCGGTTGACGGGACGCGCC
>NZ_JBVVOJ010000093.1:0-260 GCF_057063145.1 Sphingobium sp. SG1 | reverse complement strand
ACCCACGATCCCAAGATCGACGATCCGGCGCTGTTGCATGCGCTGGAGCGCGACTGTTTCTACATCGGCGCGCTGGGCTCGCGGAAGACGCATGGCAAACGTCTCGAGCGTCTGAAGGCCCAGGGTGCGAGCGACGCCGCGCTGGCGCGTATCCACGCGCCGATCGGACTCAATATCGGTGCGGTGTCGCCCTCGGAGATCGCGGTCGCTATCATGGCCGAGATTACAGCGCGGCTCCGGCTTCCTGCAGACACGCCCCT
>NZ_JBVVOJ010000092.1:0-267 GCF_057063145.1 Sphingobium sp. SG1 | reverse complement strand
CATCAGCGAGCGTTCCAGGGACACCGCTGTGCCGTCTGCGGTGCGCCGAAGGCGGTCGAGGGTAATGAACTGGTCGGTGCCGAAACGGCTGAACAGATCAGGGCGCGTGACGGCCTCGAAACGCAGGATGTCAGTGCTTACCTGGGCGCCAGTATCGGCCAAGGCCTGGGCCCAACCGCTGCGTTGGTCCAGCACAATGCCGTCAAAGGTGACGATCGAGCCGACCCCACTTTGGGTGGCGATGTAGTTGCGACGCTTGAGCTCGGA
>NZ_JBVVOJ010000091.1:0-269 GCF_057063145.1 Sphingobium sp. SG1 | reverse complement strand
CGATGGTGATGGTTGACGACGTCGTGCGCGCTCCACATCCACTGGTGCGCCGGAACCGCGATCAGGATCTTGCCGCCGGGCTTCAGCAGCGCCTTCATCGCGGCGAGCGCGGCGACGTCGTCCTCGATATGCTCGACGACGACGAGCACCGCGACGAGGTCGTAGGCGCCGCGCGCGACGCCGGGCAGTTCAGGCAGCGGCGCCGCGCCGACCGGCTTGCCGAGCCGCTCACTCGCGATCGCACGCGCCGCCGGATCGATCTCGATCGC
>NZ_JBVVOJ010000090.1:0-269 GCF_057063145.1 Sphingobium sp. SG1 | reverse complement strand
GGCCGGCGGCGCATTCGCGCTCACCGCTGATTCACAAATACTGGCTGAAGTCCTTCGGCATCGACGGCGACTATCGAATCGAGGCGGTGGAGCCGGCAGCGTTCGCGGATTTCATCGGGACTCTTGCCGAACGTGGCTACAAGGGCGCGAACGTTACCATCCCGCACAAGGAGCAGGCGCTTGCGCTCTCGGCGCCCGATGCGCGCGCGCGGGCGGTGGGCGCGGCCAACACGCTCTATTTCAACGGCGGCGCCTTGCAGTCGACCAAC
>NZ_JBVVOJ010000089.1:0-269 GCF_057063145.1 Sphingobium sp. SG1 | reverse complement strand
CCTGCGCCGTCACCTGGCCCGAGGTCATCAGATAGGCTGCGGAGACACCCGCGCCGAGCTTGAGGGCTGTGCGGCGCGTCAGACGAGCGTGAGACATGGCGACCTCTCCGGTGTTGTCCTTGCAGGACCAATTCGACAGCTCGCAACGAGCAACGCGCGTGCCGCTTTATCCCTGGCTTTTGTGTGGTTCCACGGACCAGCCATGCACAAACTATAAGCATTTTGCCATAGCGTTGAGCGCGAGGCCGCCGTGATTCCCGCCGCCGTGC
>NZ_JBVVOJ010000088.1:0-270 GCF_057063145.1 Sphingobium sp. SG1 | reverse complement strand
ACGCCGAAGGCTTCGACTGGTCCTGGACCCAGCACACGGCCTGGCTCACCGGCAAAGGCACGCTGAGCGTGTTCGACAACGGCTGGGGGCGCAACTTTTCGCCAACGAAGCTTGCCGGCAACTACAGTCGCGCGGTGGAGTACCGCATCGACGAGGCGAAGGGCACTGTCGAGCAGCTCGGGGAGTACGGCAAGGAACGCGGGGACGAGTGGTACAGCCCGGTGACCTCGGTAGTCGAATACCGCGCTGACAAGGACACCCAGTTTATCT
>NZ_JBVVOJ010000087.1:0-271 GCF_057063145.1 Sphingobium sp. SG1 | reverse complement strand
CTTCCGGGCTACCTCCGACATCAGCATCATGCCGACGAGGAACAGGTAGACGTCGGTCCCCTTCAGGACGCCGTCCCAGGCGGTGGCGGGGGCGAGCAGGCCGAGGGCCACGAGGGCGCCAGCGCCGAGCACGGCCCAGATCGCCTCCGGCCACGCGAACGGCCGCAGGATGACGCCGAGGGTGGCGAGCGCGGCGATCGCCCAGGTCGCGATATTGGGGGTCAGCGTCAGCGCGCCCATCGGGTCCGGTGGTCCTCTGGTGGAGTGGATC
>NZ_JBVVOJ010000086.1:0-271 GCF_057063145.1 Sphingobium sp. SG1 | reverse complement strand
CGCGCGCTTCCTCGTCGCTGATGCCGAGCAGGCGGAACACGGCCGACTGGATGTCGGCGCGGTGGATGCGCACGGAGCCGCCGCCGACCTCGATGCCGTTCAGCACGAGGTCATAGCCCTGCGACAGCACGGTGCCCGGATTGGCCTCGATTTCCGAGGCATCGAACACCTTCGGCGCCGTGAACGGATGATGCAGCGCGACCCAGCGGCCCTCGTCCTCCTCGAACATCGGCCAGTCGACGACCCACAGCGCGCGCCAGATGCCGGTATC
>NZ_JBVVOJ010000085.1:0-272 GCF_057063145.1 Sphingobium sp. SG1 | reverse complement strand
GACGGCGTTCAGATCGAGCTTCATGCCGACCGCGAGAAAGAACAGCCCGAGCAGGATCGAGCGGAACGGATCGACATCGGCCTCGAGCTCGTGGCGATAGGGGCTGTCAGCAAGGGTAACGCCGGCCACGAACGCGCCGAGCGCGGTGGACAGCCCCAGGCTGTGCATGATCGCCGCCGAGGCGATCACCGTGAACAGGCCGGCGAATACGAACATCTCGCGCTCGCCGAGATTGCCGATCAGCCGGAACAGCGGCCGCACGAGGAAACGCC
>NZ_JBVVOJ010000084.1:0-272 GCF_057063145.1 Sphingobium sp. SG1 | reverse complement strand
AGAGGTAGAGGCAACCGATCATCAGGCCGCAGACCAGCGGCAGCAGGATGACGAGCTTCAGGATATAGGACCAGAGCATCGGCGGGGCCTTCAGCGCGCGGCGGCGGTTTTGTCGGGCGAGACGAGTTCGGTCATGCGCACGCCGAAGCGGTCGCCGACCGTCACCACCTCGCCGCGGCCGATCAGCGTGCCGTTGACGAAGACGTCGAGCAGCTCGTTCGCCTGGCGATCGAGTTCGATGACGCTCGATTCGCCGAGCGCGAGTAGCTCGC
>NZ_JBVVOJ010000083.1:0-273 GCF_057063145.1 Sphingobium sp. SG1 | reverse complement strand
GCCCGCGCCGGAGCGGACGAAAATCTTGGCCTGGTCGAGGAAATGCATGACGCCTCTTTAGCGTCATGGCCGCGAACGGCCACCCCCGGCGGCGCGATGCGAGGAATCAGCCGGTCGCGGCTGCGCAATCCTGCCGGTCGGCGATCAGCATCGCGACCGCAAGTTCGCGCGCGCGGCCGCGCGGCAGGCCCAGCGCGCGCGCCATCGCCGCGCCGAGTAATGCGTCGCCCAGCGCCATCAGCACGAGCTGCAGCGTTTCTTCCTGGATCGACC
>NZ_JBVVOJ010000082.1:0-273 GCF_057063145.1 Sphingobium sp. SG1 | reverse complement strand
CAGCGCGCCGACCGGCGCCTCTGCCACCAGCGCCGGCCCGGTCAGCATGAACCGGCTCATCAGCCACAGCCCGGGCAGCAGGAGCAGGTACATGCCCGCCCCCGCCGGAACCGATGCGACCATGGTCGCGAGCAGGAACCGCGGATACAGCCGGATCGCGCGGCGCATCGCCTGCCCGACCGTCGGCCGCGCCGGATCGAGCATCAGGCAATAGACAAGCGCGATACCGTAATAGGTGACGAAATAGGCGAGCACGCAGCCGAGGCCGTAATC
>NZ_JBVVOJ010000081.1:0-274 GCF_057063145.1 Sphingobium sp. SG1 | reverse complement strand
CGTCGCGGCTGATGAGATTCCGAATGAAATGCGGGGCTTCTGGGTTGCCAAGAAATCGACCTGCAATATCCTGAAGAGCAGAGGGCCCGGATCGCTTCGCGCAGACGAGCGCTGGCTGAAGATAACTGCAACCGATGTCCTCGGTTCGACGCAGGGACGGTTTTTCGGTGAGTTACCGATCGACAGCCTGAGTTTTCTTTCGACGCGGCTGTCGGTTGCTATCCAGACGTTTTCGGACAATCACCTTATGTCGGAATTGGCATTGACGCGTGAC
>NZ_JBVVOJ010000080.1:0-277 GCF_057063145.1 Sphingobium sp. SG1 | reverse complement strand
CCTGTGCGGTCGCAGGGTGGCTGTGGGCAGCAGCACCGCCGCCTGCAGCGCCTCTCGCGCCGGCGGCCCCCACCAGCCAGGCGCCGGCGAAGCCCGATCCCGACGCGCCGATGCTCGATCCCGATGCGCCGCTCGCGCCCATGCCCGATCTCGGTGTCGCCTGGCCCGATCTGTCCAAGACCGACGCGACCGCGGCGGTCGATACTGGCAAGACCGCGATCGCCGAGCTGTCGCATTACACCTACCGGATCGACGGCGTCGAGGCGATCGATGAAGG
>NZ_JBVVOJ010000079.1:0-278 GCF_057063145.1 Sphingobium sp. SG1 | reverse complement strand
AATAGACGGACTCGCTGGCGGCGAGGATTTGCTAGCTCTGATTCTGTCTCATGGTCATATCGATCACTGGGGGCTGGCCCACCTCGCCGGCCCTGAGTTGCCGGTCGCGCTTGGCGCTGCAACACACCGCATTTTGCAGGCGGCAGCCCCGTTCGTTCCCAGACCGTATGTGCCTGCCACGCCCATCGAGTTCACAAGCGGTACACCATTGGAGTTTGGTCCGTTTCGGGTGACTCCGCATCTGGTCGACCATTCCGCTTATGATGCCTACGCCCTTG
>NZ_JBVVOJ010000078.1:0-286 GCF_057063145.1 Sphingobium sp. SG1 | reverse complement strand
TGCCGAGCTACTAGATCGACCGACTTGACGACCGATGGGGCGGGTCGGACCTGTTGCTGCAGATTTGTGGCGACGATCCGGTGACCATTGCTCATGCTGTGCGAGTTCTGACCAAGAACGTCCGATCACTGACGACAATCCGGTGGACACAAAAGGGATTCCGCAACGCTCGCGGCACCACGCCCGAGGGAACCACGATGCGCAATCTCATGGGCCAAGTGGACGGGACGGTCAATCCTGCTCCGGGAACAGTGGATTTCGATTCACTGATCTGGCACGACGGCGC
>NZ_JBVVOJ010000077.1:0-288 GCF_057063145.1 Sphingobium sp. SG1 | reverse complement strand
CACCTTTTTTGCTTCCATCTCCAGTTCCTCCTGAGTGAGAGGGAAGTACTGGTCTACCAGCAGCTCCGACTTGGTGATGGCATTATCTACTCCACTGTTCATGAACAGCACCATCCCCAAAACTGTATTGATGCTGCCATTGACCACAGACTTGGTCCTTTCCACGCTGCTAGTCACTGCTCCTTTGGTCTTATCCACCACCCCTGAGACTGTGCTGGCTACAGAATCCTTGGCTCCAGCCATGGTAGTCGTCACCACATCCTTCGCCCCAGTTACGGCACCTCTGGC
>NZ_JBVVOJ010000076.1:0-288 GCF_057063145.1 Sphingobium sp. SG1 | reverse complement strand
CCCCGGTACCGGCGGCGGTGGGAATACGCCGAGGAAGCCGTCGGGGATGCTCGCAAACTTGGCTTGCAGGCGCCCGGCGATGGCGACCGCTGCCATATCCGGCGAGGTGCGCTCCTTGAACGGATCAAGCATGACGAACATTACCGCCGCATTCGGGACGTTGACGAAACCGTTGACCGACAGCCCCGGGAACGCCACCACACTCTCGACCCCCGGTTCATCCAGGGCGATTTTCGACATTTGCCGCACCACCGCATCGGTACGCTCCAACGAGGCCGCGTTCGGCAG
>NZ_JBVVOJ010000075.1:0-300 GCF_057063145.1 Sphingobium sp. SG1 | reverse complement strand
CATAACCTGAAGGTCGTAGGTTCAAATCCTACTCCCGCAACCAAACTCACAACACAGACACGCCGCCTCGGATCTCCCCAAGGCGGCTTTTCTGTGGCCGCATATCATCGCACCCGCTCACCCCGCACCTTCGCCGTGCCGAACAGCCCCATCCTGCACTTGCCGCTCACGCTGTCGCCGGCAAAGACCAGCGCATATTTAAGCGTGATCGCCATCGGCCTGGTCGTAAGCGCCAAAACCTCCCCACATTTTCGTAGCTGCTGATCTGTCTATGTTTTGCCCCTCATCCGAGGGGTATCG
>NZ_JBVVOJ010000074.1:0-301 GCF_057063145.1 Sphingobium sp. SG1 | reverse complement strand
GCGGGATGGAGCAGCCCGGTAGCTCGTCAGGCTCATAACCTGAAGGTCGTAGGTTCAAATCCTACTCCCGCAACCAAACTCACAACACAGCACACACGCACGCCGCCTCGGACCACTCCAAGGCGGCTTTTTGATGCGCGCCCTACCAAAACAGCGTAAGCGACTTGGGCCCAACCACTCCGCCAGGCCAGTAGCTGATCAACGCATCCGACTGCACTGCGAAGGTAAGCGTGGCCTGAGTACCGCTATGCGGCTTGAGCGAAGTCCTGGTGGGTTGGCTGCCAGTTCCACGGCATGAGCT
>NZ_JBVVOJ010000073.1:0-318 GCF_057063145.1 Sphingobium sp. SG1 | reverse complement strand
TCCTTGCGGAAACACCAAAAACCGAACCATGTCGCCACGGCATCGATTAAAAAACCCATTCACAATGTCAAAGAGGCTCGCGCTGCGAGCCATATCACCAGCCTTGGCTGGTAAACCGCTATCTTCATCAACTAGAGTATGTGGCAGATCGCTTGATTGGCGCTCCAACGAACCGAAGGTTCGCAAGGCCGAACGGCCGTCGCTGCTTATGCAGCGGACCCAAATCAAAAGACCATTTGCGCAGCAAATGGTGGAGCTTATCGGGATCGAACCGATGACCTGATGCTTGCAAAGCAACCGCTCTCCCAGCTGAGCTAA
>NZ_JBVVOJ010000072.1:0-573 GCF_057063145.1 Sphingobium sp. SG1 | reverse complement strand
TTCATCAAGGACCGGCAGCGCGCCGGGATCGAGGCGGCGCGCGCCGAAGGCGTCTACAAAGGCCGGAAGAAAAACATCGATGACGATGAAATCCGACGCCGGATCACCGCCGGCGCGAGCAAGGCCAGCGTCGCGCGCGACCTCAAGATCTCAAGAATGACCGTCTATCGGGCGCTTGACGTCATTCCTTCAAGGATCGGGCTGCCGGAAAAGCCGCCTTCTGTCACCATCGCCCTGCATCTGACCATCGAGAACTTCAACAAGCATGGTCGTGGCAGAAAGCCCGCTCGCGAGCGCATTGAGGCGATGCTGGAGCGGGATTACCAGATGCAAAAGACCGGGAACTGCGATTACACGCTGACCGTCGCCTATGATCAGGGTGCCGATGGCGTCAGCCTCGATGATGAGATCGCATCTCTCCAGACAGAGATGTTCAACATCGCAGAGAGCTACAGGTGCTCGATCGAGACCGATGTTTACGAGATTGGAGGACAAGAGCGAGCCTGGTAGATCGCCATGTTCAATCTTTGTTCTTCAACATGGCCAAAATCGCAGCTTCGGGCCGACTGGGCC
>NZ_JBVVOJ010000071.1:0-591 GCF_057063145.1 Sphingobium sp. SG1 | reverse complement strand
CTTCACCCCCAGGGTGGCCTTGATGCAGTCGAGGTAGTGGTATTCGTGATAGTGGGTCATGATATTCCAGGTTTGAGCCTCGCATGGTGACGGTCATGCGAGGCTCTGCCTGGAACAATCTATGGATATAGCGATACTATATGCCGACTGGTCGTGAACTCCGATGATGCCGTCACGCATCTGCGCGACTATTTACACATCCGTTCTACCACCGGTGTCGCGATATCGCCTAATTTAATCTGTATGATTTCGCGGGATGTGTTTGACGCGTATCCCCCGTGAAGACGAGTTCTATAGATATTATATTGGAAATCGGCTTCATGGGGGATTTAATCGGCGCGAGGCGATGGCGAGCAAGGGCCGGGCCTGCGGCCGAGCAGGCGTGGCCTGAAGGTCGCGATCGGCTCGGCGGCGCGGGGACGGGTGCGCAGCGCCGTCCCCTGGAACTGTCCTTCTATCCTTGGGGATCATTCCCGGACGACCGGCAGGATCGTCGCGCGGATGATCAGCGGGAAGGATAACGAGACCCGGTTCGATCCGTGGATATCCTTCACCCTCTACGCGACACATTATGTGTCCCGCCAGGGTAAA
>NZ_JBVVOJ010000070.1:0-628 GCF_057063145.1 Sphingobium sp. SG1 | reverse complement strand
TAAGCTATCGAAATGAGGGGGCCCTTTTAGACGCCGATCACCCCGCTAACGGGGTCCTTTTTGCACGCCGATCCACACGCGACACCTTAGCGAAGTTCTTTTCAAAGTCAGTCGAGCACCGGTTTGAGAAGAAATTGGAGACTTTCAAGTCAGACATTCGCGACAACGAAAAGGAGCTAGAGCAGATCAGGTCATTTCTAGTTTCGGCACGGAGAGATCGCGATTCCATTATCCAGTCGAAGCGGCTGGAAGCGGCTGAAACACTTTTGCGCGCTCGCCACGGTCTCTCTCAGATGTCGATGCTCGCCGAATATATGAAACTCTTGAAGACTGATCGGATAATCAAGGCGGGCAACGACCCGAAGATCATTGAGTTTGTTGAGACCTTGGTGAAGCCATTTGACGTTGACGAAAAAATTAAGCTGCTGGGTGCAATCGATAAGGTCCTTCCGAAACTGTATCTTAGCGACAAATCGTTGAAGGTCTTCGACGCCTACGAAAGCATCATTATCCACGCAGCATTGATGATAAAGTTGCTAGCCCTTCCTGTAAGAGCCTGTCTTGAATCTCATGCGTAACGAGCGATGCGCCTGATGAGGACGACGGCAGCAGCGGCATATAGGAGTGC
>NZ_JBVVOJ010000069.1:0-631 GCF_057063145.1 Sphingobium sp. SG1 | reverse complement strand
CGGTCGACCATACGACGATCTATCGCTGGGTCCAGTGCTACGCCCCGGAGATGGAGAAGCGGCTGCGCTGGTTCTGGCGGCGTGGCTTTGATCCGAGCTGGCGCCTGGATGAAACCTACGTCAAGGTGCGGGGCAAGTGGACCTACCTGTACCGGGCAGTCGACAAGCGGGGCGACACGATCGATTTCTACCTGTCGCCGACCCGCAGCGCCAAGGCAGCGAAGCGGTTCCTGGGCAAGGCCCTGCGAGGCCTGAAGCACTGGGAAAAGCCTGCCACGCTCAATACCGACAAAGCGCCGAGCTATGGTGCAGCGATCACCGAATTGAAGCGCGAAGGAAAGCTGGACCGGGAGACGGCCCACCGGCAGGTGAAGTATCTCAATAACGTGATCGAGGCCGATCACGGAAAGCTCAAGATACTGATCAAGCCGGTGCGCGGTTTCAAATCGATCCCCACGGCCTATGCCACGATCAAGGGATTCGAAGTCATGCGAGCCCTGCGCAAAGGACAGGCTCGCCCCTGGTGCCTGCAGCCCGGCATCAGGGGCGAGGTGCGCCTTGTGGAGAGAGCTTTTGGCATTGGGCCCTCGGCGCTGACGGAGGCCATGGGCATGCTCAACCACCATTTCGC
>NZ_JBVVOJ010000068.1:0-649 GCF_057063145.1 Sphingobium sp. SG1 | reverse complement strand
GCACTCCTATATGCCGCTGCTGCCGTCGTCCTCATCAGGCGCATCGCTCGTTACGCATGAGATTCAAGACAGGCTCTCAGAATTACGCGGAAACTCCTGCGTAACTTGGGGCGCGGTCTACGACCGCTCGGGATCGGTCTTCACCCCTCCCCCTCCCCTCGACGGTGACGGGACGGTTCGGCCAGGGTGTGCGGCCCTGGCCGATCGCGGTGGGGAGACACGACCACCGCTTTCCCTTATTTAGCAAAGTGCGTCAGGAGCGCGTCTCGGGAAATAAGTCCACAACGTGAGAAATCGTCCCTGCGAGACTTTCGGCACCACCTTTCACTATCGCCGCGATTCCGGGATTGGTCGGGATCAGTGATGCGTTCGATAGCAGCCCAGGCATACATTCATCCATCGCAATACGAGCCAGCCCGATTTTCGCACGATGTTCGAAATCCAAATCTTGAAGCGTATCCGCAAGCGGACTGGCAACATGCCAAAGGCTGTGCGCTACGATTGCAAGATTATGAATTTCGTCCGGATTTGCGTTTGTGATATCTGTAAGACCTGTCGCAACTGATCGAACAGCTAGGTTTCGTGGACAAAGGTTGACAGCAGGATCGGGCGTTGATTCAAGGCTGCCTTTTGGAGGTGGCGTTGGGCG
>NZ_JBVVOJ010000067.1:0-665 GCF_057063145.1 Sphingobium sp. SG1 | reverse complement strand
AAGGCGATCAAGGCGATCGCGCGTGATCTGCATGTGTCGCGGAAGGTAATCCGCAAGGCGATCCGGGCGCCGGAAGGCGCATTTGATTATCGACGCAAGGTTCAGCCGCTGCCGCGGATCGGTCCGTTTCAGGATCGGCTGGATGTGCTGCTGGAAGAGAACGAGTTACGGGGGCGGCGTGACCGGCTTCGGATGACCCGTATCCACGACCTTCTGGTGCGTGAGGGTTTCGAGGGCTCTTACGATGCCGTGCGCCGCTATGCGGCACGGTGGAAGATCGAGCGGCGCAGGGATGTCGGCGACGGGACGACGGCCTTTATTCCGATGCTGTTCCAGCCCGGCGAGGCCTACCAGTTCGACTGGAGCCACGAGGATGTCGAGATCGCCGGCAAGCCGATGCGGGTAAAGGTCGCGCACATGCGGCTGTGCGCGTCGCGGGCTGTGTATGTCCGGGCCTATCCACGCGAGACCCAGGAGATGCTGTTCGACGCGCATGCGCGCGGCTTTGCCTTCTTCGGCGGCGTGCCCAGGCGCGGCATCTACGATAATATGAAGACGGCGGTGACGAGCGTGTTCACCGGCAAGGACCGGGTGTTCAACCGGCGGTTCCTGATCATGGCCGACCATTACATGGTCGAGCCCACGGCCTGCTCGCCGGCGGCGGG
>NZ_JBVVOJ010000066.1:0-852 GCF_057063145.1 Sphingobium sp. SG1 | reverse complement strand
TAGGTTTCGTGGACAAAGGGTATCCATTGCAGGGCTGAGACGAGATTGACGAAGCCGAGGTAGGACTCTTTGGTTTTGTCGTATCGAGTTGCGATACGCCGCCAGTTCTTGAGTTTGTTGAAGAGGCGTTCGACAAGATTGCGCCAACGGTATTTTTCGCGATCGTGTGGGATTGGATCGCGCCGATTGCTTTTGGCGGGAATGACAGCCTCAACGTCAGCATTGGCCAATTCCTCGCGGATGGCATCTGCATCGTAGCCCTTGTCCGCCAACAATGCCTCGATCTTATGAGCAATCAAACGGAACAGCGGGCCAAAGCCTTGGATATCGTGGCTCTGGCCCGGCGTCAGGACAAAGCCGAGCGGTCGGCCTTTGGCATCGCAGCGGGCGTGGAGCTTTGTGCTGAATCCGCCTCGCGATCGGCCAAGCGCCTCGGTTTCCTGAGTCCCTTTTTTATGCCGACGGCACAATGATGTGCTCGGACCACGGTGCTGTCGATCATGTCCGCAGTGGCATCACGAGCCACCATTTCGCCCAGTGTCTCGAGCATCGCCTCGAACACCCCGGTCGTAACCCAGCGCCGGTAGCGGCGGAAAACGCTGTTCCACTTGCCATATTCATCCGGCAAGTGGCGCCATTGCGAACCTGTGCGGGCGATCCACATCATGCCTTCGAAATACAGCCGGTTGTCCTGTGCTGGACGACAGCCACGACCACGCTCAGATGGCAGTAATGTGCCGATGATCCCCCACTCGTCCTCCGTCAGCCCAATACGCTCGCCCAACGCCACCTCCAAAAGGCAGCCTTGAATCAACGCCCGATCCTGCTGTCAACCTTTGTCCACGAAACCTA
>NZ_JBVVOJ010000065.1:0-906 GCF_057063145.1 Sphingobium sp. SG1 | reverse complement strand
GAGTCGGTTTCGAAACTCACGCTGACCGAGCCAAACGGCGTAGCATGAGCATGGCGGCGGCGGCGTAGAGGAAGGCTGCGGCGGATTTGAGGGTGGCTTCCACGTCCTTGGCCAGACGGCGGTTTCGATTGACCCAAGCGAAGAACCGCTCGACCACCCAGCGCCGAGGGAGGACGACGAAGCCGGACTGCCCGGCGATCTTGCTGACTATCTCGACGGTGATGCGGGTCGCCTCGGTGACACGGTGATGGTTATAGCCGCCATCGGCCCAGACCTTCTCGATGAACGGGAAGAGGCCGCGCGAGATTTGCAGCAACGCGCCGCCGCCATCACGATCCTGGACATCGGCGGTGTGCGGCTCGACAAGCAGCGGCCTGCCGTCAGTATCGACCAGAGCATGGCGCTTGCGACCTTTGATCTTCTTGCCAGCATCGTAGCCGCGCGGTCCGCCGCTCTCGGTGGTCTTGACGCTCTGACTGTCGATGATGGCTGCGCTTGGCGAGGCGTCCCTTCCGGCTCGCTCGCGATCGAGCGCGACCAGCGCATGGTTGATCCGCTCGAACAGGCATTCGTCACGAAACCGGGCAAACCAGCGGTAGACCGTCTGCCACGGCGGGAAGTCCTTGGGCAGCAACCGCCATGCAATCCCGCCGCGCAGAACGTAGAAGATGGCGTTCACGATTTCGCGCATTGGCCATTGCCGTCGCCGCCCCGTCGTGCGCGCCTCGGGAACAAATGCCGCGATCAGCGCCCACTCGGCATCGCTCAAATCCGTCTGGTAACGCTTCGAAACACGCGTATGCTGCACGCGGGTGGCTGGGGTCCACATCAAGATCTCCGGGTTGTCTGCAAAACCCCCGGAATCACACGAACCTCAGCCGCTCAACCCCTTTCGAAACGGCCTCT
>NZ_JBVVOJ010000064.1:0-918 GCF_057063145.1 Sphingobium sp. SG1 | reverse complement strand
AGAGCCTGTCTTGAATCTCATGCGTAACGAGCGATGCGCCTGATGAGGACGACGGCAGCAGCGGCATATAGGAGTGCAGTTGCGGATTTGATGGTTCGCTCGAAGTCCTTTGCCAAGCGTCGATTTCGATTGAGCCATGCGAAGGTTCGTTCGACCACCCATCGTCTGGGATGGACGACGAACCCGGTCTGGTCGGCGAATTTCCGAACGATCTCTATCGTGACGGATGTGGCTTCCCGGACGCGATCGCTGTTGTAGGCGCTGTCGGCATAGGCATGCTCGACCAAGGGGTGCCGCTGGCGTGACTGCCGGAGCAAAGGCACTGCGCCGTCTCGGTCCTGCACGTCAGCGCCATGAACCAGCAGTTCGAGCGCACGACCATCGGTATCGACCATGGCGTGGCGCTTGCGGCCCATGATCTTTTTCCCTGCGTCATAGCCGCGCGGACCACCCGCTTCAGTGGTCTTGACGCTCTGGCTGTCGATGGCCGCCGCTGACGGCATCGGTTCTCGCCCCGTTCGGACACGGTCGATCTGGACAAGATGGTGGTTGAGACTTTCGAATGTCCCATCGTCACGCAGAGTGCAGAACCAGCGGTAGACCGTGCGCCATGGCGGAAAGCTGTCAGGCAAAAGCCGCCAAGGACAACCTGCCCGCAGCAAATAGAAAATGGCCTCGATGATCTCCCGCATCGGCCAACGCCGTCGCCGTCCGCATTGGCACGGCGCGGGCAAATACGGCTCAATCAAATGCCATTCTGCATCGGTAAGATCGCTTCCATAGCGAAGCTGTGCGCGGCTATGATGTGCGCGGGCGGTCGGGTTCCACATGATGGCTTCCAAGGTTGGTGTCGCAACCCCTCGGAATCATATCGAAACTCGGCCGTCCACCGTTACGTCAGCGTTCTGACACAGCCTC
>NZ_JBVVOJ010000063.1:0-1091 GCF_057063145.1 Sphingobium sp. SG1 | reverse complement strand
GGACGACATTGCGCCGTGCGGGCAGGAACGCGCCGCTGTGCAGCGAACGGACCAGCCCCTCGTTGATCGGTGTCCCCTCGAAGTGGAAGGCATCGAGGTCCTTCACCACCGGCAGCTTGGCGGCCGCCATCCGGTATCGGATCGAGGCGGCGTGGCGGTGCGTTGCCTCCGCGCGCAGCAGATCGGTCAGTATCTCCATCGTCGTGCGCTGGCGCTGAAGCCCAGTGGTGACGGCCTCATCGAACGCGCCGGCCATCCCTTTGAGTCCAAGTCCGCGCATCGCGTCGATCATGTCATGCCGCTGCATGGAAGTTCCTCAGTTGGTCGTAACGGGCACAGTCGGCGATCGGCGGATGCCGCAGGGCGTTGTCCTCAGAAGTGACGATCGTCAGCGGTCGCGGCGGTTCGCGGCGCCGTGCCAGGATATTGAGGATCAGATCGTCGCTCGCCGTGCCGGTCGCCAGCGCCTCCCGCACGGCGGCCTCGACGAGTTCCAGGCCGTCGGTCAGCACGGCCGCCAGCACGCGCACGAACCGCCGATCGGCATCATCGCCGTTGCCCAGCTTGCGTCGTAATCGGGCGAGCGCTGGCGACAACTCCCAGTCCTGGAAGGGAGCGCCGTTGCGTAAAGCGCCGGGCTTGCGGGCCAGCACCGGCAGATAGTGCCAGGGATCATAGATGGTGCGGTTCCGCCCGAAGAAGCGGGGATGCTCGGCGACGACCTCATCGCCGCATCGCACGACAATGCGGTCGGCATAGGCCCGAACCTGCACCGTGCGCCGCGCCACCGTCGAGAGGACCGAGTATCGGTTGCGATCGTAGCTGATCAGGCAGGTGCCCGACACGCCGTGCTCGCTCTCGTTGAAGCCGTCGAACGCCCCCAGCATCGACTGTAATGCAGGGCGTTCGATCTCCAGCATCTGCGCCACGGTCTGTTCGCTTTGCTCAGGATGCGCCTGTCGTTCGGCCCAGCGCCGGCACTCAGCTTCCAGCCAGCCATTGAGTTCCTCGAGGCTGGCGAACCGCAGGCGGGGCTGGAAGAAACGCCCTCGGATCGTCTGCACCTGGTTCTCGACCTGACCCTTCTCCCA
>NZ_JBVVOJ010000062.1:0-1293 GCF_057063145.1 Sphingobium sp. SG1 | reverse complement strand
CTGGACACCTCGAAGAACCGTCGGATTATGTCCAACTGGGCGCAGGAGGAGGCGGCAGCGGGCGGGTAGTGCCGATTCCGCTGCACCGATCCGCTGATTTTCTGGACGGAGCCGATCGCTGATTCCAGTTTTCGTGTCATGCAGGCGCAGCTCGGCCTTCGAGCCATGCGAGGCGCTGGAAATTATAGACCAGGTTGGCCATGCCGATCTTGATAGTGGCGCGAGCGATGCCGATGGTGCGGACGACAAGGCCCATGCGGTGTTTCTGCCCGGCAAAAACATGCTCAACGGCGGCGCGGACCTTTGAGCGCCTTGCATTGGCTCTGGCTATCCGTTCAGGCAACGGCCGTCTGGGTAGGCGCTTCTGGTGGATGTTGCTGGTGAACATGCCCTTGGCGAGGAACGCCTCGTTCTTCTTCGATCGATAGGCGGTATCGGCCCAAACGCCCGATGCAGTGTTATCCTTGCTGATCAGATCGGGCAGTCGCGCCCCGTCATGAGCATTGGCGGCGCTCACATCCCAGGTACGGATCAGACCGTGAGCCCGATCGATGCCGATATGATTTTTATAGCCGAACATCGGAATGGCCAGATCGACCGGCTTTGCCGCCCTGGGATCGGCGCCTTCCTGGACCTTGGCCTTGCTATATTTGATCGACCAGCGCGCATCGCGGTCTTTCTGCCGGACCTTGGCAGGCGTCCATTCCTTGGGGATACGGCCTTCCTTGATCGCTGTCTTCTCCTCCTGGGTGTTGCGCTGCTTGGGTGCGGGTACAACGGTGGCATCAATGATCTGACCGCCCATGGCCAGGTATCCCTGGTCCTTGAGCGCGACATCGAAGCGCGCGAACAGCCGGTCGATCGCCTTGGCCGTCACAAGCCGTTCGCGGAACAGCCAGACCGTGGTGGCATCGGGCACGGTGCCTTCCAGCCCCACGCCCAGGAAACGCTGAAACGATAGCCGGTCCTTGATCTGAAACTCGGTCGCCTCGTCGGACAGCGAATACAACGCCTGTAAAACCAAGATTTTGAACATCAGCACCGGATCGAACGGCGGCCGTCCGCCCTTGTTACGAGGACCACGGCGCAGCGCGGCCACCAGCGGTCCCCGGAATAGCTCGAAATCCACCACCGCCGACAACCGCTCCAGCGGATCGCCTGCCGCGCTCAGCGCCTCATATCGGTCCGAAAGATCAAAGAAACCCGGCTGTCCTGCCATTTCTGCCTCCGCCACAGCGTCGGCGAAGTGAATCAAATCTACCCCCCAAAGGCCAGCGTTTTTCGAGGCGTCCA
>NZ_JBVVOJ010000061.1:0-1320 GCF_057063145.1 Sphingobium sp. SG1 | reverse complement strand
GCCAGCTAATGGGATGGACGGCTCTCCCACCCCGGAGCATCGTTGTGCAACCGGCAGTCGAAGGAGAGGAATGATGACCATCGATGTACTTGGTATTGATCTGGCGAAGAATGTCTTCCAGCTGCATGGCGTTGATCGCAAGGGCAATGCGATTTTCAAACGGCGGGTCATGCGCGACCAACTACTTTCGGTGCTGGCCGGGATTGAGCCCTGCACCGTCGCGATCGAAGCCTGCACAGGAGCATTTTGCTGGGCCCGCCAATTTGAAGAGTTGGGCCACAACGTGAAGATCGTGAGTCCTCAATATGTGAAGCCATTTGTCCGCAGGCAGAAGAACGACGGCAACGATGCCGAGGCGATCTGTACGGCTGTGCGTCAACCCCACATTCCGCTGGTGCCTAAGAAAAGCGTTGAGCAACAGGATATCCAGGCTCTACACCGCGCCCGCCAGCGTCTTGTGAACCACCGAACGGCCCTGGTCAGCCAGATGCGCGGGCTGCTGCTTGATCGTGGCATTGCCTTTGCCAAGTCGATTACCCGGGTGAGACGCATGATTCCGGAGATACTCGCACGCGCCGACTCCGGCCTCTCGACTATGGCCCGTGAGACCATTGCCGAGCTCTGGGATTTCTTCTGCGATCTCGAACGCCGCATCGAGCATTTCGACAAGAAAATCGAAGCCGTCTTCAAATCGAGCGAGCCCTGTCAGCGTGTCGCCAGGATCAAAGGCGTTGGGCCCAAAACGGCAACAGCGATTGTCGCGGCGGTCGGCGATGGTTCGGACTTCAGGAATGGGCGCCACATGGCGGCCTGGCTTGGATTAGTACCGCGCCAGTTCTCGAGCGGTGATAAGGCGGTGCTTATGGGCATCTCTAAACGAGGAAGCCAGCATTTGCGCAGCCTATTGGTTCACGGCGCGCGTGCCGTCGTGAGAACGGCACCCAATAAAAATGATCCCATCAGCCAATGGGCCAACCAGCTTCGGGAGCGACGCGGGTTCAACCGCGCAACGGTTGCCATCGCCAACAAGAATGCACGGATAATCTGGGCCGTGCTTCGAACGGGCGATCAATACCGCGCCGCCGCCTGAAGAACCGAACCAGTTTGCGAGTAGACGGAGAAATGGACTGCACTGATCGAGCCGACGCGCGACGAGCCTGACTATTATCGAGGCCCTTGAGGCCTACCAGCTGTAGAGGTGCGCGTGTGCGGATTTCCCATTTGGGCGCTCTGGACAACCAGCTGACGCCGGATAGATGTTTGCAACTGATCCACGCAGAACGTTTCAATGCCGCTTGCAAAGGGAGAGCCGTCCATAGA
>NZ_JBVVOJ010000060.1:0-1321 GCF_057063145.1 Sphingobium sp. SG1 | reverse complement strand
TGAACCACCCCGGCTTTCCCGGAGGCATTTTGAATTGAGTCATGCAACCATATCGAGGGTCTCTCTGGCTGCATAGTAGTTTGCCTCGGCCTCGGCGGGCGGGATGTAGCCGATGGGGCCGAAAAGGCGTTGATTGTTGTACCAGTCGACCCAACGCAGGGTAGCCATTTCCACGGCCGATGCGCTGGGCCATGACCGCTGCCGCCAGATGACCTCAGTTTTGTAGAGGCCATTGATCGTCTCGGCCAAAGCATTGTCGTAGCTGTCGCCGACGCTGCCGACCGATGGCACGAGGTTGGCTTCGGCCAGGCGCTGGGTGTAGTTCATGGCGAGATATTGAACACCCCTGTCGCTATGGTGGATCAGGCCATCTTCCGGCCCTGGCCTGCGGGCATGTATCGCCTGTTCCAAGGCGTCCAGCACGAAGCCGGCGGTAGCCGACGTGCTGACCTTCCAGCCCACGATCCGGCGGGCATAGGCGTCGATCACGAAAGCTACATAAACGAAGCCGGCCCAGGTGTGGACGTATGTAAAATCGACCACCCACAATGCGTTGGGACGTTCAACGCGGAACTCGCGATTGACTTTATCCAATGGGCACGGGGCTTTCGGATTGCTGACCGTGGTGATCGTCGTCTTGCCACGCCGAACGCCCGCCAGCCCCATGGCCGCCATCAGGCGCTCCACGGTGCACCGGGCGACAGCCACGCCATCGCGCAGCAACTGGTGCCAGACTTTGCGCGCTCCATAGAGCCCGGAACTGGCCTCGTGGACGCGCTTGATCTGCGCCTTGATCTCGTCATCACGACGGGCACGCGCGGGGCGCCTGCCAGGATCGGCCAGGCGACGTGCATGTTCATGGTAGGAGGACGGGGCGATCGCCAACTCATGGCAGATCGGCTCGATACCCAGATCCTCACGATGGGCGTCGATGAACGACATCATCATTTCTCGCGGCGGTCGAGCTCCGCCATCGCAAAATACGCTGATGCCTTGCGCAGGATCTCGTTGGCGCGCCGCAGTTCCTTGACCTCGCGCTCCAGCAATTTGAGCCGGGCCTGATCATCGGCGGCCAGCGCCGCTGGTGCCGTTCGTCGGCTTGCCTCCTCACGGCACCAGCGGCGCAGCGTCTCGGCCGTGCAGCCAATCTTGCTGGCGATCGAGGTCATCGCCTCCCACTCCGAGCCGTAATCGGCGCGATGCTCGCCAACCATGCGCACCGCGCGTTCGCGGACTTCAGGAGAAAACTTGTTCCGGGTCTTGCTCATAAAGAAAGCTCCTTCCCACAAATTGGAGCCTCCGGGAAAGCCGGGGCGGTTCA
>NZ_JBVVOJ010000059.1:0-1322 GCF_057063145.1 Sphingobium sp. SG1 | reverse complement strand
GGGACTGTCAGGATTTCCGTGTGTGGCCGGGCATAATGGGCAACAAGGAGTCCCACTATGTCACGACGCAAAGAACCTGCCATACCGAATGAGCTTCTCGATCAGCTTTTGGCGGGCGGCACTGCCAGTGCCGCCTTCGAGCAGGGCGGTCTGCTCGATTCGCTGAAGAAGGCGCTGACAGAGCGTGCCCTGAATGCGGAGATGGATCACCACCTCGCTGGCGAAGACGGCGCCGGCAACATGCGCAACGGCTACGGTCGGAAGACGGTAATGACCGACACCGGCAAGTTGGCGATCGACGTGCCGCGCGATCGCCAGTCGAGCTTCGACCCGCAGTTGATCGCCAAGTATCAACGCCGCTTTCCCGGCTTCGACGACAAGATCGTGTCGATGTACGCGCGCGGCATGAGCACCCGCGAGATCACCAGGCACCTGCACGATCTATACGGCATCGACGTCTCACCCGATTTGATTAGCACGGTGACCGACGCCGTGCTCGATGAGGTCGCCACTTGGCAGCAGCGGCCGCTCGATCCGGTTTACCCGCTGGTCTTCTTCGACGCGATCCGGGTCAAGATCCGCGACGAGGGCATGGTGCGCAACAAGGCGATCCACATTGCGCTGGGCGTCCGCGCCGACGGCGCAAAGGAGGTGCTCGGCTTGTGGCTCGAGCAGAATGAGGGTGCCAAGTTCTGGCTTCGGGTGATGAACGAGCTTCGCAACCGTGGCGTTGAAGACATCCTGCTGGCCGTCGTTGACGGCCTGAAGGGCTTTCCCGATGCGATCACCGCAGTGTTCCCCGATGCGATCGTCCAGACCTGCATCGTTCACCTGCTGCGCAACTCGATGGACTTCGTCTCCTGGAAGGACCGAAAGAACCTCGCCAGCGCGCTCAAGGAGATTTACCGTGCCACCGACGCAGATGCCGCCGAAAAGGCGCTGACAGCATTTGAGGCTGGCCCTTGGGGGCAGCGCTATCCCGCCATCGGCCAGAGCTGGCGGCGCGCCTGGGGCGAGGTGATCCCGTTTTTTGCGTTCCCCGACGAGGTCCGCCGGATCATCTACACTACGAACGCCATCGAAGCTTTGAACTCGAAGCTCAGGCGGGCTGTCAGGGCCAGGGGACACTTCCCCAGCGACGAGGCCGCCACCAAGCTGCTCTACCTGATCTTGAATCGGTCGGAGAAAGAGTGGAAGATGCCACCACGTGAGTGGACCATGGCGAAGGCGCAATTTGCCGTGATCTTCGGCGAACGTTTCATCAGAGCCATGGCGGCCTGATGATCAACCGCCCGGCCACACACGGAAATCCTGACAGTCCC
>NZ_JBVVOJ010000058.1:0-1550 GCF_057063145.1 Sphingobium sp. SG1 | reverse complement strand
CGAGCCTGGTAGATCGCCATGTTCAATCTTTGTTCTTCAACATGGCCAAAATCGCAGCTTCGGGCCGACTGGGCCTTTATGGCCTGCTTCGCTTCAAAGACGGCATAGACGCTTTCGGCCGGAACGATGGTTGATCCCTGAAATTCAAATATGATCGGTGAATACTGCCGGTCATAGATCACGATATCAAGCTGCTGGCTAAATGCGCCGGTGCTGTCGACCACATAGGCCTTTTGCGCCCTGTAACGCTCTGGCAGATATTTCGTGAAAAGCTCTATCCAGATCGCCTCGCTTGCATCCCCTTTATCAACGGGATGACCGAGCAAAGCGCGCGCATCGCCTAGCCGGCGTTCGATATCGTCGTGCAGACTTCCTAAAAGTGCTGTGAGGGACCATCCCGTCATCGGACGAAACCCTCCCAATTTCCTGCGAGGGCGCGAGTGGCGGCGGTCTTGATCGCTGCCTTCTCAACATTTGTCAGGTCGTCCGATATGACGTTGTTCGTGTTAGCAGGATCAACAACACGGGCATTTTGGAAGCTATCCCGCAAATACTCAAGGCATGTTACAATGTTCTGCGATAACGATCCGGCCCACACTCCAGACAGTGCCCTGATGACTGTTAGCTCAAGATAGAAAGATGGAAAGTCGAGGCCCTTCTGGTTTCTCCATAGCTTCATAAGACGAATTTCACGCTGCCGGGTCGATCCGGAAACAAGCGCAATATGCGTCGCCACATTCGTTTTTGTCCAAGTCGAGGCCCGGTTTCGATAAAGGCTATGATCGGTTGTAAATGCACTTTGGCGCTTGCCGGGAACAAGGTCTACATCGTAGCCGCTGATATTGATGTTGATTGATACATTCTGCTTTTTCGGCTTGTAACCGGCGTTCTGCATATTGTCGAACAGCGACCCGTAAATCTGCCCTAGCGTTTCAGGCACGTCCTCATGGATCGATATGAACAGATCGATGTCTGTTCCGCTTTTATTAGCAGTTCCCTTAGAAAACGATCCGCTCGGCGATATTCCGAGCAGAAACCTGTTCGCCCACGTTGATATGGTTGGTGATACGATGTTCTGCACTTGCCACAGTGGCGAGTAGATACTTGTATCTACTGCTTCTCGCGACAGTATCGATTGGAGATATGCGTCGCTCATGTCAGCTCGGCACATTCAAAAGGCGAATGTCGCCGATGAAGCTCTCAAGGGATTGCAGATGCGGCTGCACCTCGTCCGGGAATGAATCCTTGAGGCCCTGCGGCACGACAAGCTGCACGCCGGCCTCGGTCATTTCCCTGAACTGCGATATCGAGACGCCTTCCTGCAGCGTGAACAGGTGCTTCCGCGGCACGCGCTGCGCCTCGTTCAAAATCTGCCGCCAGCGATCCTTGCATGTGGTTTTCACCGCCAGCATGCGGAGCTGATCGTCAGGGAAGGCTGTGTTCTTGTAGGCCGCTTCTGACGGGAACAGGAAATCGGGCTCTGTTGCAAAGATTGGCGGCAGTCAGAGGTAGGCTGTCGCTCTGCGCCGATCAGGCGGCTGCTGCGAAAT
>NZ_JBVVOJ010000057.1:0-1854 GCF_057063145.1 Sphingobium sp. SG1 | reverse complement strand
GCCTGATGCCCCCCTGCGTTGTACCAAGAACATACCGTTCAATGGTGCGTCAGGCACGGTGCAGACTGTCCAGATAAGGCAACCAGTTCCTCTTTTGCATAGAGCGTTGAACCGAACCCGCCCGACTGATCGCGCGCCAACCGGCTGCGATGGCCCGTCCAATGACCCATCTCGTGAAGTGCCGTGCGAAACCAGTTGATCGGCTCATGGAAAGCCGCCTGTGGTGGCACCGCGACATAATCACCAGACGGAGAATAATAGGCTTCGCCGCCGCCGATGCGGAAGTCCGCACCGCTGTTTCGGATGAGGCTGTCGGCCTCGGCGATCGACACCAGTGGCCCGGGCAGTTCAGGCACATGGGACAGCTCTTCGGGCAGCCCCTCGCACTGGTCGACGTTGAACACAGTGAAGCGCTTGAGAAACGCAATCGTCCTTGCCTCGCGATCCTCCTGCCCTGCCCGCTCTTCCTCGGCCTTGGGAACGAAACGATCCGCATAGCAGATGACACTGCCCTTCTCGCCCTTGCGGACATGGCCGCCAGCCGCCTCGGCCTGCCGATAGGTCAGCCAGCGCTGTCCGGTAAAGCCGCGCTCGATCACGGTGGCCCACAGGATCAGGATGTTGATGCCTGAATAGCGCCGCCCGGTGACGGCATTCTGCGGCATGGTGCAGGGACAGGCGCTGCTGTCCCATGGCTTCACCCAGGGAAGATGCCCCGCCTCCAGTTCCGCGATGATCCGGGAGGTGACTTCGCCATAAATGCTCTGACGCTCGGTATTACCCATGTTCCTTACTCCTTCTTCACACCGCAACCGGCGCCGGAAGGGCGAAGGCGGGTGGCAGGAGCGGTCCATCAGCGCCGCCGGGAGCGGCGGCCTGCACCCGCAGGGCCGCAATGAACATGGAGGACCCCGGCGGAGCCGGGGTTGCAGGGCGCCGAGGCGGGGCTAGGGACAAGCGACGCCCGCCTTTGCCCGTCCGATGCCGGAGGCCAACGCCATCGCGCAAAGCGCGATGACCGCATGGCGGCACGCAGGGACGCCCAGAACCCCGAATCAGATTATATGCGCGGGGCCCGCCGCGCGCGCTGCAGACACCCAGTCAAACATCTCAAAGCGTCTCAGCTGGCAGAGCCGGCGAGGCATCAGCCAGACATCATCAAAATATTTTGATGGCCGTTTGTGCGCCTGGGTGCGCCTCGGCTTGCCGGGGTTCGACAAGGCCGAATTGGCCCATTCTCAGGCGGTTGACGTGCGGCGACCGCCAAACAATCCTTGGGATCAGGCGCGCTCATGTCACCACTCAAGAGATGGAAAACGACCATGATCTCTCAGCCACCCGATCGCATAATCCGGCTCAATACGGTCCTCGACCGGACCGGGCTCAGCCGGGCGACACTCTATCGCAAGGTCCAGGCCGGAACCTTTCCCAAGCAGGTCCGTATCGCCACGCGCTGCATGGGATGGCGAGAATCCGCCATCAATGACTGGATGCGCAATCCCATGTTCTGGACGGTCGAGGATGCCGACAAGCGGCAAAACACGCCGTCATTATAAGGTCATCGATGCCCATCACATCAAGCCTGTCGCTCCCCTCCCCCTTGGAGCGGCACCTCCCTGAACTATGGTCCTGCCGGGAGATTTTTTCCGGCCGGATTACTTTTATCAGTTTGGGACGGGTTTCAGTGGGGCTGCTAACGGCAAGGGATGGGACATTTGCGACGGTCGGCTTCGGGAGGTTGTCCGACGATTGCGGACATTCCCGACGACACGCTCTGAGAGGCCGTTTCGAAAGGGGTTGAGCGGCTGAGGTTCGTGTGATTCCGGGGGTTTTGCAGACAACCCGGAGATCTTG
>NZ_JBVVOJ010000055.1:0-2102 GCF_057063145.1 Sphingobium sp. SG1 | reverse complement strand
CCACCTCCGTCCGGATATGGCGGCGATGAGCTTAATGCACTAACAAACCAATCGGTCCACTCGGTGGGGGCAAATCACTCGGCGACCGCAGGGCTCGGTAGCTTCTCAGTCGTACATAAGTGCTGCCGATGTGGGTGATCAGCAGTCATCGTCGCCTGACGGCAGGACCGACCCGGAAAGGCGGTTTACCGCTTCAACTGATAGCCGATCTTCCTGGTCCTGTCGCAGATGCACCCAAGCAAGAGCGGATGGGGCTGCACCTGTTTATGCTGGTCAGCCAGGGTATGGCCCTCATCTGGATAGGGACGGTGATGGCATAGGCTGCGAGCCTTATCGGGGGCGTTAGCCAGCTTGCCAGAAGTTACAAAAAGAGAACCACAACAATCCATCTCATATTGATGATATCTTTCAAAAATTCATCGGTACTAGGGTGACATTCAGAATAGATGATCATAGATAGAGCATTCCGATAAATCTAAACGGGACGCATAGAAATGAATGAGCAGGCCGATAACAACGAGCTTATGATCACGCTCACCGCCGATATTGTTGCTGCGCATGTTAGCAATAATTCGGTATCGGTCGGTGACGTATCCAACCTTATCGCTAACGTGCATCGCGCGCTTGCGGGACTGTCTGTCCCTGCTGAGCCGACGCCGGAACCGTTGCTGCCCGCCGTTTCCATTCGTTCGTCTGTGAAGGCGGATTACATCGTCTGTCTTGAAGATGGCAGGAAGCTGAAGATGCTGAAGCGCCATCTGATGACCCATTACCAGATGACTCCAGACGATTATCGCGCCAAGTGGGGCCTTCCTTCCGATTATCCGATGACCGCACCCAATTATGCTGCCCAGCGAAAGGAGCTTGCTCACAAGATTGGCCTGGGGCGAAAGCCGGGCCAGGGCAAGAAGGCTGCAACGTCTAAGGCTGCTGCTCCCAAGGGGCGTGCCAAGAGGGCCATCGAGGTAGCTGCTGCTGAATAATAAAACCGGAGCATGCCGCTTGGGGAGCCTCCATGCTCTTCGAGCGGCAAGGCGCCGATGCGCGCGCCACTGATTGTCGCTCGTCAGGCAGGGGAGTTGGCGAAAACGGGTGGGGAAGATGCCATCGCGAAGTGGCAAACCTTTATAGCCTATCTCGATCAGGCTGTCCGTATAGCCGATAGCGGACGCATTGATGCGCCGCCTTTGCAAAATTGCAATTAAATCCGCCTTGCTGGTGGTCCTGTCAGTTTGATGCCTCGCCCAGAGTGTTCGCGATGCGATAGCGGGCCGGTAAAGCGGCTCTACAACAAGCTGCGCATTGTCGCTAACTCAGCACTCAGTTCCGGCTCTCTAAGTGCTGCCGGTCCGCTATACCCAAATATATCCGCAAAATTCCCGGCTAGTTCGCTTAGGTGGATGCTGCCCAACATAAGGATCAGACGATAACAGCGGAACCTCAACCGGTGTCGTGCGCTCCTCTGGTCTCAACAAGGGAACAAGTTATGATCACGGGAATCATCGGTGCGCTCGTAGGATCCAAGCTGGACCAGCAGGACGGCGACAGCGGCGCGAAGGGAGCCGTCATCGGCTATTTCATGCCTCGAATTGTCGGTACGGTGGTAAAGGTCGGTCTGCTGGCCGCCGTTGGGTACGGCGTTGTGAAAGCTGTTCAAGGTGTCGCAGGAAATGGTGCAAAATACCGATAACTTGGCAACAGTGTATCGCTCAGCCATTCGTTGGCACGCGTTACCGATGCACCGAATGTGAAATATGCAAGGTGGTGGTCATGGAACAGGATTACGCGCATGGCCGCCGAGATGGTTTACGGTTGGCGCTGTCGATCCTAGCGGCAGAGGAGGCAAAATGGGCAGTTCTGCTGGGCGAGAGCCGATCGTGGCGAACCAACGTGGCGCGGGAGGTGCGACATAAGACATTGCAGGTCGCACAACAGCGGCTGCATACTGCGCTAAACCGCCTGACGCCCAAATCCGACCAAGCCTTGGATCCTGAGGTAGCATCGGCACTCGAGAAGATCGGGCTCTGAACCACCCCGGCTTTCCCGGAGGCATTTTGAATTGAGTCATGCAACCATATCGAGGGTCTCTCTGGCTGCATAGT
>NZ_JBVVOJ010000054.1:0-2456 GCF_057063145.1 Sphingobium sp. SG1 | reverse complement strand
GTAAGCGTGGCCTGAGTACCGCTATGCGGCTTGAGCGAAGTCCTGGTGGGTTGGCTGCCAGTTCCACGGCATGAGCTCATCCCAGCGAGTAGCGGGCCAGTCGCCAGCTATCTTCTCGATGACATCGGCGATGTAGGCCTGCGGTTCGATGCCATTGAGTTTGGCAGTCTCGATGACGGAATAGATGGCGGCAGCCCGTTCGCCGCCAGCCTTCGATCCGGCAAAGATCCAGTTTTTGCGGCCGATCGCCATGGGGCGGATCGCGCGCTCGGCGATGTTGTTGTCGATCTCGGCAATGCCCTCGTCGATGTAGCGGGTGAGCGCATCCCAGCGCTTGCGGCCATAGCTGAGCGCCTTGGCCATGTTGGACTTGGGCGACAGGCGGCGCAGCGCATCGTCGATGATCGAGCGTAACTCGTTCACCTGCTGCCTGCTTCTGTCCTGTCTATGCCGACGGCGCTGGTCAGGCGGCTGCCCGCGTATCTCTTCCTCGATCCGGTAGAGCGCGGCGATCCGATCCAGCAGGTTGCTCGTCAACGGCGTCGGGCTGGTGGCGTGGTTCTCGAATATCTTGCGCCGGAAATGCGCCCAGCAGGCGACTTCCCGAATGCGGTTGCCCCTGTAGAGCTTGTCGAAGCCCGCATAGGCATCAGCCTGTAGCAGCCCGGTAAAGTCCTTGAGCTCGCTTTGCGGGTGGACGCCGCTGCGATCGGGAGTGAAGCGATACCAAGCCAGCGCCGGCGTCGATGCGCCAGCGGCACGATTATCGACGACATAGGCCCAGAGCCTCGCCTGCACCGTCTTGCCCTTGCCGGGCATCAGCATAGGAACGGGCGTGTCATCGACATGGATCTTGCCGGCCTTGATCCCTTCTTCCCGGATGCGACTGACGATCGGGTCAAGCAGATGTGCGGCCTGTGCTGCCCAGCCTGCCAGCGTCGATCGGTCGATATCGAGGCCCTGTGCCGCCATCATCTCGGCCTGGCGATAGAGGGGGAGATGATGATCGAACTTGGCGACGACGACATGGGCGAGTGTGGCGAAGCTGGCCTTCCCCCGGGCAATCGCCTTTACGGGCGCCGGGGCTTGCACGATCTGCTCGCAGGATCGGCAGCTATATTTAGGACGGACAGTGCGAATGACGCGCCATTGCACCGGCGCGACATCGAGCATCTCGTCGCTGTCCTGCCCGAGCGGACGCAGGGCGCCTCCGCAGGAAGGACAGGTGCAGGTGCCTGCTTCCGGCTCGATCCGGCGTTCGGCTCGCGGCAGATGCGCCGGCAAGGCGCGGACCGGCGCCGGTCGTTCCCTCTGATCCGCCTGGACTTTGCGGATATCGGCAAGCTCCGCTTCGCCTTCCAACTCCTCAAGGGTGAGTTCGAGCTGTTCGATCTGGAGGGTCAGCTTCTCCGAAGACTGGCCAAAGGTGAGCCGCCGGAGATGGGCCAGTTGGAAACGCAAGGTATCGATCAGCGTGTCGCGGGCCGCCAGAGCTGCCTCCAGCTCGGCGATGCGGGCGTCCTTATCGACGGGGAAAGAGCCTCGATCCGACACCCTGGAATAGTATCAAAGCGGCACCATCGATGCCAGATAAACCCACAGGAATCCGTACTTTTTAGCCCGCCAGCAGCGGCGCGGCTGTCCGCTCCGGGCGTCGCCAGTCAATGCCTTCAAGCAGCATGGAAAGCTGCGCCGAGGTCAGGCCGACCTTGCCCGTCTTCGTCACCGGCCAGACAAACCGGCCACGGTCCATCCGCTTGGAAAACAGGCATAGGCCCTGGCCATCATACCAGAGCAGCTTCACCAGATCGCCACGCTTGCCCCGGAAGGCAAATAGCGCACCAGAATGCGGGCTCTGCTCCAGCACCTGCTGGGCCAGTACTGCCAGACCGTCAAAGCCCTTGCGCATGTCGGTCGCGCCGCAGGCCAGATAGATCCGGGTGGAAGGTGGCAGTGGGATCATCGCGTGAGAACGGCAATGACCCGTGCCAGGGCCTCGGCATCAACACCGGCGTCTACGGTCAGCTTCACGCCCGAGGGCAGCTCGATCCCGATATGACCGCCGGGCGCCGGCAACGCTGGAACAGGGACAGAAAGCTCGACCTCCGCGAACGTGGGCAATGCTGCAGGTCTGGCACCGCCAAGCTCACCCGACATCGCTTGCCGCCGCCAGGTGTAGATCGACCCGCTGCCGATCGCGTGCCGCTTGCAGGCATCGCCAACCGAACCCTCGGGGCCAAAGGCATCGCGCAGGATCGCCAGCTTCTGCTCCACTGTCCACCGGCGCCGACCCGCAACGACCTCAATCCGAGTGCTCATACGACCGCTCGTATGAGCACTCATATGACTGCTCGCTGGTCCACCTTCGATCTCGTTATCCATCGCCGCTCCCTATCCGAGCGGCAATCAGCCCTTCATCCCCCAACCGCGCAAGGCGGCCTCGGCGCCACGGTTAC
>NZ_JBVVOJ010000053.1:0-2629 GCF_057063145.1 Sphingobium sp. SG1 | reverse complement strand
ATCGTAAGCGGTAAAAATCCCCCACGTGGCCTTGAGAACGGGGCTGTAATTTGGACGATCAGGCGGCGCTTGCGATGCTGCTCAGTTCGAACGAGGTTTGCGCGGCGTTGGCATCGGTCCAGCAATAGGGCAACAGATCGTCGATCGGATCGGTATCCGCGCGGGTGATGATCCGGGTAAGGACATCGCAGAGATAGGCGTAGGGGTTGATGTCCAGCATCTTGCAGGTTTCGACCAGCGAGGAGATCGCCGCCCAGTTTTCTGCACCGAGCTGGTGGCCGGTGAAGAGTGCATTTTTTCTTTGGAGAGTCACCGGCCTGATAGCCCGTTCGGCGGTGTTATTATCGATCTCGATCCTGCCGTCGTCGAGGAACCGGGTGAAGCCCGCCCAGCGCTTGAGCGCATATTTCATCGCATCGCTCGTTGCCGATCCGGCCATCATGCGCGGTGCGGTGGCGGCGAACCAGGCATGGAGCTTGTCGACCAGCGGACGGGTCCGCTCCTGCCTGACAGCGAGGCGTTCTTCGGCCGTGCGCCCACGGATTTCCTTTTCGATGCCATAGATTTCGGCAATGCGCTGCAAGGCGTCCTGCGCGACCGGAGCATCGCTGCCTGCATCGACGAACCCGCGCCGCAGATGAGCCCAGCAGTAGGACTTGGTGACGCCGGTGTCGGCGCCATCGTCCTTGCCGAACTGGTCATAGGCCTGCCAGGCATCGACCTGCAGGATGCCTTGGTATGACCCAAGCAACTGCTTGGCCCACATCTTTCCGCGTCCTGGCATATATGTGTATAGCGCCAGAGGCGGATCGACGCCGCCATGAGCGCGATCGTCGCACACTATGACCCACATATAGCCGGTTTTCGTCTTGCCCGTTCCCGGCGCCAGCACCTTGACCGTGGTTTCGTCGACGAACAGACGGGCACGGGCAAGCGCATCGGCGCGCATCCTGTCGGTGATGGGCATCAGCGCAGCGATGCCACGACCAACCCAGTTCGCCATAGTGGCGCGGCTGATCTCGATGCCTTGCCGGGCGAAGATCTTCGATTGCCGATAGAGCGGCAGGTGATCGCAATATTTGTTGATCAGAACATCGGCGATCAGCGCTTCGGTCGGCAAGCCGCCCGGCACTACATGCGCCGGGGCCGACGCTTGGCGAACGCCGTCGCTGCAGCAGCGGCAGGCATAGCGGGGGCGGATCGTCACCATCACGCGATGCTGGGCCGGGATGATGTCGAGCCGTTCGGAACGGTCCTCGCCAATCTTGTGCAGCGTCCCGCCACAGGCGCATTCCAGGTTTTTGGGCTCGATCACCGTCTCGAAGCGCGGCAGATGGGCCGGCAGCGATGCGCGCTCGGCATCTGGAGCCCGCCGGCGACGCGGCCTGAGGCCGTAACGTCCGGCCTCCTCGGCCGCCTTGTCCTGCAAGCCATCGGCTTCACCAAGCGCGACGTTCTGGTCTTCCAGCGTCAAGGCCAGTTGATCGACCGGCAGCTTTTCCGAACGCTTGCCGAAGGTCGAGCGGTTGATCAGCTTGAGGATATGTTCGAGCCGTGCCGCGCGAGCGCGCTCGGCCAGCACCATCGCCTTGAGCTGCTCCACATTGTCGGGAAGCTCGTCATATCCAGCCTCCGGGCCGGTCTCGACAGGGGGTTCGGGATGCGCCACCACGCCCGCATTCTAGCCAGTTCCCCACGTCTGGGAACAGCCTTGCGTCAGGTAGAATCAGGCGTGCGATCTACTGCGCATGAAGTGGCTTTGGCACCCGCGGCACGTGCATGCGCGACCAGTCCAGCCCCTCGAACAGCGCGGAAGCCTGGGCCGCCGACAGCTTCATCACTCCGTCTCCCGGGCGGGGCCAGCGGAACTTCCCATCCTGCAGCCGCTTCGTCACCAGTACGAGCCCGGTGCCGTCCCACAGGAGGAGTTTTATTCTGTCCGCCCGGCGTGCCCGGAAGACAAAAAGCATGCCTGAGAATGGGTCGAGCCGCAGTTCCTGCTGCACCAGTGAGGCGAGGCCCGCCATACCCTTCCTGAAGTCCACAGGCTGCGTCGCGACAAGCACCTTCAACGGTCCGGGCGGAATGATCATGTGTTCACCTGCGCGGCCAGGAGCACCCGCTCGATATGGTCGGCATCCACGTCGGACGGGATGCGGATCGACAGCCCGCGGGTCTCGATAATAATCTCACCGCCACTCCTCGAACTCGCGGGCAACGATGACACTGCAGGCGCCGGTGGCCCAGAAGATGGCGACGGTACGGGAGGTGCCGGCGGGCTTTCAATCACCGCGGGAACAAAGCCCATCCCCTCGGCCCGTTCCCGGAAACGCCCTCGCCAGTTATAAAGCTGTTGCGGGAGCATGCCGTGACGCCGGGCTACCTCGGCCACATTCGCGCCCTGCTTGAAACTCTCCTCGATGATCCGCGCCTTCGCCGCAGGCGTCCATCCACGGTTGCCATTCGACAAGGGAATGACGTCAAGACGCTCGACCTTGCCTGCCCTCCCACCCCTTTCAGTTTCGAAACTGGTTTCGAAATCACCACTCATCACCACCTCGCAAATGCAAGGCTCAACACCTACCAAATCGCGAAATCATGAGAATGTGGGGGATTTTGACCGCTTACG
>NZ_JBVVOJ010000052.1:0-3010 GCF_057063145.1 Sphingobium sp. SG1 | reverse complement strand
AAGAAAGCCTATCGCACGACGTGCTGGGCCGAAGCCTTGGCAGCGAAGCTGCGCGCGCCGGACAGCGAGAAGATCGCCCTCAAGGTCGAATTCTTCCCGCCGAACCGCCGGTCGCGCGACGATGACAATCTGGTTTCCAGCTTCAAGCATGGCCGTGACGGCATCGCCCTGGCCCTGCGCATCGATGACAAACGGTTCCGGACCGTCCCCACATTCCATGATGAGGTCGTCCCCGGCGGCGAGATCATCGTCACGCTGGAGCCTCTATGACCGCGCCCCTGACCCTGCCCGACTGCGATCTGCAGGACTTCCCTTTCATGCCGCTGCATGTCGCGCGCCTGCGCGACAGCGATCTTGCGGCGACCGTCGATCCGGAGGCGGCGTGGTTCGCCGTCATGCTGTGGGCGGCATCCTGGCACCAGATTCCGGCCGGCAGCCTTCCCGACGATGAGATGGTGCTGACACGCCTGTGCGGGCTGGGCCGGGACGTAAAGACGTTCCGCAAGCGCCGCGCCGGCGCCATGCACGGCTTCATCCAGTGCGATGATGGCCGCTGGTATCACCCGGTTGTCGCCGAACAGGCCAATGCGGCCTGGCGCGCCAAGCAGGAGCAGCGTCACCGCACCGAGTGCGCCCGCATCAAGAAGCATAATCAGCGCCATGGAGCCAACGTCAGCTATCCGTCGCTCGACGATTTCATTGCCGGTGGTTGCGAACCTGTCCCGCTGACAGCGCCGTCCAAGTCCCCTGACTGTCCCGAGGGACAGGGATGCGATGTCCCTCGGGAAAACACATCCAAGAGACAGGGAGAGGGACAGGGACAGGGAGAATATATAGATGATGTTGATGATGATGGAGCGCGAGCGCGCGTCGCCCTCGTCATCGACAACGATCCGATCGATCATGCCGACCTGGCTGACCGCGCCGCTCGCGCCGCCGGTGTCCGCCACATCGAGCCCAAGCGCATCGCTGCTCACATCGACCTGATCCGCGAATGGCTGACCGGTGGGTCCACCCCCGACGAGATCATCGAGACCATCAAGGCCGTGACCGCCAGCTCCAGCGAGCCCAGCCACTCGCTCCAGCGCTTTTCCGCCCACATCCGCCAAACCGTTGCCCGCAGGGAGAATAACCATGGGACAGGAACTATCGATCCAGCAGGGCGGCCAAGTGTCGCCCAAGCTATCCGTACCGCGCGCGATCGCGTCGGTGCTGTCGGACAACCAGTTCAGCCTGCGTGAGTGGACGGCCGCTGACGCCGTGTCGCGGCTCGCTGAGATGGACCGGGCCCGCCTTGCTGGCCTTGCCGCCCAGGCTGCCACGATCCTGCAACCGGCCAACCCGCAATGGCTGAATGACCGCCTGTCGACGATGTATCTGGCCATGTCGCACGACACCAATCCGGACAAGGCGACGGCCTGGCTGCACGAGACCATCCGCCTGCTGGCCGACATTCCGCAGGACATCGTCGGGCCGGCGATCGATGAGGCGGTGAAGCGGTCTGAGCGCGGCTTCCTGCCCAGCGTGGGCGCCATCAGGGCCATCGCCGATCCCATGATGGACGAGCGCCGGCAGAAGGTCGCCCGGCTGCGCAAGATGGCGGATGCAGCCGTCACTGCCGCCGCGCCGCGGGTTGCCGCCGAGCCGTTCGTGCCGTGTAGTCCGAAGGATGCTGCGTCGATCATGCAGGAATATGGGATCGGGCGGATGGCTGCCGAGAAGGTCCGCACGATCGACCCGGCCAGGCTGCGCGGGCCCAAGTCGATCACTGACGAGGACTATGTCGCGCTCGGACTCAGTCGCGAAGACGCGGAGCGCGCAATTGCTGGCTTCCAGCGCTGAGATTGCTGGATCGAGCGAGCGATCAGGGGTAGAACGAATGGCGAACGGAGTGGTGGATATGGGCGGGCGTCGGGGTCAGGTCAGTGATAGCGATTGGTGCATCGTCCGCACCTCGGCGGCAGGGACGATAGCCGTGCATGCAGCCCTGGCAGATGCGGGGATCGATGCATGGACGCCGATCGGACTGGAGAAGAAGCTGGTCGGCAAGACGCGCAAGCCGGTCCAGCGCCGCGTAGCACTGCTGCCTACATTCGCCTTCGCCCGCTATGGCGCGCTGCCCGAACTTCTCCGCATGTCCCGCTCGCCATCGCCCTCCTATCAGTGCTGGGATCCTGACGAGAAGCGCATGGTCATGCGCGGCTGTCCGACCTTCTCCATCTTCCGCCATGGATCGATTTACCCGGCCGTCACCGATCGTGAATTAGACCGGTTGCGCGTGATCGAGCAGAAGGGTCGACCGGTTGCGGCGGTCCGGATGGTCGAGGCTGGTGAGGCAGTGAGGTATCCTGATGCTGGCTTTGACGGCCTGACGGGCGTCGTGCAGATGGTGAAGGGTCGCTGGGCATTCGTGCTCTTCGATGGCTTTGGCCAGAGCGCCAAGGTCGATCGCACACGCCTGCTTTCAGCCGCTTGACGCAATGAGAACGTTTCGGGTACATCGAGATATCGGCCGCAACGGATGCGGCTTCAGGCGTGACCGATATTCGAGTGTTCCCCTTGATTGGGAACTGCGGTTGCCGACGTACCGGGGCCAGTGCGCTTCGGGCGGTGTGCAACGCAATGGCGCCTGTCTTTCCGAAGAAATGGAGATCACGATGATCAAGAGCATCTTCGCGCTTGTGGCGCTAACCTGCCTGTCTGTCCTGTCTTTCGCATCCAGCCTGGTCGATCGCATCGCCAACGTGGCGATCAGCCTCATCCCCAGCATGATCAGCGCCAAGCCGGCGTTCATCCTGGACAACGGCCACCCGCGTTCGCCGCTCGCCTCGCTGCGCGCCGGCGTCGCCTGACAAGAATACCACCGCCTGAGAGCTGGGTCTCCGGGCAACGGCGGAGGCGACATGATCAAGGTGAGCGACGATCTGATCGTTAATCCCGTGCATGTCGCCTCCATTTCGTGGGATCGCGGCCACACCTATACCGCGATGATCATCACCATGGCCGACGG
>NZ_JBVVOJ010000051.1:0-3434 GCF_057063145.1 Sphingobium sp. SG1 | reverse complement strand
TTGGTTGCGGGAGTAGGATTTGAACCTACGACCTTCAGGTTATGAGCCTGACGAGCTACCGGGCTGCTCCATCCCGCGACACTGGGCGTTTTGTGTGGCCCTGACATGCAAAAAGGGCGGCTTTGCGGGCCGCCCTGTTTTGTAACATTGTGATGGGTTTTTGATCCGTTGCTATGCGCGTGCTTCAATGCCTGGCGACGCCCTACTCTTCCAGTGCTTGAGCAATAGTACCATCGGCGCAGACTGGTTTCACGGCCGAGTTCGGGATGGGATCGGGTGGGTCACAGACGCTATGGTCACCAAGCAATGAAGCAGGCGCATAACTGCGGGTTTTTAATCGATACCGTGCACGTTTTTGAGTGTTTGATGTTCGTATATCTGGGCTGGCTTAAAACCACGCCATCAGCGTCTTTGCTGTTTCCAGCATTGTCGTTGATGGTGGGACTCTTAAGCGCGAACAGAGCAATTAGGACTGGTTAGCTCCATGCGTTACCGCACTTCCACATCCAGCCTATCAACGTCGTGGTCTACGACGGCTCGATGAAATCTTATCTTGAGGGAGGCTTCCCGCTTAGATGCTTTCAGCGGTTATCCCGTCCATACATAGCTACCCTGCTGCGCCACTGGCGTGACGACAGGTACACCAGAGGTATGTTCAACCCGGTCCTCTCGTACTAGGGTCAACTCCTCTCAAATTTCGACGCCCACGGCAGATAGGGACCAAACTGTCTCGCGACGTTCTGAACCCAGCTCACGTACCACTTTAATTGGCGAACAGCCAAACCCTTGGGACCTGCTCCAGCCCCAGGATGTGATGAGCCGACATCGAGGTGCCAAACGATTCCGTCGATATGAGCTCTTGGGAATCATCAGCCTGTTATCCCCGGCGTACCTTTTATCCGTTGAGCGATGGCCCTTCCACGAGGGACCACCGGATCACTATGACCGACTTTCGTCTCTGCTCGACTTGTCAGTCTCGCAGTCAGGCGGGCTTATGCCATTGCACTCTAACAGACGGTTTCCAACCGTCCTGAGCCCACCATCGCGCGCCTCCGTTACTCTTTAGGAGGCGACCGCCCCAGTCAAACTACCCGCCACAGAGGGTCCCTGCACCGGATAACGGTGCGAGGTTAGACATCAGAAAACAACAGGGTGGTATTTCACCTATGGCTCCACATCAACTGGCGTCAATGCTTCAAAGCCTCCCACCTATGCTACACAGTTCTTTCCTAATGCCACTCTGAAGCTGCAGTAAAGGTGCACGGGGTCTTTCCGTCTAACCGCGGGTACTCCGCATCTTCACGGAGAATTCAATTTCGCTGAGCATATCCTGGAGACAGTGGGGAAGTCGTTACGCCATTCGTGCAGGTCGGAACTTACCCGACAAGGAATTTCGCTACCTTAGGACCGTTATAGTTACGGCCGCCGTTTACCTGGGCTTCAATTCAGAGCTTGCACTCCTCCTCTTAACCTTCAGGCACCGGGCAGGCGTCAGGCCCTATACGTCGTCTTGAAGCCGACTTAGCAGAGCCCTGTGTTTTTGCTAAACAGTCGCTACCCCCTGGCCTGTGCCCCCCATCAAAAGTTGCCTTAAGATGGGGCCTCCTTCTTCCGAAGGTACGGAGGCAATTTGCCGAGTTCCTTCAGGATACTTCTCTCAAACGCCTTGGTATACTCTACCATTCCACCTGTGTCGGTTTAGGGTACGGTCTATACGGTGGGGCTATTTCCTGGGACCCCTTCACTGCCCGGAGCAATCCAATAAGCCCGAACAATTTACGGCATCCGTCACACACCACCAGGCCCACGAATATTAACGTGGTTCCCATCGACTACCCCCTTCGGGCTCGTCTTAGGGGCCGGCTTACCCTGCTCAGATTAGCTTTAAGCAGGAACCCTTGGAATTTCGGCGAGAGGGCATCTCACCCTCTTAATCGCTACTCATGTCTGCATTCGCACTTCCGATACCTCCACGGTCGGTTACCCTTCCGCTTCAACGGCCTACGGAACGCTCCGCTACCGCTCAGTCAAAGACTGAACCCTAAGCTTCGGTGCATCACTTTAGCCCCGTTACATCTTCGCCGCAGGATCTCTTATTTAGACCAGTGAGCTGTTACGCTTTCTTTAAAGGATGGCTGCTTCTAAGCCAACCTCCTGGTTGTTTTGGAAATCCCACATGCTTTCCCACTTAGTGATGACTTGGGGACCTTAGCTGTAGGTTAGGGCTGTTTCCCTTTTGACGACGGACCTTAGCACCCGCCGTCTGTCTGCCGAACTAGACTCGTTGGTATTCGGAGTTTGGTTAGAATTGGTAGATCTCGCGACCCCCGCATCCATCCAGTGCTCTACCCCCAACGGCAAATATTCGACGCTCTACCTCAATAGATTTCGCGGAGAACCAGCTATTTCCCGGCTTGATTGGCCTTTCACCCCTAAGCACAACTCATCCGACAATTTTTCAACATTGAACGGTTCGGTCCTCCAGTGCGTGTTACCGCACCTTCAACCTGGTCATGCATAGATCGCCGGGTTTCGGGTCTAATGCATCAAACTATGGCGCCCTATTCAGACTCGCTTTCGCTGCGCCTACACCTAACGGCTTAAGCTTGCTTGATACACTAAGTCACAGACCCATTATGCAAGAGGTACGCGGTCAGGTCTCAAGGACCCTCCCACTGCTTGTAGGCATCCGGTTTCAGGTACTGTTTCACTCCCCTCATCGGGGTGCTTTTCACCTTTCCCTCACGGTACTGGTTCACTATCGGTCATGTACGAGTATTTAGGCTTGGAGGGTGGTCCCCCCATGTTCAGACAGAGTTTCACGTGCTCCGCCCTACTCAAGTCCTGATGTTTCATTTTCGCATACGGGGCTGTCACCCGCTATGGCCGAACTTTCCAGATCGTTCTGCTAATTAAACATCAGGCACTGGCCTGGTCCGCGTTCGCTCGCCACTACTAACGGAATCTCGGTTGATGTCTTTTCCTCCGGGTACTGAGATGTTTCAGTTCTCCGGGTTCGCTTCACCAAAGCCTATTTTATTCAGCTTAGTGATACCTCTCCCATTTAACTACGCGCCTGGTTGCCCAGATACGGAATTAAATGGTGAAGGTGGGTTGTCCCATTCGGAAATCGCGGGATCAAAGCCTGCTCACGGCTCCCCCACGCTTATCGCAGCGTGCCACGTCCTTCATCGCCTGTACATGCCAAGGCATTCACCAGATGCCCTTACCTCACGCTTGAGAGTCCACACCACCAACGACAATACTGGGTAGCATTTGCCATTAGCTGTATCGGTGTGGTTATTAAACTCAGCCAGATAATCTTGTGTGTACAACAAAGCTCGCTTTCCGGATGCTTCCTTGCGGAAACACCAAAAACCGAACCATGTCGCCACGGCATCGATTAAAAAACCCATTCACAATGTCAAAGAGGC
>NZ_JBVVOJ010000050.1:0-5051 GCF_057063145.1 Sphingobium sp. SG1 | reverse complement strand
TCGCCCAACGCCACCTCCAAAAGGCAGCCTTGAATCAACGCCCGATCCTGCTGTCAACCTTTGTCCACGAAACCTAGACGCCTTCCTGCAGGGGTAGGTATCGATTTCTGCTATTTCTCTGAGAGAAGCAGGAAGCAGGATTCAATGGAGAGGCTCTGCCACTCGGTGACTGTCAGCGAAATATATAGTGAAATGTCTGAACTTTATGCTGAACGCGCTGCGAGGGCGATGGATAGGTTGGTTCATCCCGATTTATCCTAGCTTTCCACTCGCCTAACCGCAAACTACTGCATAGGATTGTCTCGCCTCTGCAAACCGCCAGCTATCGCTCACCGGCAGGCTGAAAGCCCTTATTCTGCAATCGGTTATTTTTGCGTGTCCAACATGGCTAAGCAGGCGGACCGTATGTGGGGACAGAGATATCACGGCCGAACGGCAAGGATGGGTCGAGGGGGAAGCGCCTGCTACGCGCACATGTTCATCGTTCTACGGCGCATTCTGATCTCGCGGAAGCCGTTGGTGCGGAATCAAGAGGGCAACGATATTCTCTCGAAGATTTCGCCTCCGCCGAAGATGAGGCGCTTTTACGTACCTGAGAAGCATTGTCGACAGAAGTTGCCGGAACACCAATCCCGTTATCCAACGCATGTTCAAGCCTTCGCCACAAGAATTGCCGCGAAGCCAAATCATTTTCCGATTTGTCGGCTTAAATAGTCGTCGCGAGGCTATGAGGGGAAATGGATTATTGTTTCAATACAAAAATGCTTTTAAGGGTATGTCATCAATCCGATGGAATTTCTTTTGCTAGAATATCGGCCTGTTGGCGAAAGAAAATGGCCCTGCGTTTATGCTGCTCGATCAGCAGGATGTCGTCGCGGCGGCATTGAGCAATCAGCGCAGCCTTCTCTTCTTCCACAGCCAGCTGGACCAGGCGAGCATATTGCGTTTTGAGGGCGTGCATGCGCGAGTGTCCATCCATATCCTGACGCTCTTGACCGCTGCCAAATAGGCATGGGCGGCCCCATCGCCAATATGAAATTTCCGACGTTCCCTCTGGCTCTGACCCCGTTTAAATGCGCGCGTTTAAGCGGTTCGCCGGTGCATTTGGATTCCGGGGAACGGTTATTCGATCGGAAATCAGCCGCCTATCTGGCAACGGAAACGCGGACGGTCGGCCACCGAACAGCTACTGTCGGTCAGATGGACTTCACGCCTCTCAGGGCGTAGATTCCGGAAATGGCAAATGAGCTGGACAGTATCGTGGTCCGGGTGGACTGCCCCAAATGCGGTAAGGAACTCAGCGTCTTTTATCGGACTATGCGGCTCCAGAAAGCCGTTGGGTGCTCTTGTGGCGCCGCGATCCGGCTAGCGAACGAGACGTCCATTGCGGACATACAGCGCCTGATAGATCAGCAAAACCCGCCGGTAGCTGATAATGACTGAGCGCGGAGCTGTGGCGCGTGACATAAGCGCGGCGGACCTTCAGCAACTCAAGGTCACATGCCCGTATCGCGCGCAAATTCGGCGCCTGAAGCGGACGATCGGCAAACGACCACAAGCACAGGTTTTTCATTCCTCCCCAAGCTTGCTTGGGGAGATGGCAGCGCGAAGCGCTGACGGAGGGGAAATGGCGCAAGCGCAACGCTATCGCCTCTCCACCGCCTTCGGCGGTCCCCCTCCCCAAGCAAGCTTGGGGAGGATTTCGGGCGATCCGCTACCCACCGCCACCGCCATTCTGGCTGCGGATCTGGCAAGGTCAAAAGCGGACCGGCGGGTCTAGCGCGGCTCGCAGCGCCTTTCATCCGACCATGTGCCGGGATGGGTGGGAAGTGGAGGGTGGGAGATCGGCGTTGCGTTGATCGTGAAACCAACTGCGCACGCGCTTTGTTTGCTTTGACGGAGACGGATAAAGGATAACGATCATGCCCACGACACCAAAAACTACCGATGGTCCAGAGGACACCGGCGCCGGCGAGCGCACCAACCGGAAGGCCGCGCAGAAGGTCTCGCCAGGAGATCGCAGCGCAACGATCGCTGGGGAGGGGCTGGGAAGCCCTGCCATACGGACGACAGACATTGAAGAGCCCGGCGCCCCGGCTCCGACCAGTGATCGCCCCGACAGAGGTCCAAGCGGTGCAGCGACAGCGGGCAGGTTCCCAGATAATTTACCCAAAAAGCCGGAAAGCCGACAATCCAAAGTCGGCCACAAACCGGAAACGCGGTGATCGGAATCAAGCCTGCTTTCGATACGCATCCTAATTGTGAGGACCGGCTTCCGCGGCCGTAGGCTTTCCGGACCTATCCGCCCAGCCAGGTTGTCAACGCACCCGCCTGAAGCCACGATCGCTAGCCATGAAGCGTTCCAACATAGGGCCGATCAGTCGTTCCACGGGCAAAGGCTGTGAAATCCCGGTATCCTTGGCATGGATGGTCGCATAGGCCTGCAAATCCCGATGCACGGCGGCGGGTAGCTCGATCGCAATCTTGATCGGTTTGTCATCCTCGATCGGCCCAAGCTTGAGTTTCACCATCAGTTTCTCCCTTCCCAAGGCTCGAGGATGATGTCTCGCTTAACCATTACCCGAAGCGGATGGCCGGGTCTGACTGTGAGAGTAGGGGATATTGCCAGTTGTCGTTCCACGATCTGGCGGCCGGCCTGGCTGACGCTGCCTTGCGTACCATAGCGTAATGCACGCACGAAGCTCCCCTCATCGTCGGCCATGACCTCCGTTCCTACGTTCAGCAGCGTAGAAATGAATGCTGCGGCGAGCAGGCCGCCCCAATGATTATCCACGCCATCCTGCAGGCCTGATCTGCCAGCGGAATCAGCGCCTTGAAGCCGATCGAGAAGGATCGAGCTGCCATCGGGGAAAATGATGCGATCCCACGCGAGCAATATCCGTTGCTGGCCGGCCGCGGTAGCGCTGTCATATTCACCGATGAGACGAGAACCTTGCGGTATCAGCAGGATCCGGCCCGACGGGCTATCATAGACATTCTCCGTTACCTGCGCGGTTATGAGGCCGGGCAGGTCCGATCGGATGCCAGTGATAAGCGCCGCGGCGATCACACTGCCGGCCTGCACCACATAGGGCGATGCGGATTTCGCAAGGCTCTGTGTGCTCGCCTTGGCGGTAGCCACGGGTTCAAGAAAATCGTGCCGGCTCGTATCTGAAGTCGGAGATTTGATGGGCGGATCTTCGCCGCCTGTCCCCGCAAATCGAAGCACCCCACCACTGTCGGCTTGCCGCGCCTGCTCCGCGTCCGCGGTGTTTGTAACCATCGACACTGACGCGAGAAACAGCCTGCTCGAGATCGCGGCCTCACGCACGCTTCGTTGACGTTCGCGCTCTTGCTGCTGCGCCGTCAGGCGTTCGTTCGCCGGCGGCCGCTGGTCGGTCCTGTTCGCATCTGCCTGTTGCGCCGAGAGGATCGGCCGTCCCAGGTCTCCGGGCAATGGCGCACCCAATTTCGGGATTTTGGCATAATCGTCCGGGGCCGAAGTGATGGCCTCTGCTTTGATACGGCCTTGCGAGACTGAGACCTCTTCAATCCTGCCGAGCTTCGGTGGCCGCAACGCGTAGATCAAGGTGCCGGCAATGCCTATGCAACTGACGGCTGCCAAGAGTGCGATGACCTTCCGGGACAGCCGCATGACCGGTGGCGGGGCCGCGCGCAACCGGAAGGCGTTGCCACGTGCGTCATCTGATATCTCGGCGGGGTGGTTGTCGTCGCGATTATCGGGCGCGCTCTGTTCCTCAACGATTTCTTCCAGCTTGCTGCTGTCTTCCGGGCTGCTCATTATCGGCGTCCGACCCGAACCGGCTTGGGTTCGATCCGCTTGATCCGCACCAGCTTGTTGCTCTTTCTGTCACCGAGCCTCAGTTCCGCTGCATCAAAGAGGCGATCCGCGATCATGTAGTGCCCCTGCACACGGTAATTCACGAGCTCGGCTGAGCCAGATGCGCCCGTGACGAACAGCGGTGGCATTTCTCCGGTCGCGATATTTGCCGGAAACTCGATCATGACCTGACGGCCGTCGTCAAACGCGCGCAACGGACGCCAAACCGGTAAGTCGCCAGAAATCTCGTAGCGGAAGTTCAGGGCAGCAAGATCGATTCCTGCCGCAACTGGCGCATTGCGGTTTTCCTGCGCAGCTGCGGCCTCCAATGCGAAAAGTGCGTCCTGTGGATAAGTCCAGGAAACCGACGCCATGTAGGTCGACGGCGTAGCGTGCAATTCGAGATGATATGTACGCTTGTTGGTGTTGATGATGAGATTCGTGGCGATATCGCCCCTCGTCGGTTTGACGAGCACATGGACGCGCAGGGACGAACCATTCCCGCTTACCGTATCCCCGATGATCCAGCGTACCGTATCGCCGGCAGCGATCGGGCCGGCGCCGACAAGTTGCTCGCCCTCTTGCAGCGTAATATCGGTGACCTGCCCTGGTGCTGCATAAACCTGATAGAGCGCGCCATCGGCGAAGGCGTAACGCTGTATTGCATTCACATAGTCGGTCTGGCTGGGCTGGATGCGCGCTGCTGCATTTGCCGATTTCACATTTCGCTGGGGAGTTGCAAGCACGGGCCGTACCGCGTGCGACACGGGCTTTAGTTGCCCCGGCAGCGGCAGTGGGACCGGAACAGGCACGATCTTGAGAGTGGGGTTCGACGGTGACTTCGCAGCAGGTGCCATTGTGTCCGCAACCTGCGCCTGAGCAGTCGACGTGGACATTGTTGCGACCATGAGAGGCCGCAGGAGGCGAGCGCCTCCATAGCCACGTAAAGAGGGTCGAGGGATTGTCACTGTCCAAACTCCTTTGACCAGTTGAGGGCATCGACGAAGATTCCGAGCGGGTTTCTGGTCAAGGCGTCCTGGGAACCGGGAGGCTGGAGCGCTACGGTCAGGATGGCCGACCAGCGACTGGTGTCGCTCAATGCGCCCTGCTCATATCGTCGTTCGACCCAGGCGGGGACTGTCAGGATTTCCGTGTGTGGCCGGGCGGTTGATCATCAGGCCGCCATGGCTCTGATGAAACGTTCGCCGAA
>NZ_JBVVOJ010000049.1:0-5221 GCF_057063145.1 Sphingobium sp. SG1 | reverse complement strand
ACTATGCAGCCAGAGAGACCCTCGATATGGTTGCATGACTCAATTCAAAATGCCTCCGGGAAAGCCGGGGTGGTTCAAACTGAGCCTCCTGCGTCACGCGCTTGAAGGCCTTACAGCTGCGAGGGAGAAGATCCCCGATTACAGCGCGACATTGGCGCAAATCAACAAATCGCTCGGCGTGCATGCGCATAAGCTCGACATGATCCAGAGCCGTCCGGCGATGGAGATGACGCCTGAAGCGCTGGTGGAGCGGATCATCGCATCTGCGCAAATAGCAAGGGCGGAAGACAGAACGATGCTGCATGAAGCGCAAGACGGGTTTTCTCGGAAGGCCTCGCAAATAGACCGGATCATAGCGCGCGGACGCGGAGCGGCCGAGCAGGAGATTCAAGTAATATTATTCTGCCTGGGCGGGTTCCTGTCCGGCATTCTACTTTGGACGACCCTCCCCGGCGCCGTCGCTCGATCCTTGCCAGAAAGCTGGCATGTGCCTGAAAGGATGGCTGCCCGCATGATGGGCATGAAGCAGATCGATGCCGGACGTCGAATGATTGTTACGGCACCGGAGCGAATCGATGAGAATGTTGTAAATGCTATTGGAGATAATGCTTCAGGAATCGCTCATCCTGCCACGGACTGATTGGCGAGACACAATATCAGACATCATGAACAGCCACCCCCTTGCTCCGGTGAGAAGCGCTGCTGTCGTCTACAGGCACAATGTCCCGGTCTTGCATGCTGGATGCTGACATCCGGTCAGTTCGCAGCATGCGTCTTCGCAAAACCCGTAAAATATGCGCGCAACGTAGGGTCTGAGATAGGGGCAACCAAGGCGTTGACCTGCTCTTCCAACGAACCGCTAACCGAACCGGCGGCATCTACAACCTGCTCGAAACCCATTGCCCACGACCCAAACGCCCTTGACCCGACCTCCTTGTCGTGGAGTTTAACAAGAGCAAAATGACGGGGATCATGCCTTATTCGCTCATATGTCGCGGCAATAGCTTCGTCGGCACCTTCAAGCACTTGAAGGAAGCGGCGTCCGCCTACAATCAGCAGGCCGGTGATCCCGACACGGGAATTTGCCTCGCGCGCTTTGAGCAGAAGGTCGTCAAGCTCGGACGCATGCAAGATGGAACGGGCCGTGCTGATGTAGAGTAGGCGCTTCATATCATCTCCAATTTCGAGACGCCTCCTACACCCAGGAAAGCGAAGAGAGGATTAACGAAGCGTTTAATCTATGTTGGTTTCTAAAGGTTTTTCGTAACTTAACTGTCCGTTTAACGGGCTGCATAGCTTGGTGCTCTACCTGATTGCGAAGTCGCGTCATCGCGCGCCACTTTATCCTGTGAACGCCGGTGGATAGTTCACGGGAGAGAAGAATGGAGGGCAAGAAAATGGACAAAGACCGTTTCGGCTACCTCGCCATATGGTCCAGCGTGCTTACCCTGCTTGCTGGTTGTGACGGTTCCGTAACAAATCAGAGCGAACAGGTCTCGGGCAGGGCGAGCGTCAGCAACACCGTTTCTAATGTTGCGGGGGCCAAGAAGGAGAGTGCACCGTATGCCCGGCCGGAAGAAGCGGCCAACGCAGGAGCAGCCGATGTTCCCGGCTCCGAAATGAGATATTGTCGGTTCGAGGTTGAAGGCAAGGTTCACGTCAACGAAAAATGCGAAGTCTATCCAATGGGAGACGGCGGTTACACTCTGAACGCGTGGAGCTCGGGCAAGCCCGAAAACTCACATTTTGCCGTTGTCATAGTCGACGGTGAAGGGAAGGGAGACGCCAGCTGGAATGCGGATCCCGACGACGACAAGGCTATGGATTCTCTTGGAACCGTAACGTTCGAAGAAGGTTGCTGGGTCAATAAACGCACAAGAATTTGTGCGAGGTGATTGCAAGCCCGCGATATTCGCAAGTGGTATGGAAAATTCTGCGACGTTGAGATCGCCGACGGTTCAAGGCTTTCACTAAAATATTACGGAACATCTTTGAAAGCTGCATAATGCCGATCGCGACGTGTTTAGGAGAATGGGAGTGGATGCGGTCTTCGCAATTCATGCAGATATTCAGCACAATTTGATGCGCGTGGAGATGTCGGGATTTTTCGATGAGGCAGACGTTCATCGCTTTTCGGCTAGGTATCGCGAAATGCTGCTGAAGCTCAGAGCACCTGGGCATCTGACTTTGGTAGATATCAGAAACATGAAAATTCAGCCTCAGGCGGTCGTGGAAGCGTTTTCCTCTCTACTTGCGTCGGCGGATGTGCGCTCGCGACGCCTTGCTTTCGTTTGTAATTCTACCCTGGCTCGCCTTCAGGCGCAGCGATTGACCGATCGCGAGGGCGTCAAATTCTTTGATAATGAGGCCGACGCGGAAACTTGGATCCTAGAGTGAAAAGCTTGGCCTGAAATCCCGCGTTTACGCTCGTTTCGTCCAGGCGGTTGCGCGAGCGTAGGAAGTTTGGGTCATCGGGAACGATTTACGATCTCGGTTTAGGCCCAGATCTACATCCCGCGCGGCGCAACTTAGCCACTTTCCTAGCGTTGAAGGGAGCGAAAGAAGGAGAGTAGCATGCCAGTCGATACGCACAAACTGAAACAGCATATGTGGGACAAGCTCGAGAAAGGGCCATTTCTCATGGTAGGTTTGGCGGATGGTCGAAGCCATTCGGAGCCTCTAACCGCGCAATTGGACAAAGATCAGGTCGACACAATCTGGTTCTTCATCGGCAAGAACAATCGTTTGGCAACCGGCGGGCCAGCGATGGCGCAATTTGTCTCCAAGGGACAAGATTTCTTTGCGTGCCTGTCTGGCAATGTCACCGTCGATAATGATCCGGCCATGATCGACAAGCTCTGGTCTAAAATCGTCGAGGCATGGTTTCCGGGAGGCAAAAATGATCCCAACCTCGCGCTCCTTCGCTTCGACATCGATGACGCGGAATTGTGGGAAACGGACATGTCGCTCAGCGGGAAACTGAAAATGCTTTTTGGCGGCACGATCGAGGGTAGCGAGGAGGGGAGCCACGCAGTGGTTCCAAATACCGTCGTCTAACGCCGTTGACGTGTCAGCACAGTGGCGAACCAAAATTTCCATTCGCCACGATCCAGCTGCAACTGATCGAATTGGCGCAACGACTAGCAGGATCGGGTCGTCGATCGGACAGTTGTAAGGCTTCTAACAAGGAGAGCATCATGAGCACTGAGAAAACCGTTTCGACGCTGAACAGCCTTATTCAGGTTACCCTGGACAGCATGAAGGGCTATCAGGATGCGGCGAAGGATGCGGAAAGCACGCAGTTCGCTACCATGTTCGCCGAGTTCGCGCGCGACCGCAGTGCCGCCGCCACTGAACTGCAGGCCGAGGTGCGTCGCCTCGGCGGCGATCCGGAGAGCGATAGCAGCTTCCTGGCGGCGGCTCACCGCACATTCATGGATTTGAAGCAGGCTATCACAGGTAAGGATGACAAGGCGATCATCCAGGAAGTCGAGCGAGGCGAAGACCACATCAAAGCCAAGTATGAAGATGCCTTGGGGCACGCCGATCTTGATCCGGCGTCGCGTCAGGTCGTCGAGCGCGCTTTTCATTCCGTGCGTGAAGGGCACGATAAGATGAGCCAGCTCAAGCACAGCCTGGCCTGAAATATCGATAAGGGGCCGTCCCTCACGTTCGGCCCCTTATCCAAACACGCATAGATTTCACGCCGCAATGTTCAAATTATAAGAAAATCCGATTTCAGTAATAGCCGGTCTCATAGTATATTTTTGCATGGCTGATACATCGCTAAAAAATTGTATACTATTTTGTACTGGGGGTATCCGTGGGGGTATCCTTCATGGATATTTTTATAAAATCGTTGTTTTTCAAAGTGTTAAACGTCGTTCTAAGTAGATGCCGGGCCCACCAATCTGTCCACAGAAGTCCCATACCGTCCATAGCCGTCCCTGACACCCTAGCGTTTCCAGGGTCCTTTGGACTACATGGGACAGGTCTGGACGGCCCAGCGATTCAATTTGTTGGCACCGTTGTTGGCACCAAAGTATCACTCGTGTGCCGATGCCAACAAACTGACGATTCCTACCATTGAATCAAGTGCTTGAACTGATTCGCCTTTTCCCGCTTCGTTCGAGTCCCAGCAGTTGCGGGTTCGAGTCCCATAGCCGAACCCAAATTAACTGACGGCCCTACAATCCTACCATCAGTTGGATGAACGATATTCCACGAATAGTTGAATATGCTTCTGACGGTGAGGTAGAATCAGATCACACCACAGACGCGGGCATGACCCGCCAAGGAAAGGAAAGTGAGCAAGTCCACCGAGTGGAAAGGCGACGGTCAACCTCCCGTAGGTACGCTCTGCCATTGCCCAGACTTGAGACGCGACGTCGTAATCCTCCATTGGGAGGACAACGGCCACGGTGCGCCCGTCGCGGCAGTCAAAGCCGCCGACAACAGCGAACTGGTTTGGCATTCCGAGTTCACCCCGATCGGGCGTTTGATCTCAACCAACGATCAAAATCGTGAGAGTGTGATCGACGACATCGCCACCATGATTGGTCGGGGGACGTTTATCGAGGACGCCACGGGAATATACGATGCTGGTTTCCGCAAACTCGGCCCGTGTGTGGCTGAGCATCAGGTTTCGCGGCTGGTTTCACAGAACGCGGCCTTGATCGAGTTGCTGCGCCGTGTCGACGACGAAATGGACAGCAACATGTCCATATCCGAAGTGTTCTACATCCGTAACATAATCGAAGACGGTATTGCGGCTGCGGCAGAGATCGGGAGATCACAGTCCTGAAGGCTATGTCTTCTCGGCTACGGACGAACTCGCTGCGGCGCTTTCGTCCGGTTCGATCAAATTATCTGGAAGGCCCGTCTGTTCCAAAGATGCGCGGACATTGATCTGTGCACGGCGAGAATCGACTGCTAGCCGCTCGATAGATTCCGTATCGCGTTTCAGATCATCGACGCCGGACACTTCGTGTCGAAGATTCCTCAAAATCTCATCGTGGAAATATTTTACCCAGTGGTATGCGTACCCATCGCCCCATTTATCAAATCCTTCTTTAGCATCAGGTACTATCTCCACCACTACCGCGGCTAGGGCTCCAACATTAACGAGCCCTTCTTTGTCGCTTAGAGGCTGTGTCAGAACGCTGACGTAACGGTGGACGGCCGAGTTTCGATATGATTCCGAGGGGTTGCGACACCAACC
>NZ_JBVVOJ010000048.1:0-5225 GCF_057063145.1 Sphingobium sp. SG1 | reverse complement strand
TCTTGCTCGGCATTCAATGTCCCTTTCGCGGTCCAGACTATCATAGTCTCTGGGCCACTCAGCGGGGGGCAGATCACGAGAATCCTCTTCAGCAATAGGGGGGCTCGATGAGGAGGAAGGCAGCGGAGAGCTGCCCACTCCACCGAAAGAACCAATCACGATCGCCACACCAATGATAGCGATCGAAAGGGGACTTCCCTTTTGCCTACGATGTTTGGCGTGCCAATGATGGTACCGCTTCATTCCGACAGGATGGCGAGGGAGGTAAAGGAGCGGTTGCTGGCTCATTAGCGCGATGATTCAAAATTTGCCTCGTCGGCCGCTCAACAGAGGCAGAATGCCCCCCCACCCCATGGAGCGGCCATCCGATGGTCGGCCAGCGAACGGATTGAATAGGCCGCAAACGGCCTGAAAAACGCAAGGCCCGCACTCCAACGATCCGGACTCTGGTTTTGAGCGTCAGGCTTGAGCGGAATCTGCGCGGCCTCCTTAACTTGAAGAAGGGGAGCCCTCAGGCTCCCCATCAACATCACCCCAAGGCCTTCGCCATCAAACGCTCCAGCCGCTCGGCAAACGCGCGCGGATCAGTCGGTGCTTCGCCTTCAGCAATTCGGGCCTCATCAAGCAGAAGGAAAGCCAGATCTCTTCGTCCTTCTTCATCGCTATTGGCCTGTCCCAGCTTCGTGATGAGCGCATGACCGGCGTTGACCTCCAGAATGGGCTTAGCTCGCTCCGGCGCACGGCCGGCCGAAGCCAACATCTTTTCCAGTTGAAGGTCCATGGCATTGTCTGCGGCGACAATGCAGACGGCGCTGCTCGTCAATCGGTCCGAAATGCGCACATCTGACACCTGATCTGCCAGAGCCTCCTTTGCAAAAGCGATAAAACTATTGGCTTCATCGCTGGGCGCGGCAGCGGTGGCGTTCCCGTCGGCCAAGGGGATAAGACTCAGGTCAGCAGCCCCCTGCGTGACGGACTTGAAGGGCTTGCCCTCATAATCGACGCCCATCGTCGTCCAGAAACTATCGACCTGATCGGGGAGGAGCAGAACCTCGATGCCGCGCGCCCTGAAACCCTCGAGCTGCGGGGACTGCGCGATCCGATCCAGATCATGGCCGGTCGCATAGTAAATCGCTGTCTGATTTTCTTTCAGGGCACTGACATAGTCCTCAAGCGAACGCCATGCGCCGTCGGAAGTCGTACTCTTGAACCGAGCCAGACCCAACAATGTTTCGCGGCGATCAAAATCTTCGTAAAGGCCTTCCTTTAAGACCGGTCCGAAATTTTCCCAGATCGCGGCATATCGCTCAGGTTCACTTACTGAAAGTTTCTCCAGGTCGGAAAGTATGCGGTTGCCCACACCCTTTTGGATGGCAGACAGAACCGGGCTGTCTTGGATCATCTCGCGCGACATGTTGAGAGGCAGATCGGCGGAATCGACCAAACCGCGAACGAAACGTAGGTATCGCGGTAATATTTCCGCTTCGTCCGTGATGAATACGCGGCGCACATAGAGCTTGATGCGGCCCTTGCGGTCCGCGTCGAATAGATCGAACGGCTTGGTTTCGGGGATGAAGGTCAGAACCGAATATTCATGACGCCCTTCAGCACGATAATGCAGCGTCAGCGCCGGCTTGTCGAACTGACCTGCGACACTTCGATAGAAGTCAGCATAATCTTCCTCGCTGATGTCGGACTTCGCCTTGGTCCACAGCGCCAGGCCATCGGCGACCTGCTTTGGCTCATCTTCGCTGCCGGCTTCCTTAAGAAAGATCGGAATGGGGACATGGCCTGATTGCGCCTTGACAACCCGCTCCACGGTGAAGCGCTCGGTGTAAACTTTGGCATCGTCGAGCAGGTGCAACGTGACGCGCGTTCCGCGTGCAGGCGCGGCGCCAGGTTCGGCCGGCGCAATCGTGTAAGTGCCCAACCCATCGGAGGACCAGATGGCTGCATCAGGCTCTCCCGCCCGGCGAGAAATAACCTCGACCTTACCCGCCACCATGAATGCAGAATAAAAGCCGACGCCAAACTGGCCGATCAGTTGCTGCCCTTCGCCATTCTTGTCCGCAGCAAGCTTGTCCATGAAGGCCTTGGTGCCCGACCGAGCAATAGTGCCTAGTGTTTCACCCATATCCGCAGCAGTCATGCCGATGCCATTATCCTCGATCACGAGAGTGCCGGCTTCCTTGTCCAGCCTAAGCGTGATGCGCAATTGAGGATCATCCCCAAGCAGTATCGGGCTGGAAATCGCCTCATAGCGCAGCTTTTCGCAAGCGTCCGCGGCATTGGATATCAGTTCGCGCAGGAAAACCTCACGGTCGGAATAGACCGAGTGGACCATCATGTGCAGGAGCTTGGAAACATCTGCCTCGAAGGCCCGTGTTTCAGGGGCGGTAACGGTGTCCATTGTCATCGTCTCTCTGGCTCGCATCCTAGAATTGCGGGCGACAGATGGATCGAACGGTTTTGTCGTTCAAGAGGCGGGGCAAGGAAAGCATGGGTCGCGCATTTGAAAATGGTAGATTCTCGTTTGGATGGGCAGCTGAAGCTCCAGCCCAGCCATTCGCCTAAGGCGCATGTCGCTTGACGCAGCGCAATGCGGTTATTCGTGCAAGCCGACCAACGGCTTGCGTAGAAGTGCCAGAGCATTGGACTGAAAAATCCTTCGCCCGAGCATCACCCATTTTGCCCGATCGACACGCCAGTGAGCGCTTGCAGCGCCGTGAGCAGGCAATCTCCATGATCGGCGCTGGCTGCGGGAACTGCCGGCTCTTCGCGTCGCATGGCATGCCAATAGCCGCCGCTGGTCTGCGCTGCCTTATCGTTGCTTGCGGCGAGCCAGCTCTGCGTCGCCTGTCCGGTCGCGATGTCGACCGGCGCGGACGCGCCGCCCATGCGTGTGCGCACCCAGCCTGGATCGACGGCGTTACTCAGCACGTCAGGCCATCGCCGTGTCATCGCCATAGCAAACGCGACGATTTGAAGCTTGCTATCGGCGTAGGCCTGTTCCGGGTGCCAGCGACGCCGGGTCCAGTCGAGATCATCCAGACCGGCATTGCCGCCCCGGTGAAGCCCGCTGCTCATGTAGACAAGGCGCTCGGGCCGTTCGATGCAGGCGGTCAGGACATAAGGCGCCAGCAGATTGACCGCGGTCATAACACTGTGGCCTTCCGCCGTCCGACCGCTGCCACTCGCGCCATATAGTGCGGCATTGTGGATCACTGCGTCCATGCGACCGATTGCATTCACCGCATCGGCCAAATCTCGTGTTTCCGACAGCAGGCTGAGATCGCCGGTCACTATTGCCAAAGCTTGCGGCATTTGCGCTGCCAGAGCCGCAGCCCGTTCGGCATTGCGGGCGTGGAGAACGACATCATGTCCGCCGGCAAGCAACGACTGCGCAGCGGCCAGCCCAAGGCCGGTCGAACTGCCAGTGATGAAAATTCTCGCCATATCGACTCTTTGCTCGGCGCATGGCCAGCGCCCAGAGGGCCAAAACGCATCGGGTCTATCTACGCTGCCAACCTTCGCGTTCGGCGAAGATCCTCTGCATTTCCACCATATTCTCGGTGCCCCAGCTGCATAAAGGCTCGAGCGCCTGAGCGAGGCTTTGGCCGAGGGGCGTCAGCGTATAGTCCACGCGCGGCGGCACTTCCTTGTAATCGGTGCGCAGCAGGATCCCATCTGCCTCCAGTTCCTTCAACTGCTGGATCAGCACCTTGTCGCTCACGTCGCGGATCGCGCGTTTGAGCGCGCCGTAGCGATTGGGGCCCTGGAGCAGGAAATAGAGGATCAATGGCTTCCATTTGCCGGCAATGACTTTGAGCGTTGCGTCGAGGCCGCAAGTGAAATTGGGAGCGACGGTTCCGGCCGAACAGCCCCCTCCGAGCATTGGAGAGACAGCCAGGGATTTGGGCTCTTCAGACATTTTCGATACTTACCAAAAGGTGCATACTTGCCGATAGGTATATGCGCCTCCAGCTACGTGCAACCTTAGATTTGGAGGCATCCATGAATAGACTGCAAGGCAAGACCGCCATCATAACAGGTGGCGGTACGGGCATTGGTCTGGCTTCGGCCAGGCGTTTCATTGCGGAGGGCGCGTTCGTCTACATTTTCGGGCGTCGACAGGAAAAACTCGATGCTGCCTTAAGCGAACTAGGGGCAAATGCCCGCGCAGTGGCGGGTTCGGTTGCCGATCCTGCCGATCTCGATCGCTTGTTCGAGACGGTGAAGGCAGAACGCGGATCGTTAGACATTCTCTTTGCCAATGCAGGAACCGGCGCGCTGGTGACGCTGACGGACATTACTGCCGACCATTATGCCGAAACCTTCGACGTCAACGTGAAGGGCACGATCTTCACAGTGCAAAAGGGACTGAAGCTCATGGACACAGGCGGCTCGATCATTCTGACCGGGTCAACCACGGGTGTGATGGGGACACCGGCCTTCAGTATTTACAGCGCCTCCAAGGCTGCCGTGCGCAATCTTGCGCGCAGTTGGGCGCAGGATCTGCGGGGCACGGGAATCCGCGTCAATGTGCTATCGCCCGGGCCAACGCTGACCGAGCTGGCGGCCGAGGTCGTCGGCAGGGAGGCAATGATCGAAATGGGGGCAACCACCCCGATCGGTCATGTTGGTGATCCATCCGAAGTGGCGGCGGCCGCCGCCTTCCTGGCCTCATCTGACAGCAGCTTCATGACCGGAAGCGAGCTATTCACTGATGGCGGGCTGGCGCAAATCTAGGCTGCATACCGTTCGTCTCGCGCCGGCTTGCTTCAGTGCAAGCTGGCGCCATGTCGCTGATAATTGGATGATGCTCAGACTGCTCGTCTACCTGCATTATGAACGATGGCATGCGCTGTGCGGCATGTAGCACCTTCTCCAAAATCTTACCGGCACGAAATCTCATATCAGTTATTCAAAAAACCCTTCCACTGATATGGAACAAAATAAACAATGGCAATTAAAGCTATTCACGTTGCACAAATGTAAATAGCAATTATAATCGCACTTTTTCAACAAATTTACGATATTACGGAGCGTGATTACTTTAATTTGATCACATGGCTTGGCATAAATAAGAGATATATTTGCATATAAATATAAATTATCGGTCAGATAATTTTGCTGACACCTGGCAAACTGGACACCTCGAAGAACCGTCGGATTATGTCCAACTGGGCGCAGGAGGAGGCGGCAGCGGGCGGGTAGTGCCGATT
>NZ_JBVVOJ010000047.1:0-5498 GCF_057063145.1 Sphingobium sp. SG1 | reverse complement strand
TTCTTGCTCGGCATTCAATGTCCCTTTCGCGGTCCAGACTATCATAGTCTCTGGGCCACTCAGCGGGGGGCAGATCATCTGCCCGAACGCCTCGTGGCAGGTGCGTCGATCTTTTTCCCGTCGCGCCACCAACAGGCCATTGTGGAGCGGGTCGATCGTGACCAGGGGCTGATCTATGCCCGGTTGCCTGCCTGAAACGAAAATGGCCCTGATTATCTCTCGACAGTCAGGGCCACTCCATTGGTTCAGTCTTTCTCGTCGAAGTCTGGGTCGATGCCCTTTTTCCATCCGTCGAGCCAAGCGTAGTATTCGGACTCGCCCTTGTAGGGGTTGGCAGTTTCTGGCTCCCTATTTGCGCCCGCGTCGTAACCGGCGTGCCACGCCTTTTCCTTGTTATCAGCCATAACATCTCCCTCTTCAGCAGGGTGATATAGGCCGAATTTTCAGATGTTTAAGGGGCGTAATGAAAATGGCCCCGACCATTTAGGATGATCGAGGCCATAATGCCCTTGAAACCGTCGTTTTTCGGGCGGGTCGCTAGAGCGCTATAACGTCAGAAACGAAAACCTCCAGTAACTGCGACCTGGTGGCGCGACATTTTGACGCCGGTGTCGAGTTCAATGTCGCCCTCGCGATACACATACTTACCGTAGTCAGAATAACGATATTCGAGGCGTGCGAAGTTCGAGCCATTGGTGAATTCCGCGCCGCCGCCGACACGATAGCCGTCGATATTGTCGCCGATGCTGGCGCTATCACCGTCCAGCGAATAGCGAAGCTTGAGGCGTGCGTTGGTGTAGCCGCCCTTGGCATAAAGCAGCAGATTCGGAGCTACCGCGAAGCCCAGGCGCGCACCGACATATAGGTCGCGGTCAGCTAGGAGAGAGAGCTTGTCGCCGTCGAAAAGGATATCGCGCGCGGAGGTTTTCGTTGTGGAATCCGAGGCCTCTGCTTCGATACCAAAGATCGCGCCGCTGTTGCCGAGGGCGAAGTCATAGCCCGCCGTGACGCCGTAAAGCATTCCGCTTTCCGAAGCATCGACATCGTAACCATAATCAAAATTCACCGTGTCGTAGCCCAGCACGATACCGGCTTTTCCGCCTTCGAAATTAGAGGCGTCCTGGGCGAGAGCGGGAGCGGCAACAGCAACAGATGCCGCGCAAATGATGAACTTGATCACGATTAACCCCTTGAATCGTTGGATTTGAAGGGGTGTCTCGCAGATGATGATTATCGACCGGTTAATCCATCATAATACGCGCGAAGTATGACGATGCTTGTCATCTGTTCATCGTCGCAGCCTAGCGAGCAGCCGTTTATATTCTTCGTCGGTTGTCGGGCCGATCGACGGGCTGTCCGGCGCGCCATCGTGGGCCTGTAACCATGCCCATTTTGCACCGCAGGACCGGCAGCGCAGCCTATTCGACGCGGCGATCAGATTGGTTTCCCAGCGATGCGCCACGAACAACGCGAGCAGCGGTTTAGCCTCGACCGTTCGTTCGGCCTTGCACCGCTTGCAACCAATCCGCACCGCGAATCCCCCAGCGACCAGTTTGTGGAGATCGTCGGCCCGGTTGCGCTCGTATCGACGGTGGTCATCGCGATTCATCCCACGATTATACAGGAGAACATTTTGGCAACAAAAGGCCCTCGCATAAATATCTGATGCGAACCATCACCCCGATCGATTGGCCGATCCTGCCGTCCGGCCCGCGCCCCACGAAATGACCATTTCAGCCAAAGACATTCGGCTAATGCCGATCGCGTCGAAGGATGCGAACGCCATGGTCGCGCGGCTTCATTATAGCGGAAAATGGGTGCGAAATTCGTGCCTTCACCTGGGGGCGTTTGTTGGCCCCGATTGCCTTGGTGTGATGTCGTTCGGCCCGCCCATGGATAAGTCGAAGGTGCTGCCACTGGTTCGCGATACCAACTGGTATGACATGCTCGAATTGAACCGGATGGCGTTTGACGATCGTCTTCCGCGAAATTCGGAATCGCGATGTCTGGCGATGGCGCGCAAGCTGATCTTTCGCCAATATCCCAACATCGAATGGCTGCTGACGTTCGCCGATGGCACGCAATGCGGTGATGGCACGATCTACCGCGCCAGCGGCTGGGAACTGTCCGGAATCCGACCGAACCGAACGATTTACGAGTTCCCGACAGTCGGCCGTCGATATGCAGCCATGACCCTGGAGGCCCATTGGTCCGGCGAGACCGTTCGACAGCTATGCGCCGATCTAGACGTTCCGCACGAATATCGAACCCGCACGACTTGGTGCAAAATGGGGCTGGCCCGGCCGCTTCCTGGTTACCAGCTTCGCTACATGACTTTCCGTGACCAGTCCGTCCGCGACCGCCTGACTGTGCCGATCCTGCCGAATTCCGCCATTGACGACGCTGGTGCGCGGATGGTGCGCGGCGAGGCTAAATAAAGGGCGTTCGAAAATAGGCGGACGACAGAAGCCCTCTGTCGCGCGGCGGTGCGAACCCGACCCGAACGCTCCACGTCGCACTGACAACCTACGGGAAGATTGACCCGAACGCTCCTACGCATGTCTGTTTGTTCGCATCAGATGTGTAGGTCATATTTTTTGATGTGGCGATCATGCGAAACGTCACGCCGTAGCCTTCGATGATGCGCCGAAACTCCGGATTTTCGCAGGTTGTTTTTCTGAAGTCCTCCAACACGCCGTTGTGGCCTACTGTTCGCTCAAATGCTGGCGTGATTGTAGCATTGAAGACCAGAACGTTGCCTTCAACGCGAGTTCCCGTCACGGTGCCCCATTGCGACTTATACGGCAGATCAGAATTGATTCTCGAAGACAGCATTTGAAGGCGGTCCGAGATGCTATTTTGCGCGTGGGCGGCGGTATTGAAGAGAGTGACTGATAGGGCCAGAATTGCAAAACGGCGCATGATTTTCCTTTCAAATGCGCACCTTGCTTATGAATGGTCTGTTACCTTCGCGTAAATTATTACATTCAAACTGCGATCGTTTACGGTCGAGTATTAAAAAAAAACGATCTTCACCTCGCTAGGGTTAACCCAATCTTCGCACCTATGGCGCAAACCGGCTGCACAAGAGATCGCCATTTTCCCGGCGTTCCGGATTCAGCAGCGGCGAATAATAGCTGGCCCGATCCGCTCCCTGGTCGGGCCAATTTTTTGACTCGGGGGCGTCCGAGGGATAGTGGGAAGTCGGGCGGTCCCGCAGGCGCGGTCGTTACCCCGGTCGTGCTGTTTCAGCGGTTGGGGCCGTCCAACCATCATCGCCGCATCCTTAGCTATTTTAGATATGTCTGTGATGACGATCACGGTTAGCGATCCGTTGTGAAATATATCGATATTGCTCCGGCGACCGCGACAGACTATTTCGTCGCGGCATTTCATGCGGGGGTTAATCATGAGAATTTTATGCGTTGCCGCGTTTGCCGCTTTGGCTGGCTGCGCCACTGCGCCTGGTCCGGTTGACCAGCGCAACAGTGAACTTACCCAAGGTAACGTTCAGATGAACCTGAAGGTCGGGACGACCACGAAGGCCGAAGTTCTCGAAAAATTCGGTTCGCCGAACATTACTACGCGCGATGGCGCGGGCCAGGAAGTTTGGTCCTATCAACGTATGGCGACCGTTTCGCAGTCGTCATCGTCGTCGAGCTATTGGACGATTTTGCTCGCTGGTCAAAGCAAGAGTGCGGATGGTTTCGCGCAGTCGTCCCGGACTATGACTTTGATCATCAAGTTCGACAAAGCGGATGTGGTTAGCGATTTCCGCAGCCGCACCAGCGATTTCTAATTGGGGGCAAAAATGAAGAAACTCGCTTTTATCGCAGCAGGTTTTGCGGTGGCCATGGCACCGGCTGCCAACGCGAAAAAGAAGCCGGAACTGACGCCGATGGAAATCCAGGCGCTGCAATCCCACGAATACGAGACGAGCAAAGAAGTGCTTTTTGCCTCGATCGTCAGCGTTTTGCAGGATTTGGGTTACCAGCTTGGTAACGCCGACCTAGCCAGTGGCTTCATTACGGCGGCTTCGCCTATGAAGAACAAGACGAGTTTTCTCGATGCGCTTGCCAGTCAGCAGGGGTCGGGTAACACGAAGGTCACCGCGTTCGTCGAGCAGATGCCTGGTGGCACCGCCCGCGTCCGGTTGAATTTCGTCAACTCGAAGAATATTTCTGGTGCTTGGGGCCGATCTTCGGCGGAAGACAAGCCCATCTTTGACCCCGTCACCTATAAGGCGGCTTGGGACAAGATCGATGAAGCCGTGTTTACGCGAACCGCAACCGCTGCTGTCTCGGCGCCTGCCACAGCGCCAGCCCCCGCAGCCACCCCGGTCGCTGCTGTGGGCACTGTTTCACCCCAATAACCACGCGATGATTTGCTGATCCAATCTGATCGGCGAAGAAATTTCCGACCTAAATAGGCGTCATGAAAGATATTCGTGACGCCTTCCTTCTACTTCTGCTCGGCAACCTGTCTTCGTTGATTGGCGCCGCTTTGGTCTCGTATGCAGATCGCTTCCCCGCACCCCTCGCAATCGCGTTTTACGGCCTGTCAGGCACCGCTTTCCTAGCAACCCTCGGCATTGTTGCCCTGGCTTCGATCAGTGCTGTAGCAGGCTTTAAACGGCTGAAATCGCATGATTAAGCCGACCACCCATAGGGTCGCCCAAGTGATCGTCGAAGAGATGATGCAGTGGAATCCCGACCATACCGAGGCTGAGCGACGTGACGCTCTGTATGCGCTGTCCGACCGGCTGATCCGGTATTTCGACCTCGCCCATATGCAGCCCGGTATCCTGCCCGGTCTTCCAGGTGGCCCGGCTCTGTGAGCCGACATCATCACCTCTACAATTCGCGCCAATGGCGGTCCACGCGGTTGGCGCAGATCACGGCTGAACCGTTGTGCCGCCGTTGCCTTGCTGGCGGCCTAACCGTGGCGGCGACGGTAGCCGACCATGTCGTGGCGCATCGTGGCGATGTCCAGGCCTTCTGGAATGGCGACCTGCAATCGCTATGTGCGTCGTGTCATTCGTCGGCAAAGCAGCGCCAGGAAAAGGGTGGCTGGGACAGTTCTGCTGACCTGGACGGCTATCCCGTCGATCCTAATCATCCGGCCAACCTCTAATATCGCCCGACGCTTGGAAAGCTGTTAGCTGACCAGGATGATGAAGCGGGGGAAAGCGTCATGGACTTGAAAGCGCGGGGAACGGAAGCGCTGGTAGGCGGCATCACCGGCTTGACGGTGGTTGCGGTCTATATCGTCGTGCGGAGTGTTGGTTCCAACATTGAGGCCAAGGATTGGCTTGCGTTTGCTGGGGTGATCATCGGTGTGATGCTGACGCTTGGTGCGACGAAGCTGGTGGACTGGATCATAAGCGAAGCAGCGGAACGTCGGCGCAAACGCGAATTCATTCTAGGTTTCGTGGACAAAGGGTATCCATTGCAGGGCTGAGACGAGATTGACGAAGCCGAGGTAGGACTCTTTGGTTT
>NZ_JBVVOJ010000046.1:0-5883 GCF_057063145.1 Sphingobium sp. SG1 | reverse complement strand
TTCCCCCTCCCCATCCCGCGCTTCGCCAGCGGGTCAGAGCCGCAGGCCGCAGGCAGCGGCTTCGCCTAAAGGAGTGAGGAAAATGGCTAAGGAAACGAACCGGATCGACATTTATCAGGCTGTCACCGACGATATTCTTGCGATGCTGGAAGCGGGGACCAAGCCTTGGGTGAAGCCGTGGAGCGGTGGGCCGACGATTCCGCTCCGGCACAATGGGGTCGCCTATCGTGGGATCAACGTCCTCAGCCTTTGGGCCAGCGCCATGCGTCAGGGCTTCGCCTCGCCCTATTGGCTGACCTTCAAACAGGCGTTGGAGCTGGGCGGCAATGTCAGGAAGGGCAGCAAGGGAACCACCGTTGTCTATGCCAACAAGCTTGTCGTGAAGGACTCCGAGACGGACGACGAGCGCGCCATTCCGTTCCTGAAACGATACACGGTTTTCAATGCCGATCAGGTCGAGGGACTGGACGGCAAATACCCCGCGCCCGCTCCGATCATTACCAATCCCGAAACCCGCGACGTAGAACTTGAAGTGATGTTCTCTCGCATCGACGCAACCGTTCGCATCGGCGGATCGCAAGCCTATTACCACACCCGCGATGACTATATCCAAATGCCCGCTTTCGAAGCGTTCCATTCCGCCGACGACTACTATGCCACGCTTGCACACGAAGCCGTGCATCATGCAGGGCATGAAAGCCGCCTCAACCGGAAAACCCTGATTTCAACGAGCCGCGCCGACTATGCGAGGGACGAACTTGTGGCCGAGCTGGGCGCATCGTTCATCGGTGCGATTGTCGGTTTCAAGGTCGAGGAACGCGAAGATCATGCCGCGTATATCGAGCACTGGTTGACCGCGCTCCGCAATGACAAGCGCGCCATTTTCGAGGCTGCCCGTGAGGCACAGAACGCCGCCGACTACCTGTTGGCGATGATGACCGACCAAGCGGATTGATATGCCCGCCCCGCAAAATGCACGAGACGCCGCGCAAGCGCGGCGTCCCATTTCAGGAAGGTGAAATATGGGGGCTACTCAATGTGGTTTATATACAAATCCCGACATGTTAACTATGGCTGGGAGCAGGTCGTTTTTAGGTGCAAAATGGAAAATATCATCGACACCTACAGGAATCGCATCAAGGCGATGGGATATGAGCCGCGTCGGCAGGAAGACATTCCTGGCGTGATGACAGCTTATTGCGAGGCAATCGCAAATTGCAAGATTGAAGGACTTGAATTGGTTTCGGATGACCACTCTTTTTGTTTGCTGTTGGTCGAAACCCAAATTCCCGTCGATGTGGCGATTGGTCTGGCGCAGGACTACAACCGTGATGTTATGTCCCGCCAGAAACTCGCTGCATGACAGGTGAGCGACCCTTACACCTGGCGTAACAGCGACGTTCTTCGGAACAAGCTGGGAATCCGCGACGATAATATCCTCAAGGAGCGAGAAGCTTTCTTCTCGGTTGTCCGACATGGCGAGCTGGTCGTGCAGCGCGCCGCGCCGGCGACGAACGCGCGCGAGTATCGCGAACTGCACAATCATCTGTTTCAGGACGTATATGATTGGGCGGGGCGCTTTCGGACTGTGGACATAAGCAAACCCGGCAGCACCTTTGCCCGAGCGCACTTCATTGCCCGCAGCATGGAGCACGAATTTAAGCAGCTGCCCGACCTCCAAACCCTCAAGTCGATGGATCGTGATCGCTTTGCCGATACCATGGGGCGGCATATTTCCGAATTAAATGCCGTTCATCCGTTCCGTGAGGGCAATGGTCGCACCATGCGGCTGCACTTGCAGCTGCATTCCCTTGCGGCCGAAAAATTCGTCTCGATCCAGGCAATGGGGCCGAAGGACTGGATGGAGGCGAGCCGCGACAGCTTCCATACCGGAAATCACGCCTCCCTCGCCAAAGTCATCCGTGATGCAATGCCGCTCGAACAGAACCGCGTCGAGCCAGCGCGTGGGCCAGCGGGCATCGCGTTTCCGCCCTCGATGGAATCTCTCATGCCAGTTGGCGAACGACGCGCAATGAGTATCGAGCAGGCCAAGGATCAAATCAGCCGTTACCTACCTACTGCGCAAACCGTGGCGTCGCGGCAGCATGAGCAGCTTAACCGGATCGCGGAAACGTCCGCCGACATGCGCCAGCTGGCCGCGCGTTCAGCGCAGGAGCTTGCCTTTTTCCGCGACCCCAAAGGGCCGATGCACCACCTTCAGCTGATTGAGCAACGCCGCTATCATCAGATCGAAGTCAATTGGTCCGAGGGCATGGACCCGCTGCAAAGAGTCCGCGCCATCAGCGCGGGCGCCGCAGATTTCCTTTCGAAAATGACCGATCGCGACATTCAGGCCGCCGATCGCGCGCTACGTCTGCAAGTCATGCCTCCCGGCGTCAGTCAGGTTGATCTACGCCTTGCTGCACAATTCGAGAAAAACTCGCCTGAGCAGAACCGCGCCGATGCCAGGTTCGCGCAATTCCAGCTCGCCATTGATAAGCGCGTCGCGACAGCTACCGAGCGGGGTGCATCGAAGGAACAGCTGGCGCAGATCGTCGAAAGCGCAAAGGCCCATGTCGCCGCTACATTGCGCGAAGGCAAATCACCGACGCCGACCGCCGAGAAACCAAAGGACCGCGAGCGCTGAAAATGAGCGGCCAGGGCCGCGCGCCTAGTAGTCTGTCAGCTGCCACATAGGATCGAGCGGCCCAGGGCCGCGCCCCGTCAGTGGTGGCAGCTGCCACCGGGGGAACACCAAGGGCACCCGCCCTTTCGTTCCCGAAGCATAATCGACAGGACCGGGTTGCCCGACAAGTTCGGCCAGTTCCGGCGCGCTCGCGCGCCGGGGCCTCCCTAGTCGCGCCGCCCGCACCACTCCCATCGATTTTGCTTCCCCCTCCCCATCCCGCGCTTCGCCAGCGGGTCAGAGCCGCAGGCCGCAGGCAGCGGCTTCGCCTAAAGGAGTGAGGAAAATGGAAGCGACAACTGACCAGATCGCCACCGTTGCGGCGCTGAACGACATTGCGCGGCGAACGATGGGCGTGACTTGTCGCACCGTGATTACGCAAGGCATCGCGGCGCTGGACGAGAATACGCAGAACGACATTCTCAAGATGATTGAGGGTTTTGAGGATTTCACACCCGACAACGACCCTCACGGCGAGCATGACGCCGGTTTCCTTTATCGCGACGTGATCGGCCAATGGCATACCCGCTGGACCGACGACAGCGCACGCCCAGTCCTCTCGGTCATGTGGAAGTTCGACTATTACGACCGCGATCTTGAATTTGGCAGCGCTGAACCGTGGAATCCCGATGCCACAACCCGCGTGCTCACCATTCTCCTAACCAGCGAATATTGAGGGAGGCCATCATGACTAAATCGCCCCCGATTATCGAGCTTAGCTGGCGTGATGAGAATTATGGTTCCGTCTGCGCCGTCGCCGCATTCCGCAACTATGCGGGGACACTGGATTGGAGCGACCGCACCCACCAGCGGTTTCGCGGATGCTTGAAACGCGCAGGCTTTGCGTTCCATTGGGGCCGATGCAGCTATATCGCCACCAGCGGCACCCGCGAGGATCGGCAGCGCGCCCTTTGTGACGAGCTGGCCCGCGCAGGATTCCAGATCGACAGCGGCGACGTGAGGACAGAGGCATGAACCGCGAACGCCGCAAGCAGATCGCCGCCGCCCGCGTGCTGATCGACAAGGGCAAAGCCCTGTTGGATGAGGCGCGCGACATGCTCGAAACCGTCAAAGATGACGAGCAGGCCGCCCGCGAAAATCTGCCACCCAGCCTTGAAGACAGCGAACGCGCGCAGGCGATGGACGCCGCAGTTTCCGAACTGGAAAGCGCGATTTCAGCCCTTGAAGACTTCGACGCCGACGAGATCGGCACGCAACTCGACACCGCCAGCGAATAGGAAGGATTGACCATGCAACCCATGCGCCACCTAGATCGAGACACGCGCCGCGCCCGCCTTCTGGCGGCGCGCACGCGCCCCGTCGGCGGCATCAACCGGCGCGGCATCTTCACCGGCCATTGGGACGGTGGCGATGTTGTGCGCCAGTTTCGCGGCGACAACGGATCATGGATCGGCCTTGCCGCCTACAAGGCGAAGGAAGAGCCGGAGCCGCAGCCATGAAAATCAGCAACACGGCGAGCGCCGTTCGCGTCACCCTCTCCCCCACTGAGATCAGCGATTTGCAATTTGTCATCGAGGCGGCCGAGCGCGCGGGGCATTACATGCCCGCGCGCGTCCCTAACATCATGGCGGCGCTGACGCGCAGCGCCGATGATGTTAGGATGAAACAGGCCATGAAGCGGGCGGAAAATGATCGCGTCACGCGGATCGAGCAGGACCGGCGCGCGCGCGAACGTCAATTCATGCTGGGCGACCGATACAGCGTCATGGCGAGCCGCGCCGACTACGCCGATGCGTCTTCTGATCCGGACGCGCGCCAATGGGTTGACCTGGTGTTTCATGAAATCATGCAGAGGCCGCTTCCCGATCAATACGAACTCCGGCGCGACGTGTGGCGTGTCCACGTTGTCCAACTGGACGGCGGCACGCTCGGCGCTGTTGTAGGCGGCGATTGCACTCAAACCGCCGACCCCGCCGAAATTACTTCCGTAGCGGAACAGCTGATCGCCCGCTTCGAGGGCAGAGCTTGACGCGCGTGGAGCGGTGGCAGCTGCCACCACTCCAGAAAGATCTAGAATCCGGCGATTAGAGGCAGCAGCGCCGCCGCTTGACTTCCCAGGACCGGCACCCAATAATTCGCGGCGCGGTAATCAGGGCCGTGATCGACCGCCATCACCCCGAAGACATATCCGATCATCGGCAGCGTCCACAGCAGACGCCCGCTCAGGTCCACGCCCATCAGCACCAGCGCCACGCCAAGCACGGCCCAAAGCGGAATCAGTCGTTCCATGATCTCGCGATGACGGACTATTCGCCATGCGTTTTCCCGGTCATCGGCGCTAACCTGCGATACGAGGCCCATAGCTTCCCCTTTTCATCAACGGTCGCCGGCGATCATCCAACGGCTTCACGAAAATGTGAAGCGCTTCGCGCGCATTCTCGCCGATCCGTTGTATAGCCCTCATCGAGCGAGGGCGAGGGACTGTGACAGCGGCCCTTCGCAAATCCTCTCGCTCAAAGGAGGTGATGTGATTTGACAGCATATGAAGCAGCTCAATTGACGATCGCAGCCGTCGCGCTCGTGATCGCAATTGTGAAGCTGGGAAAGTCCGATAAGGGCTGATCCAGCGGGGCGGGTGGTCTGACAGGGCTGCCCGCCCTAAATGTTTGAACCCGCCGTGTGACAGCACGGCGGGTTCAGGTAGGTGTGTGAAATGAATCAGCACACGAAGCATTGCCTATATAGCCCTTTTCCCTTGCCAATCCAATAACCGGCGTGCGCGCGGCGCGTTCCCCTCCTGTTCCGCATGGCGCATAAGCGCCCAATGGCTGCGAACTACAACCGCCCCAAGCCCATCGATCCTATCTGGTATCGGCAAGGCTGCTATCTGCGCATCCAGTGCGCTTGCGGTCGCCGCATCGTCGCCCCGCTGGGTGACTTCGCCCGCTCGCGCCGCATTCCTTTCGATATCCGCATATACGAGCTGATCGCGCGACTTCGGTGCAGCCAGTGCAGCCGCAAACCTTATGCGGACGTGTCGCGAAGCCGCTCGGGCAATTAAAATGACGGAGGATCTGATTGTTCGGACGCTTTCGGCGCTATCTGTTAGGCCTGTCGCCGGCGACAGGCCGCAACGCCCGCTAGGCCGCCGCTATGTACAAGGCCCAGTCGGCCCGAAGCTGCGATTTTGGCCATGTTGAAGAACAAAGATTGAACATGGCGATCTACCAGGCTCG
>NZ_JBVVOJ010000045.1:0-5983 GCF_057063145.1 Sphingobium sp. SG1 | reverse complement strand
AGGTTGGTGTCGCAACCCCTCGGAATCATATCGAAACTCGGCCGTCCACCGTTACGTCAGCGTTCTGACACAGCCTCATAGAGGAAATCCTCCCAACTCCTAATCTACGCTGGAAAATGATCGGTTGCAGCGCTGCGGGCCACCATGCGCACTCATCTCCCAGATCCTCCAGGACGCCGCAACATCCATAGCCCTGCGCCCCCGGCAGCGGGCGCGCTCAATCCGGCTTCAATAAGGTCGCGTACAACGCATGGACGCCAGCGTTCCGCTGAGCGACCTCATATAACCCTCCGGATTCGTATCCGTCCAGCGAGGCGCGCCTTGTCGTGAGACGCGACCACCATGTGAGCCGGACTTTCGAAGCTTCAGCCCGTCGCATTAGCAGCTTGATCACTTCGGCGGCGGTGATATGCGCCCCGTGATCCTGACCGAGTTTGCAGTGGGTTGATCGGTCAGGATCGCCCCCCTTTGTTCGAGGACCGATATGCGCTACCGATCCTCGTTCCGCGTTCGGATTAGACTGCACGGTCGCGGGACACCCGTCCGTGAAATGAGTGCAGTCATTTCACGGATGGGGTAAACCATGTGTCGCAATGGAGATAGTCGGCGCGGCTCGGTGGTGCATAGGTTGAGTGGCTGTCTCCGACGTTATCCGGAACCAGCGCCAGATAGGCATTCGCACTGATTGATCGACGCCGTCAGGCAATTACAACAGCGATCGCCCCCAACTTTTACCCACGGAATCTGGAGTGCCGGAGGCAACCTTGGGAGGGTCGAATGTTCAGCGAATGGCGAGATTGGGATTCTGATCCCTTACGCCCGATTGACTGCCTGGTCGGCGCGATCGCCGTCCTCGCCGGCGCTTTCCTCCTTTTTCTTTACGGGCTTTCACCGGACGGCGTTGACGACAGCCCCGCCGCCCAACACGATGTAGCGGATGGCATCTAGAGCTAGGCCCACCTTACCGAGCACGCCAAGCTATCTCTCTCAAAATGCATGAAGGACAGGACGAAGCTGCGTAGAAATGGAGCAGCAGGGAACGTCAAGCCACGTGCCAGCGTATAGCCAACCAAAGGAAGGCGGATACAGCATGAAGGCAGTGATAATAGCTGGAGCGGCCGCACTCGCTACCGCAGCGGTGGTGACGATGGCTCCTTCAACTAGAAACACCCCGAGCCGACAAATTACTGATCGACCTTCTTCAAAGGCTCAACCTACCGTGCAGCGCAAATTTTTGATTGATGCTAGTGCCGCCATTGTCGAACCGGCCTGCAACGCGACATCCTTCGCCCAACTGCCCAACGAACCCAACCTGTTCATTGGTCGGAGGCTGGTTACGACTGAAGGCAAGTTGGCAGGGGTATCCGGCGCAAATGACTGCAGCGGCGGCGACCCGGCCAACCAGGCTAAGGGCCTTCCATTTAACCGCTGGAGCCTTGTTCTTGAGCGCTTCGACTGGAACACCCGCCGTTTCACCAGCACTTCGGCGCTTCTCGACACCTCGATCGATCCCCGGACCGGCCAGACACGTGCGCTTGTAACGGGAGGTCCCATGCGCGGCCTACGCATTCGTTCGGCCTATGATCCCACCGTCGCACGTCTCGGCAACACTACCTATGTCGCGTTTGAATGCACGGCAGAAAATGGCAGCAGGTTTGATGTTGAGCAAACATCGTCCTGTATCAGTGTCTACGACCCGAAAACTGGCAAACTCGATATGAATCGAACGACAGTGATCGTAGCGGGCATCCAAAACGGGACCATCAGTGAAGTGGCGGCGGTGCCGCGACTGCTAGCCTTCAAAGGCCGTCTGTATCTGTATTGGTCAGCGCTAACAGTGGAACGGGCCATCATAACCAAGTCAACGGTTCGCGGCGCTGAACTGACCGGCGCTGGAGGGATCGCGCAAATAAAAGGAGGCACGGGCGTCATCCGCCCGTTTGATCCCTTGTCAACGGAGGTCTGGACGCTCGGTCAGGACGAGATGAGCAATCGGATCGCCAATCTCATGGGCTTTTGGGTTGATGGAGACTCCATCATCGCGTTCGCCGCTCTAGGTGGCAAAGGCTGCAATGACCCTCTCGGGAAGGTTCGCGGCTGCTATCGCCTCGCTGCAAAGCGGAGCAACACACCGCTCGGCAGGAATGCGTTCGGCGGCGGGAGAGATGTCAATCTTGGCTTGCCCACTAACCCTCAGGAATATGCGACGCCTGTGGTTGATCCCCAGGGCCGCCGATGGCTGCTGGGGCACTTCATCCGCCCGCCTGGGAATGGATTTGCTGACCGCAATCCTGCTCCGCCGGCTGCTTATTGGCGGACAAATAAGCGTCAATCAGCATTGGTGTTGGCGCCCATGGATGGCTCTTGACGCCGTCTGGGAGTGGCACCGCGAAACCTGTGGTTTTTACCTTTCGGTTCGATTGACAGTAAGCGGGGCGGCGACCCCACCTTGCAGACGTAAAGTGTAGCCTTGAGTCTGCAAGGTGGGGCCGCCGCCCCGCTTACCATGCTCTATGCCATTGAAGACGAGGTGCGCGGCTCGGCCGCTGAACAGCGCCGCCTTCAGCGCGCCGAACACAGCCGCATCATCGTCGAGGACCTTAAGCTGTATCTTGATGGCCGGCTTCGCCAGATCAGTGCCAAGAGCAAGTTGGCTGAAGCCATTCGCTATGCGACAAGTCGCTGGGCTGGCCTCGTCCGCTTCATCGACGACGGCCGCATCGAACTCGACACCAACACCGTCGAGAGATCAATCCGTCCCTTGGCTTTGAACCGAAAGAACGCGCTCTTCGCCGGCTCCGACGAAGGCGGCGACAACTGGGCGGTCATCGCCACGCTCATCGAAAACTGCAAGCTGGGCGCGATTAACCCCAACGACTGGCTGACCCAGACCCTCACTGCGCTCGCCAACGGCCATCCCGCCAATCGCGTTCATGAACTCATGCCCTGGATCGCCGTGGGCTGAGGCCACCGCTTACGATTGACAGAAGCGCCGGCGAGCTTTGGAGTGAGGTGGTCCCGCCGTCTTGGACAGTTTGGCGGCTAAGTTAAGCTAATCCCGGTTGTCGTTCACGCCGCCTTGTTTGATCATCAGATCATGGGGGGCATGCCCCCCATGATCTGATTGCCCGATCCGCCGATAGGCCTCGATCGGGGTTTTCCCGGCCAGGCCCGAGTGCGGACGCTGGGTGTTGTAATAGGTGAGCCAGCGCCCAAGGCCAGCTTTCAACCCCGATCCGGTCTCGAAGGCGTGGAGATAGACGCATTCGTACTTCAGGGATCGCCAAAGGCGTTCGATGAAGACGTTGTCCATCCACCGGCCCCGCCCGTCCATGCTGATGCGAACCTCGGCCTCGCGGAGCACAGTAGTGAAGGCCTGCGACGTGAACTGGCTGCATTGGTCGGTGTTGAAGATCTCGGGCTTGCCGTAGCGAGCTAGCGCCTCCTCAAGCGCCGCGACGCAGAACCCTGCATCCATCGTTTTATCGTCGTCTTCATTCCCGTACCAATCCATCAGGTCGGGATTAGCTTAACAGCCTGTCCAGAAAAGCGGGACCACCTCACAAGTTTTGCGGGACAACCAATGGGAACGGCTGCGCGAGTTTGTGCCTGACGATCGCGAGGGTAACCGCAACCTTCATAGTGACGAGCGATTGCGTCTCCACGCCTTGCGTGGTTGGCGCGATCTGCCGGAAAAGTTCGGTTCCCATGGGCTTCGTCAAACTCGCCAGCATCATGCTATGGATCAAATGATTAATTCGTCACCAACTTAATACCGCAGCGGTGAAATGCTGACGCATCATGCCCTGGAAATGTGCAATCACCGCATCAGCCTAACCAAAGTTCGATGAGCCGGGCTCATTGAACTTCGATATCAGGCCGCAAGGCATGCCAAATATGTCTGCATTGGCTGCAGGGTGTCGCAGGCAGGTTTCTGGAAGAGATAGCCGAAATATCCATCCTCTCCAGTTGGCGCTGTGCTATCCAACAATTGGTCTGGTTCCACGATCGGAAGAAGTATGCAGGGTTCGATGGGCTTGAAAAGCTCCGGCAAACAATAGGTCACAAAAGCGCCATACCAAGCGAATTCATAGGGGCTAAAAGCGAGCAGGCCACAAAAATTGGTGTAGCCGAAATCTGCAGCACGTTTTTCGAGAGCCAGACAAATATTCGAATCGAATATACCATTGCACCCGATATAATGATATTTAAGCTCGTCAAGCTGCGATGTGAAATGTTCATCAATAGCATCAAATGCCACACCGGCTGAAACAAGGTTGCCATTTAACCAGCATTGCTCGCCCGTATCGATAAAGTGTTGATTTATTTCTTGCCGGTTCAATGGACGCGCCGTCGTGCACAAAATCCCCTCACGAAACATAGCCGTGCTGAAGTCGAACGGCTTCGTGAAGAACTGAGCCGAATCGCACGTCAAGTAATGACGTGACAAACCCAACTTGGAAAAAGCCAATTTGACAACCTGCTGTACATGCCAACCGTCAAAATGGGCAGGTGGAATATTTCCAGTCTTCTCCAAAACCCAATCCTCATACAGGATTACGGGGAGTTTTTCGATAAATCCGACGATATAAGCACTATCAAAAAGTTTGGCGAATAATTCCTGATCATGCCTTGGTATAACAAGGTAGAAGGGAACATAAGGCTTAACAAAAGAAAGATAAGATCCAAATAATATGACAGACCAATGGGCGTCATTGGCATAGCTCTTATTCAATAGGGCATAGTCTCGATCGGCGTCCCGTTCCGCGATCCGGACCCCTTGGAAGCTCAGCCGTGTATCTTCGGCAACCTTCAGGCGGATCTCAAGGTCACTGACGTCCTGCGGTATATGCAGAGAGAATATCGTGATGAGGCCATGTCCAGCCTGTGTCTTTATGTCAGTTTTCACAAACTGCTGCAGGCCGGCATTGCTGACGACGTCCACAACCACACCCGCTCCCGCTTGCTCCACGTCGCCCAGGACGGCCACGGTGTAGATGCCGGCCTTAATGGCGCGATAGGGGCCGCAGACCAGAAAGCCGGATGTGCCAGTCGTTTGTATCGATTGCTGCCCTCGTTGGCCGTTCAGGATGAAGCTTTGGTAGTCATCTACGGTCAAGTGAATGGTGTCACCGGGAGAACTGTCCCCTGCTGGGTCCGGCATTATCATCTCCAGAAAAGCCCCGCCCTTGGGAGCACGCATTTTGGCTGCCATGCCGAAAAAATGACGAATTTACAACCAGACATTCCTGCTCTGCCGACCCCACATAAAGCGGAAGTTACCTCTACGGCCCGATTTTGAAATTCAAGATGCAATAATGGGCCGAAGATACGCCCTTTGGATATCGGGAAAGGAAGGGACGCGAAGCTGGGGATATGTCGGCCACGACCCCTTGCAGGCGGCACGGCCCACACATGGCGGGGCAGGTCCCTGAACTGCTGTTGAGATTGTTGCGCTCTATAACCATCGGGCCTGTCAGTTTGTCGACGTTCAAGGCTAGCATCGCACCGCGCACGACATTATCTATGACGCTGCCTTCAAAGGCCGGCGCATCATACCAGGGCGCGGACCCGATCATGATGCCGAAGCCGCATCGCCGTTCCGCCCCGCAGTCGATCCTATTGCCGGTCACACGGGTGCCGGTGTAGTCGGCGCTCGTCCGTTGGGCCAACCTTGCAACATCAGGTCGGCAAAGGATCTGCCACCTGCCCTAGCGCTGTGGCTGAACCGGTTGTTGTTCACGGTGCAGTTGATGCAGCCTCCGAAGATCAGTCGGACATCGGTATTGTCGTGGAAGCGGTTGTCCGTCACTTGAAAACCGTTGCCGGAATGAATGGTCTGGCCATCAGCCCATCTCGACTGGATATTGTGCGTGCCGTTGCTGCTGAAGAGGTTGTTGCTGATTAAGAGGCCGTTTCGAAAGGGGTTGAGCGGCTGAGGTTCGTGTGATTCCGGGGGTTTTGCAGACAACCCGGAGATCTT
>NZ_JBVVOJ010000044.1:0-6594 GCF_057063145.1 Sphingobium sp. SG1 | reverse complement strand
ATATCCTGACAGTCCAGCCCTAATCTGACTTCCACCGCCAATTTTCCGGACGCGCGTCATGCCGCCAACTCCTCGGGCTGAGGTTGTTGGGCGTGCATCCAGTCGGCTGCCGCCTGTGCCTTGCTGGCGGCGGTGAAGATGGCGCGAGGGTCGTCCTTCAGCACGCGCAACCACGATGCCACGTATGCGGCATGATCGGCGCGCGGTTGGTGGGCGATCCCGAGGTCAGCAAGCACGAACGAAGCTGTCAGTTCGGCGCAGATCTCCTCGATCGCCAGGCTGTCGCGCTTGAACCTCTCGGCAAAATTGCGGTCGAGCCTGTGCTTTGCGCCCGTAGCGTGGCCGGCTTCGTGCAGAAGGGTGCCCATCTGTGCCGATGCATCCCGAAACGCGGAAAAGGTTGGCATGAAGATGTGATCGAGATCGATCCGGTAGTGCGCATCGTAGGCGCCTTCGGTGATCGGAATCTTCAGAGCTGCGACGAATGCCTCGGCATGCGCGAACCGCTCACTCTCGGGCAATACCGCGACAGGAGTGGGTTCATAGCCCTCGACCTGTGCGAGGTTGAACACGGTGAAGGCCCGGGCGAACATGCGGCCGGGGCCGGCTTCGCCGTCGTCATGATCATCATCGGCGCGCGATGCGGCCTGCTTCCAGAACACGACAGTGGTTCCGCGCTCACCCTTGCGGACCTGTGCGCCAAGAGCTGCCCACTGGCGATAGGTCCCCCAAAGACCGCTGGAATAGCTGCTGGCTTCAGCGGCAATCCAGAGCGCGAGCACATTGACACCGCGATAGCGACGGCGGGAGGTGACGTTCTGCGGCCTCGTCGTGGCCGCGCCATCATGGTGCCAGGGCATGCGCCAGTCGCCGGCGCCGGCTTCGATGGCGGAGACAATCTCGGTGGTGATGCGCGAATAGACGTCGGCTCGCGGCGTCGCAGGGTGGGATCGGGACATGGCGGGTCTCCACGACGAGCGGAGGGAAACTCTCTTCCGCTCCTTCAGCCCGTCACCCGAAAACCGGCCTCCTCTCCCTCTCCCGCCACACCGGTCCGAGGTGTGGCGGCACCGGGCGCGATCTGTTCGAGGACCCGCTCGATCCTTGCCACCTCGGCCTGAAGCGTTACCCGCTGCGGTTCTGGAAGCCGCTTCTCGCGCAGCAACAGCCGCGCCTCGTCAGCTCCGCGCTGCCAGGCCGGGCGATGCCGTTCGACAATACAGGCATTGGGGCAGCGGACCGGCTCGCACATGGCGATCATTGGTCCGGTCACACCCGGTTCCGAAATGCGGTTGAGGCACAGGGCAGTTGCCGGATCAAAGAAGCAATCGGCCAGCGGGCCGACATGCAATGTCCGCGCGAGACTGCCGAGCATCGTGCGCAGGCGGGGCCGGTCGGCAATCATGGCGGGTAACGGGGCCAACTCGTGGCCAACAGTGTCGAGCGCGGCTCCGATCCTGTTCGCGGCAGGGCCGCCCAGGCGCGCACCACCTTGCCGCTCGTCGAAGTAGACGAGGATATCGTCGATCTGACCAAGCGCGCGCTGGGCTTCGATCTCTCCCCGAAATCCGGACCGGCTGCTGCCGGCATAGCCTTCAAACGCCGCAACGCTGGCGTGCTTGTACTGGATCATGCCGGCAATCGTCCCAAAGGGCCGGTTGGCGATGTGCCAGGCGATGGTCCGGCGAAACTGGCGTGTGGTCAGACGCCAGGGCGCGCCATTGGGACCGGCAGGAATGATCGGTGCCTGCGCCGTTCCGAACCGGTCGTTGAGATGATCGCGAAACCGGTTGAGTTGCCGGACGATCTCGGCAGAAACATGCGTCTTGGTGTTAACCCGAAGCGCGAGGACCGGCCACAAGGTCGTTGTCCCGCGCGCTAGGCTCGCCCGCGCGGAAAGCCGTTCAAGGACGGCGATGGCTTCGGCAACCGGTGCGATAGTGACCCACTCGGTCTTCTCGCCGCCTCCGCGCTTGCCCTTGTAAGCGGTGGACTTGATGCGATACCGCAAGATCACACCGTCTTCTGCTCTGGTGACGGACAGGCATCCCCGCTTCATCGCCTGGATCTCGCTGTCCCGCATGCCTGAGAGATAGGCGCAGACGATGTAGGCTGCCGACTGCAGCATGACCTCTTCGAGAGCCAGGGCCTTGGCATCGAAGCGGGTGCGCCAGGGCCGGCCAGTATCGGGATCGGCGGAAATGGCCGTATCCATCCCGCCGATCTCTGTGCCGAGTTCTGCGACGGCTGCGGCAATGAGGTCCGGCGCGCCGGTGGTGAGGCTCAGGTGCATGGCCGGTTCGGCCTGCGCGTCGATGCCGGCATGGAGGTGGATCAGGTGGTAGTTGATCGGCGGCGTGACATCGCCGCTTTGCGGATCTGTCCGCGTTGTGCCGTTGTGTGGGGTGGTCCAGATCGGAATCCCGCGCCCTTGTCGCCGCAAGGCGGCAATATGGGTGTTGAGGCGTTGGCGTTGTCGCGACCGTCGATCCGCGTGATCAAGACCTGCCTCAGCGGCAACCAGACGATCGCGCTTTGCTTCAAGGCGATCGAGTTCCGCCCGCGCGGCGAGGATGTCATCTGCATAGCAGGTCACGTAGCGCAGCGACCAGGCGAGTAGCGGGGTGATGATCGCTTCCGGAATGCGCGGCGTCCGGTTCTCTCCGGCGACGTACTTTGCTCCTGCTACCGAGAAAGGGCTGCGTCCCGGCCACGGCTCGAAGGACAGGCGCGCAGTCGGCAGATGGTGCCGCAACTCATGCAGGTCGAAGATTATCCGCAGCAGCGCTGCCGCCGCAACCGGACGCAGTCCGGCAAGGCGTAAAGAGCGGGCGTAGCGATCGACAAAGGACTGATCGACCCGGCCGAGATCGAAACGACCCAGCTGAGCCTTCACGAAGTCGAAAAAGCGTAAGGTACGGTTGGCCTCGCCGCGCACTCCCGCCGGTTCAAGCCGTGAACGGTGGCCGGGTAGATAGGCATTGAGCCGTGCATGGAGAATCTGGCGCAGGGCATCGGCGATGGATGGGTCGTCGATACCATCGAAATGTACCGTGACATGACACCGCCGGGCATTGTCGCGAAACACGCCGGGAGCCAGATCCCAGACCGGATCGCCGTATCGCGAGATATGCGCGCGATCGACCCCAGGGCGGAGCGGTGCGGAGATGAGCACCGGGAGGGCGTCACGTTCATTGCAGCTGTCGGCCAGAAGCTGGAGAGCGGTCATGCGCGGGCCTCGGGTGGCAGGTAAACCATGGGAGGTTCGGCCGCGACCTGCGCCCGGGCCCTTGCCACGACATCGTCGCCGAAGGCGGGCAGGATCTGCTGAACAATGCGGTCACGGGCATGGCCGAACTTGGCTGCCCACTCGGCCGCGCTGAGGCCCGCTCGCTGATCATCGACGAAGGTGAGGAACGCGAGGATGGCGGGCAGCTTGCGCGCGGTGATGACCGCGTTGCGACAATCTAGGCAACCCCAGAACGGCGTGGGGCACGCGGTACCGGCAGATGCAAAGGGACTGGAATAGAAGTTGCCGCAGCTGGCAAGCCAGACGTCCTGTTCGCCGTCGAGAAGTGCGCGCGAGATGCCTTCATAATCCGGATCGGGGCTCGCCAACTCGCCGCTCAGCCGCTCCTCGTCCGAGAGAGGAAGTATCCTTGGACCGGTCAGCGCTTCTTCGAGGGCATCCGCCACGGCCTGCTCGTGCAGCGGTCTGAGTGCTGGAATATCGGCGTAGTGCCTTGCCGCGATCTCGGCGGTATGGCCGACGGCGAAGCGGGCCATGTGCCCTTCAGTCTTGAGGTACCACAAGGCCTTGTGCGTCTTGCGGAGCTGCGAGAGGCGCAGGAATAGCGGTCGACCGGCGTCATCGACAATGCCGTGACGCTGTGTCCAGGCGTCGATCGTCATGCGCGGATGGCGGATACCAGCGGTGATCTCGTTGGTCTGATAATAGACCCAAAGGTTGTCGCTGGAATTATGCACCCTGGCCTTGGCAGAGAGTGCGATGATCCGCCGGATCAGGCCGCCCGGTGTGGATGAGCCGCCATCACGGACCCGGATGGTCTTGTGTTCGGCACCGTGGGCGCGAAGCTTGGTATAGGCGACATCGACGGTGCCGCCCGAAGCGTTGCGCAAGCAGTCGATGGTGAGCGACTTGCAACACTCCAGCTCAAGCCCCGTCTCCAGCGAGAGCAGAACGAGAAGCGGCACGACGTCGTGTGCGGTAAGGTAATGGGCAGCGTGGAGGCTCAGGTTGAACCTTGCACTGCTCAGTTCGCGAATCCACCGCAGCTTATACAGGCTCTGATATGCGGGGTCACGGTAGTGCAGCACGCCGCGCGCGTCGATCGCCGCGTGGGCTTGGCGGTAAGCACCTTCTATCTCCGGCTCCTCGTCGAAGCGCGACCCCGACCGCAAGCGCGCCTCGATCGCAACAAGATCGGCGCGTGCTGCATCGCGGAGTTGGCGAGCGACATACGGACTGTAGGCATCGCGTGGACGGGGGCGAACGTGGGGGTGTGAGCTGACGAAGCGCAGCCGTTCCCGCAAACCAGGATCGACAAGCTCGGGGCTATCGGTCGAGATCCGGCGAAGGACGGAAACCACCTTGGCGACATAGGTCGGCCCGTGCACGCGCGACTTGCCCTTCGCGGCGAGCCACCTCTCGAACCCGTCGATATGGTCGGCGCGAAGGTCTGCCGGGCCGTTGATCCGGTCGCCTGTCCCGGCAAGATAGGCAAAGAAGCTCGGCAACTGTGTGACGTATGTCTTGATCGACGAGCGCACCATGATGGGGCCACGCGGAGCGACCAGCATGAACAGGCCGCGGGCAAAGGCAAGAGCCAGGCCTCGTGGCCGCAAGTCGGTGAAATCCACTAGCAACTCGCCGCCGTATGGCGGATCGATCATGAAGCGCAGCGTGCTGATCTGCGACCATGGATCGGCCTCGGACGCTGTCGTGGCGGCCTCGAAACTGACCTTGCGCCCTTTGCGTGGAGCAGCGGTCATGATGGAAGATAGCCCGGCACGAGTGCCAACAGCTCTTCGACCGCCGCATCGACGGTATCGGCACGCGTGGCGAGGTGATCGAGATAGATCGAGGTCGTGGCGAGGCTTGAATGGCCGAGCAGTCGCTGGACCTGCTGAAGCGGATCGCCGACCAACTGGCGATAACCTTCCATAGCGCCCACCGGTGCCGCCGCCTCGGCAAGGCGGCGCTGGATCAGCATGGCCAGCATGTGGACCGCGAAGGAATGCCTGAGCAGATGGGGGCTGACGCGGACCGGGATGCCGGCATCAGTGCAGCGGCGGCTCGCCCGCGCGAAGATCGCTTCCCACGAGTTGGGAAGCACCGGATGCCCGACCTCGGTCAGCCAGAGCGCCGCTGCTTCGCAGGGCGTGCCATCGTCAGCGCAAATAACAAGCCTTGCGCGTTCATCCGGTGTGACGACCTCCATATCCATCGTGCCACCGCCAACCAGCTGCAATGCGCGCAGCCCGAATGAGGGGCGGTGTATGAAGATCGGGCGGTCGATGGCTTCCCAGCCACGGCGCCTTGCGAACTTGGCGACGGCTGCGGCTCGCTCCACGGCGATATAGGCGTCAAACATCGGCAACAAACGGCGCGGCAGCAATATGCCACGCCCCCTGTCCCCCTTGGTGAGTGCCGCCGGAAGTTCGACCCGCCGCTGCCGTTCCGCGCGGGCGCCGCCAACCGGAATCTCGGCAGTGAGCAGGTGGGATGCCTCTTCCAGTCGCAGGCCGGTGGTGACCAACAGATCGGCGAACAGCGCGTTGCGCGCGCCATTGCGGTCTCGTGCTCCAGGACGCTCTGTTCCCTCTACGGTCAGGCCGCGCAGGCCGACCTCGCGAAAGGCGCGGTAATCGGTGAGATCGATGAAGCGGACATCGGACCGACGGGCCGCGCGTTCATAGGCGTCGTTGCGGCCCGTGACGGCCGCTCGACGCCCTCCGTGCGAACTTCGCCAGACCTGACGGTGGGTAAATGGGGTGCGCTCGATCAGGCCCTCCCGCTCGGCCCATCGATAAAGCTTGTCGAGCGAGGCAATCGCCCGGTTCCACGTCGACGCCGAAACCCGGAACTCAGCGTCACTACGCCGACGTGCCCGATGATAAGCACTGACATCATCGGTATCGGCTTGCCAGACGTCCTTGCCGCGCACGGAGGCAAGGAAGCGAACCCAGACCAGGACATCATACCCGTGGGCGCGCAGCGAGTGGCGCGAACGCGCCCCGTTCAACGGCAGATCGAGGAAGTAGCGGTCGAGGTCTGGATCGTAGATCTCTCCACCTTGCAGGATCACCGGGATGTAGGAGTCCAGGCCATCCGCTGCCCGGCGTTCCTGAATGACGATCGACGTGTCTGAAGTATCCACAGCTTGCCAGTCCCTCCCCCGAACCCCCTCCCGACTCCAGATCGCGCACGTTGCGCGACTGCGGGACGGTGGCCATCAGGCCGGACTACGCCAGCTTATGGATAGCGCTTCATCCGGCCTGATGCCCCCCTGCGTTGTACCAAGAACATACCGTTCAATGGTGCGTCAGGCACGGTGCAGACTGTCCAGATAA
>NZ_JBVVOJ010000043.1:0-7887 GCF_057063145.1 Sphingobium sp. SG1 | reverse complement strand
TTCTTGCTCGGCATTCAATGTCCCTTTCGCGGTCCAGACTATCATAGTCTCTGGGCCACTCAGCGGGGGGCAGATCACCCCAGCCCCCCCACCAATTGAGATGCTCCGAGAGTTCCATGGATCGGCTAACAACACCCTTCGGCTTTTACTCTACAGCTGCGGACGTGCTCCGCAGCATCGACCTTACCGGAAAGAGGATCATGGTGACGGGAGGCGCTGCCGGGATCGGCCTCGAGACAACCCGCGCACTTCTGCTTGCCGGAGCGCATGTCACCTTGGCGGTGCGACGGCCAGACGCCGTCGCCGCCGTCGTGGAGGAGCTCCGCGGGCAGGCGCGCGGCGCTGCGGTCGATGTGCGTTCGCTCGACCTCGCCGACGTTCGCTCGGTGCAAGGCTTCGTGGACGGGTGGTCGGGTCCGCTGCACGCCCTCATCAACAATGCCGGCATCATGGCTCTGCCGGAGCGCCAGCTCTCCCCGCAGGGTTTCGAGCTCCAGTTCGCGACCAACTATCTCGGACACTTCGCGTTGACGTGGGGCCTGCGCGACGCGCTGACGTTGGCCAACGGCGCCCGCGTCGTTTCCATCAGCTCGAGCGGGCATCTGTTCTCGCCAGTGATCCTCGACGACCTCAACTTCGACTTCGTGCCATACACCCCGATCGGCGCCTACGGGCAGTCGAAGTCGGCCACGGCGCTGATGTCCGTCGCGATCACGCGGCACTGGGCCGATCGCGGGATTGTCTCCAACGCGCTCAATCCCGGCGCGATCGCGACCGGGCTGCAGCGCCACACCGGCGGGCTTCGGACGCCTGTCGAGCGACGCAAGACGCCGGAGCAGGGCGCAGCGACGAGCGTCCTTCTCGCAGCCTCTCCGCTCCTTGAGGGTATCGGTGGGCGCTACTTCGAGGACTGCAACGAAGCGACTTCGGTGACATCGCGGCCTACGGACTTCTCAGGCGGCTATGCGGCCTATGCGATGGACGGCGAGAACGCCGAACGGCTCTGGACTATCTCGCAGGCCCTGACCGGCGCCTGAGCGCCTTCGTCGCAAACCCTTTTTTTTACTGCAAGGATGGCCGATTTCAACATTATAGGTCGCTTTTGAAGGCAGCAGCGACCGGCATTTGTCGCACGACGCGGCATACGCTGCCGGCAATCGTCGACCCTTTGAAGACTCTCAGCTGCCAATTTCCGATGCTTAAGCGCGGTCCGTCCGCTAGGCGAGAATCGCATGGCCTGCGGGCGTCAGTTCAAGAGCACGTGGACGGCGTGTCACGAGCTGGCCCGTCTGCGCTTCGGCATCGAGGTTGTACCGTTCGATGGCACGGTTCGACCCCTAGAGCCGCAGATGGCGGGCGACGCTGCGCTGTGGCGGGAGATCGCGATCCGCGAGGGACTAGCGGAGCCGGATCTCATCCGGCTTGCATCACCTTGGCATACCGATGCTGATCTGGGGCAGCCGGCCGAGGTCGTCGCAGAGGAACAAGGCCGGCGGCTTGGTTTCACCGGATACCAACCCACCGCCGATGCGCTTTTCGCCCTGTTCAAGCGACTAGGCGTTGATAGACTGATTCCGTGACGGGCTGAGAGATCAGGCCAAAGTTTTCGGCGGCGGCGCCTCTTATGATACGCGCAGAGCCAGAATTCGGCTCCTCAGATACACACCAAATGCCATCTAATATGGCCAAATTTACGCGAGAAAATTACGCAAAATTGGCATTTATTGATCTATGTTACGGTAATGTCGAGATTACTTAACTTGCTATAAACCTCGATACGCCATGACCACACACTCTGAAGGGATGGGTCATGGGTTTTCTGGGGCGCTTGCGCGAAAATGAAGCTGGCAATGTGCTTGTCATGGTTGCAGCCGGATTTCTGCCACTTCTGGGCTTTATCGGTGGCGGCGTCGATATGGCGAGAATCTATCTGGTGAAGACCCGCCTGCAGCATGCTTGCGACGCAGGCGCGCTCGCTGGTCGCAAACAGATGGCAGGCGGAGCATGGGCGGCAAATAATGAAAAAGCCCGGACCACCGCTGAGGGCATTTTCAACATTAATTATGTGCCCGGCTCTTACGGCTCAAGCGAGCTGAGCAAGCGTTTTTCTGAAAGTCAGGGGAAAGTATCCGGTTCGGCGTCCGTCATCATTCCCATGACGGTCATGGTTATTTTCGGTTACGGGACCAAGACGATTTCGGTCAATTGCGACGCCGAAATGCGCATCCCCAACACCGATGTCATGTTCGTCCTCGATACCACGGGTTCGATGGCTTCGGTCAATCCTGGCGATGGTGATACGAAGATCAATGGCCTTAAGCAGGCTGTAAAATGCTTCTATGAGGCTCTCGCAAAAATTGACACATCCGCCCAGTGCGGCAGCAACCCGACTGGCTATCGCAACAATGACGTACAGTTACGCTTCGGCTTCGTCCCATATTCTTCGAATGTAAATGTCGGGCGATTGCTACGCAACGACTGGATGGTCGACACCGCACTCTACCAATCACGAAAGGCTAAGACGACAGGCAATACCGACGTTGACGGATTCAAGGAGGGCACGGCGGAGGTCACGTCCACAGAACAAGTCCCCTACAGCATGAATTGGAGCGCGTGGGAAAATCACGGCACGGCTGGTGGCACGAGTTGCAACGGCCGGATCCCTGCCAATTCAATCGAAATGACGGGGCCCGAGAGTGCTCCCTATGCCCAGAGTACGACTGGTAGCGGTGCCAACCGGGTGGTGAGTTGGTCAACCAACCAGGATGGTCGCTACTACAATTATCAGGGTGTGATGGTGGGCGGAAAATGCCAGATACAACGGCGTTATATCAGCGGCTATTTGAAGCGGAACTATCAGCGGACCGATACGACCGGCTTCAAGGAATATGAATATGGTCAACTCAGCTTCGATGTTTCGGGGCTGAAGGCTGGCGCGGACGGTTGGAAGGCCAGCATTGTTGCTCCGGTCGGCCCCTATGGGCAGGCAGCTACCGTGGCTTGGGATGGCTGCGTCGAAGAGCGCCAGACCTATCAGAACACCGACGATAGCCCGGCAGGCGAATTCGCACCAATCCCATCGAATGCGTTCGACATGAACATCGACATGATACCTGATGGATCCGATGCCACAAAATGGAGGCCACTTCTGCCCGATCTGGTCTGGGGGCGCTACGACAGCAACGGCAACTGGACCGTTTCGAAGGTCAAGACCAGCTCAGATCTCAATCGCAACTATACATATGCGTGCCCGACAGCTGCCTCCAAACTCAAGAGCTATCCATCGGCGAACAGCTTTGAGTCTTATGTCAATACCCTCTACCCCAACGGCAACACCTATCATGACATAGGTTTGCTGTGGGGCGCGCGACTTATGTCGCCCACAGGAATCTTCGGACCGGAGAATGCCTTCACGCCCACGGGGGGCGAAATCGAACGGCATCTGGTTTTCATGACCGACGGCGATACGGTCACGAGCAACCAAGGCTATACGGCTCATGGCATTGCTTGGTGGGACAGGCGCCAGACCCGCAGCAATGCTGGGCCAGGCGCATCTCTCCTGACAGCTGTCGTGAATGAGCGCACGAAGGCTCTGTGTTCCGCAATCAAGTCCAAGAACATCACCTTGTGGGTGGTCTCATTTGGTAATGGCGTCAGCACGAACGCCCAGGCGCTGCTGCAGTCCTGTGCTTCGCCCAATCGCTATTATGTGGCAGCCAATAGTGCCACGTTGATCTCAAATTTTCAGCAGATCGCCGATGAAATCTCACAGCTGAGACTGACAAAATGAGTTGGCAACAAACTTCAAGATGCAGGATCCTGGCGGATCAATCCGGCGCCACAATTGTCGAGTTCGGCTTGGTATCGACGGTCTTTGTTACCACGCTCCTAGGCTTTCTGGACCTCGGACACAGCCTCTACATGCAGTCTGTTCTGCAAGGCGCAGTGCAGAAAAGTGCTAGAGACGCGACGCTGGAAAGTGGCAAGTCGGAAGCACAGCAGTCTCAACTTGATGCAACGGTACGCGAACGCGTCGAGCATTTGGCCGCGAACTCATCGATTACTTTCTCGCGGCGATATTTCCGAGATTTCACGAAAGCGGCCCAAGCCACTGCAGAGCCCTTTCAGGACATCAACAACAATGGTCGCTGCGATGGTGATGAACCGTTTCAGGACAATAATCACAATACGATATGGGACCGCGATGGCGGTGACAATGGACAAGGCGGCGCCAAGGATAATGTCGTATATACTGTCCAAATCACGTATCCACGCCTGTTCCCCATGGCCCGGCTCATAGGCATGTCCGAGATGGCAACCGTCGAAGCGCGGACGGTCCTGGGAAATCAGCCATTTGGTGAGCAGGGCAGCTATGGCTCGCCAACAGTCGGGCACTGCCCGTGAAGCTACTGTCGATGGTCATCAAGCTGCTAGAAAATAGTCGGGCAGTGGCAGCCGTGGAATTCGGTCTGGCTCTGCCGTTGATGTCGACGATAGCGCTGTCGGGAGCCGAACTGACCAACTTCGTGACGACCAAGATGCGTATCAGTCAATTGGCGCTTCATGTCGCGGACAATGCCGCGCGCATGGGTACTGGCACGGTTTTGGCCAACAAGCAGATCACGGAGGCGCAGATCAATGACCTGCTCACCGGTGCTGGGCTACAAAGTGGGCGGCTTGATCTCTTTGGCCATGGCCGCGTCATACTCAGCAGCATTGAGCCAATTGAGAATCCTAATCCTACCAACCGCTTTCGAATAAGATGGCAGCGGTGCCGTGGGGCAAAGACCTGGCCCTCGTCGCAGGGCCGTGCAGGGGACAGCAACCTTTCTGGCGCAACGGTGGGAGGGCAAACCGCGACCGCACCCGACGATGGCGCCCTCATGTTTGTCGAGATCGCCTATGACTATCAGCCTCTCATTGCGCGCCTGTTCGTGCCGCTAAGTCAAATCACTGCGACAGCCGCGATGACCGTCCGCGACCAGCGGGATTATGGGGGGGGGACCAACGGCATCTACAACAACGAAAATATGGTGCCGTCCACATGCTGAAGGAGCAGTCGGAAAATGGATAAACTCATCTACCTGGCACTCGGCATTGGCGCCATCATAGTGGCAGCAAGTGACCAGGATGGCGAGAGCCAGCCGGGCAAGTCTTCGCCAACCATTGCCCCGGCAGCGGCAATGCACGAGCAGAGCCGAATGATTTTGCCTGCCAAGCCGAGTGGCAATGCGGCGCCTTCAGTGGCGAATGAGGAATATCTCGAGCCCGTAAACCCCATACCTGAAGCGGCAGACCTAGGAGGCAGAGTAATCCAGGACAGGTTTCAGTCGGACGGCTAGGCCACGTGCCTTCCCTTCCACACATATGATTTCAACTGCGCAGCAAACTGGTCACAGAATATGGTTTTGCGTTCACCTCGTCCTCTCATGGCCACGCAAGCAGCTTTGACCGATGGGCAAGCCTCGCGCCTGCTTGAAAAATATGAAGAAAGCGGTGCGGGTTGGTTCTGGGAAACCGGCATTGATGGCTCACTGAATTATCTTAGCTCGAAAGTCTCGCGCGCCATGGCGGGAAGTGGCATTTCGCCCAAGAGCCTAACCGACCTCGTCGATAATGAAGCCAGCTTGGCAGAAGAGGCGTCCGAGCGGAGTCTGAGTTTCTACCTTACGTCGCGCTTGCCCTTTGAAGGATTGGTGCTCAAGTCCAAAGGCCAGCATGATGTATGGTGGTCAATCACCGGCGAACCAAGTCATGATGAAGTTGGACGATTTCGCGGTTTCGTAGGTTTCGCGCTGGATCTGACAGATCAGAAAAATTCAGAGATCAAACTGCTGCAGCTGGCGCGTTTTGATTCCCTAACCAATCTCGCCAACAGAGATACGATGCGGCAGGCGCTTGAAAATAGCATCATGTCGTCGGTGCATCGTAAGCATCGTTGCTCCACGATGATCCTGGACCTTGATCGCTTCAAATTCGTCAACGACACGTTTGGCCATCTTGTAGGCGATCAACTCCTGAAAAGCGTATCGGAGCGACTGGTCAAGATTATCGCCGGCAGGGGGCAGGTCGGGCGCCTTGGTGGCGACGAATTCCAAATAGTGTTCGCCGACATTTGTGAACAGGACAGGTTATCGTCGATCGCCATCGATATAATCCACAGTCTATCCCAGCCATACCTCATACAATCGCATCTGGTCACAATTGGCACGTCGATAGGGATTGCTATTTCGGATTACGATCAGCGATCAGCGATCGATATGGTGCGAGATGCCGATTTGGCTCTCTATTCAGCTAAAGCTGCCGGCAGGGGCGCCTATCGCTTCTTCGCGACGGAGATGCATGAGCAAGCGCTTTTAAGGCAGCAGATCGAAGAAGATATGCGCCGGGCAATAGAGCGAGGTGAGTTCCATCTTGTCTACCAACCCGTAGTGCACACTGTAACGGGCCATCTTGTTGGATTTGAGGCCCTGGTTCGCTGGACGCATCCAACACAAGGCATCATCTCTCCCGGAATCTTCATCCCAATTGCAGAGGAATCCGGAATTATCACCGAACTTGGTGAATGGGTTCTACGAAATGCTTGCCTGGAGGCATCCAAATGGCCTGAGAACATTTCAGTCGCTGTGAACATTTCACCAGTCCAGTTCTCAAGTCAGTCCCTTCCCTCTTTAGCTGCCAGTGCCATTGCGTATGCAGGAATATCAGCAAATAGGCTCGAGCTGGAAATCACAGAGGGAGCATTGCTCAATGATACGGCAAAGACGAGATCTGCTATTACGTCTCTCAAAATGCTGGGCGTTAAAATTTCTCTCGATGATTTTGGAACCGGATTTTCGAGCTTAGGATATCTAAAAAGCATTCCATTCGACAAAATTAAAATTGATCAATCCTTCGTAAAAGGAGCCACTGCATCTGGAAACAATAACGTCCATATCATCAAGGCTATAGTTGGCCTTGCAGGTGATCTTGGCATGGTCACGACTGCAGAAGGCGTAGAGACGGAAGATCAGCTTGCGCTCATTCGTGAGTTGGGCTGCACGCTCATTCAGGGATATATTTATGGACGGCCGATGGACGCGGCGGCCGCCTTGGAAAGAACAAAAAGCGAAACGGCAATTGCTGACGGATACATGGTTGACCGCGCGGAACGGCGAAGGATCATTCGGGCGGGACGTATCATTACCGATTCTGCAAATGAAGCCGTAAGGATGCGAAACCTCTCCCGCACGGGCGCGATGGTCGAAACGGATCTCAAATTGCAGGTCGATGACCATGTCTGGCTTGAAATAGGCATGCCCGCACCTCTTGAAGCGGTGGTGCGTTGGACGGAAAATGGCAGAGCAGGCGTGAAATTCATGCAGGCCATCAATCTGGATGAAGTCCTGCAGACAAAGTCCAAGAGTGAGTTCAGCACGTTTGTGCCGCAATATCTCTCGCAGCAGAGTGTAGCTCAATATGCCGACAAGGAAAGGCTAACCCCCAAGGCATTGCTACGTAGATAGCTATTACTGATAGAGAGGTTAAATCTGCACGCATTTCCGCAAGATTGCCTGCGAGTGAGTAGCCCCTATTTTTCTAGACCCTTGCGTTTTGAAATTTGCTGCCGTTCGAACTGCGCGGTGACAGCACCCCGTTCCTGACCTGCTTGCGCACCGGGTTCACCGCCATTCTATAGTGCATTGAGGCCTCTTTCGAAATCGGCAGCAAAATTCCGGTTTGAACTGGGTGCAGCTGCGTGAATAAGTGGCTGCTGTCAGGCATTCATTTGGTGGCATGACTGTCTGGAAATTTTGGTGAAGCGGATCTCAGAGCCTGTCTTGAATCTCATGCGTAACGAGCGATGCGCCTGATGAGGACGACGGCAGCAGCGGCATATAGGAGTGC
>NZ_JBVVOJ010000042.1:0-10299 GCF_057063145.1 Sphingobium sp. SG1 | reverse complement strand
AGCGAGCCTGGTAGATCGCCATGTTCAATCTTTGTTCTTCAACATGGCCAAAATCGCAGCTTCGGGCCGACTGGGCCAGTAAGCGGGCTTCGTTCCCAAGAGAGGCGTCCTACGAAAAAAGGTTCGTCAAGGATTGGGAGCGGCTGTCGCGCAGCGGGCGCTACAACATGAAACAGCTCAAGGAGGCGATGATGATGCTCATCGCCAACGATGCGCCGTTAGGCCCGGAATGGCTGGATCATCCGCTGAAAGGCGATTGGAGCGATCATCGCGAGTGCCATATCGGCGGCGATTTCCTCCTGATCTACACGATTGAGGGGAATCTGGTGAATTTCGTGCGCGCCGGCACTCATGCGGAACTGTTTGAATAGCCATGCGCGTAATCTTCATCCGCCACGGTCCTGGCCGTTGGTCGAGACGCGCGCATAGCCGTAAATCATCGCGCGATTCTGCATCAGATTTTTGTATCAGGGAAGGGCGCGGAAAACCGCGATTTCCGGTTTGATGCGTAATTTGTGAGTTGTGCATCAGCGGGTGCGTTTCCCTGTTCTTTTTCGGGAAAGTGAAATCTGGCTGAGGCTATCTGTCGACCCAGTGGAGGAAGCGCTTGCATCTGAATAGCACAACTGCACCCCAGCATATTAGTTGTTTACAATATAATTGCGTTCAATTATATTTTGCGGGGTAAGGAGGATGTGAATGATTCGTTTGAACGGTAGAGACACCGTGCGGCAGAGCGTCAGCTTTACGACGACCGAATGGGCGGTGATTGCGATCGGCCAGCGTGACCATCCGCGTACGCTGAAGCCAGCGAACCGCCCTTCGTGGCTTGGCTGGCTGTTCGGTCGTTCGCCGTCGCCAACGCTTGCCGATCCACGACTGGAGGCGCTGCGTCGGATGACGATCCTTGTCCGCCATTACGACTATGCGGTTCCAGCGCTCGAGGTGGAGGCTTTTACAGCAGCCGGGTTCTCGGCCTGTCATCTAAAGCTGCTGCTCGCGGGTAGCGGCGCGCCGCGACTCATACCGCAGGAGTCGATTGCATCTCCATCGCCCCACATCGCGCAGCCTGCCTTCGCCTGATCCGTTTAACCCAAGGAGTAACATCATGAGCCATCTCTACACGACCAAAGTCACCGCCGTTGGCGGTCGTTCTGGCACCATCAAGAGCGAGGACGGCATTCTCGACTTGTCACTCGCCATGCCTAAGGAACTTGGCGGCAAGGGCGGCGCAACCAATCCCGAGCAGCTGTTCGCCGCCGGTTACGCCGCCTGCTTCGAGAATGCGGTCATCCACGTCACCCGAGCGCAGGCCGACAAGGTGGGCGACAACGATATCGAAGTCGTCGGCGAGGTCGGCCTGCTACCGAACGGTGCCGGCGGCTTCAACCTGGCGGTGACGCTCGACGTCGAGATCGCCGGCCTTGATCAGGCCAAGGCCGAGGAAATCGTCAAGCAGGCGCATGCGGTGTGCCCTTATTCCAATGCAATCAAGGGCAATGTCGACGTCAAGCTTAACGTCACAACGCGATGAGCGACCCGGTGGCGACGCAGGGGCGGGAGGACGATCCTCTCCTGCTGGATCGACAGGTCTGCTTTCCACTCTACGCCGCCACCAATCTGCTCAATCGGCTCTACACCCCGGTGCTGGCCGAACTCGGCCTTACCTACCCCCAATATCTCGTCATGCTGGTATTGTGGGAGTGCGACGAGCAGACGGTGGGCGCACTCTGCGCCCGTCTCTATCTCGACAGCGGCACGCTGAGTCCGCTACTCAAGCGCATGGAGACGGCGGGCCTGGTCAAGCGGCAACGCGATCCGACCGACGAACGTCGCGTCCTTGTGGCGCTGACCGAGCAGGGACGCTCGATCCGAGAGCGGGCGTCCCATGTGCCGGAAACGATGTCCGGAGGCTTCCAGCCTGAAGGGATGGACGAGCTGCGCGAGAGCGTGCGCAACCTTGTTTCAGCCTTGGCGCAACACTCCGTCGTCCCACGGCCAAAAGGATGACCGGATCCCACTTGATACACAAACCATGAGGAGTTCTGAAATGAACGAACAAGCGAACCTGATGCCTCCCATCGATGTTCTGAACGGCCTGCTCGGCGCATATTGGAGCGCCTCGGCCCAGCATCAGACTCACGCCGCGTTGATCGAGGGTTGGGGGTTGGCCGGACTGGCCGAAGCGATGCGCGCTCGCATCGCCGACGAGCCGGTGACGATCACCGCGCTGACCAACCGCATCCTCGACTTGGGCGGGACACCTGCCTTTTCCTTTCTGCCGGTCAAAATAGGCGGAGACCTTCGTCAGGTCCTCGAAAACGACATGGATCTTCAGCGTAGTGCGCGCACCGACCTCAACAGGATCGTCGATCAGATCGCAGCGGCACATGATGCGACCACGCGCATACTCATCGAAGGGATTCTGGCCGATGAGGAAGAGCATCTTGCCTGGCTGGAGACCGAACTCAGCTTGCTCGATCGCCTGGGGGACGCGCTTTATGTTGCCAGTCGCCTAAATGCCGGAACAACGGTTTAGACGTATCTGTGGACACCTATCTTCCTCGTTCTATGTTCCAGACGGGTTTCGAGAAGGCTTAGCTCTCTTTTTTGATCGTTTGCGAGGAAGGACCGCCAGTCAAAACTTTTGCATCAGATCGAAACCCTAGGAAAACCAGCCTCTTCCCTGATGCAAAAATCTGATGCACGATTCCGGTCATGATTTACGGCTACGCGCGCGTCTCAACCACCGGTCAGGACTTGGCTCAGCAGCTCGCCCAGCTCACCGCTGCGGGGTGCGTGAAAATCTACCGCGAGAAGATCAGCGGAGCGACTGCCGAGCGGCCCCAGCTCAAGCGCGCGATCGGCGCGCTGGACGATGGCGACGTGCTGATGGTGACGGCGACCGACCGCCTTGCCCGCAATACCCGTGACCTGTTGAACATCCTCCATGCGGTGAAGGAGGCCGGGGCTGGCTTCCGTTCGCTGGCCGAGCCGATGGTGGATACGACCTCGCAATTTGCTGAGGTGATAATCGCGGTGCTGGGGATCGCGGCGAGCTGGGAGCGAGAGCGGATCACCGAGCGCACCGCCGCAGGGCGTGTCCAGGCAAGGGCGCGGGGCGTCAAATTCGGGCGTAAGACGGCCCTCACCCCCCACCAGCAGGTCATGGCATTAGATAGGCTGGCCGCTGGTGACACGCAGCGTACCGTTGCCGCGCTGTTCGATGTCAGCCAGGCAACCATATCGCGCCTTATAAGGGGAGCGCCTAGCTCCAAGCCAATTTATCTGTTCGCTGATGGCGAATAACAGTTGACATAAGGCGAATTTATGTTATGTATCCTGTACGCAATCGAGAAAGGTACAACATAAACCCACTGCAACTCGGGGCGAGTTAATCGCCTGCGGGAGATCCTCAGGGAGATCCTCATTTTTGTCGGCTGTTGAGGGGACCCCCGCGCGGGGCCGCCGGGACCACCGATAAGACGCGTCCGTGTGGTCGGACGCGAAGGGTTAAGGGGGGTGCTTCTTCTATCGTTGGTGCTTCAAGCGTGTGGGACCTAGCCAATAGTGGTCTAGGTCGTTTGGAGTACATACACGTGGTTACTAATCACTCATCGATTGCGAAGAAGAAGCATGCGAGAACTGGTAAGGTCAAGCGTCTCGTAAGGGATGTTCTGCTTAAGCCAGAGACTTGGAAGGCTGCAGTAGCAGCTTTGGATTTTGGTCTGAAGTTGGTTCGCGCAGTTTTGAAGGGTTTGGATTACTTTTCGTAAATCCCTCTTAACACCTATCCAACAAAGGGTGTTGGAGTATAAATTATGTATGACAGAGCATTAAAAACTATACGCCAGTATCATCGGCTTTCTCAATCGGAGATGGCGGAACAAATAGGCATTTCTAGATCTTACTTAAATGAAATCGAGCGAGATAAGAAAGAGCCTAGTTTAGAAATACTTAGGAAATACGCTGAGAGATTCGAGGTTCCTCTTTCATCACTGATGCTCTTTGCTGAAAGAGCACATAGCTCGACCTATGATAAGGCGAGAGTGTTTGTGGCGGATAAGGTTCTAAAGATGCTAGAATGGGCTGCTGAAGGGCAAGACGATGATGAGGTCAAAACAAAGCCGCGCCACTAGTCGTGTCCCAATTGAGCGGTGTCATCTTTTTGGAATACCATCACCTCACGCACTTGCGATCCGGCTAGGCTGGAAGCTGGAAAAGCTAGAAAGCCTAGCCGTTGATGGGGGATATGCGGTGTATCCGCATCCTAAAACGGGCCGCATAATTGAAGAACCCGGTAAAGCATTACAAAGCCTTCATCGACAATTACATCGCTACCTAGTGGATTGATTCCAACGTTTGGAACCCACGGTTTCGTGCGGCGATGATGTCGTCGGGATCGGCCTTCCAGATGAAGGGCTTGGTGTCGGCGGCGTTGTATTCGCGGATGAACCGATTGATGGCGGCCTGGAGATCGACGACGGAATGGAAGACGCCGTGCTTGAGCCGGCGCCTGGTCAGTTTGGCGAAGAAGCCCTCGACGGCATTGAGCCATGAGCACGAGGTCGGCGTGAAGTGGAAGGTCCAGCGCGGATGGCGGGCGAGCCATTCCTGGACTTTGTCTTTCTTGTGTGCCGCATAGTTGTCGAGGATCACGTGGATCGCCTTGTCCGCCGGAACTTCGCGCTCGATACGGTTGAGGAAACGGATGAACTCCTGGTGCCGATGGCGCTGCATGTTTTGCCCGATGACCGTGCCGTCCAGCACATTGAGAGCGGCGAACAGAGTGGTCGTGCCGTGACGCTTGTAGTCATGGGTCATCGTGCCGGCGCGGCCCTTCTTCATCGGCAGGCCGGGCTGGGTGCGGTCGAGCGCCTGGATTTGCGACTTCTCGTCGAACGACAGTACCACCGCATGGGCTGGCGGATCGACATAGAGGCCGACGATCTCGGTGAGCTTCTCGGCGAAGGCCGGGTCGTTCGACAGCTTGAAGCTGCGCCAGCGATGTGGACTGAGGCCGTGCGCTTTCCAGATCGCCTGCACCGTCGAGGCCGCAACGCCGACCGCCTTCGCCATCGCGCGAACCGTCCAGTGGGTCGCTTCGTGCGGCGGCGGTTCCTGCGTCAGGCGGACGATCTCGGCGACGCGCTTCGGCGGGACCGGCGCCTTGCCGGGCGGACGGGATTTGTCGCGAAGCAGACCATCGACCCCTTCGTGCATGAAGCGCTCCTGCCAGCGCCAGACGCAGGTCTTGGATTTACCGGTCTCGGCCATGATCGCCGAGGTGCCCAGACCATCGTCGCTCAACAGAACGATGCGTGTCCGCCAGACGTGCTTCTGCGGGCTCCGGGGGGCCGCTGCAACGTCGCACAACCGCAGACGGTCGGCGGCGGATAGGGTGAAAGTGATGCCATCTCGCATCCTTCCAGACTCGCACGTCAGCAAGCAGATGGGAATCCCCAATCGGACTCTTTTGTTCCGGTCAATCCACTAGACCTTGCGCCTTTGGGCGGGGTCGGAGGATGAAGAGAGTGGAGCTTTATCAGAAGGTTCGCCGTGCCGTGATGATCGACGGCATGAGCCGCCGCCGAACCGCAACGTACTTTGGGATCGACCGCAAGACGGTCGACAAGATGCTGATCTTTCCGGAGCCGCCCCAGCATGGGCGACAAGGACGGACATACAGCCGGAAGCTCGCTGCGTTCACCGAGGTCATCGACCGGATATTGGCCGGCGACCGCACGGTGCATGCCAAGCAACGGCATACCGCAGCGCGGATATTCGAGCGGCTGCGCGATGAGCACGGTTTTACGGGCGGCATAACGATTGTTCGTGATTATGTGGCGGGCGCCAAGTTGCGCAGCCGCGAGGTGTTCGTGCCCCTGAGCCATAAGCCCGGCCATGCGCAGGTGGACTTTGGCGAGGCGGACGGGATCATCGGCGGCAAGCTGACGCGGTTCCACTATTTCTGCATGGATCTGCCGCACAGCGATGCGCCGTTCTTCAAGGCCTATCCGGCCGAGGTGGCCGAGGCGTTCTGCGAGGGCCATGTCGCGGCGTTCGCCTTCTTCGGGGGCATTCCGCACTCGATCCTGTACGATAACACCAGGCTGGCGGTGGCGCAGATCCTGGGCGACGGGAAGCGTCAGCGCAGCCGGATGTTCTCGACCCTGCAGAGCCACTACCTGTTCGAGGACAAGTTCGGGCGCCCCGGCAAGGGCAACGACAAGGGCAAGGTCGAAGGGCTGGTTGGCTATGTGCGGCGGCACTTCATGGTACCGATGCCGGTGGCCGACAGCTTTGATGCCATGAACGCGCGCTTCCTCGAAGAATGCGTGGAGCGCAGGCAGGCTATGCTGCGTGGGCACAGTCAAAGCATCGGTGACAGGCTGACCACCGATCTGTCAGCATTTATGCCGCTGCCAGCGGTGCCGTTCGATCCGTGTCATATAGTGACGGGGCGGGCCTCGTCGATGTCGCTGGTGCGGTATCGCACCAATGATTACTCGGTGCCGACGACCTACGCTCACCAGGAGGTAGTGATAAAAGGCTATGTCGACCGGGTCGCGGTAATCTGCCGGGGCGAGCAGATCGCGGTGCATCCGCGCAGCTATTGAACGCGAAGACTTCATCGCCAACCCGCTGCACTATCTGGCGCTGCTGGAGCAAAAACCGCGCGCGCTTGATCAGGCTGAGCCGCTTGATGGCTGGATTTTGGCCGAACCGATGCACCGTATTCGCCGATTGATGGAGGCGTGCAACGGCAAGGAAGGACGCCGCGAGTTTATCCAGGTGCTGCGGCTGTGCGAGCGCTTCGAGCAGTCCCAGGTAGAATGGGCGGTGGCCCGGGGATTAGACCTGGGGGCGATCAGCTTTGATGCCGTGAAGATGATTGCGTTGGCCCGGCTTGAGCGGCGGACACCGCGCCTTGACCTGCAGTTTTATCCGCACCTGCCGCGCGCGCATGTCGGGCGCACCGACCCGAGTGTCTATATGGGCTTGCTGTCTCAGGCGGATGCTTCAGCGACAGGAGTACCGGCATGACCGAGCCCCTGATGCCGCTACCCGCCATGGCGCAGGCCCCCACCAGCGTGCCGCCAGCAGTGTTGCTGGCCAACCACCTCAAGGCGCTCAAGCTGCCGACGTTTGTGCGCGAGTATGAGAAGGTCGCCCTTGAGGCCGCGCAAGACCGCGCGGATTATCCGCGCTATTTGCTGCGGCTGTGCGAGCTCGAACGGATCGACCGCGAACGCCGGATGGTGAAACGCCGTATCCGCATGGCAAAGTTCCCGCACACCAAGAGCATCGACACCTTCGATTTTACCGCCCAGCCATCGCTCAACAAGGCGCTGGTGCTGGAACTGGCGCGCAGCGAATGGATCGAGCAGCGTCGCAATGTCATCGCGCTGGGTCCCAGCGGCACGAGCAAGACCCACGCCGCGCTCGCGCTTGGTCTTGCTGCCTGTCAGAAGGGCCAAAGCGTGGCGTTCACCACGGCGGCGGCGCTGGTACATGATCTTATGGAAGCCAGGGACGAACGCCGGCTGCGCATGCTTCAGAAGCATCTGGCCTCGGTCAAGCTGCTGATCCTTGATGAGTTAGGCTATGTGCCGTTCACCGCCGTTGGCGGCGAGCTGTTGTTTTTTCGAAGTGCTCAGCCAGCGATACGAACGGGGCAGAACGCTGATCACCAGCAATCTGCCGTTCGATGAATGGACATCGGTGTTCGGCTCAGAACGCCTCACCGGCGCATTACTCGACCGGTTGACCCACCACGTTCACATCCTCGAGATGAATGGTGATCGCTTCCGTCTCGCCAGCAGCCGCAAGCGCCAAAAGGACAAGGAGGGCATCAAGATGACATGATTGGAAACGGCCACCGGCAGCGGAAAATCGGCTTCCGCTCCGCTACAGCCGCTTCCCCGCTGCCGATAGTGCCCAGCCTCAACCCGAGGCTTTTTGTTTAAAGCGACTGGCCCCATTTTATACCGGCGTTGACAGGACTTGCTGCCTATCGCCAGAAGTGCGCCGAAGTAGTCGCCGGCGGATACGAAGGCTTCTCGATGAGGCGACGCGACGCCGCCGAGCAAGAACTGCAGACCGGGTGATTGAGGGTAAACTCGGGCCGCAACACTCGCGGCGGGCGCCGGCTGCTTGTGGGCCTGGTACGGGCGCGCCTTCCTGTCGCTGCGGCCATCCGACCCCCGTTGCATCCGAGCCATATTGGTGCTTGCTTTATCAATTCCGCCACGCTACATTGAGCGAATATATACGGCTCTTCCATCCAGGTAGTGGGGGATATCGACAAGGCTTTGCAAGCGCTCACCCAAGCAATGGGGGCTTCATAGTAATATTCGCGAATTGAAATTTTAGAGTTCGTTGGTCAAAGCTGGATTGGACAGTCCATACGACCGCTATCGGACCCTCGTCATTAGATATTCTTATCCACGATGAACGAGCAATCTAGGCAACATAAGGAGATGGCTGTTGGGAAAGCACGAGACTTTTGAGATTCCCGAAATCGGGTCGCATGAGCTGGGCACGGAGAAGCTTCCCGTCGAGCAATATATCTCGCGGGACTTGTTTGAGCTCGAGAAGAAGCATGTCTTCGGCAAAAGCTGGCTGATGGTCGGTCGCGAAAGCGACCTCACCGATCCCGGTCAATTCATCAATTTCCAGATCGAAGCACTCAGCGCCTCGGTGGTTATCGTCCGCGGCAAGGACGCTCGGCTGCACGCCTTTTACAATGCCTGCACGCATCGGGGTGCGCGAATCGTCAATGCGCCGTGCGGCAAGGCGCGTGGCGGACTGGTCTGTCCGTTTCACGGCTGGACGTTCGGTTTTGACGGCAGGCTGATCGACGTACCGGGCCGCGAATTGTTCGGCCAGCTCGATCCCGAGGCCGAGGGCCTGCATCGGGTGTCGGTCGATGTCTGGGGCGGCTTCGTGTTCATCAATCTCGACCCCAAGCCGGCCTGGACGTTGCGCGAATATCTGGCGCCGCTGGACGATTCGTTCGACCGCTATCTCGGTGATCCGCAATGGTCGTGGAGCTATGGCTGGCGGGCGGTGTTCAAGGCCAATTGGAAGCTACTCGTCGATGCCCAGATCGAGGGCTATCATGTCGATCAGACCCATCGCAAGACGATCGCCGGGGCGTTGACGTCGAAGACCATCAGTGCGACCCCCTTCCCGGACAGCAACGGCGTGCTTGGGCGTTTTGGTCTGTATTTGCCGGCGGATCCGAACGCCGGGCAGACGCCCATGAGCCTAATTTCGGCGCGCTATGGCGCCACTTCGCTCTACACTCGGTCCGAGGACGCCAAGGGCAGGAATGGCGCGGAAAATATTCTCAACACGCAAGAGCATCCGCTGTGGATCAGCGACGTTTATGCGCTGTTTCCGAACATCGTGATGTTTTTGCAGAAGGGCCAGATCTTTATTCAACGTGCAATCCCATTGTCAGCAGACGAATGCGTATGGGAGGTGGATTTTTACCATACGGATAAGAAGACCAACTTCGGCCACGAGTTCAATAATGAGCAAGGCAGCATTCAGATACGTGACGTGCTTTCGGAGGATATGTCCACGGTCGAGGGTATCCAGACGAACTATCGCTCGGGCGCTATTACCGAGATGAACGTCAACAAGCAGGAGGTGATTGTGCGCGCCTATTACCAGCGCATCATGCGTGCGATCGAGGAAGGCACTGCCAAGGATGCGCAGTCATGACTAGTGGTTCGACGCAACCGAATTTCAGCACGCTCGAGCCTCACACCACCGCTTGGGGCTTGCCCACTTCGGAGCAGCGCCTCGCCAAGCGCATGGCGAGCACGATCGAGGAGCTTCGCTCCTTTTACGACGCGATGCTTCCTCGCCTGCCGGAGATCATCGATTATCTGAACCAGTTTCCACTCGACTCCATTCCCGAGCCGGACCGGCCGCTTGGCTATGCTGCACTGGCCATGTGCGAGGTCGACAATGCCGTCAACAAGTGGGGAAAATCGACGCTTGAGACGGGAATCGACGTGCTGCGGATGATGCCGAAGAAGAATCTGTACGACAGGGGGCACGGATGAGCGGTCGGCTGGCGGGCAAGGTTGCGTTGATTACCGGTACGGGTGGTGGTCAGGGTCGCTCGGCAGCCCAGATATTTGCTCGCGAGGGCGCCAAGGTGGTGGGCTGTGACCTCAAGGTCGAGGCCGACCAGCAAACCGTCGGGCTCTGTTGCAAAGATTGGCGGCAGTCAGAGGTAGGCTGTCGCTCTGCGCCGATCAGGCGGCTGCTGCGAAATGG
>NZ_JBVVOJ010000041.1:0-10392 GCF_057063145.1 Sphingobium sp. SG1 | reverse complement strand
ACCACCTCGCAAATGCAAGGCTCAACACCTACCAAATCGCGAAATCATGAGAATGTGGGGGATTTTGACCGCTTACGGTATATCGATCCCACGCCGCACAACATCCTTTGGAGACATCTGGACCGGGAGCGCGGTTGTCGATGTCACCAATACTGCCGGATTCGGCCCCGGCGCACTGATCGCGCTCGTTACAATGCCCGCAGACAATGCCGCCGGGCAAAACCAGTCCTGCGCACTCTGGTACTCTCTTGATGAGGGTGCCAGCTTCACCTTTCACGACATCGTGCTACCCAATTTCCCAGGCAACAGGCAGTTTCGCGACCCCACGGTTTTCTGGCATGAGACCAGCGGCAATTGGATTATGACGCTGTCAGAGGAAGGCAAGATCGGCATCTACACTTCGCCAGATCTCAAGCACTGGACTTATTCCAGCGGTTTTCTGTCAACGGTCGTCGGTGGCGTGATGGAATGCTCGCATCTCTTCAAACTGCATCTATACAATCCAGATGGCACAACTTCGGCAGATAAATGGGTTTTGCTGGTAGGCGGAGATGGGACGGCTTCCGGCTTCACGGGTGGAACCTGGTATTGGGTAGGCGAATTCGATGGCACGACCTTCACGGCCAGCGCTCCCGACGGCCAATGGCTAGATGGCGGAGCTGATTTTTACGCGGCCGTTATATGGAATGACCCTCAAGCTGCCGATCCCATTGCTTGTGCATACTCAATGGGATGGATGAACAACTGGGCATATGCAAACCAACTACCAGCAACCCACGATTATCGAGGTCAACTCAGCATTGTTCGCGAATTGCGCTTACGACTGATCAACAATGCACCGCGGCTTTCTAGCACCCCTCTGCCAGCACAGAACAAGATATTCGCGCTTACTGCCCAGGGCTCTGATCAGACGATTGCAGATGGTTATGATTATATCTGGCCCGACAATGCTAGAATGGTTGCGGGGCGGATCGACCTCACGCTCAACCGGATCGGATCGGCTTGGCCATCAATAGTGTGGCTATCCGTCCGCGGAGGTTCCGGTTACTCCACTCAGATATGCTTTGAGCTAGGTAATAATAGGGCAATTATCAGACGCGTGACCAGTGGCCCTGAAGCACCTGACAGCGAGGCGTGGCGCCTAGATCGAAGTCTGCCATGCGATTTTTCGGAAGGTGTAGTAGACGTTAGCTTATTTATCGACATTTCGTCCGTAGAATTATTTGTAAATAATGGAGAAGCTACGCTATCTCAGCTTATCAACGCGCGCATAGCCGACACGTCTTTGAATCTAACGACTGTACACGGCATTGTGCTGGTATCAAAAGTTTCAATATCAAGTTACATCTAGCGGCATACATCATCGAACAATTACGTACCGACGTCAGCATATGGAATTTCATGTGAACATAAGCTAACCAATAACTGCTTCTTCCGTCAGTTTGCTCCGCGCCACCTTAAGATGAATCGTCATCATCCTGATGGCTTGGCTTGTCCGGGCACGATCAGGTCCTAAAGCCCAAGGCCACGGCCTAGCGAGCGTCCGAGATGCCGCTGGAGATCCTGCGACAGCGATTGGCCGCTTTGGGAGGACAGACCGAGCTCTTTGGTGCGATTGCGCAGCAGCGACTCCAGCTGAGGATCGCGCTCCAGCCCCTTGGCCATGCCCGCCATCGCCTCACGCACCTGCCCGCTTCCCCTATGGTCGCCACTGCGGCTGAGCGCCTGACGCTGGCTGTCGCTGCTTTGCCAATCGGCAATGAAGCGATCTGCGCGCTGCTGGCCTGCGACACGCATGTCTCGCTCCACCTGCATCTGCCTAATGGCATTGCCGCTGTGGCCGGCGGCCGCTTCATGGATGAGCCCGCGATCCTTACCAAAGGCGGCGCTCAGATCCTGCGATGCCTGGGGGCGCAGCGCTTCGAGCGCGTCGCGCGCCCGCTGGGCAGCCTGTTGCTGCTCGATCAGCGGCTCATAGCCCTGGGCGCGCATGGCCTGCCCTTGCTGCAAGGCCCTGGCATAGTCCTGAACCGCCTTGTCGAACGAGGGCATGGCCGGTCGCTGGTCCAGCGGCGCGGCATTGAGCTTCAGCCCGGCGAAGATACTGCGCTTTGGCTGAAGCGGGGGCTCGGCCTGGGGTTGATGCGGTGGCTGGACCTGATGCGGTGGCTGGGACTGGGATTGGGGCTGCATCAGGCTCGTCGGCTCCGGCCCGCGCCCATAGTCCGATGCCATATCCTTGCCACGCTCACGCTCGAGCGTGCGCACGAGCTTGCCCTGATTGGCAAAGTCATCCTTGCCATAATGAAGATTGACGGTTTCGCGGTGACGCGAGAGCGCGACATAGCTGGCATGGCGATCGAGCCCTGGGGTTGCCAGCACATGCACCTTGTCCACCGTCATGCCCTGCGCCTTGTGGATGGTGGCGGCATAGCCATGATCGATATGGGCATAATGTTTGGTGTCGAAACCTACCTGGCGCCCATCATCGAGCGATACCCGCATATGCGCCTTGTCGACATGGTCGATGGTGCCGAGCGTTCCATTCTTCACCCCAAGGCTGCGCTCATTCTTGAGGAACATGATCCTGTCCCCGTCGGCAAAGCTGCGCGCGCCGCGCTCGACGGTGAGGCTGACATCCCTGCCCAGTTCCCCTGACCGCTGCAGTTGCTCGCGCGCCGCCTCGTTGAGGCTGCGCACCTCGTCATTGGTGTGGGTAAGGATGATGCGGCTGGCTTGTGGGTCGGCGATGCGATCGCGATCCCACCGCTCGATCAGGTCACCACGCGCATCCTCGCGCGTCTCGGCAGCATGGACATGGCCATGGTCGCCATAGGCGGCGATCGCCTCATGGGTGCGACCGGTCGCCAGCGCCCTGGTCGCCTCGCGCTGCCAGTCGTGCGCCTGCCGGCGGATCGAGCTGATCTCTACGCTGCCATGGCGCTCGGCAATGGCGCGGAACGAGGCGCCGGCCTCGATCGCCTGCAGCTGCTGGGGATCGCCGACCAGCACGACCTTGGCACCATGCGCCTCCGCTTCCTGGAACACCCTTTCCATCTGACGCGTGCCGATCATCCCGGCCTCGTCGACCACCAGGATCGACCTGTCGGTCAGACGCTCGCGATCCTGCGCCCATTGATGCTCCAGGCTGGCAATCGTGCGCGAGGCTATGCCCGACCCGCTTTCCAGATTTTCCGCAGCGATGCCCGAGAGCGCTGCGCCGCGCACATCATAGCCGGCCCGCTCCCAGGCGTCGCGGGCCACGCCCAGCATCGCGCTCTTGCCGGTGCCGGCATAGCCGATGACATTGCTCAGCCCCTTGGCACTGGTCACATGCTCGAGCGCGCCACGCTGTTCGGCCGAGAGGTCGAGCCCGCTCGCGCTGGCCTGTGCCAGCGCCCGTTCGACATGACGATCGGCCAGCCCATGATGGCGCCGCGCGTCGAGCGTGGCGGTGGCCTTTTCGAGCCGCTGTTCGGTCTCCAGCATGGACCGTGAGGTGAACCGCGCCTCCCCTCGCCCATCCTTGCCCAGCGCCACCAGATCGGGCGAGGCTTTGACCGCCGCCATGACCCGATCAAATTGTTCCTTCCCCTCGCTATGGCGGTGAACGAACATGGCAAGATCACGAGTGGTGAAGGTCGCCTGATTGTGGGTGATGCCATCGAGCGCAATGCCCGGATTGGCGAGGATCTTCTCGCCATTGGAGCGGGCGATCTCATGATGCTCTTCGATCCGCTCGCTGACTTGGCCCGCTTCCCCCATGCGCGCCGCGGCCGGGCCGATCTTGTGCTGGGGCTCGAGATCGATGCCCTGGGCTTCCAGGCTGCGATGATCGATGCGTGCATCGATATCGAGAGCGGCCAGGCGCTCGTTCACATGCTCCGCCCAGGCCTCGCGCCAATGGCTGAGAAGCTGCGTGCTGTTCCAGTCGCGCACCTTGGCGCCAAAGCCCTCTGGCGTCACTTCGCGCAAGGTCAGCATCACATGGGCATGGGGCTTGGCCAGTCCATCGGCGCCGATATCCCAATGGACATTGAGATCGGCGACCATGCCCACATCGACAAATTCGCGCTGGACGAAGTCGCGGGCCAGGGCGATGCCCTCAGCCTGCGACATTTCTCGGGGGATGGCGAACTCCACTTCGCGCGCCAGCTGCGCGTCCTTGCGGATCTCGGCGGCCTCAACCGCATTCCACAGCTGTTCGCGATCGCGCCATTGCTCTGGCGCGCCATCGGGCAGCATCACTTCGCTGTGGACGACGCCGGCCTTGTTCGAAAAGTCATGATCGCGCCCGAACAGCATATCGAACAGCGAGGAGCCTGAGCGATAGGCGGCCGAGGCGACCGCCGAGCGGCCGGCGGCGCGCGAGATGACTTTGACCGAGAGATGGTAGATCGCCATGACGGCCTACCATTTACACCTCAAGCAGCACGTCGGCACGACGTATAAGCGCGCCCTCAAAAGATTTCATCAGTTTCGGGATGACGAGATCCCAGGAAATTCCAGCGCATTGTGACTGATCGAGACGGTCGATAACGCCGGGGGTCTGACACCAACAGCAAGGCCATACTCCATGCGCAGACCACGGGACTATGACGCAGAGCTCAAGGCTCTCACCGACAAGGCACGACAACTTAAAGCCCGCAAGCAGAGCCAGCTGGGCGAACTGGTGATGGCGACCGGAGCCGATGGGCTCAGCGCCGAGGAACTGGCTGGCGCATTGCTTGCCGCTGCCAATACAACCGAAGCACCAAGGCGGGAGGCGTGGCGCAAGCGGGGCGCGGCCTTCTTTTCAGGACAGCGGCATGATGCTGGGTCAGGCGCTGGCGACAAGCCGGGCAGCCCTGCGTCGGGTGAAGGTCGCGCGCCATCGCCTGCAGCTGAGCCAGGCGCGGCATGATCGGCGGGACTGGCAGATGAAGCGGCGCGAGCGCACCCGGCATCTGATTGAGCTCGGCGGTCTGGTCGTGAAGGCTGAGCTGGTCGCGCTTACTGATGATGATCGCGCGGTGATGCTCGGGCTGCTCAGCGAAGCGGCGGCGCGGTTGCGCACTGATGAGCGCGAACAGCTTCTTTTGCTCTGGCGCCGACGGGGGCAGCGCATGTTCGCCACCGATGCATTGGCTGGAAAGCCTGAATGATCAGGCGATAACGCCGGCGGTGCGCTTCAATTCAGCGATGCGTTCGGCGCACACTTCATGCACGACCCGGCCCAGCTCCTCGACCTGTTTGCCAAGCCAGCTGAGTTCCTCTTCGCTGATCTTGTATGCTTGGAATAGCAGGCCTTTACATAGGCTTCCTTCAGCTTCTCGAACCGCGCTCGATCCACATGGCGCTCGCTCGGCCAGACATAGGCCAGCCGCCGGTCGATCCGTTCGGCTTGGGTGCGTATGCGAAGCGGCGGGCCGCTTGATGGGCGCGCTCTCCCCGATCCTGCGCGGCGAGGAAGATTGTGGGCTGCCATTCGTTCTTGACGGACGGGAAAATCCAGTTCCTGGCCGACATCACGCATGAACTCGCCGGTCAAACCGTTCCTCTGCCCATATCCAAATGAGGGGACGACTGATGGGTTTGGGCAAGGTCACGCGCGGGGCGGGCAAAGTGGGGGCAGGCGTTGGAGGCGCTAGGCTAAGTCCTGACCACTGCAAAGGCCCTCGACCGGGCGATCAAGCGTTCGACATCAGAAGGTTCGGATGATGAGAACGGCACCGCCCAGAATGGAGACGCTTCAGAAAAGCCATTCGAGCGGACCTAAAGGATCCGCATCCCAATCACGCCATTCACTAAGCATGCGACAATCCCCCGATTGCCCCTGACGCGCGCCGCGATGACGATGAATCGCGGCAGGAGCAGAATCAATATACCAACGGATCGAGAGTATTCAAACCGGCGGACTGATATCCGACCAGTGTGTGGGAGCAATGACCGGGAATTTACCAGTGGGAAGCCCGCCGAAAGCAAGACACCAGTACTCAACGCCGTCCGAATTATCCCATGCTGCGACGGACACTCCTAACTGGTTCCAAAGCAGCATCGGCCGGCCGTCCTTCCTATCTTCCGGTAGGAGTTCCATTGCCTGCCACGGAATGAGGGAAACGGAATTCATGATCACCTCGCTTCTCAGGATTAAGGCTGGGAGCGCTTGCGGTTTGTCGATCAAGGAAAGGTGAGCCCGACGCGGCCGAAAATTTGCGGACCTTCGGGAGTTCGTGCCGGGCTCAAGTCTCGGGTAGCAGCGCTTCATGAGTAGCGCCAGACCCATCACGAGAAGGTGTTCCTGACGCGCGCCGCTATGACGTTGAACCTCGGCAGGAACGCGCGGATAGTATGGATGTCGGCAATCCAGATCAAGCGTGACGTGCGGGCCTTGTGCAGCTCAAATTAACGCTCCTCACTCGCAGGCCTCGGTTTAGAAGCGCTATCGATTGCTCGAATTTGGTTGATCAGCGCTGATCTCAGCGTGTCTGGGTTGTCCGGAAACTCCGCTTTCAATTCCGAAATGACCAACTCGACCGCTACATTCAAAAATACCGGGCGAGCAACAGCACCTGTTGATAGCGAACCAAAAAACTCAGCATATTCGCGCGCATGCCGCTGGAATAATTCATCAGAGTTGCGGGTTGAATGAACCATGGCCACGCCCCCTTTCCAAACCCGGATGGATAGTCTTGCCAGAAGTATTGCTCAGCGCAATCCGTAAAAATGCCCCGTAGCGCGCAGTCGCGAGTGAGCCGAGGGGGGGCAGATCGACAAGCCAGAAAGGGCAGCAGAATGCCTAAGACGATACTCTTCAATTCTGATCAGTTCCGGAAAGAAGGCTCAGAAATTGAGACCTAACGGCCCACCTGAGAACCTCTCAGGTGGGCCTTGCAGCTGGTTGGGAGCCAAACCCCAACGGCTTCGATTTAGAGATTTACGGCTCATATTTCTGTAACGATCATAGTTAATGGCAGGCCCAAAAATTGTTCGTGCCCGAAACTATGGATGTCCCGATCTGCTAAGCGGCATGAGAGCAAGGTGTGGTGCCAAAACCTGACGGCGTGACGTTTGGGGAAAAGCATAAGCCAAGCGACCCCATCCAAATCCCGACAGGTCGCACAACTTGTAAGATAAGGATGGGGTCTCCGCGTCAAGGACGGGCTGCGACCTTCACGACAGATGCCGCTCCACTAATCGTTAATTACAACATTGTAAATTAATCGAAATTAAGATTTTCGGTCTTGATGCAATAAACCTCGATCGGATGCAGGCTGACAAGAGGTTCGGTTGCAGAATTGTGGCCACTACGAAAAAGCCCCGCTCGATCGCTCGGCGGGGCTAGTGTGGGAGGGTGACGAGCAAGGGGGCTTCGTCACCGGCCGCTAAAGCAGGGTTATGTTACGACGATGTGGCAGATCAAACGTCTAGGCCAATTCAAGATTTCTGTCCTGGTCAGCATCGGCCTCCATTGAGCGAACGTGCTTGAGATAGTTGGCCGCCAGAGCGAGATGAACCCGCTTGGCTGACGGGTCGCTGGTCATGTTGGCTTTCCGGATCTCCGTCCTCGCACGGCGCTCATAATAGGCTTTGTCCGAAATTCTGCGCATTTTGCTCCTCCTTGAGTTGAACAAAAGCGACCTCGTTAGAAGGGCGCCATCCCAGGCTGCGAACCTTGGGACGCCCGGAATTTACCAAAAAGCCAAACGATTCTTCAAGGGGACTTTCCACGAAAAGGCCCCGCAGCGAATGATCGCGCGGGGCCAGTCCGGGGAGAGTGACGAGGTAAGGGCCTTGTCACCATCTCCACAGCATGTTTCGGTTGCGGCTTGATGGCAACAAGTAAAAAGCCCCGCTCTGATTGCTCGAGCGGGGCCTAGTCGAGAAGGTGCAAGCAGCGTGGCAAACTTGCTTTGCTACTACACCCGTAAACTGTGATCGTTCCACAAAAACCCCGCTGCGAGCTGGTCGGGCGGGGTTTGTAATCTGGGTAATGTTGAGCTGCGGTGGAAGCCAGATGCTCACCGCCGCTAGCTATTCAGCCGTCACAAACTCTGCGTTGCTCATTGTTCGCCTCCCGGTTCTGGAAGCTCTTATGACATCGCAGTCGACGAAAGCGCCAGCCTGCTGATCTTTCAGCCCGGTTCAATTGCTGAGCCGAAAGGCTTATCACAGCGGACCTACGTCATTCCGACGGGAAGCGGCTTTAAAAAGGATCTCATTTCAGCGAGTGTCGTCCCGCCGTTGAAAAGTTCAGGGGCGCGCGTAAGGTTAGATATCAATCTCGGATCAGCATCACATGGGCATGGGGCTTGGCTAGTCCATCGGCGCCGATATCCCAATGGACATTGAGATCGGCGACCATGCCGACATCGACAAATTCGCGCTGGACGAAGTCTCGGGCCAGGGCGATGCCGTCAGCCTCCGGCATTTCTCGGAGAATGGCGAACTCCACTTCGCGCGCCAGCTGCGCGTCCTTGCGGATCTCGGCGGCCTCGACATCATTCCACAGCTGCTCGCGCTCGCGCCATTGCTCTGGCGCACCATCTGGCAGCAGCACTTCGCTGTGGACGACGCCGACCTTGTTAGAGAAGTCATGATCGCGCCCAAACAGCATATCGAACAGCGAGGAGCCTGAGCGATAGGCTGCCGAGGCGGCCGCCGAGGAGCCGGCGGCGCAGGTTCGCGGCCGATGCATTGCCTCAACAGCCATGACAGCGCATAGGCGCTGCCATGAGTGAACAGATGCAAGCCGCCATTCTCGCCGTGATCGAGCGCGCGCCGCAGTGGATCAGGCAGGACCTGACGTCGAAGGATCCGGCGGCCCGCACCCGTGCGGAAGAGTCGCTGGCGATGATCCTTGCCGACGCCATCAGAAAGCAGGCCGAACAGCCTTAATGATCAGGTCCAGGTGATCAGGCGATAACGCCGGCGGTGCGCTTCAATTCAGCGATGCGTTCTGCGCACACTTCATGCACGACCCGGCCCAGCTCCTCGACCTGTTTGCCAAGCCAGCTGAGTTCCTCTTCGCTGATCTTGTAATGCTTGGAATAGCGGGCCTTCACATAGGCTTCCTTGAGCTTCTCGAACCGCGCCCGATCGATATGTCGCTCACTTGGCCAGACATAGGCCAGCCGCCGGTCGATCCGCTCCGCCTGGGTGCGCAGGAAAGCGAGATTGTGAACGTGTGGCGTATAGGAGCAGCAGACCAGAAGGACGCAGTGATAGAGGAATTCGGTAGCTTGGTGCATGTCGAACGCCGCCTCTTTCAATCGGCCTTGGTTCATCACATACCTGGCGGTGTCTAATCGGCCGCCCGCGCTCGGATACCACTCGTCAAAATATTCCTGCGCCATGGCCAGCGCCTTGTCCGGCGTCTTGGGCTTTGGCGTGTGCAGTTCCCTGTCGTCGCTCTCGTAAAGGGCGATGCCGTCCTTGGCCACATCCATGAAGAAATAGCGGCCATGGGCAAGGCCATCATTCACTTCCTGCAGGGTGTGGACGATGAAATTGACCGGGGTCTTGAGCGTGGCGGTGATGCCATATTCGCGCATCAGCCGCTCATCGACCCCAAGCCAATATTTGACACGATCGGTCAGCCGCTGGTCGTTGACGATGATCAGCAGATCATAGTCGGACTTGTAGCCCTTGGCAGTGTGCGGCTCATCGACCCAGCTGCCACGGGCATAGCTGCCATAGAGGATGATCTTCTGGATGCGGCCCTTCTTGCGCCAAGCCTGCGTGGCCAGCGCGAGCCCGTCCTCGAATTCCTCGAAGATGATCTGCACGACGCGCGCCAGTTCGCGCTGCTTGTCGGCGGGAAGATGATCGAGATCGTTACGCATGTCATAGCCACCCTGTCGGACCGATCGCCCGATGGCAAGCCATCGGGCGCGGCGGGTTGATCATAGACGATGGGAAAGCCGTCGCCACCAGGGCTCGGGCTCGTACAAGGTTCGCAGGAAGATGCGCAGCGCGGCGGCAAATTCTGCTTCAGCCTGCTCGGCGCTGATGCCGTGCCGTTCGGCAAGCTGGGCATAGCTTAGATCCTCCATCCGGATATCGAAGAAGATGGTGCGCTGAAGGACGGTCATGCGGCGGAGCGATCGGCGCCCGCGCCTCAGGAAGACGCGCAGGGGAAGCTTGTCGGTCATGCCGCTGCCCCTTCCATGCCCAGGAGATAATCGGCCGCCTTGCTGGCCGCGCTTGCCGCCTTGAAGATTGCCCGCTCATCCTCGCGCAGGACGGCAAGCCAGGAACCGATATAGTCGCTATGCCGGACGGTGGGCACGATCCCCAGCGACGCGCAGGTAAAAGCGCTGGCCATCTCCGCGATATATCCTGACAGTCCAGCCCTAATCTGACTTCCACCGCCAATTTTCCGGACGCGCGTCATGCCGCCAACTCCTCGGG
>NZ_JBVVOJ010000040.1:0-10776 GCF_057063145.1 Sphingobium sp. SG1 | reverse complement strand
GCCGCCGTTGCTGAAGGTCGTGCCCTCGGGCAGCGAGGTCAGCCCGCTCAGATCGACGTAGCCGCCGTTGCTGAAGGTCGTGCCCTCGGGCAGCGAGGTCAGCCCGCGCAGATCGACGTAGCCGCCGTTGCTGAAGGTCGTGCCCTCGGGCAGCGAGGTCAGCCCGCGCAGATCGACGTAGCCGCCGTTGCTGAAGGTCGTGCCCTCGGGCAGCGAGGTCAGCCCGCTCAGATCGACGTAGCCGCCGTTGCTGAAGGTCGTGCCCTCGGGCAGCGAGGTCAGCCCGCGCAGATCGACGTAGCCGCCGTTGCTGAAGGTCGTGCCCTCGGGCAGCGAGGTCAGCCCGCGCAGATCGACGTGATGCCCGCGAACGGTGATTGCATCGCCCTCCCGTTCATACGGGACGCCAGCGCGGTAGAGCGCTTCGGTGAACTGCTCGATCTTCGACATGTCAGTCATTCTCCCGTTGGCACGGCACAATGCGTGCGCAGTCGCTGGTGCAGATGGGGCACGGGCATTCGTCGCCCGGATCGGATTGGTAGGCGGACCGATCAGCCTCGATGACCGGTCCGCGCGGGGAGGATGGCGACCCATGAAAGGGGGCGAGGTCGTCCGAGGCTCCTGCCCGATGCGCCGTCAGAGGGATAACGACGCAGTCGGACAGTGGGGGTTGGTTGTTCAGCCGGCGCAGGCGCTCGGCCTTGTGCGCCGCCATAGAGGCGATGGTCGCGACGTCGATCATTGCTCGGTGCCCTCCGGCCAGAGGACATTGCCGAACATGTCTTCGATCCGCACCGTGCCAGGGTTCGCCTCGGCATGGGCATTGAGGTCGTCATCGGCCGGCAGCTCGATCACGTAGAAGGTGTTGGCGCGGTGGAAGACGCGCGGCGCCATCGGCCCGCGCGGGCGCTGCAGGAACTTGCCTTCGATCATCGGCACGCCCCAGGCGATCGCCGGGCCATCGAGCGCGACCGGAACGAGGTGGGAGGCGATATGATGCGCCGCCCGCACCTGGGCGACGCGGTCCCACCCCCAACCCGTCGGCAGGCGATAGCCCTGGCCGAAATACATGGCTTCGGTCGGCGTCGCGCCGGCCTTGGCCGCCTCGATCGCGGCGAGCTTCCCGTCCAGCGGCAGAAGGCTCGACATGGCGGCGTTGCCGCGCCACATCGCCTTGAGCAGTTCCACCGGATCGGAATGGAAGGTGGCGATCATGCGCGCCTCCAGATGTGCCACCAGCGGCGCGGCTGGTGCATGGGAAGGATCGGGCCGCCGGCGCGCTCGCGCTGCCAGGGCGTGGTGCGGGGCACGACGAGCGGATCGCGGCCGGTGGTGTGGAATTTGGCCGTCACGGGCGCGGCTCCATGAGCAGAGCCGCAAGCATTTTGCGGCCGTACCGCCGAAACTCTGCGGCGATGGCGGCGCAGGACACGGTGATCAGCGCAACGGCGACGACGGTGGAGAGGATGTGCAGGGCGATGCTCATCACGCGGCGCCCAGCGGAAAGACGTTGGCGGGCGGCGCGGCAGGGTCCAGCCGGTCAGCAGCGGCCAGCAGGCGGCTGGCGCCGTGGATCAGGCAGGCGCGCGTCTCGGCCGGGTCGGCCGCAAGGATGTCGACCGCCTGGCTCGCGCTCTGGAAGCCCATCTTGATCAGGTCGAGCGTGCGATACGCGTCGAAGTCTTCGCGATGCTCAAGCGCCTGCTGCTGCGCAATCGCGCCAGCGGCGGCCGAGCCTACGGTAAAGCTGATGGCATGCATGCCATATCTCCCCACCGTCTCGCGTCGCCGGCCGATCCGGCGAGGTCAGGTGATGGGAGATTAAATAGTCGGATAATTCCTACTCGTCAATTGCAAGTTGGATTTAACCGACGTCAAATTCCTACAACATTGGAAACACGACATAAAAAAGCCCCGCACGGTTTGAGCGTGCGGGGCCTGTCGATACTTGGCAACAGAGAGGTGTTATTCCGCCGGCTTGAGCCCTACGCACTGCTTCCAGGCGCCACCAATCGTGCCGAATTTCTTGCGATACTCGATGCGGCTCCCCGTACCATCCGGGTAAACAGAAAAGGCCATCGAAACACCGCCGTAACCGTTTTTGATCAGCACCACGCGAGACCCGTCGTCGCGGGGCATAGGCGCCGTGTTGTTCTTGTTCGCGAGGCAAAACGCGACCTCGTCAGCACTCTTCGGCGTCCGGAAAACTTCCTTTGGCGCATCGCTCAGCACTTCGTTCGTCGACGCGCATCCGGCCAAAGATGCAACCAAAATAGTGCCGCTGATCAATCCACGAATCATAATTCCCCCTATGCGCATATTGAAGACAGTTACGCGCGCGCCCGAGTAGCACTGGGCCGCAATTCAGGCTGTGACGAAAATCACACCTTTAGGTGTAATCATCGGTTGTCAGAACACGATCGATACGCAGAACATCGTTCATTTCAATACGAAACACCTTGGCCGGATTGTACTGCTCTAACTCGACATACTGCGCAGATCGTCTGACTAGCCGCTTAACTAGCACGCAGACGGCGCGGGATCCGTCGTCGCTCTCATCCTTGGGACGAAGATAAACCACAACATCGTCATCAACGCGCAACCTGGCGTCCCGCTGAGCAAACAGGAACGCTCCATCGCGATGCGCCGGGTACATGCTCGAGCCCTGGACGTAGAGGCCATAGACCTTTTCGACACCGTGCGAGACAGGTGGGCGCCTACGATATTCGATGACATCCCCGGTGTTTAGCGTCGTCTGCTCAATCCTCTCGCCTTCAATCAGCATCTCCGCTCCCAGCGCCGTACCATACACCGGCAAGTTCTCTGGCAGGCGTTCTAGCGACGCCCCTTCAAATTCGACGGGTTTGGCGTTCGCTGGCGGAACATCACTCGCGCCGACCAGGTCCGCCTCAGTCTTACCAATGTATGTGAGTAGCTTGCGCAAACTGTCCGTTCGCACGCCGCCGCCCTTTCCCTTCAGGTTCGTGAAAAAGCCACGGTTTACGCCGGCATCCAGCGCCCACTTGGTCGGCGCGAGCCCCTCAGGCTTTAGCGCCATCAGGCGCTCATAGAGCGCGGCACCCTTTGAATCATCGGCGTCAGAATGTTCCGTCATGGCGGATAAATCCCACACAGGGCGACCATACGCCAGCATGACGTTTCCAACTTGCATAGTAGGATTTATCCAGCTAAATAGGATTTATGGAACAGATGATCCCAACCGATGCCGAGATGCTGGCAAAGATCGAGGCATTCTGCGCTGAGAACTGCATATCTCCAACGACCTTCGGTCGCCGAGCCGTCGGAGATGGCAATTTGATCAGCGGACTTCGCAACAACCGGTCCATGACGTTGCGCACGGGCCAGAAGATCATCGAGTTCATGGCCGGATATCGGAGGGCCGCCTGATGCGCGCTGGCCTCATCCGCACCCGCACGCCCGCCGACGTCGTCGCCCCCTACCCCTACCCCTACCGCTCGCACCGGTCGGTGGCGGATCTGGATGGCCTGGCGGCTGGCGCGATCATCAATCTCTTTCATGTCGGCAAAAATGCCGCAGTTGCGAAGGTTTCACCATGGAAATGAACCACAGTCTTGCCGACGAGGTCGGAAAACGCGTGATCGCCGACACGCTGCGTATGTTCGTCGGCCGGGGCAAGGCGATCAGCTGGGAAGACCTCAGCCTCGCCACCGGCGACAAGGAAGGCACGCTCCGCAGCTATGTCGAGCAGTCTCCGCCCGCCATGCCCGCGCCGATGATGATGCGCGTCTTCGCGCAGCTGCCAGCGCCCGCCTGGGCCAAGGTCTGCGGCGCCATGGGCTTCTGCGCGCCCCCGCGGATCGAGGATGAGGAAGCGGCCTGCATGCGCCGCGCACTCGCCCAGGCTTCGCAGCTTGTCGCCGACGGCAACGAGTTCCTAGCCGATGGCATCATCGATCCGCGCGAGAAGGCGATATTCTCCGAAAAAGCGGAAGCCCTGATCCCGACGCTTCGGGCCCACATCATTCATCGGAACTGAACTTAGCCGGCGGCTGACCGCCCAGGAGTGAGAACATGGATAGCGCGAACAGCGCGGCGCCGGTCGATGCCGGTTCCGCGAACGGTATCTCTTTGCCTGAATATCGGACCTTCCTCGAAGCGAAGGCTCCCCTCGCCCTGCCCGCAGGCCTGCCCTGCTCGCTGGACGAGATCCCGACGCACCTGACCGACGGCCGGCTCATGAAGGATCATGTCCGCCATATCGTCCGCTGGGCGGTGGAAGGCGGCCGGCGCGCGCTGTTCGAGAGCTTCGGCCTGCACAAGACGATGCAGCAGCTGCTGATCGGGTCGATCATCTGCGCCAAGGCCGGTTGCGCGGGTCTGATCGTGCTGCCGCTCAATGTGCGGCGCGAATTCCTGCACGATGCCGCGCTGCTCGATATCCCTGTGGCGTTCGTGCAGTCCGAAGCCGACATCGCGGCTGTGCTGGCAGACACATCGGGTGTCGCCACGCTCCCGCTGTTCCTGACCAATTACGAGAGCGTTCGCGAAGGCAAGATCAACGTCTCCCAGTTCGGCTGGGCCAGCCTGGACGAGGCGGACGTGCTGCGCTCCTTCGGCTCCAAGACCTATCAGGAGTTCCTGCCGCTGTTCGAGGCGATCCCCTATCGCCACGTTGCCACCGCCACGCCGGCGCCGAACCGATACAAGGAAATGATCCACTATGCCGGGTTCCTCGGCATCATGGACACCGGGCAGGCCCTGACCCGTTTCTTCCAGCGCAACAGCGAAAAGGCCGGCGACCTCACCCTGTATCCGCACAAGGTCGATGAATTCTGGACCTGGGTGAACAGCTGGGCCGTCTGCATCCAGCGCCCGAGCGACCTGGGCTATTCCGACGAAGGCTATGATCTGCCGCCGATCACCGTGCGCTGGCACTGCGTCGAAGCCGACATCGCCGACGCCGAGCCGGAAGCGAACGGCCAGGGCCGCCTGATGCGCGACACGGCGCTGGGCGTGGTCGAAGCCTCGCGCGAGAAGCGTCGCACGCTCGACACCCGCATCGCCAAGGCCGCCGAGATCGTCGCCGCGTCGCCCGATGATCATTTCATCCTGTGGCACGACCTGGAAGACGAGCGCCGCGCGCTGGAGAAGGTCCTTCCCGCCTGCGAAACCGTCTATGGCAGCCAGAAGCTGGACGTGCGCGAAGGCATCGTCAGCCGCTTCGCCGACGGTGACCTGCAGCTGATCGGCGCCAAGCCCATCATGCTGGGCGGCGGCGTCAACCTGCAGCGCCACTGCCATCGCGAGATCTTCGCCGGCGTCGGCTTCAAGTTCCGCGACTTCATCCAGGCGATCCACCGCGTGCAGCGCTTCGGCCAGTCTGAGCCGGTCGAGATCGACATCATCCACGCCGAGACGGAAACCGAGGTCGTGCGGGAGCTTCAGGCGAAGTGGGCGCGCGACGACGAGTTCCGCGAAACCATGTCCGCGCTCATCCGCCGCTATGGCCTGCACCACGGCGCCGCCGCCGAGCTGGTGAAGCGCTCGATCGGCGTGGAGCGCCGCGAGGCCACCGGCGAAGGCTGGCGGCTGGCGCACAATGATTGCGTCGATGAGGCTGCGCGGCTGGACGAAGGTTCGGTCGACCTGATCGTCACCTCGATCCCCTTCAGCAACCATTATGAATATACACCGAGCTATAACGACTTCGGCCACACCGACGACGACGCGCACTTCTTCGCGCAGATGGACTATCTCACGCCGAACCTGCTGCGCGCCCTCGCGCCCGGCCGGCTGGCCTGCATCCACGTCAAGGACCGGATCCTGTTCGGGTCGGTCACCGGCCAGGGCGTGCCGACGGTCAACCCGTTCCACGCCAAGTGCATCGCCCACTATATGGCGCACGGCTTCCAGTTCATGGGCATGATCACCGTCGTCACCGACGTCGTGCGCGAGAACAACCAGACCTATCGCCTGTCCTACAGCGAGATGCTGAAGGACGGGACGAAGATGGGCGTGGGCAGCCCTGAATATGTGCTGCTGATGCGCAAGCCCCAGACCGACCGCACGCGCGGCTATGCCGACACGCCGGTCGCCAAGGATGCCGCCGACTACAGCCTGGCGCGCTGGCAGATCGATGCCCACGCATTCTGGCGCTCCAGCGGCGAGCGCCCGCTGACGATCGATGAGCTCTGGGAAGTCAGCGATCGCTTCGCCAACATGGGCACCGGCCGGCTGGCCAAGCGCTTCCGCGAAGAGACGCGCGACCTGATCTACAGCTTCCGCGCGCATGTCGGCATCGGCGACACGATCGAAGCACGCGGTGCCAATCATGCCGGCGGCCACCTTCCCCGCACCTTCATGGCACTCGATCCGGGCAGCCATCACCCCGAGGTCTGGGATGATGTCGTCCGCATGCGCACGCTCAATGCCGAGCAGGTGCAGAAGGGCCGGGAAAAGCATGTCTGCCCGCTCCAGTTCGACATCGTCGACCGGCTGATCGAGCGCTATTCGTCCAAGGGCGACCTGGTGTTCGATCCCTTCTGTGGTCTGGGCACCGTGCCCATGCGCGCGATCCTGACCGGCCGTCGTGGCGCGGGCAGCGAACTGAACCCCGACTATTTCGCCCACAGCATCAGCTACCTGAAGGAAGCCGAGGATCAGAAGGCGGTCCCGTCTCTGTTCGATCTGCTCGACATGGAGCAGGGCGCCGCCGATCGGGAGAAGGCAGCATGACCGGCCCGCTCGTCCGCCGGCTGGCCGCCTCGTCCATGTCGCGCTTCCCGTCGATCAAGCCCAAGCAGAGCGGCGTGGTACTGGTGCCCGGCCACTCCGCCGAGGTCGAAGGCCGCACGCTGTTCCCCACCACCGTCAACGTGGTGGACGATCCGCGCGTGAAGCGCCTGCTCAAGAGCGGTCACAACAGCCGCAAGATCGGGCGCCGCGTGGAGAAAGGCCGCCTGACGATGGCGCCGATCTTCACGTTGACGCTGGAAGAGCGGAAGACCTGCCCGCGCAGCTGCAAGACATGGCGCTCCTGCTACGGCAACGGCATGCCCTATGCCCAGCGGCTGGTGCATGGCCCGCAGTTCGAGGCGATGCTCTGGGCTGAACTGGCCGACCTGCAGCGCAAACATCCGCGCGGCTTCCTGGTCCGCCTGCATGTGTTGGGCGACTTCTACAGCGTCGAATATGTCGACCTGTGGGCGGAAGCTCTGGTCGCCTTCCCTGCCCTCAACGTGTTCGGCTTCACCGCGCGCAATCCGGTCAGCGATCCGATCGGCCAGGCTATCGATCGTATCGCCTCGTCCAATTGGCTGCGTTTCGCGGTGCGCTGGTCCGGCAAGTCGGGCGACCGGTTCGCCAGCCGCGTCATCCCCGACGGCGAAACCGAAGATCCCGATGCCATCACCTGCCCCGCCCAGATCGGCAAGGCCGAGAACTGCGCCCGCTGCGCCCTGTGCTGGCAGTCCACCCGCTCCATCGCCTTCCTTCGCCACTGAAAGGATCATCCATGACCGAAGCCGATACCCTTGAACGACCAGCCAGCGCCCCGCTTACGGCCGTGCTTCGCGTCGACCGCGATGCGCTGCTCGCCGCCGTGCGCGCGGTCAGCCAGACGGTCGAGCGCCGCAACACCATCCCGATCCTGTCGAACGTGATGCTCCGCGCCGCGGACAGCTTCCTGACCGTGTGCGCCTCCGACCTCGATCACTGGTCGATGCGCACCATCGACTGTGCCGGGTTCAAGATCGACACGACCGTCGAAGCCGATCGGCTGATCACCGCGATCGACACGTTGCGGCCCGGCGCGGTGGATATCAGTCATGCCGATGGCGCGCTGACGATCAAGCAGGGCCGGTCCAGCCGCAAGCTGATGACGCTGCCGTCGACCGACTTCCCGATGCCCAAGCCGCTCGCCCATGCGACCAGCTTCGCCATTGATGCTGCGCCGCTGCTCAAGATCCTGGACACGGCGCGCGTCGCGGTCAGCACCGAAGAGACCCGATATTATCTGTGCGGCGTCTTTCTCCAGATCGAGGGCGACAAGCTGGTCGCTGCCGCCACCGACGGCCATCGCGTGGTGCAGGTCAAGCACCCTGCCCCGGCCGGCGCGGCTGGCATGGGCGACAGCATCATCGGCACCAAGGCCGTCAACCTGATCTGTCGCTTTCTGGCGGATGCAGAAGACGGTGCCCAGGTCGAGCTTGCCCTCTCGGACAAATTCTATCGGGTCGGCACCGGCCGGGCCAGCATCGAGGGCAAGATCATCGATGCGACCTATCCGGACTATCGTCGTGTGCTGCGCGACCAGCACGACGCTCACATGACGATCCAATCTGCTGAGTTCGATCGCACAATTCGCGCCGCCGGATGCGCCTCGGACGGCAAGACGCGCGGCGTGCGCATGGACCTGTCGCGCGACCATTGCGAGGCATCAGCCACCGCACAAGACGGCAGCCGGTCGGTCGAGCCAATGGACGGTAGCTATGACGGCCCCACGATCGCGGTCGGCGTGAACGCTATGTACGCGCAGTCCATCGCGAAAATGTTCGGCCCGACGCCGACCCTCAAGCTTGGCTTCGCCGGCGAAGCCTCTGTCATCGTCATCACCAGCGACGACCGGCCGGGCGTGACCGCCGGCGTCATGCCCATGCGCGCATAGGAGGCTTCCATGCCCAGATTGAACGTTCACATCACCGTCGCCGAGGCTCTCAACGGCCTCGAGGGGCTGGCAGATCGCTTCGGCGTGGAAAGCTTCAAAGAGCTGAGCGAAGGTCAGACCTTCGATGCTGACGCCCTGGTCGCGATTGATGAGTGTATCGACGCAGCCGAAAACGAAGGTTGGGTCGAAGGCGAAGGTCGCATCTTTCCCGAAGAGATGGAGCCCAACGCTCGCGATTTGGCTGATGGGCTGCGCAGCTTGATTGACGGCGACCGGACCATGGCCGCCACTCTGCTCGCGCGATCCCTCAAGGATTGGCCCGACGCCGCCCGCCAGGTCGAAGACCTGCTGCTCTCCCGCACCGTCCACGATCGCCGGCAGCTGTCGCTGCTCGCCGCCTGACCATCACCCCACGAAAGGAAACTGACCAATGTCCGAAGGAAACATCGCCGCCGACCAGCTCCGTCTGCTGATCGAACGTATCGAGCGGCTGGAGGAAGAGAAAAAGGGTATCACCGAGGATATCAGCGATGTCTATCTGGAACTGAAGGCGACCGGCTACGAGCCGAAGATCGTTCGCCAGATCGTCAAGCTGCGGAAGATGCAGCCGCATGACCGGCAGGAGATGGAGGCGATCCTCCAGACCTATTTGTGTGCATTGGGAATGGAATGATGGGAGAGGTTTGGGCTCCCATTCCGGGATTTGAAGGGTGGTACGAAGCATCCAGCGAGGGGCGCATTCGCAGTCTGGATCGCGTCATACCCATTCATCGAGATGGGCGGCGGCCCTACCAGATTTTCTGTCGAGGGAAGATCCTGAAGCCTTCAGTGGTCAAAGGGTATCACTTCGTTAAGCTCTGGATCCAGCACAAAGGTCGGAATGACAAAGTCGGCACTTTCGTGATGGAGGCCTTTGTCGGGCCCCGGCCGAAAGGTCGATACGTCTGCCATAGAGACGGCACCCGATCGAATAATCGCAAGTCCAATCTCTATTACGGCACTCCAAAACAAAACAGCGCGGATGCGATACAGCATGGCACTACGCGCCGGGGCGAAGGCATCTCGTGGTCTAGGCTGACGGATGCGGACGTTCGATACATTCGCCAGAATCCCGATCGCCTCAGGCAGAGGGAGTTCGCTGCGCAATTTGGGATCAGTCAAAGCCAGGTCAGCCGTGTGAAGCACGGCCGGCAGTGGCGGCACGTGCAATAATGCGCGCCCGGCTGATCAACGCCTGGCGCCGCCTGTTCCCCCACCCCGTCGCCATCGCGCGGCGGGACCGGGAGCGGGCCGCCATGGAAGGTCGCATCAAGCGTGACCGTGCGATCCGCCGGGCCGCGCTCCAGAAATTCGGGAAGATCTGATGACTGGCACATTCGAGTGCGAAGGCGGCTGTGGCCGCGAACTGAAGGAATTCAAGCGTCGCAAGACCCGGCTGTGCCGCAACTGCTGCGCCGCCGTGATCGCGCGCGACCCGGCGAAGGCGGCAAAGGCCAGCGCCACGATCAAGCTTTTGTATCAGGATCCCGTCTTCCGGTCGCGCCAGCAGCGCGCATGCAAGGCCGGTGTTCAGGCATCCATCGCCAACAATCCCGCCGAGCGTGAGCGCCGCCGCCTATCCGGGCAGGCATTGGCAGCCACCGGACTGGGCCACGCTGCGCAGACGCCCGGGTCTGAGCCCAGGATCCGCGCAGGGAAGTCGCACACCGAGACGGTGCTCGGCTGGTGCCCGGCGCACCTTCGGGACGAATATCGCAAGATCCTTGGCCGGCAGGGCATGCGGAAGGAAGACGCCCGTCGCAAGATCGAAGAGGTGATGGCTGCCGAGGTCGCATCGCGACGCAATGGCCGCATCTCGTTCAAAGAGCAGCTTCGCCGCGCAAATGCCGGCGTCGCCGTCGTGCGCAAGTTCGAGCCCCGCAAGCCTGATCACGATTTCACGCTCGGCGGCGTTGCCACGGGGATGATCTGATGCACAGCGTCCGCCTGCCCTGGCCGCCGAAGGAGCTGTCGCCGAACTTCCATGGGAAGCGGCGCGATCAGATGCGCGCCAAGAAAGCCTATCGCACGACGTGCTGGGCCGAAGCCTTGGCAGCGAAGCTGCGCGCGCCGGACAGCGAGAAGATCGC
>NZ_JBVVOJ010000039.1:0-11748 GCF_057063145.1 Sphingobium sp. SG1 | reverse complement strand
TTCGGCGAACGTTTCATCAGAGCCATGGCGGCCTGATGATCAACCGCCCGGCCACACACGGAAATCCTGACAGTCCCTCATCGACGTTCTTCTTCCGGCCTTTGTAAACGCCTTCGGCGCGCGCCGCTTCGATCCCGGCGCGCTGACGATCCTTGATGAACTTCAGCTCCATATCGGCGACCATGCCGAGTATGGTGATGACCATTCGCCCCATGTCGCCCGCCGTCGTCACCTCTGGCTCAAGGATGCGCAGCGAAGCTCCCTTTTCATCAAGCTCATGCACCAGGTTCAGGACATCGCGCGTGGAGCGGCCGAGCCGGTCGAGCCGCAGCACGACCAGCTCGTCGCCGGTGTGCATAAACTGCATGATCGTTTCCAGTTCCGTGCGCCCGCTCCGCGAGGCCCCCGATCCGGTCTCGGAACGGATAATTTCGCAACCTGCATTCTTGAGGCGGCCAATCTGGATATCCAGATCCTGGTCCGTGGTGCTGACGCGGGCATATCCGATACGAGCCAAGTGCAAAATCCGTCACATTAGGGTGGCTCTTGCAGTGTATCGTCACATTGAGCGCAAACCCACCCTTTTGTGACAGACGAATGGTGTCACTCGGCCCTATCACTCTGGGGTGTACCCAAATGTTATAGGCCGATCAGCCGCCTCACGCTGCAAGCCGTCCAAAATCAATCCGGTCGTTCAGGTCGAGGTCGAAGCGGCCATAAGGGTTCACATGACTGTAGATCAACGGCGATCCGCCCCGACCACCCAGATTTCTTTGGAGCGGATGCGGTCGCGCAGTTGCGTCAGGACGCAAAGCTCATAGCTGATCCGGTTTACCCGCCCATCGTCATCAATGACGGAACTGCGCCATCGCGCTGGAATCACCTCATCGATCGGAACATCCTGCAATGGCACGAAGCGGCATCCGCCATCCACCTTGCTCCTGATCCAGTCGAGGGCCGCCAGGACCGGCCGCCACACCGCGTTGTTCGACCGGAACTCAAGTACGGAAAGCAGGCTTGGCAGCATGCGCCGGTAATGATTGGCCCAGGAACCACGCATCACCTTGTAGATGCGCCGGTCCAGAGCGCCCTTCGCATGGCTCTCCTTGACGATCGCCGCCAGCTTGGCCTTACCGGCGATCGGGAAAATGACATCGCAGATGCGCCCCGATGGTTCATTGATCGAGGCGCTGGCGATCTCGACCAGCAGGCGCTCCTTTCCATAGACCTGCTCGATGTCTTTCGCGATATCGCCCACCACCTTGCGTTTCGAGCGCGTTCCGATCTTGTGAACGGTTTCGATCAGCAGGTCGATCATCGCGTCAGTGAGTTGCGCCTCCCGCGACATTAGATAAATCGCATAAAGGCCGAGCTGTCGCGCCGGCGCATGCCGGCGCATCTCCGAGGCCTTTTCACCGGCAACGCGGCGAACAATCTGATCGACCCATGGCTTGCCCGTAGCCGTCAGGAGATCATGGGGAAGATCAAGTCTCTGGATAAAGGCGAGTTTCTCGGTCACGTCGAGAATGTTGTCGAGCGTTGCCTGTCCGGCGTCACCCTTCATCCTGTTGAATCCGGTCGAGCTGTCCGGATCGGCAAGCGAGGCTTCCAATAACGCCACCGCATCTGACGAAAGCCGATTACTGGCTCCGATCAGCCAGGTGTCCAGATAATCTTGCCGTTGTGAGCGAACGACACGTTCAAGCTCCTTGCGCGACGGCCCATAAATACGCCGGTCCCGGCACCACAGGAAAACATGCTCAAGCATGGCATTGATCGACTGGCCGCCCGGGCACAGCTCGCCAGCAATCCATTCCGTCAATTGCGCGCGATCCACCCGCTTCATGCGGTGATATCCAAGATGGATCAGGATCTCCGCACAATGCCGTCGTGCTGTCCGACTGGAAAAGTCATAACCGGCTATCTCGCCAGCCTCGACACCGAGTTGCTCGGCCAGATACGAGAGGCCATCGGTAGGGATTGAGCCGGGATCGATCGCGAAAAACCCCAGGGAAGCGAAGAATTTCAGCTGCGCGGCGAGGCCAAGGCGCGTCAGGGCCGGCTTCGAATTTACAAAATCAATATCGGCAAAGCTCAGGCTCCATCGTCCGATCAAATCCCCGCCCGGAATACTCCGATCCATCAACCCACTCCCTATGATGGAGCGAACTGTCCTCTTCTATGATTTCCATCGTCAATACCGAATGCCACGTTCCCAAAACGTTCTCCGACTTGGCCAAAATCGCAGCTTGGGGCCGACTGGGCCTGGATGGAGGACGCGCTCGGCATCAGCGCCAACAAGGCGGCAAATGCCCATGATCGGCTCAAGGTCATCGCCGACATGACCAGCCTGTCCGCGCTGGCGGCGCAGCTCCGCTATGACCCGATGGTCACCCGCCGGGAGCGGCAACTGGTGTTCGCGATCCAGCGCCGCATGCTGCGGCTGGTGCCGCTCATCTCGGCGATCGGCGCGCGGCTGGCCGATGTCGGCGACGCCGAGCGGGAGGAACTGCTTCCACCGCTCGAAGAGGCATGGCGGCGGGTTCAGGACGGACAGGACGCAGAGAGGCCCGACACGGACTTCGCCTTCGCGCTGCCCGGTTTGGGGCCGCTCACGCCGTGGCGCCAACTGGTGCGGCAGAATGGAGCGGAACTGGTCGATGAGGCCCTGCGGATCTGGGGCGAGCTGCGCAAGCTCAATCTCGCGCTCGAAAAGGATGCGCCCCTCGGACCAGATCTTGAGCAGCGCATCGGCCGTGATGCCCCCTTCCCTTTGCGGCCCGACTTCCACCTCGCTTTACGCGTCGGCGCCGGCGTGCTGCTGGCCTATTCGGCACTGTGCGGCCTGTGGCTGCTGACCGGCTGGTCGCAGAGTCCGGGCGCGGTGCTCATCGGGATTGTGGCGCTCGCTTTCTTCGGCGGCGGCGATCAGGCCGATCGCGCCATCGCCTCCTATGCGAAATTCGCGGCGCTTTCGGTATTGCTCGGGGCCATCCTGAACTATTGGATGCTGCCGCTCGCGCACGATTTCACCAGCTTCGTGGTCGTGATGGGGCTGTTCATGCTGCCGCTCGCCGCATGGGCGGCGACCAATGCGCTGGCGGTCCTGCTGCTCGCGACGGTGCTCAGCACGATCAATCTGCAAGGAGCCTATAGTCCGCACGATTTCGGCGCCTTCCTCGACGCGAGCATCGCCAGCCTGATCGGCATCTTCATTGCGTTCCTCAGCCTGACGCTGGTGCGGCGGATGGGCAGTTCGCATGCTCTGGCTCGCTTCGCCGCCGAAGCGAGCCAGAGCATCCTGGAACTCACCCGGCATGCCAGCCGCCGCGACCGCGACGCCTATCTGGACCGCGCGCTGGACCGGATCGGTCTGATGACCGCGCACCTCGCCGCCACCGGAGAGAGCGACCAGAGCGCCCGGCTGCTCACCCGTCTGCGCGCGGGCGCGAACATCGCCGACCTGCGGACCGCCGCGTTCCAGACGGATGGGGTGGTCCGCGACTCCTCCGAGCGGCTGCTGGCGACGGTGCGGGAAGAAATCGGCAAGGAGGAACCGGCGCCCCGCCTGCTCGAGGATATCGATGGGACCCTCAGCGCCGCCTGGCGGGAGGGCGCCGAGCGCTCGCTCGGCCCGCTCGTCCGCAGCCTTATCGGCCTGCGCCTCGCGCTGTTCGAGCGTGCGCCGGCCTGGGAGCCGACGGCATGATCGGCGAGATCGACGTGGCCGGCATCTTTCTGTCGCCGCTGTTGCTGTGCCTCTTGATCGCCTTCTTCGCGCGGCTGCTCCTCTCTTGGCTGCTCGGCCTCGCCGGCTTTTACCGCGCCGTGTGGAACCGGCCGCTGTTCGACCTCTCGCTCTTCCTCATCCTGCTGGGCGTGGCCGTCGCGCTCCTCAGAATCCTGACCACAAGCTGAAACCACCATGATCCTCAACCGGCACCATACCGCTCAAGTCCTCAAGGTTCTGTTCACGCTGGCGCTCGCCTGCCTGGGCGCGCTGGTGCTGTGGCACCTCTACGACTATTACACCTACGCGCCGCAGACCCGCGACGGAAAGATCCGCGCCGATGTGGTGCCGCTCGCGTCCGACGTATCGGGTCAGGTCACTTCGGTCTACGTGCGCGACAACCAGGTCGTGCGAAAGGGGCAACTGCTGTTCCTCATCGATCGCGAGCGGCTCGCCAATGCGCTGGCACGGGCGGACGCGGCGGTGGGCACGGCACATGCCAATATGGCCGCTGCGGAGCGCGAGAACCTGCGCTATCGCGGGTTGGCCGGCGTCGTCTCCGGGCAGGACATCGACACGCACCGCTCAGCCGCCGAGGAAGCGCGCGCCTCGTATAACCAGGCCCTCGCCGATCGTGACCTCGCCCGGATCAACCTGAAACGCGCGGAGGTGCGCGCCCCGGTCAACGGCATCATCACCAATTTCTCGCTGCGTCCGGGGGCCTATGCCACCGCCAGCCAGCCGGTGATGGCGATCGTCGATAGCGACAGCTTCTATGTCGCCGGCTATTTCGAGGAAACCAAGCTCGCCCATGTCCATGACGGATCGCGCGTCACCATCCGCGTGATGGGCGAGGATCGCCCGATCGAGGGCCATGTCGCCGGTCTGGCCGCCGGCATCGACGACCGCGAGCGCACCACCGCGTCGGGCACATTGCTCGCCAACGTCAACCCGACCTTCAGCTGGGTGCGCCTCGCTCAGCGCGTGCCCGTGCGCATCGCCATCGACCGCGTGCCCAGGGGACTGACGCTGATCGCCGGACGCACCGTGACGGTGACCCTCGACGGCGCCAGCGAGGCGCTCGATCTGAGGCGCAGGCCATGACCGCGTTTTCGGCGATGCGCGGCCGCGCAGCCGTGGGCGGCCTGGCGCTACTGCTCGCCGGCTGCGCCACGGTCGGCCCAGACTATAGGCCGCCCCGACCGCCGGCCGGCATCGCCGACCGGCCGACGACCGCATTCGAGGCCTCGTCGTCCGCCGCGCTGTCGAGCGCACCGCTGCCGCCGCGCTGGTGGCGCCTTTACAACGACCCGCGTCTCGACGCCCTGGTCGAACAGGCGCTGGCGGCCAACACCGAGCTGCGGGTGGCCGCCGCCAATCTGGAGCGCGCCCAGGCGGCGGTGCAGGAGGTGCGCGCTGCTGCCGGCGTCCAGGCCATCGTCGAGGGAGGGCCGAGCCTCGGCCAGACCTCCACGCTCGGTGTCGCGCCGGCGGCAGGCGTCCACGCCCAGATCGATGCCGGCGTCGCCATATCCTATGAGGTGGACGTGGTCGGGCGCATCCGGCGCGCGATCGAGGCCGCGAACGCCACCGCCGAGGCACAGGCCGCCGCTCTCGATCTCGCGCGCACGACGGTCGCCGCGAATGTGGTGGAGGCCTATACCGATGCCTGCGCCGCCGGCGCACAGATCGTCGTTGCGCAGCGCTCGCTCGATCTACAGGGCCGGAGCCTCGCGCTTACCGAACGCGGCGTGCGCGGCGGGGTGTTCGCCCCGCTCGATGCGGTGCGGTCGCGCACGCTCGTCGCCCAACTGGCGGCCACCCTGCCCCCGCTCGAGGCCAACCGCCGCGTCGCGCTTTATCAACTCGCGGTGCTGACCGGGAAGGCGCCTGCCGACTATCCGCCCGAGCTGGCCGGCTGCACGGCCATCCCGCATGTCGATCGACCCATGCCTGTGGGTGATGGCGCCGCGCTGATCCGGCGTCGTCCCGACATCCGCCAGGCCGAGCGCACGCTTGCCGCCGCCACCGCCGACATCGGCGTCGAGACCGCCGCCCTTTATCCGAGCGTCAGCATCGGCGCCTCGGCGGGGACGACGTCGCGCCGCGTGGGCGGGCTCCTCAGCGATTCGGCACTGGGCTTCAACGTCGGCCCACTGATCAGCTGGACCTTTCCCAATCGCAGCGTCGCCCGCGCGCGCATCGCGCAAGCGAATGCTGCGGCCAAGGCCGCGCTGGCCGGCTTCGATGGGACGGTGCTGCAGGCGCTACGGGAAGCGGAAAGCGCGCTCACCATCTATGTCCGCGACCTCGATGAGAACGCGCGCCTGCGCGAAGCGCGCGACCAGAGCCGCACGGCCGCGGGCCTGCAGCGCAGGCTGGCGCACGGCGGCACGGTATCCGGACTGGAGGCGCTCGACGTCGAGCGGACACTGGCCAGCGCCGAAAGCGCGCTTGCCGCCTCCGATGCGAAGCTGGCTTCGGACCGGGCGGCGATCTTCCTGGCGCTCGGCGGCGGCTGGGAGACGGACGGACAGTCCTGACGGAGAGACGCCGCGATGAAGCTTCCGTTCGGCCTGCCTGCGCTCGTCTTTTCCGCCAAGAGCTTTCTTGCCGCCACGCTCGCGCTCTGGATCGGCTTGCCGAATCCCTATTGGGCGGTCGTTACGGTCTATGTCGTCTCTCAACCGCACGCCGGCGCGGTGCTCTCGAAATCGGTCTATCGCGTCTGCGGGACGATGGCGGGCGCTTTCATGTCGATCCTGCTGGTGCCGCCGCTGGTCAATTCGCCGGCGCTTTTGTCCTTCGCCGTGGCGCTGTGGCTTGGGCTGTGCGTGTTCCCAGTAACGCCAACGGAGACGCTCTCCAGCTGCCCCGATGGCGGCGTCCCGCGAGGGAATGCTGGGTCGGACGATCTGCGAAGGTTGACAGATGGGCTAGCCAAGCCCGCTTCGAGCCAAAGCAACGCCCGGACTTGTGAGACCCGATACAGCACCACCGATCCCCGAATCGGCGAGTGCGGACAGATCCTTGAAACCCTCAAGGGAACGCCGCCAAGCCATTGCAAATTACAGATCCTGACCCTATTTCTTCGGTCCGTCCGGCAACCGCAACGAAGTGTTCGCGGAAGGCTATGTCCATTATCCCGATACGCCCACGATCGTCTGGGACACGAACGAGATCGGCCATCTGGGCTTTACCCACGACAACTACATGCGGCAGAGCTTCTTCGACGTCCTGACCTGAAGTCCGGTCGGGTCGCGTGACGGCTTTGGCGACATCATGATCGCGCCCGGTCCCGACCGGGCGCGATTTCCTGTTTGCGCCAGGGCGGGTTGATGGCGACCCAGCCGTCCACGATCGTGACCGGATAGGTCCGCAGCGCGATCTTGCACGGGAAGGCGGTCGGCTCGCCAGTACGGATGTCGAAGGCGCCGCCGTGGAAGGGGCATTCGATGACGGCGCCTTCCTGCACTCCATCGGTCAGTTCGCCTGCGCCGTGCGTGCACCGGTTGTCGGTGACGAAGAAGCGTCCTTCCAGGGCATAAACGGCCAGTTGCGGCAGCCCATCCACCGTGCAGCAGACCGGCGCGCCTTCTGCGACCTCGTCCGCGAGACAGAGCTTAACAAGGCTGTCGGAAGGCGCTTCCGCCATTGATGGCGCTACCGGCCGCCCTGGCGCTCGATCCACGATGTCGCGAAGCGGCGTCTGCGAGGCCAGCATCGCTTCGTCGATCGCTATCCGCTGCTCGATGATCTGCTGGCCGGGCAGCATGTCCGAAGGCGTGTTCACCGCGAGCAGCCCGCACAGCGTTCCTTCGCGCAGAAACAGCACGCTGAACTGGCTGGACTCCATGTCCCCCCTGACGACCTGCGTCAGATCATCCCCGATCATGCCGACCGCCTGGATATTGAGATCATATTGATCCGACCAGAAGGAACACAAGCCCTGATGATCGCCATCCTGTCCCAGGATCGTACGCGCCGCGACCGCGCCTTGGTCGGCTGCGTTATTGTAATTTTCCATGCGAATCCGGCCGCCGAAAAAATCGGGCTGGTTGGCGACATCGCCGGCCGCGAAAACCGCAGGATTGCTGGTGCGGCAGGCGCCGTCCACGATCACGCCATTGGCGGTCTCGATGGATGCTGCCTCCGCCAACTCGGTCGCCGGCGTGACGCCGATGCCGATCACCAGCGCGTCGCATTCGATCCGCGCACCATCACTGCATATCACCGCGCATGCCACACCCGCGGAATCGGTCTCGATCTTCTCGACGCCGCAGGACAGTTTCACATGGACGCCCTGCGCGAGATGGACGCGCGCCAGCCATTGCCCCAGACGGGTGCCCAGCGCCCGCGCCATGGGAACGGCCGCCGGCTCAATGACCGTGACCGTGCACCCCAGCGCCCGCGCGCTCGCGGCAACCTCGGCGCCGATCACCCCCATACCGATCGCCACGATGCGCGCGCCGGGCACAAGGCAGCGGCCAAGCCTGTCGGCATCATCCTTCGTGCGTAGATAATGAACGTTCGGGGCATTCGCGCCAGTCATCGTCAGCCGTCGGGCATGAGCGCCGGTCGCCAGCACGATCGCATCTGCTTCCAACAACGGTCCGCTGGAAAATCGCAGCGCCCTGGATCGAAGATCCAGCTGATCCACCCGGCATCCGAGATGAAGGTCGATCCGGTTGTCTGCGTACCAGGACGAGGGATGGAAGAAGACATCCTGCGACGATGACGCGTCGAGCAGAACCCCTTTCGACAGCGGCGGCCGTTCGTAGGGCGCGTGGGGCTCATCGCCGATCAGGTGGATACGCCCGTCGAACCCTAATTCGCGCAGCGTCGCCGCGGTCCGGTAGCCCGCAAGGCTCGCCCCGACGATGGCGACCGTCCTAGTCATGTCGGCCATCCTGTTCGCGGATCGAAAATATGGTCAAGATGCCTCCCCTCCCCACGCATATGCGCGTCCAAGCGCCGACCTCATCTATTGCCTTGCAAGCGGCGGTTCGGCTTCTATCGTATTGACGATTTGTCAAATACCGAAATGACGTGAGCCGCGACGATTGTCAAGATGATGCCGCAACGGAGCAGCCGGACATTCCAACCCCGGCAGTCCAGAAGCGATAGTAAGCCCTGCTCCGGGACTGTTCGCTGCAGTGCATATAGGATAGAGCTATCGAACTTTACATTTTGTCAGGGAAAAAAGGACGCTCTCTTGCCTTCAAAAACCGTGTCCAAGGCTCCTAGAAAATCGTCCAAGACAGGCACGCCGCCAAAGCGCAACATCGACCTCAACCGTCGTGCCGAGATCGGCAAGGAAAAACGGTTACGTACCCGCCAGCAGGTTCTCGATGCCGCCTTTGCCTTGCTCGGCCGAGAGCGCGGACTGACGACCCGGATCGAGGAAATATGCGAGGCGGCATCGATATCGCGTGGCACATTCTATAACCATTTCACAAGCATGGAGGAGCTTTTTGACGCTCTCTCTTACAATCTGAGTGTCAACGGCGGTCGGATTTTAGGCCAGCGCGGCGGAGTAAAAGCAGGCCAGTGAATGTGGCGCGGATGATATGCAAAGGGCCCCGATCGGGGCCCTTTGCATATTGGCCGTTTTTCTGCGGATCAGTCGGGCGCGGTGGCCTGGTTTTGCTCCGCCCCGGCACTGCGGCGGCGGCGGGCGGATTGCTTGAGCCGGTAGCTGTCGCCATTCATGGCCAGGATGCTGACGTGGTGCGTGAGGCGATCAAGGAGCGCGCCAGTCAGCCGCTCAGAACCCAGAACCTGGGTCCAGTCCTCGAAGGGCAGATTGGAGGTAACGATCGTGGAGCCGCGCTCGTAGCGCTGGGAGAAGGTCTCGAACAGTAATTCGGCCCCCGTTGGCGAGAGCGGCACATAGCCGAGCTCATCGACAATCAGCAGTTTCACGGCGGCCAGTTCGCGCTGCATCCTCAGGAGCCGCTTTTCGTCGCGGGCCTCCATCAACTGGTTCACCAGGGCCGCAGCGGTGGTGAACAGGACGCTGAAGCCCTTCTGGCAGGCGGCCAGTCCCAGAGCGAGCGCTACATGGGTTTTGCCTGTCCCGCTGTTGCCCAGCGCGATGATGTTTTCCCGCCGCAGGATATACTCGCAGCGCGCCAGTTCGAGCACGAGCATCTTGTTGAGGCTGGGGATGGCCGTGAACTCGAAGGTGTCCAGGCTCTTAACTGCTGGGAACCGGGCGGCGCGGATACGGCGCTCCACCGTGCGCCGCTCCCGGTCGATGAGTTCCAGCTCGATAAGGCGCAGCAGATAGCGGGTATGATCCACGCCATCGCGCGCGCATTCCCGGGCCAGCTTCTCATATTCGCGCAGCACGGTGGGCAATTTGAGCTGCTTGAGGTGATGAGCCAGAAGCACCTGCGGTGTGCCCGCCGTCGTGCCGGGGGGCATCTTGTCTTCCCCGGCCCGGCTCATGCGGCCATCCCCGGCAGAAGGCTGGCATAGTCAGCAGCGCGCGTTGTCTTGACCTCCATCCGGGGCAGGTGTGGATAGGCTTCCAGGTCGAGCCGGGCCGGCCTACGCTCGATCCGCGCCAGGGCAATCTGCTTGACCGCATCGAAGCCGATAGCCCCGATGTGGATGGCCTCTTTCACCGCGAAGGTCACCACCTCCATCGGCATGGCCTCAAGCAGGCGCAGTACCTGGATGAACTCGCGCTTCCCCTTGTTGCCCATCCGAACCTCGAGAAGATGGCGCAGGTGCTGGAAGTCCTCCGGCAGATTCCAGTCCTGAAGCGCGGCTGCCTGATCGAGCGCGCCCGGCTTGGTCTCGATCAGGGCCAGATAGTGCAGCGGGTTTGCCACAAACATGGCCTCGCCATAGCAGCGCGGATGACGGGCGATCTCCTCGCCCCCGCACAGGATGACGACCCGGTCGACGAAGCCCTTCACGACAACGTCCTGGAAGCCATAGCAGGTCGGCACCGAGTAATCGTTGGTCCGGTAGCGCACCAGCGCAGTCGAGGAGACGCGTGCCCCCTTGGTCTCGCATGGTTCGAACGTGCCGGCGGGCAGCGGGCGCAAAGCCGCCAGATCTGCCGCCAGGCGCTCCCCGATCGTCTCGGTATGGCGTCCGGCTCGCTCTTCCTGCCGGGCCCGGCACCGCCGTTCCAGCTCTGCGTTGAAGTCGTCATAGGTCGCCGCGCGCGGGATCGGCACCATGAAGTGCGAGCGCGCGTACTTCACCAGCCCTTCGACCTTCCCCTTGTCGTTGCCCTTGCCCGGGCGGCCAAAGCGATCGGCAAACAGGTGGTGGCTGACCAGCCCTGTGAAGGCCTGGGTACGCTCGCGCTTGCCGTCCCCACAGATCTTGGCGACCGCGATCTTGGTATTGTCGTACAGGATCGAGAGCGGCACCCCGCCAAAGAAGGCGAACGCGCAAACATGCCCGTCCAGGAAGGCTTCCGTCGTCTCGGCGGGATAGGCCTTCACAAAGCAGGCATCGGATTGCGGAAGGTCCATGCAGAAGAAATGCACCTTCTGTCGCACGCCGCCGATCACGCCCACCGCTTCGCCAAAGTCCACCTGTGCGTGCCCTGGCGGATGCGCCAGCGGCACGAAGGTCTCGCGGCTGCGCACACGGCTCTGCCGCACGTAATCCTTCACCACCGTATAGCCGCCGCCGTAGCCATGTTCATCGCGCAACCGCTCAAAGATCCGTTTGGCCGTGTGGCGCTGCTTGACCGGCGCGACATAATCTTCAGCCAAAATCCGGTCGATCACCGGCAGCAACGATCCCAGCTTCGGCTTGGCGACAGGCTTGGAACGCGTGTAGCCCGGCGGCAGCGAGAAACGGCACATCTTCGCGATCGTCTCTCGGCTCAGGCCGAAAACCTTCGCTGCCTCCCGTTGGCTGTTCCCTTCGACAAACACAAAGCGGCGTACCGCTGCATAGCTCTCCACGGGGCTCTGTTGCAAAAATCGTGAAGCTTGAGCATGCTTGGCGGAGATTGGACGGACGGAACGATGACGGATTTCAAG
>NZ_JBVVOJ010000038.1:0-12821 GCF_057063145.1 Sphingobium sp. SG1 | reverse complement strand
AAAACCAAAGAGTCCTACCTCGGCTTCGTCAATCTCGTCTCAGCCCTGCAATGGATACCCTTTGTCCACGAAACCTAACCTTCACACCGAATGCCTCAACGTGCGTAACTTCGATCGCGGAAATTAAACGCCGAATACCACCCGTTAATGCATAGTAGACGAGGAAATAGGCGACGACGACCCAGACCAGTGCTACCGCGGTAACCCGAATGGCACTAACAGCCCCCGTAAAACTGAACGGAGCTGATTTAGCCAACCCATGATCTGAGGCCGGTTCTGCTGAAGCGTGAGGTGGTCCGTTTTTCTCTGCTTCGGTCATCAATCGATCCATATCGAAATATCTTTGGCAAACGTCTGCAATGCTGTTCTGTCACGTAAAAGATAAGGCAAAAATACAAAAATCTTGCCATTTCTGTTCAGCATAACCCGAAATGTGAATATTGATTGGGCCTGCTTAAGGTGCTCGCAGGAAATACTCTGTTGGTGTCTTGCCACGCCCTGTCGCGAACCGGTGATGCGGCGCATCTTCAGTGCGCTGATTATCAGCGATCAGCATTTCGTCATCGTCAATGCGAGCAACAACCAGATAGACGTGATCCGAACCAGGTATGCTCAAATCATTGTCAAAGCAGACGCCTACATCACCTGGCATTTGCTGCCGCACTGGAACGCGCAGCCAACCACGCGCTTCGATGCGTGCGGCCAGTTTGCCGGCGCCGGCTGTCATCGGAACGTCGATCCCGGCACTTTGAAGGAGGGCACTGAGATGGACAGCACAGCCGTTCTTGGGATATATGGAGAGGACGCGAGCCCCTTCTTGCCGAGCCGCTTTCAGTCCATCGGCCGTCGATCCATGCTCGATCAATTGAGGAACGCGCGCGGCGTCCGCCGAGGTGCCGCCGGACAAGATGGTAGCGGCCGCCGAAACGACCGGGGATGCTGCTGGCGAGGCCGGTGCTGACGCGATCGGCGTTTCAAGCAGAGTTTGCGCGAAGCTGGGCAGACCTTCCGGTAAGACAACGACATTTGAGCTAACCGCCTCGATCGCCGCATTGAAATAACGCACGAAACGATCAACATGTTTGCCGCTGCCGATCGGATATTGCTTAAGGCGCCAACGGTTCTCGGCGCCCGCATTGAAAATGACGCTGCCAGCATTGTAGGCCGCTGCGACTAGTGGAGGATCATATCCGGTCCGGCGCGACTGCCGCGACATAAAGATCATGCCCGCGCGAATGGACGTTTCCGCATCGGCTAGATCGGCAAGTTTCAGCAGCGGTTGGTCAAGAGCTTCTCTGGCGGTTGAGAGCAGCGTTTGCATCAAGCCATGCGATACCCGATGAGGTGTCTTCTCCGGGTTTCTTCTATCGCAGCCCGGTTCGAAGCGAGGTTTTGTCAGATTGCCCGATGATTCGGTGCAGATGGTGGCAATGACAAGTTCCAGCGGAACGGGCGCTATGCGGGCGATGGCGCCTATCGCGACGGTATAGTCCCTTAGCAGGCGCTCTACCAAGGTGTGATCCGCTGAAGAGAACGGTGCAAACACTCCGTCCACCTCTATTCCACGCGCGGCTAGCTTCCAGTTCGATCCGCCTGGAAAGCGGTGATGCAACTTAGTGAGTTCGTCTAAATTTACGCCCGACAGTCTCGCCCCACTGCTGGGCGGTGGGACCGTCACCGTTTCGCCGTTAAGGGCTGACCATGTCATTGGCCCCATTACGCCATCAGATTTCAGATTGGCACGTGCCTGGAACGCCTTGATCGCTTCTGCGGTTTCCGTGCCATAAATGCCGTCTGCTCGCACGCGCGCACCCTTTGCGGCAAGTAGAGTCTGTGCCTTCCACACTTCGTCGCTGCGCATCATCGGGCTTGTGAGCCAGTAATTTTGCTTGATCTGTGTCATGCGCAGAATTCCGTTGTAAGACGCGTAAGAAGGTTCCGGCGGGTCGTGAGCGGTGCGTCAAGCGAGGGCGATTTTACCGTTTTCGGCAGAACCTGCAGCCCACCCTGAGCAGCAGAGCATGCACGTGATTTTTCGACATTCCGTTGTTCGTCAGGGCCGGATTGCGCAGCAAGTGCAGCCTTGGTGGCGTTACGCGCGGCGGTCCCTGCAAGGAAATAGGAGGCATAGTATGAACCTTCGGATGGCGATCCATCGGGCAAAGGTCCGTTGGGCAACGGCGTCATCTGCATCGCAACGGCGCCGATCTCCGCATCATCGATTACGGCTTCTCGCGTATCCCGTCTTGCGCGGCGTAGTTCGATTGTGCGAGCGCGAAGTATCAGGATTTTGAGCGCATTTTCGCCATTCTGCCCGAGGGGCGTGGAGGGAAGGAAGGCAACTGCGCTCTCACTCGCCGCCAGCGCACAATCCAGTGCTCGGCTTGGAGCCTCACGCTCGTCCGCAGATATGACGACCCTGCCTGCGATCGCGCTTGTGTAATCCTGCTGTGCCTTGAGGCAGCCACTGGCTTTGTAGGCCCATAGCTGAGCGCAGGACATGTCGCGTTGGCGGTCGGTGGCTGGTCTGGTCGGGCAATCGACCTGAACGCTGATCAACTTGTTATAATCCACCGATTGCGGGTTCAGTTTCTTTGCAGCTTCGAGTTGTTGGATGGCCAGCTTTGAGGGAAGCTGCGCGGTAGTCAGAAAGCAGCCGCTTAGCAGGCTGAGCAGGAGCGGGGAGATGGGGCGCATGCTCATGGCTGCGCGTCCTCGGGCTCGCTTTGGAGTAAATCCTTGGCGACCGACATCGCACTTGAAAGCAGCGGCGCCAGATCGATCCCGAGCGCGTTTTTCGCCAAAGCCTCTACCACTGAGATAAGCTGATCCAATGCACCGGCTGCCGCCGGTTCCTGCCGCACCGTTCCTACCGCCCGGACGAGGTCGGTGCTGCTAATCGTAGGCATGGCTGATGCCGCATCGCCTGGGAGTTGTGGTGGCAGAGCGTTGGCGGCAACGAGCGAGACGAGGGTCGTGCGATATTCGTTGATAGCGTCAGTCAGCACTCTAGCATCACGACCGAACGCTTGAAACAGCAACGTATTGGCGCTCGCGGACTCTGTTGCCAATTCGTCGGATGTCTTGGGCGTTTGGCCGGGCCCGACGATTGAAATCCGATAAAGTTCTCGAATCATATCCGGCGACTGACTTATGAGCGTGACCAGCGGACTAAGTGAAGCAGCGGCCTCGGGCAGTGTGGGGTCGTCCGGACTAAGTGATAGCGCATCGATGTCGAACGGCTGGGCCAACACGGCTTTCTTCCATGCCTCGAACTGGCGCTGGTCTGCAAAGAGCTTGATGCCGCTGAATAACAGGCCGCCGACCAAACCGATCGGACCACCCAAGCCCGTTAGAACCTGCCCGACCACGCCGCTGTCCGCGGCCGCTTTGGTGACCGTGGCCAGAGCGCCGGTGATGGTGGAGACTATAGGATTATCGGCAGTAATTTCCCTCAGCAACGCGTCAGCCTGAGCCGCCACTGTCGCCACTGTCGCGGGATCGGCAGTGCCGCTTAACAATGGCTTCACCGATGCCAACATTGTGTCAATGCGTTGAACGACTTCAGTGGCACCACCAACTGGTCCTGTGCCGACCGGAATGGCTGCCACTACGCTTGTGAGTTGTCGGATATGTTCAAGGTCGGTGCTGAGTGTTTGGAGCGACAGGCGGCCTTGTTGATCCACCGGATTGGCGTTCTCGTTGGAATTCATCCCAGTCAGCACACGGTTGAGTTGCGCACTGAGCGTATCATTCTGGAGTTGATTGGACTGAGCCGCGGCTTTGATTGCGTCTTTGCTCGCTTCTTGCAATGCAGTGTTCGCCTGACTGGCCGCCTGGTTGGCTGCTGCTGCATTGTCGCGCGTCGCTGCTTCGTTGCGCGTCGCGAAGTAGAAGCTGATGATCGCGCCTATGAACCCAGAGATCGCCGCTGCGCTCTCCACCTCAAGCGTCTTCTGAAACGCGAGGACGAGAAATCCGACGATAACGATGAAAAGGGAGATGATTGCGCGGACACTGCCGTCTGGCAGTCCCAGCGGTAGGCGGGTCAATGGCATGTCTCGGGTGGTAGGATCCTCATTGGGGCCGAGCGGGCGATCCGGCTGAACTTTGGTTGCCAGAGCGCGCGAAAGACGGTGAAAGAGCAAAGCCGAAACGAGCATGAAAATGATGATCGCGCCGAATATCGCGCTTAGTACCCAGTTTGTCCGGGCACGATCTGCAACGGCATCGTCCATCTTCTTTTGAACATCCGTTTGGACTTGCAATCGCTCGTTTAAGCGCGCAACTTCGGCATTCAGCGAAGCGGTTTTGGCCTCCTGCTCCTTAATGAAAATTTCTGTTTTTGCGCGCGCCTCCTGCTCGTTCCATTTGGCAGGGGTGATCGCTGTGCTGACCGAAGCCGGACGGCTTATTTGGCGCGTTGACGTGTTGCGCTGCGTCATGCGTCGCGCAGCAGGGCGAGGATTGATCCGCGAGGGCGTTGCCACAGAGGAGCCGGTGCTTAGGGAACCTGTGCTCCCCGGCGGTGGCGGCGGTGGTGGGTCTTGCCGCGGGGCCACTTCGAGAAACGCTTCCTGGGCATCTGCAGGCGTGGGACCAACAACGGAAATGGAGAGAATGGCCGCGATGGCTACAGAGCGACAGGCGCGTGTAGTGATGCAGCCGCCTAACGTTCGCCCGAAGGCGACAAATTTTCTCCGACAGAAAATCATCGAAATGCACCCGCTACAATCGCTAAAGTCGCGAACTGAGGTTGTGCGCGCGGTGCCGGCGACGATTATGATAGATCGTGCACCTATGCGTCTTGTAATGGTAAATTTAAACGCGCACTTCTGTCAATGTCTCATGCGAAATGTCGCCATGGACTTGGGATTCGTATTTATTGTATTTTTTTAAACAAAAATATTGCGAAATAAATTCTCATTATTCAAGCGTTTAGCTTGGTTGGAATTGGAGAACCCGACCGCTATTCGCTTTGATCGCATGGTCAATGTCGTTCCAGAACGGCTCTCCGCCGGTCAAGCGGTGCTTGCTTCAAATATCGACAAGGCCTGAATTGATCAGAAAGTCCGATTGCTGGCTACTATCGGCTCCGCTGAAAGGGGGGGGGCGAGTCGGTGCGGTGCGAAAGAAGGAACAAGGAACATGGCTTCGCCAGAGCATCGATGGCGACGTCACATCCCGGATTATCGCGCACTTGAGGCCAAGCATCGTCCCCTGGGTAACGCCATGGGACGGCAGCGCCTGCCCCTGCACCATGCCGCAGAATGCTGCCACCGGACAGCGCTATTCCGGGATCAATATCCTGATCCTACGAGGAACCGTGATCCAGCGCGGCTTTATCAAAAGAAGCGTAGGTTCTGCCGCCGACCCTTTGTCGCCATTCAGGCACCAATTTCGCATCCCCAGGTCCGGACTGTCCGGTAACCGGCAGGTCGCGACCAGTTCAGGTCGTTCCCGAAGCAAACTCCGAAGGTCGGGTCTGGACGAAAGCGGCCAGTCGCCAGTCTCGAGCATACAATCCGCCACTGCCCGCTTTATCGTACTGAAGCCAGTCGCACGTTACGCCGTTCTGCGGTCCCATTTCGGGAGAGGGGTGCGGCCTAGATTGATGACGCAGTGATGTAGGCCCCAATCGCGATAACCACGGAGGCAAATCCATGTTCGAGCAGCCCCTTGCGGGTACCAAGGGCCTTGCCCAGCGCGATGCCGCCGATCGTCCCAGCGATGCCACCTATGACGAGCATTGCGGTCACGCCCCAATCAACTAGCCCTGACAGGACGTAGGAGGTGGCAGTGGTCAGCCCGAGTGCGCTGACGACAACGAGCGACGTGCCAATCGCGAAGGGCAGCGGCATCGCGGTCGCCAAGATCGGTCCCGGCACGACCAGGAACCCGCCCCCGATCCCGAAGAAGCCGGCGGCAAGCCCCACGCCCAGTCCGATCGGCACCAGACGCGGCAGCAGAGTCGCCGCGCTGTCGCGGGTCAGCCGCACGTCCGGCGCTTGCGCCGTGCGGCGCTTGCGCAACATCGACAGACCGACACCGATCATCAGCAGCCCGAAAAGAGCTAGAAGCCGCTTGCCGTCGAACGCCTTACCCAGCTCCGCCCCCAGCGCCGCACCGATCATGCCCGACAACGCGAAAACGCTGGCACACTGCCACTTCACGCGGCCCGCCCGTGCATGGCCGATCAGACTGGCGAGCGCGTTGACCGTAACAGCGACAGCGGCCGTCCCGATCGCGGCGTGCGGCGATCCGACGCCGACGACATAAATCAGGAGCGGAACTGCGAGGATCGACCCGCCCCCGCCCACAAGGCCGAGAATTAACCCAATCACGCCGCCTGATACGAGCGCGGCAAGGATGGTGGCAGCGTCCATGATCGTCTCAGGTAGCCGTGCGCCGGTTCCAAGGCATGACGCACAGTAGATTGGCCATGCCGCACCATCCCGTCATACCAGCGAACATCAGCCCAGCGCCGACGAATGCCGACAGGCTGAAGAAGCCAGGAGCGACGAACGTGCCGAGCAGAACGCCGATCAGCACCAGCCCACCGGCGGTAATCTGCACCTGCCGCATAATCTCTAACGGCTGCGACCGATCGGCGACGGTGGGCTGTCCTGCCTGCCGCCACGCATCAATGCCACCCCCGAGGATATAGGCCGGCGCACCACCCGCTGCCGCGCCGAGCTGCTCCGCATTGGCGGCGGTGCGCATCCCCGACTTGCAGTGAAAGACGACCGGACGATCGTCACGCGGGAGCTCGCCTATCCGGTCGAGCGGCACGTTAATCGCACCGGGAATGCGCTCGCGCGCATGTTCGTCGGCACCGCGAATGTCGATCAGACGCGCACCGGCATCGATCGCTGCGCGGGTATCGGCGGGGGAAAGGGTCGCGAGCGTCATCGCATCAATCCTTGCAATAGAGCTGGTAAAGGGTGCCAAGCAGCGTTTCGACGCGGGCGTCCGCAATGGCATACCAAAGCGTCTGGCTCTCGCGTCGGTAGGCGACGAGGCCTTCGTCGCGCATCTTGGCGAGGTGCTGCGAGCAGGCCGACTGCGACAGGCCCACATCGCGGGCCAGATCACCGACTGTCAATTCGCCATGCTCGACCAGCTTGCACAGCAGCATCAACCGGCGCGCATTGCCGATCGCCTTGAGCGTGTCGGCAACCTGTCCGGCCTTCACTTCGAATGTCGCCAGGTCCATCGGCGGTTTGAACATCATCGGCACTCCATTAGATATTGCTTATGTAGCATTCTCTAATATATTAGCAAGCACTAACGGAGGAAACCATGACTCAACCTTTCATCAAGGCGTTCTTCGACGAACCGACGAACACGGTCAGCTACCTCGTCTGCGATCCCGCGACGCGCACAGCGGCGGTGATCGACCCGGTACTCGACTTCGACATGGCGAGCGGCGTCGCTGATACGCGCTCGGCCGAGCGCATCGTCGCCTTCGCCCGCGAACAGGATTGGCGGATCGCGATGGTGCTGGAAACTCACGCCCATGCCGATCACCTTTCGGCCGCCCCCTTCATCAAGGCCCATACTGGCGCCTGGATCGGGATAGGCGCGCATATCTGCGACGTGCAGAAGATCTTCCGCCCGGTGTTCGCGATGAATGACCTGAAGACAGATGGATCGGACTTCGATCGCCTGTTCGAGGATGGCGCCCACTTTGCGATCGGCGCACTGACGGTCGAGGTACTGCACGTCCCAGGCCATACGCCTGCGGACGTCGCTTATCTGATCGGCGATGCGGCTTTTGTTGGCGATACGCTGTTCATGCCCGACTATGGCACTGCTCGCGCCGACTTCCCCGGCGGGGACGCACGCACGCTCTATCGTTCGATCCGTCGCTTGCTGACACTGCCCGACGCGACGCGACTGTTCCTATGCCACGACTACAAGGCACCGGGCCGCGAAGATTATCGCTGGGAGACGACAGTGGGCGAGCAGCGACGGTCGAGCATCCACGTCCATGACGGCGTGAGCGAGGATGATTTCGTCGCCATGCGCGAGCAGCGTGACGCTGGGCTATCCGTGCCCAAGCTCCTGCTGCCCTCGATCCAGGTCAACATTCGCGCGGGTCATTTTGACGAGGCGGAAGCGAACGGCGTCACCTACCTTCGCATCCCGGTGAAGTGGAAAGCGGAGTGAGGGTTGGGACGTCATGCCCGTTTCTTCCCGCACGCCGTCTTTCGGAACGTCGGGTGTTAGGCTGCAAGCTGCCCTTTGGCCCAAATCGGGGAATGGCGGCAATGTCCCTGCCCAAGGTGTTCGACGCTTAGGCAACTCGCGACCCTTTGTCACCATTCAGCGACGATTTTTCGGTCCTTAGGTGCGGACAGGCAGCTCTCCGGAAGCCTCCGACCAAGATATGTCGTTCGCTGGTCGAGCGCTAAACGGCAACTTCCTCTAGAACCTGCCATTCGCTTTACGAGAACTTGTCTGGCATTAACTCGCTGTAAAAGTGTTCGTGCGGAAGGCGAGCTCGCGCCTCTGGCGGATTGAGGATCCGCAGCTATTATGGAGCGATCAAATACAACCTATCCATGGGCTATCGGGGGCGGTTCGGGAGTGTCGACTGATAACAAGGAGGAGAAGGACTACTTTCTGACCTCCGCATTCTGGCAGAACGGGCAGGCACTTGGCTTTCCGATCCAGTTCGATCTGGTCCTCAAGCATCTCCGGCAGGACATGCGCGACGACTGGTATTTCGATTGCCTTCAATACAACGATCTATTCAACGATCCCGAGGGGGCGAAGCGGATCATCGTCGCAATGCTCCAAGAGTGGAACGGCGTATACGCGGGAACCCGCAGCGTCGTTCGTGACATCCCCAAGAAGGGCTTCGGCGAACGCTATGGACTGGAAACCGATTTCTTCGACCGGTTTGTCTATCAGTCGATCTGTAGCTTCCTGATACCATACTATGACAAGCTGCTCGGCCATCGGGTGCTCAGCTACCGATACGAGTCCAATCCCCAGAACAGGAAGTATCTTTTCAAAAACAAGATCAATCGCTGGTTCACGTTTGAAGGCGTCACGCTGACCTTCGTCCGCTCCGGCAAGTTCCTGCTGGTCACCGATCTCAGCAACTTCTTCGAGAATATAGCGCGCGAGCAGATCGTCGCCGGCCTCGAGAAAGTGATTCCGGAAATCGAGGCGACCGGACCAGAGAAGCTGCAGATCAGGAATGCGATCGCCACCCTTGACAGGCTTCTCGAACGGTGGACGTTCAGCGGAACCCATGGCCTGCCACAGAACCGGGACGCTTCATCGTTCCTCTCCAACATGCTCCTGTCCCGCGTCGATAGAGCGATGGCGGCAAAGGGGTATGACTATTACCGCTACGTCGACGACATCCGGGTCATTGCCGATAGCGAGGTCCACGCCCGACGCGCCCTGCAGGACCTCATCCGCCTACTCCGGACGGTGGGTCTGAACATCAACGCGAACAAGACAGCGATCCTGTCCCCCGAGACGTCGCAGGAGGATCTGGCCGAATTCTTCCCATCGCAAGACAGCACAACGACCGCGATCAACCAGATGTGGCAGTCGCGAAGCCGGCGGATCGTCACGCGGTCCGTAACCTACATCTTCGAGATCCTTACAAAGTGCATCGAAGCTGGAGAGACGCAGTCACGCTCTTTCAGGTTCGCGGTCAACCGTGTCGCCCAGATTGTGGAATCCGGCCTGTTCGACGTGAGTGACGCCCTTTCTACCTCGCTCCTCGATACACTCTCGGCGTCACTCTCGGACCATGCCGTAACGACGGATCAATACTGCCGGCTGATATCAATCCTGGATCGCGACGGGAGGTGCCTGCCAGCATTGGAGGCATTTCTGCTGGCCGAAGAGGGTGCCATCCACGATTGGCAGAACTACAATATCTGGCTGCTTCTCGGCATGCGCAAGCACCGATCCGATGGCCTCGTCGCTCTTGCCGACCGCAAACTCCAGGAGGACATGAAGTCAGGGGAGGCGGCAGCCATCCTCATCTGGCTGCGATGTGTCGGCGAGAAGGGCCTGATCGAGAGAAGCATAGGCGGCTTCGAAGGCCTTCCGTACCAGAACGCCCGGTATCTGCTCATTTCGTCTGCAGGGTTGGACGACAACAAGCTGCGTCCGCTCTATGGAAAGGTGCCGACTGGACTGAAAGCGACTAGGATCCGGGCGGGCCGTTACGACAACGAGGAGGGCTTGCCCTTCGCTGTCCGCGAACGGCCGGACATCCTGAACCTTGTGGACGAGATCAGCGAATATGATTGATTTCGTTTCCAAGCTGCTCATCTTCATCAAAGACTGCACCGGCAGAGGTGCTGACTGCTTCTATTGGTTCGTCCATGATCGGCTTGTGGAGACGAACCCTGCCGAGATCGTCGCCTATCCCGGTCCGGTGGTCTGCCACGACTTCTGGATGATCCGCGACCTGCTTTACGACATGGCTGGCGACCTTCCAGCAATCGTTCTGGACATTGACGAATTGCGGATCTCGATCGGGGGCAATCCCGACGACCGGCTCAATCGCGAAAAGCTCGACATAAGCGTCCATCTCGGCCCTTGCGGAGCATCTGAGGAAGTCTGCTCAGCATACAAAAGAATGTTCAATCGGGGTATCCCGTTCGACGCCGAAATCGCCACGATGGCGGCGGCAGCAATCGCCAGGCTCTACCTAACACTCTGCGCCCAGGCCGCCGCGAAGGGCGAAATGGAGCGCTTTTTCAGCGTTGAAATGCCCGTCTACCGTCTGCTCCAGAAGGCAATGTCTGCGGGAATAGCGATCCAAGCGGCGGATCTATCGGCCAAGCGCCGCGAGGCTGAGCACGACTACTTTTACTGCCTGAAGAACTATTCAGCCAAGCACGACATGCCGCTCGAGACCCCGTCACAGACGTCAATCGAGCGGAAACTTACCGCCTTGGGGTTCGAGTTCGAAGGCGTTTCCACGAGATACGTCCTGGAGTTTGTGCCCCACCACGACGATTTCGGAGGCGATACCCTCGCCCTTGAGGAGTTCGACGCGGCCAAGCGCGTACTCTCCTCCCTGACCTTGGCTGGCGGGCGCACGCGCCCCATCGTAGACGTCTTCGGGTCGCGCACGTCGCGCATACTACTGGGCAACCCGCCGCTCCAGAGCATGTCCAAGAAGTATCGGTCTATCGTCTGCGCTCGCACAGGCGCGGAGCTGAGCTACGTCGATTTCGATCAGTTCGAAGTCGGAATCATGGCTGCCCTCTCGGGCGATCAACAACTCGCTGCGCTCTACGCGGCGGGGGACATGTACGAGCTGTTCGCGGAGAGCCATCTCGGGCTCGCAGGCAATCGGAAGGCCGCCAAGCAGCTCTTCCTGTCATACGCCTACGGGATGAGCCGCAAAGCCCTGGTGGACGCCGCTGTCGAGCTGGGAGCCGAGCGCGGCAAGGCGAAAGAGGCCTTTCGGGTCTTCGCCCGGTACGAGGAGTGGAAAAAGGAGCTTTGCGCGGAATTCCAGCACGCAGGAAGGATCGCTACCGAAATGGGAAATCACTACGCGCGGAGCAACTCGGGGGCGCTCACGGGCAAGGAGCGGCGATCCGCGGTCAGTCAGGTCGTGCAGGGCACGGGATCTCTAATCTTCAAAAAGGCGCTCCTAGAAGTGGAGAGCGTGGAAGACGTCACCATTCTGCTTCCGATGCACGACGCGCTGCTGTTCGAGCATTGTCTTCCCGATACACCATCGAAGGTGATCGCCGCATTCGAGCGCGTGATGACGGAAACCCTGGGAGGCCGGATTACCGGAAAGGCGTCGGTCGGGGACTTCGCGCCGGCCTGAGCACATTCTTCGATCAACGCCGATGCACGCCGGCCATTTCGGAATATCGCGTCCTGGCCTTGAGACTCTACAACTATCCACGCTGGATAAGGGAGCTAACATGATGACCGATCCGACGATGGAGGCGCTCGCCGCCCAGCTCGAGGCGAGCGATGACTACCGGGTGCTTCGCAGGCTTAGGGCGCCCACCGGCGGCTTCGTGCCAATGCCGCACATGAAGCGGGCTGTATTCCTCGACGTCGAGACCACGGGACTGGATCCGAACGTGGACGAGATCATAGAACTTGCGATGGTACCCTTCTGGTATGAGGACTCGGGCCGCATAGCCGGGGTCGAGATCGGAGGATCCGCCCTCCGCGAGCCGCAGAAGCCAATCCCAGCCGATGTGACGCGGCTGACTGGCATCACGTCCGATATGGTGGCGGGCAAGACGATCGACTTCGCGGCCGCCGCCCAGTTCGCCGGGCATGGCCTCATCGTCGCGCATAACGCAGGGTTCGATCGGCGCTTCGTCGAGCGGTTCTGTCCGCAGTTGGCGAACAACCGGTGGGCCTGCTCATTCTCCGAAATCCCTTGGGCGGCCCATGGTTTTGAGAGCGCTAAGCTCAGCCTGATCGGACAGGCCCACGGCTTTTACTACGATGGTCACCGCGCCGTGAACGACTGCTACGCAGGCATCGAGATATTGAGCCGCGGCGTTCCGGTGGGAGGGGCGGAAAGCGCGATGAAGGTGCTTCTATCATCGACCAACTCGCGCAGCTGGCGGTGTTGGGCCGACGGCGCGCCATTCGAGAAGAAGGACCTGCTCAAGAGCCGCGGCTATCGGTGGGCCGACGGTAGCGACGGTAGGCCCAAGGCTTGGTGGATAGATCTCGACGAAGCGGGCTTCCAATCGGAGATGGCCTATCTGCGAAGTAAGCGTGGCCTGAGTACCGCTATGCGGCTTGAGCGAAGTCCTGGTGGGTTGGCTGCCAGTTCCACGGCATGAGCT
>NZ_JBVVOJ010000037.1:0-12906 GCF_057063145.1 Sphingobium sp. SG1 | reverse complement strand
ACCATTTCGCAGCAGCCGCCTGATCGGCGCAGAGCGACAGCCTACCTCTGACTGCCGCCAATCTTTGCAACAGAGCCCTGGGGCTCATTCTCAATGAGTTCGCGACCAACAGCCTCAAATATGCCTTCGAGGATAGCGAGGAGCAGGCGCTGATCCGCGTCGAAGTGCAGCAGCAGGACAAGCAACTGCGGGTGCATATCTGCGATAATGGCAAAGGCTTGCCGGCGGAGAGGCGATCGTGCGGTCCCGGGTTCGGGACCGGCATGGCCTTGATCGAAGGCCTATGTCGCCAGATCGGCGCGAAGCCGCAGTGGACGATCGAAGGCGGGACCAGGCTTGGCCTTGAACTGGAGCGTTGGTGAGCCGACGACAGGCGGCGCGGGGTTAAAAGCACATAAGCGCGGGAGCACGGATGCGGAACACGTCAGAATCGGTCGTCCATGGACGCTGTTCCATCAAAGCGGTGAAGGCAGGCGAGACCTGGCAAGCGCGCGCGTTCAGAGGGATGCACATTGCGAGCGAGATCGAAACGGCCGACACGCGCGAGGAGGCGATCGACGCGGTGAAGAAGGCGCTGGATGTCGCCGGCGCCGACGAGCAAAGGGTGCGCGCGGAGACCGGTTTTCCGAGCGTTTCCGCCGTCGTCGCCTCACTCAAGGATATTCGCATCACAGATGGGCAACGAGCGATGCTCGCGGCGCATTTGCGTGCGCCCGATCATATCCTGACGATGGCCCAGCTTGCCGAGGAGGCCGGCTTTGATGATTATCAGGGGACGGACATGCAATATGCCATGTTGGGCCGCAAGCTGGCCGAGGCGCTCGAATGGGAGCCGCCAGAGCACGAAGCCGTGGGCCCAATCTGGACTTTTGCGCTCGCCTCACGCGCGGGAGATGGCGGGCATGGATCGTTCAAGGAGGACGACATGATCGAGCAATGGCAATGGCAGCTCAGGCCTCAGCTTATAGAAGCGCTTCGAATCTCCTCCTGGTGATCGACAGAGGCCCGCTTCTCCATAGATCATGCCTCGCGCTTCGCGTTCTGATAGGCAGCCTCCCCATCGCCGCGATCGTGGCCCGCTTCCTGCGCGCCATTCCAACGGCGCTGTCACCCAATCGGCCGCGATTCCGTATCGCATCGATGCCGAGGACAGGCTTCAGATTCTGCTCGTCACCTCCCGGCGCCGACGCCGCTGGATCATTCCGAAAGGCAAGGTGAAGCGGGGCACGCTGCCGAGCCGTTCGGCGGAACGCGAGGCGTTCGAGGAAGCGGGCGTGCTGGGCAAGGTGGATAAGCAGCCGATCGGGACATATCGCCGGGAGGAAAAGCCGCCAGATGGTTCCAGCGGACCCAATTTCGTGCAGGCGTTCGGCCTACTGGTGATCGATGAGCTTTCCGTTTGGCAGGAGATGCACCTGCGCGAGCGCCGCTGGTTCTCGATCGAGGAGGCGATAGGCGCTGTAGCGGACCCGCAGCTTCGCAGCTTATTGGCGGGTTTTCGGCGCCTGCGCCAAAGCTGAGTGCTCCGGCGCCCCTTCCGCCAGGCCGCGCAGAGATCCACGCGAACCGAACGGCAAAGAAGCCCGATCAGCCCTTGGCGATCAGGGCCTTCTCGGTTCGGGCGATGTAATCCCGCGTGATCGGCAGCGCGTGACGATCGCGGATATATTGCAGTTGGAAATTGACCATATCCGATTGCGTGAAGGCGGTCAGCGCGCCGGCGAGATAGAAGCGCCACATGCGATAGAAGCGCTCATCGTAGAGGGCGACGATCTGATCCTTTGCAGCACCGGTGCGATCATACCAATGCTGGAGCGTGTAGCCATAATGGAGGCGCAGCACCTCCACGTCGGAGAGCATCAGATGCTCCTTCTCGCTCGCTGCCATCGCTTCGGACAGTGAGGGGATATAGCCACCTGGAAAGATATATTTCGCGGTGAAGCTGTCGGTATAGCTCGGCGGGCCGATGCGGCCGATGGTGTGGATGAGGGCCACGCCGTCGTCCGCCAGCAGATCGCGCACCTTGCCGAAAAAGGTGCGGTAGGACGGCACGCCGACATGCTCGAACATGCCAACCGAGACGATCCGGTCGAATGTGCCGCTAAGCGCGCGATAATCGATCAGCTCGAATCTCACGCGATCGGCGACACCGGCCTCCTCGGCGCGGCGGCGCGCCACCTTGAGCTGCTCCTCGGAAAGTGTGATGCCGAGCACGTCAACGTCGGCCACGCGGTTCAGATAGAGCGCCATGCCGCCCCAACCGCAGCCGATGTCGAGAACCCTGAGGCCGGACTTGAGGTTCAGCTTGGCGGCGATATGCGCCTTCTTTTCGAGCTGCGCACGGTCGAGATCGCGATCCTCGTTCTCGGGCGTGAAATAGGCGCAGCTATACTGCTTGTCGCGATCGAGGAAGAGATCGTAGAGCCGATCCGACAGGTCGTAATGATGCGCCACATTGCGCTTCGAGCGGACCATCGAGTTGAAGCGGCCAAGTCTGGTCAGCCAGGGATGCTCGCCGATGCCGAGACCGCCATCCACCGCGCTTTCCCACCGGCTATTGAAGCGGAACAGATCGAGCAGCGCGAGAATATCGTCGCCGCCCACGTCCGCCCGCTTGTCCATATAGGCTTCCGGCATGCCCAGCACCGGATGGCGCATGATGTCGAGCGCCACGCGGTTGTCGTGTAAGATGAGGTGGACGGGCTCGCGCGCCGGATCGGGTGCGCCGTAGCGATACACCTTGCTATCGGCGTTCGTGATGATGAGTTCACCCTGGCGGATGATGCGACGCAGGAACCGATCAAGCAGCATTCCGGATTGTTAAGAGGTGGGTAAACCTGTTTACAAGCCTATGTAAGCACAGAGGCAATTTCCCTGAGCGTCATTGAATCTAGGCGAACACCGGCTCTCTCCACTCAGCCTTGCGCTTCCGCGTTCCGGTAGGCGGTTTCCCAATCGCCCAGATTACGGCGCGCCTCCTGTACGAAAGCGGTGCGGCGAACACCTTCCAGAAAGAGGCGGGCGATGGCGTTGCCGGGAAAGCGCAGCGGTCGTGCGAACTGGAGAAGGAGCACCACGCGCGTCTCATCGGTGTCGTTCCAGACCTCATGCTCCTGGCTATCGTCGAACACCAGGCACTCGCCTTCGCGCCAATGCACGACCCGATCCTCGACCCGCATCCGGCATCGTTCTGCCCGCGCCGGCACGCGCAAGCCGAGATGGCAGGTCAGGATGCCCTTGGTCACGCCTTTGTGGCGCGGGATATGACATCCCGGCGCGAGGATCGAGAAGAAGGCCGAATTGAGACCGGGCACCTGTTCGATCAGCGCGGCCGTCGCCGGAGCGCGCGCGCAATTCTCATCGATGCGATAGCCATAGCCATAGAGGAAGAAGGACCGCCATTTGCCATCGGCGGCGATGCGAGCATGATCGGGCGAAATCTCGTTGAGCGGCGGAATGGCGCTTTGATGCCGGATAACCCGCTCGGCTTCGGCCCGGATCGCGTGCCACTCAGCGGAAAGCGTCCGTGTCCACCGGAACAGGTCCGCGTCGAGAACCGGGCTGTTCGGGACGCGTGATGAGTGGGTGATGGCGCGATTGATCCACGGCCTGAGCTTTCTTCCCACCCGGACCGAGAGCGGCCTTGATGGTGTTGCTGTCCTATCCGCCATGCGATGCTGTGCGAGTTGGTGGGTCATTGGCCGCCTATGGTTGGGGTTGGGCGCATGACCATCGTTGCGGGACGAGATCGATTCAGCGCGGCCAACCAGTCGGCCGGCAAACGCGTCCGAGCGGCGCTTGGTTGCGAGCCTTGGTCTAGCTGTCCCAATCTATATATGATAATGTCCTTTATCATATACTACGGCGGAGCGGGGCATGGCCGAGGAATTGGCATGGCGGAACGAGATCGTCGGCATCGCCGGCAGCGGCCTGGTGCTGCAGATCGATGAGACCGAGCGGGTAGCGCCCTGGTCCGCGATATCGAGCATCAGCGTGGTCATGGCGCTGGTGGATCGGACCAGCGAGCGGCGTATCCCGGTGTTCGTGTTCGGGATCATGGATGGGGCCGACGAACGACTCTTTGTCGTCGGAGAGACCGAGCCGATGTGGGAGAGGCTGACATCGATCCTGTCTGACTTCCTGCCGGGGATACCGCCCGTGGACATTTGGCGCGGCGAGCTGGCGGCTTCGGGGCAAGCCTCGCTTTACGACCGGGTTGTCGCCGAGCCTTGGCGGAGCCGTTTAAACGATCCCGAGATCCACTGACGAGAGGAAGGCCCCTATGGACGTTGACGAGCTGCCCGACGACAACTCCGCCGAGCGTGACCAGGCCAGGGCATTGCGCGAGCAGGCCCGCGCCGCCGGCCTTTTGTTCGAGGCCTATCTTACCAGCGACCTCGCTGACTGGCTATTGGCGCAGATCGAGCGTGGCAGGTTCGCCGATCCGTCCGAAGCGGTGTTCCTGATCGTCCAGAATTTCATCGAGATGGAGCCGCACCGCGATTTGCGCGACGAGCTGCTACGCCGGACATTGGATGCATCAATAGAGCGCGGCCTTGAAGACGTGCAGGCTGGCCGCGTCCACGATGCCGATGAGGTGTTTGACGAGCTGCTCCGCAAAATGGCCGAGCCGCGCCCCGAAGCGGCCCGCTGGGAGAAGATCACGCGATGAACCAGCTCGCCCCCCTGCCCTCGCCCGCGCTGGCGTTGCCGGCGCTGATCGCGTCGGCCGACGACGCCACGCGGCTGCGTTTCCTTGAGTTCTTCGCCGTCACCATCCGCAACCCGCACACGCGCCGCGCCTATATGCGCGCGGCGGGCGACTTCCTGGCTTGGGCAGCGGAGCGCGGCGTCGCCTCGCTCGCCCAGGTGCAGCCGCTCCACGTCGCGGCCTGGGTTGAGGCGTTGACGCGCGAGCTGGCCGCGCCCAGCGTCAAGCAGCAGCTCGCCGGCGTGCGCCACCTGTTCGACTGGCTGGTAACGGGCCATATCGTGCCGGTGAACCCCGCCGCATCGGTGCGCGGGCCGGCGCATAGCCAGCGGCGCGGCAAGACGCCGGTGCTGGCCGCGCAAGAGGCGCGCGCCTTGCTCGATCGGATCGACGTGACCACCCATGCCGGCCTGCGCGACCGTGCCCTGATCGGCCTCATGGTCTATAGTTTCGCGCGGATCGGCGCGGCGCTGGCGATGCGGGTCGAGGACGTTTTCGTGCAGAACCGCCGCCTATGGGTGCGGCTGCACGAAAAGGGCGGCAAGCGGCACGAAATGCCATGTCACCACAACCTTGAGCATTATCTGACCGATTATCTCGACGGCTGCGGCTTGCGCGATGATCGCAAGGGGCCGCTGTTCCGCACGATCGGGCGGCGGACCAAGCGCCTCAGCGATACCCCCCTGCCCCAGGCCAATGCCTTCGCGATGGTGCGCCGGCGCGCGGCGGCGGCCGGGATCGAGACGGCGATCGGCAACCACAGTTTCCGGGCAACCGGGATCACCACCTATTTGAAGAACGGCGGCACGCTGGAGACGGCTGCGACGATGGCGAACCACAGCTCGACCCGCACCACCCAGCTCTACGATCGCCGCCCCGATGACGTGACGCTGGACGAGGTGGAGCGGGTGTTGATCTAGGCGGCGGGCGCCGGCGCACAGGTCCAGCAATCGCCCTGCCACTGGAATCCTATGCGCTGCGCGTTGGCGACGACCGGGGGCGCACCGCCCTGCCAGAAGGGGTGACTACACGAAAGTGACGTATCTGCACGCTAAGGGTGAACGGAACGGCCATCGACAGGCTCACGCTTTCCTGCGTCGGGATGGTAGAACGGAAAGCCCGTGCGGTGTAGCAGCCAGCGAGAAGTGATGGATTACATGCAAGACCTATGTAACGATCGTCATCAAAGCTGCCGCTGTGCGTTGGTACCGTTCAAGACTACTACGATTCAGGTCAGCCTCGCGCCCGATCTTACCCGTCGTCCGATCGTGTCCAGGAGCCAGAGCAACGTACCGCGCCAGACGCCATGCAGACGCGCCTGATAGCGCCGGTAGAGCATCGCGTGGCCAAGCTGGGCAACGCGGCCCCGCAGAAAGCCACCATCGAAGAAACCGAAACGGCCGAGCGTACCATAAGCATCGAAGCCACCCAGCGACACCAGCCCTCCGAAATCGCGGTAGCTGGCCGGAGGTGCCTTCTTTCCGGCAATCAGCGCCGGCAGGTGCCGGGAGAGATAGCTGGCGTGCTGGCTCGCTGCCTGCGCCGTTGTCGGCACGGGGCCGTCGTGCGCTGGGAGACGCGGGGCTGCGCAGTCGCCAAGCGCGTAGATGTCCGGGTCGGCTGGCGTCGCGAGCGTAGGGCCGACAACGAGTTGGCCGCTGCGCGTTCGCTCCATGTCCGCGAACATGTCGAGCAGAGGCGGTGCCTTCACGCCTGCGGCCCACACTTTCAGTCCCGCCAGGACGACCTGGCCGTCCCCGAGCGTGAACCCGCCTCCGTCTACGGCCGTGACGCGCGTTCCCGTCCGGACCTCAATGCCGAGCTGCTCCAGCTTGCGCTGCGCCGCCGTCGCCACCCGCTCCGGAAACGGCCCGAGCAGCCGCGGCCCGGACTCGATCAGGACGACCCTGAGATAGTTTGGCGCACCCGCAATGCCGTAATGTTCAGCGACCCCGGCGACTTGGACCAGCTCCGCAGCAAGCTCGACGCCGGTAGCGCCGCCTCCGACGATGCCGACCGTCAGCGGCGATGCCGCCACCACGGCCTTCAGTAGCTCGACCCGCAGCCGGTCATTGAACGCGATGGCATCTGATCGGCTGTCGATGCTTTCGCAATGCTCGGCGACGCCGGGCGTGCCGAAGTCGTTGGCCCGGCTGCCAACCGCCAGCACGAGCGTATCGTAACTAACGGTGCGTTCAGGCACCACGTCTTCGCCGTCAAATGCGAGCGCGGCGAGGCGGACTTCCCGATGTTGGCGGTCGACCCCTACTGCCTCACCATACTCGTAGCGGAAGCCGTGGCTTAGCGCCTGCGCGGCATATACGGTCTGCTGCATGCCGGCGTCCGACGTGCCTGCCGCGATCGTGTGCAGCATCGGTTTCCATACATATGCCGTTTCGCGATCAATGAGCGTGACGCTCAATCGTCGATTGCCGGATCGCCGGCCAGCAAGGCGTGTTGCGATCTCCAGCCCCGCCACGCCGCCACCCACGACGACCAGTCTATGATCGTTCATCATCGTCATTCCTGTTTCCATATCAGACGAAGCGATGAGATGCCGATCAGTTCGCGATGACCATCCAGCATTCCCGCAAACGAACCTCCAACGGCGCGAGAAGGCACCGTCGTCTGAAAACCCGTCGCAAAATCCTATGTCGCAACAGCGGCGGGAGTGAAGCTGGACACGCAGGCCCAGCGGTCATCTTCCCAATGAAATCCTAACCGTTCCGCGTTGCCGATCACGGGCGGCTCGCCTTTGCGCCAGAATCCGAGCATTTTGCCCCGGTCATCCAGATGGGTGTCGGCGACGATCGCGCGCGCGGCCTGGATGAACTGCCCATGCCCGAATACATAGGCCAGCGAGTCCGCAGGCATGGCGGCTAGGCGCGTCAGCGCCGCCTCGCAGCGCCGGAGCAGGGTGGCGAAGCTCTCCGCCCCTTCCCCGTCGCAATAATCAGGATCGGCCTCGCGCCAATAGCGTTCAAGGTGCGGCATCCTCTCCGCGCTGCGCGTGCCGTTCCAGCGCGCCGGTTGCAGATAGGTGAACTCTTCGATCGGCCACACGTCCACCGGCACGCCGGGAAAGCGCGCGATCGTCGGCGCGGCCGTCTGCCGGGTGCGGGTATAGGGCGACGTGACGATGAGCGCGGGCGCTTGCGCCCAGCTCGCCGCGACTTGGCGCGCCTGTTCGTGGCCGCGCTCCGTCAGCTCGATCGCCGCGAGATCGTGACACGGCACGCCGGCGTTGCCGGTGGATTCGCCGTGCCGGATGAAAATCGCCCTCATGCTGGTCAGGCCGCCTGGTATAGCCCGTTGCTGGCTTCCCAGCCCCGGCACGCCAGCAAAATCGGTTTCGGCACCTTCTTCTCGCCGTTGGAGTAATAGGCGACCATTCGGCGCGAGACTCCCAGCGCGTCGGCCGCCTTCGATAGCGACAGGGCATGGCGCAGCCGCCATTCAAGGAACGCACGGACGTCGCCATGCCCGGTTGCCGACAGCGTTTCGAGCCACAGCGCATCCGCGCCCAGCTCGGCGCCCGAGGGCCAAGCCAGGCTATGCCCCCAATCGCCGACTTCGACCTTGGCGAACTCTTCCGGATCGCGCAGCGCGGCGAAGGCGCGGTCGGCAAGAACAGCGCCAAGATCGAGATTGGTCGCCGTCCCGTCCGACCAGGACAGATGCAGCGATCCTGGCCCGATCGCTCGCACGTCGGCGATGGTGCGGGTCTTGTCGGCGACGTTCATCCGTTCAACTCCTGCCAGGTCTGCATGAGCAGCGCCTGATTGGGGCGCGCCCATTCCAGCGCGTCATTCAACACCGCTGCCGGCACCGTTCCCACGATCACCTCGAATGCGGCGATCGACACCGAGCAGCGGAACTCCACGCCCTCGATATGAAAGTGCGGCACGCCATGATCGCGACCGTAGACCGCAATCTTCCAGCGAGGACCGCGATGCATCGTGACCATGCCTCTATGTAGTGCAAGGAATGCACTGGTGCAAGCGTTGCATAGACAAAGGCAGACGATGGGTAGCGATGTGATATCATGTATATATCATTACGATATTCAACAGCGATCCTTGGCATGGGCGCGGCCCTGACGGGCACGGCTCTATCTCCGCCTCACGGCTCCGACCGAGCCGCCGTGCCGGCGTCTCGGCGCATCCGCGTGACGATCCTCGCGTGAGGGCCGGGGCGAGCCCCCGCCCTGCTGCCGCCGGTGTTACCGGCGAGATCCATTGGCTTGGCGGTGGAAGGGGGACGCCGCCCCCTCCCCCCAGCAACGACAATCAGCCGGGCCGTGGCTCAGTCGCTCGCGCTCCTTGCGCCCGCACCACCCCGTCAGATTCTCGCTGCCCCCCTCTCCCCCGCTGCTCCGCGCGAACTCGGAGCGATGGCGAGGCCATCGCCCCTGCAGGGCGATTTGAAGGAGCAAATGCGATGACCGACGACAACCGCGAGAGCTGGCTCAACCGTGTGGCGCTGGGCATGGCTTCCTTGTTCGCGGCGCTGGACGCTCCCCTGCCCGCGCGCGTGCGCGTCGCGATCGGCTTCACCAGTCGGGGCGCGAAAGGCAAGGCGATCGGCGAGTGCTGGGATAACCGGCGGAGCGCGGACGGCCATTTTGAAATCTTCATCCGGCCGGACCTCGCGCACGCGCCCGACGCCATGCCGGCGCAGATCGCGGCGATCCTCGCGCACGAGCTGGTCCACACCGCTGTCGGCATCCCGGCGGGGCATGGAAAGGCGTTTAAACGGGTTGCTGTCGGTCTAGGGCTGGTCGGACCGATGCGCGCCACCACCCCCGGCGAGGCGTTCTTGATGGCCGTGACGCCGATCCTCGATGCGGCAGGCCCCCTCCCCCATGCCCGCCTCGACACCGCCGGCGAGACGACCGCGCCCAAGAAGCAGACGACCCGGCTGCTGAAATGCGAGTGCGCGACGTGCGGCTATACGGTCAGGACCACGCGCAAATGGCTGGAACAGGCCGGCGCGCCGCTCTGCCCGATCGAGGGGCATGGCCCGATGCAGCATGACCCGCTCGACGACGACGATCCCAAGCCGGAGGAGTGAGCATCGTCTGTATATCACAATGATGGACAGATCATGCCGGAGCGATTAACGATTGCACGCACAGCGAGGGCGCTATGATATTGGCAGTAGGGAACACCAAGGGCGGCGTCGGTAAGACCACGCTCGCCGTCAACCTCGCGGTCGCGCTGGCGCTCGCCGGTCGCGACCTATTGCTGGTCGATGGCGACGAGCAGGGCACCGCCCTCACCTTCACCCAGCTTCGCACCGAGCGATTGGGCGAGGCCGGCTATACTGCCGTCGCGCTCACCGGCGCGGCGCTGCGCAGCCAGGTCCGCCAGCTCGCCAGCAAATATGACGACATCATCATCGACGTGGGCGGGCGCGACACCGGCTCGCTGCGCGCCGCGCTCACCGTCGCCGACACGCTCCTGGTCCCGGTGCAGCCGCGCAGCTTTGACGTGTGGGCCTTGGATCAGGTCGCGGCGCTGGTCGCCGAGGCGCGCGAGATCAACGAGGGGCTGCGCGCCGTCGCCATCCTCAACGGGGCGGATGCGCAAGGGGCGGACAATGAGGCGGCCTTGGAGATGATCGGCGACATCGAGGGGATCGAGGTGCTGCCGACGTCGATCGTGCGGCGCAAGGCGTTCCCGAACGCGGCGGCCGAGGGCAGGGCGATCCTTGAGCAGAGCCCGCGCGACCCCAAGGCGATCGATGAGCTGACGGCGCTGATCGCTGCCGTCTGTATATCACGATAATATCGGAGTGCATGTCGATGGCTATCGCCCGTAAACCGAACAGCAAGCCGAAGTCTCCGGCCGATGACGCGGCGGCCGACGCCTTCATCGCCGGCGCGGCCAAGCCTGCGGCCGCACCGATCGCGGCGGCCGAGGAAGCGGGGGAGGGGAGCGAGCCGCGCAAGTCGCCGGTGATGCTGCGTTTCGACCGCGCGCTTCTCGCCAAGGTCGATGCGGCGGCCAAACGGCGCGGGATCAGCCGCAGCGCGTGGATTCAGTTCACCGTCAGCCGCGCGCTAGACGCCGGCGAGGGATAGGGCGCGAGGCAAGGTCCGGCGGCGCTGGGCGGCCGTAGCGCGCGAACGGTGAGTTTTGGGGTAGGGGCTCACCGTTCGGCGGCGTGCAGGGTGAAATCCACCAGCACCGGCATTTCGGGGATGCCGCCGCGCAGCTTGGCGCGGCGCACGATGCTGTGCTGATCGATCAGGTTTTGCGCGTCGCGCCGCCCGCTGGACGTTTTGGGCAGCCACATCATCGACACCCGCTCGACCTTGCGGCCCTTCTTGATCGGGGTGAACTCGACATAGAAGGGACAGAGCTTGTTGATTTCGTCGGCCGCTACCTTGAGGCAGTATTTGTTGAAGTCGGCGAAGCGTTCGAGCTTGCCTTCGGGGACGTTCAACAGGCCGCGCAGTTCGGCGACGGTGAACTCTTCGGATTGCTTATATTCGAGCCCGATGCGGCGCTCGATCATTTCATAGAGGCAGAGCGCGTACTTCGACTCGAAGCAATACATCACCTGCGTCTTGAGCCGCGCATAGACCTCGCTGTTGCGCAGTATCTCGATCAGCTCCTCGGGGATGCGGTAATGGAGGAAGCCGTCCTTTTCGAGGCTTTCGTCGCTCGGGCCGAGGAGCTGGACACGCCGCTTGAAGCTCTTACCGGCCTTGCGGATGGTGACGATCGCGATCGTGCCCATCAAGCGTAGCAGCGAGCTTTCGATGCGCTCGTTGCCTTGGTGCGTGCCCTTGAGCGCCGACTTGGCGATGCGATGAATGACCGGCTCGCCGATCCGATCCCAGGCATTGGCGATCAGCAGGTTGTAGATGCGCCGATCAACCAAGGTGAGCGGGGACAGCTCGACAATATCGACCAGCTCGCCGGGCTTGACGATTTCGCCGTAATTGGCGGGATCGAACGGGTTGCCGCGACCGCGCTGCGTCAATGTTCGAGCAGTATCGGCCAGGACAGCTTGCGTCATGCGATCACTTCCAACGGTGAGGAGACTCTTTGCATCGGCTCACCCTAATAACGAACGGTGAGTTATGCAAATCGTCCGGCTCGCCGTTCGCGCAGGGGAGGGGCTACCCCAAAACTCACCGTCGCGAGCGGGCATACCCCAAAGCTCACCCGACTCTGCCCCAACACTCACCTTAACCGACCCCAAAGCTCACTTTTGGCTACCCCAAAACTCACGCGACTCGACCCCAACACTCACTTTTCGAGGCCGTTTTCCTTGGTTTTCTACGGGTTTGCGCACCCCCGAATCTTGAATCTAAGAAGAATCTTTGAATCAGAAGGCAAACGGTGAGTTTTGGGGTAGCCCTGCCTGTGGATAACTCCCGCCCATCCGCACCGAGGACGAGAAGGAAGAAAAAAGCACCGCCTCTTGGGGGCTTCGCCCCCGCCGGCTCGCGGCCTCCGGCCGCCCCGGATCGCTAACGCGATCCTCCCACCCGGCATCCCCCGGATGCAAATGTGTCGGCTACGCCGACAAGTCTTTCTTAGACGCCCAGCTCGACCATCCCGCTTTCACTTCATGCCCAGCACTTAACCAAACCATCGAATTGGCTTTCCAGAAAGCCATGCGGAGAGCGCGGCACTCCACCGGAGAGGGCAGGGCACGCGGAAATGTCGGCACTGGGGTCGATTTCCGGGCCACTGAGCGCGATTCCGGGATGCTGACAGGGGAAGGGAGGGTTTTCGCCTCCGGGCCGCTGCTGCCCTTTCCAGGCGTCGATCGGCCGAAGCTAGATCCCCGCACCGATCGAGGCCGGCAGGCTTCCCGCCAACGGTGAGCCCATACCCCAAAACTCACCGTTCGCACACGGCAACGCGCCTGGCTCGCCATCGTGATGCTTCGCGGATGCACGCGGAGCGATATACAAACGATTGCGATTGAATATCAGTGCCGTTTAAACGGTCTTATGGGGCATGAAGATGGTGGGTTAAAACCCCGCACGGTGTCCAATACCCCGAAGGTTTGTTCCTAAATCCCCGAAGCCTATATGAATCAGGCCGGATCGAACCGGCCAGCGAACTCGCGATCGGCATAGTAGCGCAGCTTTTGGGCCCAGTCGGCCCGAAGCTGCGATTTTGGCCATGTTGAAGAACAAAGATTGAACATGGCGATCTACCAGGCTCGCT
>NZ_JBVVOJ010000036.1:0-13397 GCF_057063145.1 Sphingobium sp. SG1 | reverse complement strand
CCCGAGGAGTTGGCGGCATGACGCGCGTCCGGAAAATTGGCGGTGGAAGTCAGATTAGGGCTGGACTGTCAGGATATGTCGCCGAAATGGGCTCGGCCTTCCTGTGCGCCGCGCTCGGCATCGTCCCGACCGTTCGTCACGCCGATTATCTCGGCGCGTGGCTCGATGTCCTGCGCGAGGACAACCGCGCCATCTTTCGCGCCGCCAGCGCTGCCTCCAAGGCCGCCGACTGGTTGCTGTCCCGCCATCGCGAGGTCGAGAGCGCCCGCGCCGAGGAAAGGATCGCAGCATGATCCTGCTTCCCGATGACCTGCGCAAGGCACTGCGCGCGAACGCCATTCGCCATGGCATCGCCCTGCGCGGCGGCCTTGCCGAACCGGACTTCGTGCCCCTTCTCAAGCTGTTCAACCCGCTGGGCGCGTCGACATGGCTGGCGAGCGAACTCGCCGAGGATGGCGATACGCTTTTCGGCGTTGTCGATCTTGGCTTCGGTTGCCCGGAACTCGGCGCGTTCAGCCTCTCGGAAATCGCTGCCATCCCGCTGCCTTATGGCATGGCCATCGAGCGCGATCTCGCTTTCGAGACGGCTCATCCGCTTTCCGTCTGGGCCACATGGTCGCGCCGGTCCGGCTCGATCCTCTGGGCGCAGGCGATGCTCCGCCGCCATGGCCCGGATTCGGGCGAGACGGTTGCGGACCCTGATCTTCCACCGTCCTGACGGCGGATGACGCAAGGCGGCGCGTCATGCCGCCACCCTCAGTGCCGGTCACGTCCTGAGCATCGCAAACAGCGCGACCAGCACCTTTTGACGAAAGGCAAATGACCCATGAAACTCGACCATATCCCGCTCGACAGGCTCTATGTCGACAAGACCAACATGCGCTTTGGCCGCAAGGCGCCGGACGTCGCCGACATCCTCCCGACCATCCGCGCGCGCGGCGTCATACAGTCGCTTCTCGTCCGTCCCCCCGATACCGAAGGCCGCTTCGGCATCATCGCTGGAAGCCGCCGCTTCCACGCAAGCCGCATCGTCGCCGACGAACGGCGGGACGCGGGCGATATCGATCCCGACGCGCTGCTCCTGCCTTGCACGATCATGGAGGATGGCGACGATGCCGCCGCCATCGAGGCCTCGATGATCGAGAACATGGCCCGGCTTGACGCCGACGAAGTGCGCCAGTGGGAGAGCTTCACCCGGCTGGTGCGGGAAGGGCGAGGGGTCGAGGAGATCGCCATGACCTTCGGCCTGCCCGAACTCTCCATCCGGCGCGTCCTTGCGCTCGGCAACCTGCTGCCGCGCATCCGCGAACTCTATCGCGCCGAACGGATCGACCGTGTCACCGTCCGGCACCTGACACTGGCGAGCAAGAGCCAGCAAAAGGCCTGGCTGGCCCTGTTCGACGACCCCGACGCCTATGTCCCCACCGGCCATCAGTTGAAGGCATGGCTCTTTGGCGGGCAGTCGATCCCGGCCCGCTTCGCCCTCTTCGACATCGATGGTTTCAGCGGGGCGATGGTGGCCGATCTCTTCGGCGAGGATCGTTATTTCGCCGATCCCGACGCCTTCTGGACGGCACAGAATGCGGCGATCGAGGCATCGCGCGCAGCCTATCTCGCAGAGGGCTGGGCCGATGTGGTCATCGTCCCGCCTGCCGAGCATTTCCATTCGTGGGAATATGAAAAGGCCGCGAAGCGGAAGGGCGGGCGCGTCTATGTCGATGTGCGCGGCTCCGGCGAAGTGACCTTCCATGAGGGCTATGTCACCCGCGCAGAGGCCCGCCGGATCGAGCGCGGCGAAGCCGCCGCGCCGCCCAAGGTCCAGCGGGGCGAACTGACATCCACGCTCCAGACCTATGTCGACCTGCACCGTCATGCAGCCGTTCGCGCTGCGCTGATCGGTCGCCCCGCGCTTGCCCTCCGGCTCATGGTGGCGCACGCCATCGTCGGCTCGACTCTATGGACCGTCCGTCCCGAACCGCAGGCGACGCGCAACGACGAGGTGCGCGAGAGCATCGAGACAAGTCGGGGCGAGGCGGTCTTCGACGCGGAACGGCGCGTGGTGCTGGATACGCTTGGCTTTGCCGCCGAAGAGCCCTGCGTTACGGGCGGCAATGGCGATGACTATGGCGTGGCGGGGCTGTTCCTGCGTCTTGTCGCGCTGCCTGACGAGGTGGTGATGCGCGTCCTTGCCGTCGTCATCGGCGAGACATTGGCGGCAGGTTCGGCAGCGGTCGAGGCGGTCGGCGAGGAGGTCGGGATCGCCATGGCCGACTGGTGGCAGGCCGACGAAGCGCTCTTTTCCCTGCTGCGCGACCGCGAACTGCTGGGCCGGATGACGGCGGAAGTGGCCGGTGAAACCGTCGCAAGCGCCAATGCGGGCGAGAAGGCGAAGACCCTGAAGCGGATCATCGCCGATCATCTCGACGGCGCGGAAGGCCGGGACAAGGTCGAGCGCTGGGTGCCGCGCTGGATGCAGTTCCCGCCCTCTGCCTACACGCAGAGAGGTGGCGTCGGCACGGTCGCCGCCCATGCCAAGGTCGTCGCCGCGCGCCAAATGAGCGCTGGGGATTGCCCGGCGGAAGCAGAGGAAGGGAGGGAGACGCCGTTGCCCCGGGCGGCATGAACGAAGGCGGGCGGGAGCGATCGCGCCCGCCCGCCACATGCTGGAAAATCGCGCCGCGCGGCCTCGCCCGATGGGCTCGGCCGCGCGGCTTTGTTTCGTCTCCATCCATGCCGGTACAGGCTCGCATGGCGCATTATGACGGCTGCGCGGATTTCGGGGGCGGAACGCGCGCGAACAGGGAGAGCGGTGATGAAGCGCGCGGACACGGCGGAAATCGCGATGCGGATCATCATCGACCGGCCGGTGCCCGGCGTGTGGCACAGCCTTCAATCCAGGGACGGTACCCCGCTTGATCCGCAAAGGTCCGGCGATGGCGAACCGCTCGCCTTCGACTTCGCCGTGCGGGTCGGGACGGGTTCCAAATTCTTCGGTGACCAGGTTTGCCGCGAAGGTCCCTCGCGCCGTTTCGTCTATGTGAGCGTGGGTCAGGCGGCGGGCGATCATGCCTCGCCCTGGTCCCGCCGGATGAAGGTCGACATCCATGATATCGACCCGGCGCTGCTGGCGCGCGCGGCGGGAGGCGGGATCATCGTCACCACCATTTGCGGCACCGCCAGGGATGGCAGCCCCGCCTGCGCCACGGTCCCCACGCTGCGCCGGGAACTTGTCGAGCGCTAGGACGCGGAAAGGCTGGCAGCGGGCGAAGCGATAGGGCGAATTCCCCGATGGCCTCATCCTGCACGTGGTTCGGACCTGGATCGTGCCAGCAAGGGTCTCCTTTTTCCGATGACTCGTGCCGCCCCTGGCCTCTCTTGAAGGCTGGTCTGGCGGCGTGCGCGCCTTGTCCGAGCAACGGCTTCGCGCCAGTTTCTTCCCCGCCTTGGCGGGCTCCTCGCGCAACCAAGAAACAGGCGCTTCGCCGTCCTTCGCTCCCGCGGCGGCCGTCCCGGTGCACGGCAGCGCGACGCCGCCCGATCGACCGCCATCGAGGCCGCATCGGGCGGCACTCGGGCTATAGAAGGAGACATATCATGGCACAGATCGGCAGCTTCACCCGCAACGAGGACGGCATCTACAACGGGGAAATCCGCACCCTCACGCTTCGCGTCAAGGCCACCATCCGGCCGGTCGAGCGCGACCACGACAAGGCCCCGGACCACCGCGTGAGTGCCGGCGGCGTCGAGTTCGGGGCCGGCTGGACCAAGACCGCCCGCGAGACCGGCGCCGAATATCTCAGCCTCAAGCTCGACGATCCATCGCTTCCCGCGCCGATCTACGCGACGCTGACCCTGGGCGACAAGGACGAGCACAAGCTCATCTGGTCCCGCTGAAGTCCACGACCCCCGCGCCGAACCCGACGCGGGGGCATTCATGCTGTGTCGAAAACGCCGTTGCCGGTTCCGACACTCCCGGCCCGGTATCCCGCCCGCCATCCTCGATATCGCGAACCCATCGCCATGGGTCGCTCTATCGAAAGGATGGCTCATCATGGACGACGACGACCAGATCGCCCGGGCGACCCGCGCCAAGCGCGGCTCGCCCTTCCTTAATACCGAGCAGGCGGCGGCCTATCTCAAGATTTCCGGGCTGCTGCTCCGGCGGATGCGACGCCTTGGCACGGGGCCGGTGTTCCGCCGGCATTGCCGCTACGTTCAATATCATATCGACGATCTCGATGCCTGGTCGCGCGAACATAGTGCGCGGGGACTTTCCAAATGAGCGGCCGTCGCAGTCGCTTCAAGGACGCGCCGCTGCTCGCCTGGGGCGAGGCGCTTCGCCTGCGCAAGGAAGTGCAGCGCCGCCGCCGCTGGCGCTTCTTCCTCGTCGGGCTGGGCGCGGGTCTGGTACTCGGCGCGGCGATCCTTCCGCCGACACCGCGCCTGCTCTGGAATGCCAGTGCGAGCGCCCCGATCGGGCTCTACTGGGTCAGTCCCGGTGCGCCCGTCATGACAGGCGACATGGTGGTGGCGCGCCTGCCCGAACCCTTCCGGTTACTCGCTGCGGCCCGGCGCTATCTCCCCCGCAACGTCCCCCTCGTGAAGCGTGTCGCGGCCGAGGCTGGCGACGAGGTCTGCGCGCTCGGCGACCAAGTCTTCGTCAATGGACGGCCGGTAGCAAGGCGCAAGAAATTCGATGCCATGGGGCGGGTCATGCCATCCTGGCAGGGCTGTCGCATGCTCCGGCGGCGGCAACTTTTCCTGCTGATGGACAGTGCCGATTCATTCGACGGGCGCTATGTCGGGGTGAGCGAAGGCACCGATCTCATCGGCAAGGCGCAGCTGCTATGGCGCCGCTGAAGTGGACACTCGCCGCCCTCGCATTCGCCGCGCCGGTGCCGATATCGGCCCAGTCCACTGGTCCGTCATCGGCCGGGCAGCCTGCATCGACGGTGGCCACATGGCGGCCCTACATCCGCGAGGCATCACGGCGCTTCGGGGTGCCGGTCGCCTGGATCGAGCGCGTGATGCAGGCCGAGAGCCGGGGCCGCACCGTCCAGGGCGGACGTCCGATCCGATCGTCGGCAGGGGCCATCGGACTGATGCAGGTCATGCCCGGGACATGGTCGGACATGCGCGCGCGGCTCAACCTTGGCGTCGATCCGGACGACCCGCGCGACAATATCCTCGCAGGCACCTTCTACCTCCGCCTGATGTACGACCGCTTCGGTTATCCGGGGCTCTTCGCGGCCTATAATGCGGGGCCAGCGCGCTATGCCGATTATCTGGCAGGTCGCGCTGGCCTTCCGCGCGAGACCATCGGCTATCTCGCCAGCGTCGCACCGGACACACAGGAAAGCGACCGGGTGCCCGCAACGGCGCGGCCGGTGGAGGGACTCTTCGCCGTCCGAAAGATACCGGCATCGCCGCCTTCCGATAGACTCGATGCGCAGCCCAAGGGGTCACTCTTTGTCGCCCTGTCGCAGGAGCAATGACGTGAGGTCGCGTGCCCGCGAGAGGGAGGAAGCTCGTCTCGAGAGACCCAGTGTGACGGCTGGCGCAGCGGCTCTCAAGGCCCGCGGGTACCCCCCGATTTGCTGCGCAAATCGGTTCCCCCCGCGTCCGCTTCGCGGCTCTTCGCTTCGCTCATCGGCCCTGACAGCCGCTGCGCCAGCCGTCCTCGAAACGCCGTTCTCGATGATGGGAACGACAGCGAAGGAGGTCATCATGGGCATGGTTCAGCACATCGAAACGGCGTTTCCCGGATGCAATGACAAGGTCGTGTCGGCGCTGGTCGCAGGGCTGGAGCGGGAGTTCGGGCGCGGCGCGGCGGAAGGCCTGGCGCGTCATTTCCTGGAGGCCGAGGAGGTGGATTTTCGGTGGGATGCACGGAGCGGGGAGCGCTGGCTGGGCGCCTATGAGGCCCACGATGACGCAGGATTGGAACTGTACCGGGTCGCCATCTGTGGGTGCCTCGACGGGGAGTGGTTCACTGCCATCATGCTCGTGGATGGCGAGGGGAATGCCCATGGCATGACCGGGTGCCGTGTCGCCCTGGATCGAACGGAGGCGCGCGATGGGATGCTCCACGGGCACTGACCGACAGACAGTTCGGCTGGAGAGGCGGCGTCGGTTCGGCGGCGTCTCTCCCCCTTTTTTGAGGCGGAAGGAGAAGGGAAAAGGGATGAAGGGGAAACAAGATAAAGGCAGTGTCTCGCGACCCCTGCCAAGCCCTTGTCTGCACATCCTTTTTTCACGAGACAGGCAATCGCTACCGCGAGACAGTAAGGGCAAGAATGGCGGAAATCAGCCATCTTCTCCCCGAAATCGCGAGACTGGGGCATGTTGTAATGCCTGACGACGATTTCACCCCCAGGCTCGGCAGCCAGGGCGGCAAGGATGGCAAGAAGGTCGTCAAATATGGCGGACGCATCCTTGCCGCCTCGCGTCTCGCGGGCATCAAGACCGGGGCCAAAGGCGGACAGCGCTCGCGGCGGTTCGACGGCAGTCGGATAGGGCGCGGCGCGAGCATGGGGCGATTGCTGTCGAGCCGCGACCGGCTCGCGGGTTTTCGCGGGCGCCGTGCCGTGGTGAAGGCGAGCCTGATCCGCCTGGCTGGCAAGGGCGGCCAGGCCGCCCGCGCGCACATGCGCTACATCCAGCGCGACGGGGTGACCCGCGAGGGCTTGCCGGGCGAACTCTACGGTCCCGAAACCGACCGTGCAGATGGCGGTGATTTCCTGAAGCGGACCGCCGGCGATCGCCATCAGTTTCGCTTCATCGTATCGGCCGAGGACGGCGCGGAATATCCCGACCTCAAGCCCTATGTCCGGCGACTGATGACCCAGGTCGAGCAGGACCTCGGCACGAAGCTGGACTGGGTCGCGGTCGACCACTTCAACACCGAGCGTCCGCATACCCATATCGTGCTGCGCGGGGTCGATGACCAGGGCGACAATCTGGTTATCGCGCGGGAGTATATTTCGCACGGATTTCGCGAACGCGCCTCAGAGCTTGTGACGCTCGATCTCGGCCCTCGTACCGACCGTGAGATCGAGGCGCGCCTGCGCCACGATGTCGACCGGGAACGGCTGACGTCGATCGACCGCCGGCTGGTCCGCCGCATGGACGTCGACCGAACGGTGTCGCCGGCCGACAACGATCCCTTCCAGCAGTCGGTCGCGGCGGGACGGCTGCGCAAGCTCAAGGCGATGGGCCTGGCCGACGATGTAGGTGGCGGGCGCTACAGGCTGGCCGAGGGGCTGGATGAAACGCTTCGCCGGATGGGTGAGCGGGGCGACATCGTCCGCCTCATGCAGCGAGAACTGACCGCCCGCAGGTTTGACCGTGCCGGCGTCGAGCAGGTCGTGTCAAATGACCTGCGAGAACCGATCGTCGGACGGGTGATCCAGCGTGGCTTTTCCGATGAGCATCGCGACCGGCATTACCTGATGGTCGACGGGATCGATGGCCGGGTCCATTATGTCGATATAGGCCGGGGCGATGCCACGCCATCGGTTCCCGAAGGATCGACGATACGGGTCGCGCCGTCGCGGATCGAGGCGACCCAGGCTGATCGCACCGTCGATGCGGTCGCCCGCGCCAATGGCGGGCGCTACTCGATCGACCTGCACCTGGCGCACGATCCGGGTGCCAGCGAGGCGTTCGCAACCAGCCATGTCCGGCGGCTCGAGGCGATGCGGCGCGCGGGCACCGGACCCGAGCGCCTCGCTGATGGAAGCTGGACGATAACCGTCGATCATCTTGCGCGCGCCGATGCCTATGCGAGAGCCCAGCAGCGCGACCGGCCAGTCACGCTGGAACTGCTGTCGCGGTCCCCGGTCGACGAATTGGCAGGGAAGGAAGCGCCGACCTGGCTTGATCGCGCGCTTGCCGAAGGTGGTCATGGCGCAGTGCGCGACGTGGGATATGGGCGGGAGGTACGGACCGCGCTCGCGGCGCGGCGGCAGTGGCTGGTCGAGCAGCAACTGGCGGACGACGAGCAGCCCGGGTTTCGCTACCGGGGCGGCGCGCTGGTCAAACTGCGGAGACGTGAATTGCAGCACGCCGGCGAGCGGATCGGCGACGAAATCGGGAAACGGTTCAAACCCGCGCGGATCGGCGAGCGGGTCGAGGGAAAGATCGCACGTCGAGTCGATCTGGAAAGTGGGAGTTTGGTTGTTGTCGAGCGATCGCGGGACTTCACGTTGGTGCCGTGGCGCGACGTGCTTGAGCGCAACATCGGTAAGGCGGCATCCGGCATCATGCGGTCAGATGGGATCAGCTGGCAGTTTGGGCGTGGCCGATCTGGGCCGGTGATCTCATGAAGATGCTGGTACATTGCCCATTCCCGATCCTATCGACAGCCCTCATTTCAAAATCCCACTGCCGGGCTGTTGATTTCCACTGAGAAGTGATGGAGTGGATCCCCCCTCCTGCCGGCATCGGATGTGCCAATGTATGTTTCCGAAAGTCACAGCAGAGGAGAAGGCATCCATGGGCGAAGTTAGCATTATGGCTCATCGGTCCGAACATCGGATCGTCGTGAAAGTCACCGCCAGGGTCACGCTGAATTGCGCCATTTTGGCTCTGGCGGATAACCTGTCCACCTAAATCCGGTTGGCGCAACGCACCGGATCGAGAAATTGGACCGTATTCTAATGGTCTCCATCCGGGTACAGGCCGGGCCCCATATCGGAGAGGATGATATCATCCGTTGGGAGGATTGCCATCCACGGCATGACCATGGCCCCAGGGTCTGATAAAAGACCCTGATGAACGAGCCATCGGTCCCCTATACATTCATCGCTAGCGGCGCGAGCGCGGAATTGTTCGACATTGGCGGGGGGCAGGCGCTCAAGCTGTTCCGAGGCAGCGTGTCGGACGAGATGATCGCACGCGAGGCCGATGCGTCTGTCCATGCCGCATCATGCGGCGTGCCGACGGCTGCGGCGATCGGGCAGTATAATCATAACGGACGGCGGGGAATCGTCTATCCGCGGCTTGAGGGCGTAACGGTTATGGACTGGATCCGCCGCAATCCGGTGCGGGCAGGGTGGGCGCTGAACCAGATGGGTGAAGTTCATGCCGCTATGCACCGGGCAAAAGGCGGGGCGTTGCGGTTGCTGAAGCAAGTGCTGGCGACTGATATTGCCTATGGGCCTGCGCCCAACGCGCTGCAAAGCGCCGCCATCGCCTATCTGGAGACCTTGCCAGATGGCGACGCGCTTACCCATGGCGATTTCCATTTGGGCAATGTCATGATGACGCCCCAGGGGATGATGGTGATCGACTGGTCGAAGGCGGCGGCGGGGCATCCGGCGGCCGATGCGGTACGATCCGAAATGCTGATGCGCTTTGGCATCGGGCCGTGCGACTGGGTGACGAACCTGTGGCGCGACTGGGCCGCGCGGCAGTTGCGCAGAAGCCATACGGCATCATCCGGCGTCACCGCCAGCGATATCGATGCGTGGCGGCCTGTCGTAGCGCTGGCCTGGCTGCGGGCGCGCGATGCCACCGGTCGGACGCGGGCTTTCAGGCGCTATCTGGAAAGGGCGCTGCGTGGCAGCGGGATAGGCAGTATCGCCTGAACCGCAAAGGAAACGGGATCAATTCGATTCAAAAAGATCGCGGGTAAAGACCTTGCCCGCTACATCCGCAACATCGTCCGTCATGCGGTTGGCGATGATGATGTCACATTCCTGCTTGAACGCTGCCAGATCGCGCACGACGCGCGGACCGAAAAATGCTTCTTCCTGCATCACCCGTTCGTATATCAGGACTTCGATGCCCTTGGAACCTTACCTCGGCGAAACTCGGTCTGATCGCTCCACGTGCGATGCAGAATCACCGCGAGCTTGCGGGCGGCAGCGACGCGGGCCTTTGCCATCCCCCGCAGCTTGGCAATGCAGGGGCAGATCCTCCGGTTGTTCCTCAAAAGAAACAGACGGCTCGGGTTCACTTGCCCTCTGGCCATAGCGGCCGAATAGTCTTATGGCCGAAGCGAGCCAACAGGGACGAGTATATGTCGAAAAAAGCTATAGTTACCGGGATCAGCGGCCAGGACGGCGCTTATTTGGCCGAAAACCTCCTTAACCGGGGCTACACAGTTTATGGAACCTATCGCCGGACCAGTTCGGTCAATTTCTGGCGGATCGACGAACTTGGGGTCACCAATCATCCGCAACTCAAGCTTGTCGAATATGACCTTACCGATATGGGATCGGCCATTCGGCTGATTGAAACCTCGGAAGCGACAGAAATTTACAATCTTGCCGCACAAAGCTTTGTCGGGGTGTCGTTCGATCAGCCTATCACGACCGGCCATATTACCGGTTTGGGCGCGGCCTATCTGCTTGAAGCAATCCGTACGATAAACAAGGATATCCGCTTCTATCAGGCATCGACGTCGGAAATGTTCGGAAAAGTCCAAGCGATTCCACAGACCGAAGACACGCCTTTCTATCCACGTAGTCCCTATGGTGTGGCCAAACTTTACGCGCATTGGCTGACGGTCAATTACCGCGAAAGCTTCGATATTTTTGCCACTAGCGGTATCCTGTTCAATCATGAGTCGCCATTGCGTGGCCGCGAGTTTGTGACGCGCAAGATCACCGACACCGTGGCCAAGATTGCTCAGGGCAAGGCGAAAGTGCTTGAACTGGGCAACCTCGATGCCAAGCGGGATTGGGGCTACGCCAAGGATTATGTCGAGGGCATGCGTCTCATGCTGCAGCATGACACGCCCGATACCTATGTGCTGGCCACCAACCGGACCGAAACGGTCCGGCATTTCGTCGAACTCGCCTTTGCTCAGGTAGGCATTTCACTTGAGTGGTCAGGCAAGGAAGAAAATGAGATCGGCGTCGATCCGCAAAGCGGAGAGACCCGCGTCCGCATCAATCCGGCCTTCTACCGGCCTGCGGAAGTCGATTTGCTGATCGGCGATCCTTCGAAGGCGGAACGGGATCTTGGATGGACGCCTACGGTTCAACTGGAAGAACTCGCCCGCTTGATGGTGGAAGCCGATATGCGGCGTAACGCGGCGGGCTGGTCCTTCTGATGCGTGTGGCACTGACCGGGGCGACCGGATTTACCGGTCGTTTTGTTGCCGCCGCCCTCACAAAGATGGGGGCGGCCCCGGTTGCGCTGAAAGCAGACTTACAGGACAAGGACGCCGTTGATCGCGCCGTTGCGGAGACCGAATTCGACCGGCTAATTCATCTGGCGGCGCATGCGTTCGTCCACACTTCCGATTGGGCCGCTTTCTACGCCGTCAATCAGCTCGGCACGTTCAATCTCCTCGATGCTGTTTCGCGGAACAAGGGGGGGGCTCGCTGTATCATTGCATCGAGCGCCCAGATTTATGGCCCCAACGCCGAAGGGTTGATAGCCGAGGACGCGGCGCCCAATCCCGCGAACCACTATGCGATCAGCAAATATGCGATGGAACAGGGCGGGCGGCTTTGGGGCGACCGGCTCGATATCGTCGTGACGCGACCATTCAATTATACAGGTGTCGGGCAGGATACAAAATATCTGGTGCCCAAGATCGTCGATCATTTCCAGCGCCGTGCTCCGGTCATTGAGCTTGGCAATACATGGGTGCGCCGCGACTTTGGTGATGTGCGTTCGGTTGCCGACGCCTACGCCGGTCTGGTGATGGCGGCGACCGTACCGGCGACCGTCAACATCGCGACTGGACATGTCTCTTCCATAAGCGATATCATTGAAAAGCTGACCGCGTTGAGCGGTCACCACATCGACGTCGAAGTGAACCCGGCGTTTGTGCGCAAAGGCGATGTGGAAGTGCTGGGCGGTGACGCAACGCTTTTGCGTATGACCTTGCCTGGCTGGAGTCCCCGTTCGATCGACGATACGCTGCGATGGCTTTATGAGGCGGCCGGTTGAAAGGCGGATATCTATTGAGACGGATCGGGTCTATATATTCAGCTTGGCTCAATCATGGGTCTTGAGTTTTGGCAGCGCCGCTATGCGACGGATATCCAGCGTCTATGATGGGCGCCGCAAATTGATGGTCGATCAATGATAAGCTTCAGGAATGTTTCAAAAACCTATCATATTCGGAAGTTTAGGAAAGATGTCCTTAATGATCTGACCTTTGACATTCCCACCGGAAGCAGTCTGGGCATCTGCGGCGCGAACGGGGCGGGCAAATCAACCTTGATGCGCCTGATTTCTGGGGTCGAGTCACCCACTTCAGGGCGGATCGAGCGGAGCGTTTCCTGTTCCTGGCCGATTGGCTATTCGAGCTGCTTCCAGTCCAGTCTGACGGGCGCTGACAATGCGCGGTTTATCGCTCGAATATATGAGAAGGACATCGATCAGCTTCTGGCCTATGTTGAGGATTTCGCTCAGCTGGGGCCATATTTTCATCAGCCTATCTACAGCTACTCCGCAGGCATGCAGGCGCGTCTGGCATTCGGCATTTCGCTGGCGATTGAATTCGACTGTTATTTAGTCGATGAGGTGACCGCCGCCGGTGACGACAGGTTCCGGCAGCGATGCGAAGAAGCTTTGCATTATCGCCGCGAAACCGGCACGTTGTTGATGATAAGCCACGATCCTCATACATTGCGAAATTATTGCGAGCGCGGCGCGGTGCTGCATCAGGGTCAATTGACTTTCTACAGCTCGATTGATGAAGCCATCGATGTTCACATGCACAACCAAGCAGCGCATTAGGCGGTGGGGACATTTTAGTGTCTGATTTTAAATTATCAGTCATGAGTTGCTGATCTTGCGACACGGCGGGCGAAGAGCTGGATTGAGGCGATTAAGAGCCATGCGGCTGACAATGTGATGTTCTGTTCGAAATCCTTGGCGAGCCGCCGGTTTCGTTTCAGCCGCGCTAGCGTTTGCTCGACGCCCCTGCGCCGAGGCAACACCGCAACCCCCTTCACTGTATCGAACCTCTTGACGATCTCGCTTGTTCATTTGCCAAGGCGGTGCAGAGCGCACTTGAGCTTCTCTCCGGCTTAGCCGCCATCAGCGAAGACATGGCGAAGCCAGGGGAGGCGCCGGATGATTTCGACCGGCACCGGCGGCGCACCGCCACGGTCCTGAATGTCGGCGGTTTGGATCACGGCTTGGACGATTCCCCGTGATATTGGAAAAGATGTGGCGCTTGCGCCCGTTGAACTTCTTGCCTGCGACATGATCGCGAGCCGCCCCCTCGCTTTTCGAGGCTTTTACGCTCTGACTGTCGATTACGCTGGCGCTGGATGAAGGCTCGCGGACGCTCGCCAGATCGGCTTGGCCTCAAGGATATCGCGGCATTTCAGATCTACCTCGTGTCATAGAGCCTGTCTTGAATCTCATGCGTAACGAGCGATGCGCCTGATGAGGACGACGGCAGCAGCGGCATATAGGAGTGC
>NZ_JBVVOJ010000035.1:0-14175 GCF_057063145.1 Sphingobium sp. SG1 | reverse complement strand
ATCGTCAACAACAACCAGCCCGTTCCCGACGTGTTCTCCAAGATGACCAAAATCGCAGCTTCGGGCCGACTGGGCCTTTTGGGCGATGATCGGCCGCTGGCCGGCGAGGAACAGCAGCTCGCGATCGGGGTGCATGGTGCGAACCTCGTCGGGGGTGAGCAGCGGCCGGCCGGTGTGGTGCTGCGAAAGGGATAGGCCGCTTTCGTCGGCATCGAGGGCGCGGCTCATGGTCTGGAATACGACCGTACCTTGCCCGAGCAGATCGGAGACGAGCCTGGCGCTGTCGTGATCGTTGACCCCGAACACCTGGAGCACGCCGGCGTTGGACAGGAAGGTGCCGGCGCGGCGCTCATAGGTGGAGCGGAGCTGGTGAACGTCCTGCAGGATCGGCCAGAGCTGAATGCCGTAGCCCGCCATCAGCCCCATCGCGCGCTCGACCGGATCGAGGCGGCCGAGCGCGGCGAACTCATCCAGCAGGAACAGGACCGGGGAGGGAGGCTTGCCCGGTGCGCGGGCGAGGTCCGTCAGGGCTTGCGCTACCATCAGGCGCAGCCAGCGGGCATAGGAGGCGAGCCGATCGGGCGGTAGCACGAGATAGACCGTGACAGGCGCTTGCTTGAGATCGGCGAACGCGAAGTCGGACGCGCCGAGCACGGCCGTCATGCGCGGTGAATCGAGGAAATGGGTATGGCGCTGCGCGGCCGAGAGCACGCCGGCGGCTTCACGATCGGACTTGCCGAGGTGACGGTTGGCGGCGCGCGCGACGAGGCCGCCATGCGCCTGCATGGTGGCGAGCAGATCGGCGAAGGCGGCAGGGGCCAGCGTGAGGCTTTCGCGGATCGTGGCGAGTGAGCGGGTCACGGGCGGCTCCGTCGCGACCGTATGGAGCAGCAGGCCATTGATGAGCGCCTTGGCTTCCTCGTTCCAATGGGCATCGCCCCCTTCGCCGGGGGGATCGAACACCAGCGCGTCGGCGAGCGTCATGCAATCGTCGGCGGTATCGAGCCCGTGCGGGTCGATGCGTTCGAGCGGATTGAACGCGGACCCGGCCAGGCCGGTGACACCAAACGGATCGAGGACGTGGACCGGGCCGAATCGCCGGCGCTGGCGGGCGGTGACGCGGGCGTTCTCGCCCTTGGGGTCGATGCAGACGACCGGCCCCGGATAATCGAGCAGGTTGGGGATGATCGTGCCGACGCCCTTGCCGGTGCGCGTCGGCGCGATCGTCAGCAGATGGGCAGGGCCGGAATAGCGTAGCAGGCGGCCGCTTTTCATGTCGCGGCCGATCAGCAGGCCGTCGTTTCGGATCAGCGGGCGGGTTTCGGCCGGGGTGGCGAGGCGGGCGGAGCCGTGCGTGGCGTCGCCATCATCCTGCCCGAAGCGGGTGAGCAGCGGCGCGACCAGCAGTCCGATCAGGACGAAGCCCGCCGCAGCGATGATGACGTAGAAGATGCCGCGATAGAGCCAGTCATGGCTGGTGTAGCCGTAGTGCTTCAAGATCAGCTCGGCAGGCAGGCCGAACACGATCCACACGCCGATCGCCAGCATCCCGACGAGGATCAGATATTTGATCGCCCGGAAAGGAGCCAGGGTAAGCGAGATGATCGCCCACAGCGGGTTGCGCAGCCCGGCCCGGATCATGTTCCCGAACGCGCGAACGATCCGCACGGGATCAGTGGTTCTGCGGCAGATCGAGCCGCACGATACCCGGCGCGGCGGCGATAGTGTCCACCAGGCTATCGACCGTTTCCATGCGGTGGCTGGGCCAGTCGCGCGACACCTCGACCGCGCCGGCGTCGGTCTGGACCGTGATGCGCGCGGTGGCGGGCAGCAGATCGAGCAGAGAGGCGAGCTTGTTCTGAATATCGGGCGTGATCCGATCGATGCCGGGGCCGACCATCAGGAGCTGCCAGGAGAGGCGTGATGGCTCAGACATAGCGCGCTCCGATCGCGTCGGCCGAGCAGGGCAGCGGTGTCTCGGCGAGCACCTGAAACTCCGCCATGAGCGACGCCGGCACCCAGCGGATGCCGCGACGATCGGCATAGCGGCCGGCGATCAGCATATTACCATCGACTTCGGCCCATCCTTGCGGATTGCCGCCGTCAGGCAAGCTCTCACGGCCTTCGGCCGCCATTCGATTATGGAGGGCGTTTAAACGCCTCTGACGATCTCGCAGGGCGTCAACGAAATGGTCGGGGAGGGGCGGATCATAGTCACCGCGCGCTCGCTCCCCGCGCTGCATTTCATATTCCTGTTCGGCCCATACGGGATCGTTGAACACGATCGTCGCTATGGCATGGCCCCGCATCAGCCACTCGCCAACATCGGTTGTTGTCATGCGCCTGCCTCCTTCATCTCATCCTTGGCGTCCGCTTCCGCGTCGAACGCGCGCTTGCCGCGACGCTTCCAGAGCGCCAGCACGTTGCCGGCGTCGTCGCTTTGGGCGCGCGCGGCGAGATCGAGCATTGCGCCGTAGAGGGTGGCGCGATCATCGTCGGCCAGCTCGACCAGACCGGCCTTCTGGACGAGGCCACCCAGCTCGATTAGATGACGGGTGCGTTCTCTCCGTTGCACGACCCAGCCTCTCGTATCGGTGCGGCGCTGTCCGGCCTCAGCCCTGCGAACCGCCTGCGCCAGTCTCCTTTCCGTCTTCTCCGTCATAGCGAGGGCGGAGCGTAGCCTGGCGCCCGCGTCGCTGAAAGAAGGCCGCGCCTTTCGCCCGCCACGCCTCCTTTTCTTCCGCGCTGGCGGATTCTACGGCGGCGAGCAGCGCACCCGCCAGCACGTGGAGATTGAGCGCGTCGGCCCCGGTGGAGGTGACGAGCTCGCCGAGCTGCTGGACCTTGCGAGCCTTGAGCGCCTTGGCCTTGTCGTTCAGGGCTTTCAGTTCCGCGTCATAGTCCCGAACCTTGCGCATATCCTCTCCTGAAAAGCCCATCGCGATAGCCCCGATGGTAGCACAGACTGCGCGCGAGGAAACCGGAACCAACGGAAAATGCGGCCAAGTCAATCAAGCGAACGGCAGAGAGTGTGAGTGCGCGCTTATACGTCGTTGCCGACGTGCGCTTGAGAGAGTAGCGTGCAGACCGGCATGGCGATCTATCATTTTTCCGCGAAGGTCATCAGCCGCCAGACCGGTGCGAGCGCGGTGGCGAGCGCGGCCTATCGTTCGGCATCGGAGCTGCACGACGAGCGGCTTGGGCGGAACCACGACTTCAGCAACAAGGCGGGCGTGATCCACTCCGAGGTGATATTGCCGAAGGGCGCACCGGAGCGTTTAAACGATCGCACCGTGCTCTGGAATGAGGTGGAGGCAGGGGAGAAGCGCAAGGACGCACAGCTCGCCCGCGAGGTCGAGTTCTCGATCCCGCGCGAAATGGATCAGCAGCAGGGCGTCCAGCTCGCGCGGGATTTTGTCGAAAAGGAGTTTGTCGAGCGCGGGATGGTCGCGGACCTGAATGTGCATTGGGACATGGGCAAGGATGGCGAGCCCAAGCCGCACGCGCATGTCATGTTGTCGATGCGCGAAGTTGGGCCGGAGGGGTTCGGCCAGAAGGCGCGCGAGTGGAACAACACGGAGTTGTTGAAGGGGTGGCGTGAAGCGTGGGCGAACCATGTCAACGAGCGGCTTGCCGAACTGGATATAGACGCGCGGATCGACCATCGGACGTTGGAGGCGCAGGGGATCGATCTTGAGCCTCAGCACAAGATCGGGCCGGCCGGATCGCGCCGGCTCGATCGGGGCGAGTATGCCGAGCGGGCCGAGGATCATGTCCGCATCGCGCGCGAGAATGGCGAGAAGATCATCGCCGAGCCGACGATCGCGCTCGACGCGATCACGCGCCAGCAGGCGACGTTCACCACGCGCGACTTGGCGATGTTCGTCCACCGCCACAGCGACGGCAAGGAGCAGTTCGACCAAGCCATGAGCGCGGTGCGCGCCTCGCCCGAGCTGGTGGCGCTGGGGAAGGACGGGAAAGGGCAGGAGCGGTTCACGTCGCGCGACATGATCGCGGTCGAGCAGCGGCTAAGCCAAGCAGCGGACAGGCTCGCGGAGCGGGCGGGGCATGGTCTCCCGGCAGCGTCGCTTGCAAGGGGGCTGGACGCTGCCGGGAGTGGGGAGGGCCTGGTGCTGGGGGCACAGCAGCAGACCGCGCTGGAGCATATAGGCTCGTCTGGCGATCTTGCCATCATCGTCGGCTATGCCGGCACCGGCAAATCGGCCATGCTGGGAGTCGCGCGCGACGAGTGGGAACGCGCCGGCTACGCGGTGCGCGGCGCGGCGCTGTCGGGGATCGCGGCGGAAAATCTGGAAGGCGGTTCGGGTATCGCGTCGCGGACGATCGCGAGCCTCGAATATCAGTGGGGGCAGGGGCGCGAGCTGCTGACCAACCGCGACGTGCTGGTGATCGACGAGGCCGGCATGATCGGCACGCGCCAGATGGAGCGCGTGCTGTCGGCCGCGCAGGACGCCGGCGCCAAGGTGGTGCTTGTCGGCGATCCCGAGCAGTTGCAGGCGATCGAGGCGGGCGCTGCGTTCCGCGCGCTCGCCGAGCGGCACGGCGCGGCCGAGATCAGCGAGGTACGCCGGCAGCGCGAGGACTGGCAGCGCGACGCAACCCGGGCGCTCGCGACGGGCCGAACCGGCGAGGCGATCCAGTCTTACGAGCAGCACGGTATGGTGCGGGCGGCCGAGACGCGCGAGCTCGCGCGTGCGGAGCTGGTGGAGACATGGGACGCGCAGCGGCTCGCCGCCCCGGACCAGACCCGGATCATCCTCACCCACACCAATGCCGAGGTTCGGGATTTGAACCTGGCCGCCCGCGACCGGCTGCGCGACGCCGGCGAGTTGGGGGACGATGTGCGCGTGTCGGCCGAGCGGGGCGCGCGCGAGTTCGCGACGGGCGACCGCATCATGTTCCTCAAGAACGAGCGCGGGCTAGGGGTGAAGAACGGCACGCTGGGGAAGGTCGAGCGCGTATCGGCCGACAGCATGGCGGTGAAGCTGGACGATGGCCGATCGGTCGCGTTCGGCTTGAAGGACTATGCCCATGTCGATCATGGCTATGCCGCGACCATCCACAAATCGCAGGGCGTGACGGTCGATCGGGCGCACGTCCTCGCCACCCCCGGCATGGACCGCCATTCGGCCTATGTGGCGCTGTCGCGACATCGCGACGGGGTGCAGCTCCATTATGGCCGCGACGACTTCGATCAGGGCCAGCTCACCCGCACGCTCAGCCGCGAGCGGACGAAGGATATGGCGTCGGATTATGGCCGCGATCCCGACGCCGGGATTCGTGCTTTCGCCGATCGGCGCGGATTGTCGGGCGAGATCCGCTTGCCGGGTGCGCCCGAGAAGGCCGGGATCGAAAGGCTGGCGGCCGAGCGTGGATCGGCGCGCCATGCTGCCAAGGATTCACGAGAGATCGGCCGCGGCGAAGGGAAGGCCGCAGGCGAGGGGCCGCGGCGGCGAGGCATGTTCGACGGCTTCCGGCCCGCATCGGACCGTTCAATGCCGGCGGCCGAGCGCAGCCAAGGCGGTAGTCCCAAACGCGGCATATTCGACGGGTTGAAGCTGTCGGCCGAGCCGGCGAGGCCGGCACCGGCGAAGGCCGCCGAACGCGGCCAGGATCGCGCCTATGCCCAGGCGGTCGAACGGGTGGCGCGGTCGGCGCAGACCATCGCCCAGGCGCAGGAGAAGGGCGCACCCATCCTTGAGCATCAGAAGGTCGCCCTTGAGCACGCGAAAGGCGCGCTCGAGCATATTCGCCCCGGCGCGTCTCGAGACATGATCGCGGCGACCGAGCGCGATCCCGGCCTGGTCCGCGACGCGGCGGCGGGACGCAGCGGGCCGATGCTCGACGCCATGCGTGAGGAAGCCCGCGTGCGCGCCGATCCCGCCTTGCGCGCCGACCGGTTCGTGGAACGCTGGCAGGGACTCCAGCGCCAGCGGGGCGAGCTGGCGCGCGCCGGCGACCGTGAGGGCTCGGAGAAGGCCGGCAAAGCGATGCAGGGCCTCGCCAAGAGCCTTGAGCGCGATCCCCAGGTGGAATCGATCCTGCGCGGCCGTGAGCGCGAGCTGGGGCTTGAGATGGGCATGAACCGGGGCCGGTCGGTCAGTGCCGAGCTGGCGCAGCAGCTCGGGATCAGCCGCGATCGTGGGTTGAGCCGCTAGGAGAGACGGATGAACGAGGATGATTATCGGGAGGACCGGCAGGGCGGTGATGACCCGGCAGCGGCGTTCGAGCGGCTGCGCGGCGAAGTGTCGTTGCTGCGCAGCGCGATCGAGGGGCTGACCGCCGCGCGCGAGTCGATCGAGATTCCCGATTACGAGCCGACACTTGAGCGCACCGAGAAGATATTGGTGGCGCTGGTCCACCAGATCGACGGCCTCGCCAAGAAGCCGGCGATGACGCTCACCCCGGAGAATATGGGGAGCCGTTTAAACGCTTCGGTGATGGAGTCGGTGAACACGTTGCGCAGCCACACCCAGGCATCGAAAACGGCGCTCGACGGCGCGGTGAACGAGCTGCATGGTATCGTGCGATCGGCGCGGCGCGGCGACGAGCAGAACCGCTGGCTCTATCTGTTCGGCGGCGGCGGCCTGGTGCTGGGGATGCTGATATGGGCGGCGCTCGCCGGCTTCGTCGCGCGCAGCATGCCGACAAGCTGGCATTGGCCCGAGCGCATGGCGACGCGGACGCTTGCCGCATCGACGATGTGGGATGCGGGGCGGCATTTGATGATGACCGACAGCCCCGACACATGGGCGGGAGTCGTCGCGGCGGTGAAGCTCGCCGGCGACAACCGTGAACCGATCGACGCGTGCCGCAGGTCCGCCACCAGGGCGAAGAAGCCGGTGCGCTGCACGATCGAGGTGAAGGCAGGGGAATAGCTTGGAGTTCGGCCGTCCGGCCAGCGCCGGTATCAGGGTCGAGACTCTTCGCCCTCGTCCATCCAGCCCGGCCAGCAATCCAGCTCGGCTTCCATCATGGCCGTGAACACGATCGCGGAGGCCTTGATGTTGTCCTCTGGCGCATCCTCGGCGAAAAAGGCCGCTCCGGCCTGCTGCATCGTTTCGCTGGGCGTCCGCATAACCTTAACCAGCGCATAGGCTGCCCGCAGCATCTCGATTTCGCTTCTCGGAGTAGCGCCGCACTCCGCGACGACGTGATACAGGAAGCGAGCGACGCGTTCGATCATGGCTCCAGGAGGGGCCGGATCGCTGCCTTGGTCCGGCCCTCCTTCATGTCAGTAATTGTAGCTCGATCCATAATAGCCATAGACCTCCTGGCCATAGGCTCGATCGAACGCGGGCTCTTGGCCGGCCCGGTAGCTGGGCCCGCCTTCGAGCTGCTCCTTCGTCAGATTGACGACATAGCCGCCCTTGTCGGTGTCATAGGTGAGCTGGTCCCAGGGCAGCGGATGGTATTCGTCGCCGATGCCAAGAAAGCCGCCGAACGACATGACGGCATATTCCGCCCGGCCGGAGCGCTTATCGACCATGAAATTGTAGACGGAGCCGAGCTTGTCGCCGTTGCGGTTATAGACGGCGGTACCCTCGACCTTGTTGGACGCGATCAGCCGATCGGTTTCATCGGTCGCTATGTTGGTGTCTGCCATTTTGCAGTCTCCTTTCGTTCAACGAGAACGACGGAGCCCGGAAGGGTTTCCGCCAAGATTGGCATCCACGGGATTCTGGCGCCGTGCCGGCGCATCATGTCCCGAGAAGCTGGCAATTCGACAATCATAAGGACGAAAGGGCGATCCGCTGCCTTGGCGCTGAAAGGCGCAGTTGGCCGATCGCAGCGCTCCGCCTTCCGATCGATGATGGTTCACAGGACGCCGCCGGCGGTGCGGCGCAGGTCGGGGCTTCGCCCGTGAGGGCGGCGCGGGCGATGTTCATCGCGCGCTCGCGTCGAAATGGACACCCCGGGAAAGCCTCGCGCCAGATTTTCTCGGCCATCGATGCAAGTTCCTTCGGCGTCGGCGGCCGAGCATCGCGGATGCACGCGATCAGGGCGCGCGGGAACAGGCGCTCCACCATTCACTCTCCGATTCTGTTTCGGGGGCTATAGCACGGATGCTGCCTCGATCGAACGGCAGGGGACCAAGCGGGCCGCGAATGGGCTGAACCCGCAACATTCCCGGCTTGCGCACCCTATATCACCTGAGGGCAGGAAAAGCCTGTCCGGAGAATGAGATGCCGCCCGATGTGCCCGCCCGCGTTTCCCCGATTGCCATAGCCGACGATCATTTCGGGGCGGCACTGATCGAGCAGACGGCTGCGCTCAGCGCCTATGCCCGGCGGCTGACCGGGGGCGGTGCGGACGCCGACGACCTCCTGCAGGATACCATGCTGCGATGCTGGACCGCGCGCGCCAGCTTTGCGGCCGGAACCAGCCTGATCGCCTGGACGCGAACCGTGATGAAGAATAGCTTCCTCACTGGCCTTCGCCGCGCCCGTTTCCATGCGGACCTGCCCGATGAAGCGCGCGACCGGATGCTGGGGGTGGACGAGACCCAGAGTCTCGCCATTTGGCTGCGCGATACGGATTGGGCGCTGAGCGAACTCCCGCCCGATCAGCGCGAGGCCGTGCTGCTGGCGAGCCAGGGTGTGTCGATCGAAGAGGCGGCAATGCGACTCGGTGTTGCCCCAGGGACGGTCAAGAGTCGCGTCGCACGCGGGCGGGCTCGGCTGCGCGCGCTCATCGAGGACCGATCGACGCCGCTGCTGGCCGACAGGACCGGCCAAGACAAGCCCGCGCCGGTGGCCGATCGGCCTATTCGGCCGAGAAAGAAGCGGGACTGGCGAGGCGTGACGATCGGCTGAATCGCTGATTTGCGCGCACGCGGCCGTCAGCGCTGGCTGCACTTCAAATCGATGGTCCGCCGGTCGAGATCGCTGAGGGTGCCCCCGATCCTCGCCGCTTCGTCATCCCAACAGCGCTGCCGGGATGTGCGATCGTCTCTCGGCACGACCGCTACGACATAAGGATAGGGCAGCGGAGGCGGTGTATAGACATTGGGTGCCGGCTTGGCCTGAACCCCGACCGACATACCAGACTTTTGGGCATGAAGCGGGGCGGTCGCGAGCGCACTGATGGTCGCGGCTGCCAAGACGGAAACGATCGAACCCTTTTGGCGCATCGGGACGAGATGGAGAGCGGCAGGATCATCAAGCATGGCGAACGGAACCTATAGCGGCACCCCTATAGACTTCGTGAATCAATCCGCCGCTACTGGATTCAGAAAAGTCGTCGGACTTCGCAGGAGCTATTCTGTAGGCTCCGCGCCATGTCTGGCGCGAATCTTTCTCTCCCTGATCCGATCGAGCTGGTGGCGCTCGATCCGGCCCGCAACATTCGTCGGCGCTATAGCATCACCGCGAGCCTCGACCTGTTCGGCATGATCGTCGTCGAAACCCGCTGGGGTCGGATCGGCGCGCACGGCCAGGCCCAGCATCACGCCTTCGCCGATCGCGCGGCGGCCGAGCACCATATCGCCACCACGCTGCGTCGGCGAGGCAGCGCCGAAACTCGAATCGGGGTGCCTTACCGGCCTAAGGCAGTCGCCGGCGATCAGGACGAGATCGTTTAAACTTCCCGTCCCGATCAGAAGCGAGATGTGCTTACCGGCAGCTCGATATTCTGGAGGGTGCTCCGCTCACGCAGCTCGCGGACGTGCCCCTCATATTCGAGGGCCAGAAGGCGGTGCGCGGACGCTGCTTCAGGGCTTTTGGCAGCATCGGCTGCCGCCCGTTCCTGACGGGCACGCTCCTCATAGAAGCGCAGATCGCCATCGCCAGATGCGAGCATGAAGCGTTCATCGGCCATAGGCCGCCCTATAGCGCAAATCGGGGCTGGATGTCAGCGGCGTCTGCCGTGCGCTCCTCTCGCCTTGCCGATCCGCGCGGTGCCCTTCCGATGGATTTCTTAAGGTTTTTATCCTAAAGCTGCCGCGCCCACGGAGACGTGGGCGGAGGCGTGCAAACCTCCCCGAGACACAGAGCCGGCGAGCTTAGGCTACCGGGCAGCGGACGCGTATGTCCAAGGCCCTGGCCCAAAGGCGTTCGCGCCTGAACTGTGTCTCAGGTTTGCAATGCCCGGTTTCCGGGCTGTGCGCTTCCAAAAAGGAAGCGCGCTGTCGGCTGCCCGAGACAGATCACCCGCGCAGCATTGGAGCTTTGCTATCGAGTAGGACGCCCGTTTGAACAGCCATTTGCCGGTCGGCCGTATCGCCGATCATCTCCATTCATTGCCGAGAGAACGCGCCTGGTTTGCGGTCCTTGTCGCCGTCGCGGCGCTGGCGGTGGCGGATGCGCATTTTCGCGGGATCGGACTCGCGCCGCTCTATATTCCAATCGTCTGCGCCGCCTGCTGGGCGCTGGGCCGCTCCGGCTACCTGGTGGCGCTCGTCGCCGCCTTCCTCGTTGTCGTGCCGCATTTCGCCGAGCCGTCCCGACTGCCTATAGCGGTCCTGGGCGTCAGGATGGCGGTGCGCGCCGCCACCTATCTGTTCGTCGCCGCCATCGTCCTGAGCTTCCGCCAGTCCTTCGAGCGCGAACACCACCTGGCCGTGCGTGACCGCATGACCGGGGCGCTTAACAAGGAGATGTTCCGCGAACGCGCGATCCATCGTCTCGACAGCGCGGACGTTGCTCGCCAATCACTGCTACTCGCGATTCTCGACCTTGACGATTTCAAGGGCGTCAACAACCGCCACGGCCATGTCGCTGGTGACGCGGTGCTGCGCGCCTTCGCGCGGGGCGCGCGTGAGATCATCCGGCGCGAGGATGATTTCGGCCGAATCGGAGGCGACGAGTTCGCCTTCCTGATCCCCGTCCATTCGGCCGAGGAAGGGGTGCGCTTCGCCCGCGCGCTCCACGAGCGCTTGTCCCTCGTCCTGGCCGGAACGCTCCATCCGGTGACGTGCAGCATGGGCGCGCTGGTGATCGCGCCGGACGCACCGCGCGACGAGCCCTCATTGATGCACGCGGTCGATCAGCTCATGTATGCGGTCAAGCGGGCCGGCAAGAACGCGGTGGAGATCGGTCATGCCGGGGCCGTTGCCGAAGCGGTTCCCACCGCGCTGCTTCACGAGCAGATCGCATGATAGATACCGCCTCTCTGCGCAACCGGGCGATTCTGTTGATGAGAGAGGCTTTAAATCTGCTGGACGAAGCTGGTGAGGACGAGGCGGCGCTGCACCTGCAATGGGCCCATGACATCGCCGCGCGCGTGCCGCCGATGCAGCCAGGCGACGAGCTGCCGGAGGGTGTTGTCGGCCCGTGTCACGATAAGATCGAATTGCCAGAACTGGCTTTGGACCCGGCGCTGGTGCGTGCGATCGGAGGGGCGCTCGCCGTGTTCGCCACGCTTATGGCGCGCAAGGGCATCTCGCCCGTTGATGAGACCGCCAATGCGCTTGGCCTCTATGCGGTGGCCACTTCCGAAACATCGGCCCAGGAAGGGCTTATAATCGGCTGCTGGGGTGCGATCCTGCGCGAAGTCGCGCAGATGCAGGACCGAAAGGTTGAGGGGGAATAGAGGCGGGGCGGCGTGATCCGCCGCCCTGCCGGTCAGTAGGGATAGCTTGACCCATAATAGCCATAGACCTCGCGGCCATAGTCGCGGTTCCATGTCGGCTCTGCGCCAGCGCGGTAGCGGGGACCACCTTCAAGCTGCTCGCGGGTCAGGCTGACGACATAACCGTCCTGATCGGGGTCGTAAGTGAGCTGATCCCAGGGCAGCGGCGTATATTCCTCGCCGATCCCCAAGAAGCCGCCAAAGGACATGACCGCATATTCGACCCGGCCCTGGCGCTTATCGACCATGAAGTTGTAAACTGACCCGAGCTTATTGCCGTCGCGATCATAGACCGCTGTTCCCTCGACCTTGTTGGATGCGATCAGGCGATCGGTTTCATCGGTTGCCGTATTGTCTGCCATGCTAATCTCCTTCCTTAACGGGAACGAAGGAGGGGGATCGGATATCCCGCGTCGGCGTTCATTCCGACCCGTTAATCTCGCAACCGGCAGGCATCCTCTCGATCCAAGGTGCCGGTCATGGCGACGTGCGCGACGATGAAAGCCATTTGGCGGGCGCTGGAATCATGCTCATGAGGAAAGGCTTCGCGACGGACCTTTTCGGCCATCTCCATCAGCTCGTGCGGTCGCGGCACTCGACTTTCGCCAATGCAAGCCAGCAGAGCGCGCGGGAACAGGCGCTCCATTCGTTCCCTTTCATATTCTGTTTTCAGCCAAGGCGACAACGCGAAGGGAGCGCGATCGTCTCTCAGAGCTTGGGTTTTAATACGCTATCTTCTTCGCCCCGGCCCAGTTACTCACATAGATTATGACGACCGGGATATCCGAGCAGGAATCGGTCCGACGCTTGCGCGGACGGAAGGTGCTGATCGTTGAGGATGAGTATCTGATCGCTACCGATCTCGCGCGAGCCTTCAACCACGCCGGTGCCGATATCATCGGCCCTGTTCTGTCGCTTGCCAAAGCGCTGGCTCTGATCGAGGCGGAACGGATCGATGGCGCCGTGATCGACATTGCTCTTGATGGCGAAGACGCATTTCCGCTGGCGGATGCGCTTATCGAGCGCGGGGTGTTCATCGTATTCGTCACGGGTTACGACAGGAGCTTTATTCCCGCTCGTTTCGATGCTGTCCCCTTGTGCATAAAGCCGATCGATGCGGAAAAGGTGATCGAAGCGTTCGGCGGCTGCGCAATCTAGTTCCGAAATCGTCTATAGCGTTCCCGTATCTCCCGCTCCCAGCGGACATACCACGTCTGGCGCTCGGCCTTGTCGCGGTGCCATGCAGCGGCGAGCGCTTGCATGACATGCAAGTTCCGCTGCGCCTGCTCGCGTAGCATCAGGGCGCGAGCCATCAGTTCGGCACGCGCAGGATGGTCCCGCAGCCCGGCGAGGGTCGCATCCGCCAACGCGATCGTGCCGGCATGATGGTGTGCCCGGGCTTCATAGGCCGCAAGGGCGCCGTCGTCAGGGGGATCGTTGGTCATGACGCCGCTTCATCGCTTGCTCCCGCGCTGAAACGAATGCCGAGCCGAGGCGTGGAGGTGCAGCGGGTGACGTGAAGGATATTGTCCTCGCCCCTGACCCCCTCCACCTCAACCCTCTGATCGACAAGGCGCGCTAGGTCTGGACCTGTTAACAGCCACTCGCGGTCGTCCTTGAGCCGCAAGATCACGTCGCCGCCAGAGCTGTGGATGCGACCCGTAAACACATGGCGGGTTCCCTCCGGCATGGCCGCCTACCCAGCCTTCCGGAGATCCCGTGCGGGCGCGTCAGACAATCCCACAATCCTCTCCTTCCTTGGAAGGAACGTCTCCATTGCCGGTTGGCTCCGGCAGGCCCCACCGGCCACGGCGACTCTCCGGGAGGCGATCCTGTTGGAAGGAGCCCTAGGACTCGCGCGGCGAGAGCGCTTCGGCGAGCGCCTTCAAAATGGCGGCATCGCCCAACGGCTTCGCACAGACGGTGCGGGCTCCATGCCGAAACGGGATCATGGCAGGCGTGCCGGTCGCAAAGACGAAGGGCACACCGCGCCGCGCCAGCTCGTCGGCGATCGGAAAGGAAGTTTCCTCGCCGAGTTGCACGTCGAGCAGAGCGACGTCGGGCGACTGTTCAAACGCTGCCAATGCATCGCGCACGCTTCCGACCGGGCCTATGATGTCGGCTCCAGCCCGGCGCAACAGTCCGGTAAGGTCTGTCGCCAGGAGATAATCGTCCTCGACGATCAGCACCCGGCATCCAGCAACATCATCATTAAACATGACTTCGACTCGACTCCAGCTATCCCCTTGTCTCACCCTTCCGTTTTCAGCGCCGTTAACGGCGGCAACTTCTTAGGGTTGCTGTCCTTTTCATGTTAGCAGAACAATGACGTGTTCGCTTCGATTCCGAGGAATCCGCATGGCCAATTTAGAGCAGATGACTGCACGCGCAGATCGCGGAGGTGGAGATCAGGAGCGACACCGCGATCCCGCTGGGGCTGGCTCTGTTGCAAAGATTGGCGGCAGTCAGAGGTAGGCTGTCGCTCTGCGCCGATCAGGCGGCTGCTGCGAAATGGTGGTTGAGCATGCCCATGGCCTCCGTCAGCGCCGAGGGCCCAATGCCAAAAGCTCTCTCCACAAGGCG
>NZ_JBVVOJ010000034.1:0-15266 GCF_057063145.1 Sphingobium sp. SG1 | reverse complement strand
CATCGCCGCTCCCTATCCGAGCGGCAATCAGCCCTTCATCCCCCAACCGCGCAAGGCGGCCTCGGCGCCACGGTTACTCTGCGAAGCGACATCTATGGCTGGTCCGCCCAAATCCGCATCTGCGAGCTGAACGCGCTGAACCGCTACAGCGATCGCCTGAATATAATGCCCTACGCCATACCGGCAGGCTAAGTCCCCTTGGCTGGCCGGCTCACATGGGGCAGTAGGTCGCGCCAGACTTGCGGCGGCACCGGCAGGCGATGTGCGCGGCAAGCGGTCAGCACGATCGGCCAATGGCCGAGCTTTACCGCCGTGAGCTGGTCATAATGCTTGTTGGTCTTCGCCTCGGCAAGGATGAAATCGAGCGAGTCGCGCGTGCCGTCGGTCACTGGAATGCCGGTTAGCGCCGCCCCGTGGCTGTCGCGGTTGAGATAGAGATTGTCCTCGCTGTCCTCGTCGGGAAGCCAGGTCTGGAACGTGCAATGTGCAAGGGCGTCCTCGCTGAACTTTGCGATCTCGTCGAACAGCGTCTGCTCGCCTCTCGCCGCCGCCCAAATTGCCAGTAGCGGATAGAGGATGCTTCCCTCGGTAGAGGCGGTGCGATACGCTTCGCTGCGCTCGGACGGATGGTCGACAAGGTCCCAATAGGAACGGCTGGTGATCGGGTAACGGCCATGCGCTTTGAACGCGAACATCGAATGCTTGGCGAGCTCCTCGGCCCATTGGTCGATCGCGCCATGCGCACCGGGACGGCAGGCGAGCAGGGTGAAGGCAAGACCGATATCGATCGCCTGCCAGTCGCCGATCGGCGAGAGAAGCGCGCGGTTGTTGCTGACGATCGCCATCATCCCCTCGATCAGCCGGTCGATCTGGTTGACGGTCGCTCGGGTGGTGTCGCTGATGAGGGCCGGGAGCGTATTGAGATAGTCGTTGGCGAGCACGACAGGGCCCGTCGCCGGCGAAAGCTGCCACACCAACCACAGCCCGCGCAGCGCCAGTCGGCCGACGAGATCGAACAACTTGAGGTTGATGTCGAGCGCGGCGTGGCTTTCGACCGCTGTCGAGATCGCATGACGGATCTCGGCCGCCGGCAGAATCTTGTCCTCGAACAGCGCATCCCAGATCGTGAAATGGAGCTCGGCCAGTTCGTTCAGAACTAGGCTGGCGGCCTCGCCAGATTTCGAGGTCCTGGCGATGTCGGTCTTGAGCAATTGCCACACCTCGAGCAAGGCCAACTCGCTGGCCCGATAGGGCGCCTCGACATTGTGGGCCTCGCGCGCCCAGACAAACATGATCCACAGACAGATGTTGATCAGCCGCGCTTGGCTGAGCCGGCCTGCGGGCGTCGCACCGGGCTGGTCGGCTATGGCGCGCAACAGCCTTTGGAAGTGGTCGAGCGCGATGTCGGGCTCCTCGACCATCGCCACGGCCTTGCGCAAATGACTGCGTTGCGGTGCTGGCAGTAGCTCCTCGCGCAAAATGCCGTCGAGAATGACCTGCGCCAGCCGATCGCCATTCCACTCCTCGAAGCTGATCTTGGGCGTGGTGTTGCGGGTCATATAACCCGTCACTTCGGCGCGGACCTGCTCATCGATCGCACCGCCGAAGGTCAGGCAGATTGCGATCGGGAGCCTCGCATATTCGGGCGGGATGCGGCTCGCGATATAATGATCGAGGATTTCGTCGAGCGACGGTCTGAGACTTTGAGGGCTCGCCGTATTCCATTCGTTGCGATCGAGGTCGCCCGACTTAACCGAGAACAGATGCACGCGCCGGATGCCGTCCTGACCGGGGCCGACCGCGGCGACATCGACGCCATATTGGCGCGTGCCACGCGCCGGCCGCGAATAGACTGTGAAGCCCAGTTCGGTCAGTAGGTCGGGTAGAACCGCGTCGAGTTCGTCGCGCTCCTTCAGCGACGCCAGATATTCCCGGATGACGAGTTTCATGGCGCGGTTCTCATCGCGCGAAACACGCGCAGCATATAGTCGAGGTCGAACGGCTCGAGGATGTTGAGGCGCGGCGATTCGATGCTGTGGCTGAAGCTGTGCATCTTCGTCTCGCTGCGCTGCTGCTTGCCGCCCATTCCCTTGAAATAGCTGATCGAGCGCGTGCCGTAGAGCAGCACCTGCCGCGTTGCGAGCGACGCGAGGATCGAGGTTTTCTCCGATGCCTTATAGGCTTGGCGCATCGACTCATGCTGGCGGTGGTTCTCGATCAGCCGTTCGCGCTCGGACGGGCGCAGTTCCTTGATCCGGCCGGGCTCACGCAGCCCCTCGATATAAGCCTCGAGCCGAGTGACGAGATCGTTGAGGATGGCTTGTGATGGATGACCCGGAGCCTTGGCCTGTGCGGCGATCCAGTCGCCGACCGACCCCGAGAAGTTGATCAGCAGCGGATCGAACAGCAGTTCGGCGATCGTGCGCTGCGCAGCGTCGCCTGCGCCGTCGAGCAGGCCGACCACCAGCGACGCGGCAGTGACCGGATGGACGAACAGCCAGCCGATCGCCCGATGGGCAAGCAGCAGCCGCTCGGGGTCGTCGAGGCTGGCGGCTGCGGAGCGAGGATCGAGGATGAGAGGCGCATGGCCATGATGGTCGCCGACCAGCGCCATGGTAGCGCGGCCAAGATTGGGGTCGCACGCCAGCAGCCAGATGATGATGGTTTGAGCGAGTTCGTCGGGTGGTAATTTCAGCAGATGATAGTTTAGGCTGCCGAGCGGCTCGAGGGAGGTCAGCTCCTCATGCTGTGAGAGCAACGGCGTGATCAGCGCCAGCGCTTCATCAAGGCGGTTTTTGTCGACGAGCTTGCCCGCCGCCGCGCCAATGTCGCGGATCGTGCCGCGATTGCCGATCGGAACACGGTGCATGATCGCAGTCAGGGGCTTTACGATTGCCTGTGGTAGCTCGTCGGCATGGAACATCAGTTCGAGCGATAGCTGGTGAATCGCATGGTCGCCGGTGCGTTCGATATTAGCGTCGATCAGCGCCGCGGCCATTGTGTGGGTGTCGGGATGAGCTTTAGCGATTTCGCAAATCGCCGCGAGGATATGACCGAGGCTGTTGTCGTCGGCGCTCGCTGCATTGGCGGCGAGCGCGTCGGTAGCGCGGGTACGGCGGTCGGGATCGGTAAGATCGAACGTGCCGATCGCCTTGGCTGAGGCCGACCGCGCCGGACCCGCATTGCCGCCGACATAAAGGATCGCGCGGTCGAGCGCCGCATCGGGCTCGGTCTTGGCCAGCGCCTGCAACGCCAGGAAGACATAGGCGCTGTCGTCACCATCCTCGGGGTTGATTGTCTCGAACGTGTCGCGAGCGCGGCTGCCCTGTTCGGCCCAGGTCCGATAGCCGCCATTGGCCATACCCGAGGCGAGATCCTCGCCGGCGCGCGTCGACAGGGCTTTGACGGCGGCGAGCATGTTCGGGACGCTGGCGACGAGCGCCGGGATCAGCTGGCTATAGACGTGCATCACCGTGAAGAAGTCGTGCTGGTTGATCGGTGATATCGCGATTCGCCGCGCGGGTTCCAGCACATCGATCGTGCCGTCATTGTGAAGTTTGGTCAGGGTCGCGCGGAAAGCCTTGCCGAGCTCGTCGGTGTGGTGACGGCGCAGCCGTTCGACGAACAGCTCGGGCAGCGTGCCTGCATTCGCTGCTGCGATGATGTCGTCCCGGTCGCTCAATCGTCCCCCATCGGCGGACGCTTGGGTCGGTCCGCGGTCCTTATATAGGCGAAGGTTGGTGTGAGTTCATCCATCCGGCGTGCGGCTATGCACGCCCTCTGGACTAGTCCCGCATCGTCGCCATTGCGGTTACATTCTTGGCGCGTCGTTAGACGATGCCGTTGATCAATGGGCCGTCAGCTTGATAGTTTGGCCGATGGAAAGCGATGATCAGCCAGTCGAGGACAAGATCATCCAGCAGGCCGGCAATGAGCGCCGAGCGCCAGTTGTTCCTGCTGCAGTGGGTAGCGTCCCAGGTTCTCAGGTCTTAGATCATCTTCGCTTGTCGAAGCGCTCAATCTCTATGGCGATCTCAGGCGCCCAGCGATTGAAAAAGGACTCCGCATCCTCGAAAGCATCGAATGTCTGGAGCTTCATGCCTTGGCATTTCACCTCATAGCGCTCGCTGCCGTCATCGTCCGACACCAAGCGGAGTTCGCTACCCGGCTCGTCGCGAAGTACTTGGCTGGTCATCTAGCGTCCTTGCAATGATCATGATCGAGGGAGAGCCTAGATTTAACCAGGACAGAGTTCAATTCTCGACCATCAACCAATCCGTAGACGAGGCGACGCGTTCGCTCACAATAAGTGGAAGGTACCGTTTGCGACCGGTATTTTAGGGTGAACGCCTATCCGCCCAGATGTCCGAAATGGGGCCTAGCGCGGCTTCTGCCGATAGGCTTCCCTACGGGCCGTGAATGGCTGCTTTCTTGGGTGAGGCTCTCAAAAGCCGACATTCGGCTAGGTCCCAAGGTTCGCCATTGTTGGCTGGTCCGAAACCCGTCCCAAACCAACAAAAAGCCCGCCGGAGAGATCTCCACGGCGGGGTCGTAGTTCAGGGAGGGCCGCTCCGCAGGGGAGGAACGGCGGGCCCGCTATGGTGCGCAGCGATGACGTTGTGATGACGATGCCTTCTACCGCTTGTCGGCATCCTCGACCGGCCATCAAAATTTTGATGATGTCTGGCTGATTCCTCACCGGTATCGTCGGCTTAGAGGCTGTGGGGTAATTGATTGGGGGCTGCGCGCCACGGGGCAAGCTGCGCGCGCATTCTAATTAGGCTTTCCTATTGCCTATGATCAACCCGCCGCGCCCGATGGCTTGCCATCGGGCGATCGGTCCGACAGGGTGGCTGTACCATGCGTAACGATCTCGATCATCTTCCCGCCGACAAGCAGCGCGAACTCGCGCGCGTCGTGCAGATCATCTTCGAGGAATTTGAGGACGGGCTCGCGCTCGCCAAGCATGAATGGCGCAAGAAGGGCCGCATCCAGAAGATCATCCTCTACGGCAGCTATGCGCGTGGCAGCTGGGTCGATGAACCGCACACCGCCAAGGGCTATTGTCCGGCGTCAGCACCCATGGCACAGATTATGGGTTGAGATTTAAGGAGGGTTTGGGCTTCGTCGTAGTGACGAAGGAACGCAGATGAAGCCCAAACCCTCCTTGCGAAAATCGCCGACGAAGGCCTCTGCCGAAGCCGTGGTGAAGGATATTCGCCGACAGACGCGGCGGCATTTCTCGGCCGAAGACAAGATCCGCATCGTGCTCGACGGATTGCGCGGCGAGGACAGCATCGCCGAACTGTGCCGGCGTGAAGGCATTGCCCAGAGCCTCTACTACACCTGGTCGAAGGAGTTCATGGAAGCCGGCAAGCGCCGTCTTGCCGGTGACACCGCCCGCAGTGCGACAACGGGCGAGGTTCAGGACCTGCGCCGCGAAGCCCGTGCCCTCAAGGAATGCGTGGCCGATCTGACGCTGGAAAACCGTCTGCTCAAAAAAAGCATGATCGCGGATGGGGGCGACGACGAATGAGGTACCCTGCCGCAGAAAAGCTGGAGATCATCAGGATCGTCGAGCAGTCGCACCTGCCCGCCAAGCACACGCTGGATAAGCTCGGCATTCCCCGCCGGACGTTCTACCGCTGGTATGATCGCTTCCTCGAAGGCGGCCCCGAATCGCTGGAGGATCGCCCCTGTGCGCCAGGCCGGGTGTGGAACCGCATTTCCGAGGATGTCCGCGAGCAGATCGTCGAGATGGCGCTTGATGCGACCGAACTCTCCCCCCGCGAACTGGCCGTGCGCTTCACCGACGAGAAGCGCTACTTCGTGTCGGAGGCCACGGTTTACCGCCTGTTGAAGGCGCACGACCTGATCACCAGTCCGGCCTATACCGTGATCAAGGCCGCCGACCAGTTCCACACGAAGACCACCCGGCCGAACGAGATGTGGCAGACAGACTTCACCTACTTCAAGATCATCGGGTGGGGCTGGATGTACCTTTCGACCGTGCTCGACGACTATTCGCGCTACATCATCGCCTGGAAGCTGTGCACCAACATGCGCGCCGAGGACGTCACCGACACGCTCGACCTCGCTCTCAAGGCCTCGGGTTGCGATAGTGCCACGGTGCTGCACAAGCCCCGGCTGTTATCGGACAACGGCCCCGGCTACATCGCGGGCGAACTCGCCGAGTACATCGAGGCCCAGCAGATGAGCCACGTTCGCGGAGCCCCGTTGCATCCGCAAACTCAGGGCAAGATTGAGCGCTGGCACCAGACCTTGAAGAACCGCATCCTGCTGGAGAATTACTTCCTGCCCGGCGACCTCGAGGCCCAGATCGAGGCGTTCGTGGAGCACTACAATCACCAGCGCTACCACGAGAGCCTGAGCAACGTGACCCCGGCAGACGCCTACTTCGGCAGGGCTCCCGCCATCATCAGGCGCCGCGAAACCATCAAGCGAAAGACCATCGAACATCGCCGCTTGCTTCACCGCAAGCTCGCCGCCTAACATCAAGCCCCAGACGAGGCCCGCTCTCCGCTAATCCACGATCCCATCTGTGCCAAATGTTTCGACGACGGACAGGGATCGATCCCTTGCCGTCGGTCGCGGTGCCCGAGGAGACGGTGGAAGGGCTGCCGGGTCTGGTCGTCTTCGAAAAGGGCGGCCGACGCCTCTTGCGGTCCATGACCTGGGGCTTTCCGCGCCTGACCAAGGATATGCGAGCGCGTGGCGAGGAAGCGGGTCGCATCGGCCTTCTCGCTGATCTCACCAATCCAATGTGGGAGGAGATGGTGGTCGACCCGCGCTATCGCTGTCTTATCGTGCTCACGCATTTCGCCAATCCCGATGGCGTGCCCGGTGCCAGGACCAGGACCTGGTTTTCGGTGAAGCGTCAGCCGATCGTCGCTTGGGCGGGCTTCTGCCGGAATCTGCTGAGCGAGGGGCCGGTCTATGCCGGCATGACAATGGAAGCCAATGCCGCAATTCCGCCGACCAATGACCGGATGCCGGTCCTGCTTGATCCCCATGATTATGACGCCTGGCTGCATGGCAGCATCCAGGATGTGATCCGGTTTCAGTTCCGGCCGCCCTTTGCGGCCGAACGGATGGACGTGCAGCAGACAGAGGATAGCTGGCGCAGCAAGGCGCCGCCACCCGGAACCCAGGCGCAGGCGCTCTTGCTGTAGCTGGGGCGAGAAATTTGCCGGCTGCCTGACAGATTGGCGGCTTCCTGGTCATTCGCTCCATGGTAGGATGACGATGGAATCGCCAACTGCTCCAGCCGCTCCGTTCGAACAGGAGGTCAGCCATCTGCAATCTCTACACCGAGCGCCTGAGCGCTGCCGAGGTGGCCGCCCATTTCGGCGTCGCCAACCCGGTCATGTCCAACGCCGGTGACGAGGTCTATCCCGGCAGGCCGGGCCTCGTGGTCCGGGAAGAAGGCGAACAGCGCATCATGCAATCCATGACCTGGGGCTTTCCTTTGCGCCTCAAAAGCATGTCGCCGACGGCAAAGCCCAAGCCTGTCAACAATATCGCCGATCTCACCAAACCGATGTGGAAAGGCCTGGCGGCCAAGCCGCAATGGCGCTGCCTCATCCCGCTGACGGCCTTTGCGGAAGCCGAAGGGCAAAAGGGCGCGAAGACCCGGACCTGGTTCAACGTAAAGGGACAGTCCATCTTTGCATGGGCGGGCCTGTGGCGCGTGAGCGATGAATGGGGACCGGTTTATTCCGGCGTCATGACGGATTGCAACGAAGCCATCCGGCCGGTGCACGATCGAATGCCTGTACTCCTGATGCCAGATGAATATGAGCGCTGGCTTCATGGGTCGTTCGACGATGCCGTGGCGTTTCAGGACCGTCGCTATCCCGACAAGCTGATCGAAATGACCCGCACCAGCGAATTATGGGTGAAGAAGGCCGCGGTTGCTGAGGCTCCGTCGCTTCTATGACCCGGAATATGGAGCGTTGGGCAGCAGCACTTGCTGTGGACCGTCAATTTGGCGCTGGAGCGGCTGAGTTCATCGCGGCTCGCGTGAAAACCCTCTCCATCAAGGGTGACGAAGCCGGCGTAATGCGCTGGCTTGCGATCGCTGCCTGCCTCGACGCCCTTGCTCCAGGCGCCACCATCCAGTGAGGTGATGCGCTGAGCCTTGCCGAGGCGGCGAATCACCATCGGGCGGTAACGTCGTCACGCGGGTGACCAGCCTTTCATGCCCAAGCTGGCGCGGCGCCATCTACGCTAGCGCCTGTCATTCTGCGCCAGACCATGATGTCCTCAAACATCTGTTGAAACCCGCCATTTTCTGCGTCTCTTAATCTTCCCATCGGCGACGCGTCGGCTTCGCCAGCAGATGGGAAGCACTCATGTCGGCGATCGCCACAGCAGCAATCGGCAAGCCCTTGCGCAGCGCACGCATGCTTCGGACCGCGCTCGGCGCCGATATCGGGCGGTGGCTTCAGGATCCCGCTATTATCGAGGTCATGCTCAATCCCGACGGTCGCCTTTGGGTGGATCGGCTTGGCGACGGCATGTCCGACAGTGCGATCAAGATGGCGCCCGATGATGCAGAGCGCATCATCCGCCTGGTCGCCCATCATGTCGGATTGGACGCGCATTCAGGATCGCCGCGCATTTCGGCAGAACTGCCGGTAACAGGGGAACGCTTCGAGGGGCTATTGCCACCGATCGTCAAGGCACCCACCTTCGCTATCCGCAAGCCGGCGACCGCAATCTTCACGATCGACGACTATGTCGAAGCGAACGTGATCACGCATGGACAGGCGGCAGTGCTCCAGCGGGCTGTGGCCGACCGTGCCAATATCATCATCGCAGGCGGCACCGGCTCGGGCAAGACCACCCTGGCCAATGCCCTTCTAGCAGAGATCGCCAAGTCGCCGCACAGGATCGTCCTCATCGAGGATCTGCGTGAGCTGCAATGCGCTTCGCCCAATCTGGTCGCCATGCGGACCAAGGACGGCGTCGCGTCGCTCCAGGATCTCGTACGCTCGGCGCTACGCCTGCGCCCCGATCGCATACCGATTGGGGAGGTGCGCGGCGCAGAAGCGCTCGACCTGCTCAAAGCGTGGGGAACAGGTCACCCCGGCGGGATTGCAACGCTCCATGCTGGCACCGCCATAGGCGCGCTTCGCCGACTGGAGCAGTTGATCCAGGAGGCAGTCGTGAAAGTCCCGACCGCCCTCATCGCCGAGACCGTCAACCTCATCGCGGTCCTGAACCGCGACGCACGAGGCCGGCGCCTTACGGAACTGGCCTGGGTGACAGGCCTGGACCCCGTGACCGGCGACTATCGCCTGACTTCCCATGCCTCATGCCCAGGAGACAAGCCATGATCCATCCCATCACGAGCCGCATCCGTCGGCTGCGCACGATGTCGAGCGCTGCCTGCATCGCCTTGATGCTGATATCGGTGCCTGCACATGCCAGCGGCTCGTCCATGCCGTGGGAAGCGCCGCTCCAGTCGATCCTGCAGTCGATCGAAGGCCCCGTCGCCAAGATCATCGCGGTCATCGTGATCATCGTGACGGGTCTCAGCCTGGCCTTTGGCGACACGTCGGGTGGGTTCCGGCGGCTGATCCAGATCGTCTTCGGTCTCTCGATCGCTTTTGCCGCATCGAGTTTCTTCCTGTCCTTCTTCAGCTTCGGCGGCGGGGCGCTCGTCTGATGCGAGACGGGGACGCCACGCCAGGTTTCCATGCGCCGGTGTACCGGGCGCTGGGCGAGCCGATATTGCTGGGCGGGGCGCCGCGCTCGCTGGCCATCGTCAACGGCACGCTCGCGGGCGCGATCGGACTTGGTCTTCGCCTGTGGATATTGGGGCTCATCCTCTGGGCCATCGCCCATTTCGCTTGCGTCTGGGCGGCGCGCCATGACGCCCAGTTCGTCGATGTGGCGCGTCGCCATCTCCAATATCCCGGGTGGATGCAGCCATGATGTCATTGCGCGAATATCGCTCGAAGTCCGCGTGCCTCGCCGACTTTCTGCCATGGGCGGTGTTGGCGGCGCCGGGCATCGTCCTGAACAAGGATGGGTCTTTCCAGCGAAGCGCACGGTTCCGGGGACCGGATCTCGACAGTTCAACACCGGCCGAACTTGTCGCTGTTGCCGCGCGCGTGAACAATGCCTTGAGGCGCCTCGGGTCGGGCTGGGCTCTCTTCGTGGAAGCGCAGCGCCTGCCGGCCCAGGCCTATCCCGAAAGCCTGTTTTGCGATCCCGCATCAGCCCTGGTGGATATGGAGCGGCGCGCGCAGTTCCGGCAAGCCGGCATCCATTTCGAAAGCTTCTATTATCTGACCCTGCTCTGGTTGCCGCCGACCGAGGAAATGTCTCGGGCAGAGTCCTGGTTATATGAGGGGGGCGTGAAGGGCGCGCTCGAACCTTCGACCCTCCTCAGGAATTTTGCCGACCGGACTGACCGGCTGCTTCATCTGCTCGACGGTTTCATGCCCGAGGCTCGATGGCTTGATGATGCCGAGACGCTGACCTTCCTTCACAGTTGCGTCTCGACCCGGCACCAGCGGGTTCGCGTCCCTGAAACTCCAGCCTATATCGATGCGCTCCTGGCCGATGAGGGGCTGGCCGGCGGTCTCGAACCGCGTCTTGGCGACCATCATCTGCGCACGCTCACCATCACTGGTTTCCCAACCTCGACGTTCCCGGGGCTTCTAGACGACCTCAATGCGCAAGCCTTCGCCTATCGCTGGTCGACCCGTGCCATCATGCTCGACAAGGCCGACGCGACCAAATTGCTGACACGCATCCGTCGACAATGGTTTGCCAAGCGCAAGTCTCTCGCCGCCATCCTCAAGGAGGTGATGACGAATGAACAATCGGTCCTCCTGGACAGCGACGCAGCAAACAAGGCGGCCGACGCCGACATGGCGCTCCAGACGCTGGGAGCCGATCATGCGGGCATCGCCTATGTGACAGCGACCGTGACGGTGTGGGACCGGGATCCGATCCAGGCTTCCCAGAAGCTCCGGCTCGTCGAAAAGGTCATTCAGGGTCGCGACTTCACCTGTTCGATCGAGCGGGTCAACGCCGTCGAGGCATGGCTGGGCAGCCTGCCCGGTCATGTTTACGCCAATGTCCGCAAGCCTCCCATTTCCACGCTCAATCTCGCGCACCTTATTCCGCTCTCTGCAGTCTGGGCGGGCGCGGAGCGGGACGATCATCTCGATGGCCCAGCGTTGCTTTACGGCAAGACAGAGGGTTCCACGCCATTCCGCCTCTCCCTCCATGTGGGCGATGTCGGGCATATGCTGGTCGTTGGCCCCACCGGCGCCGGCAAATCAGTGTTGATTGCCATCATGGCGATGCAGTTTCGTCGGTATCGCGACAGCCAGATCTTTGCGTTCGATTTTGGCGGATCCATCCGCGCGGCCACCCTCGCGATGGGCGGAGAATGGCGGGATCTTGGCGGCCAGATCGATGCGGGAAGTGAGGCAGTTGCCAGGCTCGCTCTCCAACCGCTGGCCCGGATCGACGACGCGCCCGAACGAAGCTGGGCCGCGCAATGGCTCGCTGCCCTGCTGGCAAACGAAGGGATGGTGCTTGATCCGGCCGACAAGGACCATCTGTGGACCGCGCTCAATTCGCTGGCATCGGCGCCCATTGCCGAGCGCACCCTTTCAGGACTGGTCGCGCTGATCCAGACGCAGCGGCTCAAGCAGACGCTGGCGCCCTACTGCGAGGGAGGTCCCTGGGGCCACTATCTCGATTCCGAGAGCGAGAGCCTTGGATCCCGCTCGGTCCAGGCCTTTGAAATCGAAGGTCTGGTCGGTTCCCCCGCGGCAGCGCCCATACTCTCCTATCTTTTCCACAGGATCGAGGCACGTCTCGATGGCCGCCCGACCCTCATCCTGATCGACGAAGGCTGGCTGGTGCTCGACCATCCGCTGTTCGCAGAACAATTGCGGGAATGGCTCAAGACCCTGCGCAAGAAGAATGCGAGCGTCGTGTTCGCAACGCAGAGCCTGTCGGATATCGACGGATCGGCAATCGCGCCGGCTATCATCGAGAGCTGCCCGACCCGCATATTCCTGCCCAATGAACGGGCGCTCGAACCGCAGATCGCGCAAATCTATGCCCGCTTTGGCCTCAATGATCGCCAGACCGAGATATTGAGCCGAGCGACGCCCAAGCGGGATTATTATTGCCAGTCACGGCGCGGAAACCGGTTGTTCGAACTCGGATTGGGTGAGGTCGCCCTCGCCTTCGCGGCCTCGTCTTCAAAGCAGGGCCACCGCCGGATCACCGATACGCTCGGCGAGGTCGGCCAAGAGCAGTTCGCGGCGAGATGGTTGGAGGACTGCGGCCTCGATTGGGCAGCCGATCTTCTCGCCCATGTCGACATCGCGCCGCCGGCCGACATCGCCCCTCAGCCTCATCCCGATCTTAAGGAGATGCCCCGATGAAGACGCGCATTCCTTTGCTTTGTCTGATGGTGCCGATGGCAATGACAATCGCGCCGCCGGCCCATGCCCTGGTGGTCTATGATCCGACCAACTATGCCTCGAACGTGCTGCAGGCCTCGCGGGCGCTCGCGCAGATCAATAACCAGATCCAGCAAATCCAGAACCAGGCTACGTCGCTGCTTAACGAAGCGAAAAACCTGACAAGCCTCCCACTCTCGACATTGTCGACGCTCCAGGCCCAGATAAGCCAGACCCGTCGGTTGCTCGCCAGCGCGCAGCGCATCGCCTATGATGTCCAGGACGTCCAGAATGTTTTCGCCAACCGTTACACGGGGACAGCGCTGCGCGGCGACGCTGCCCAGATGGTCGCGAATGCCGATGCCCGCTGGCAGGACAGCGTCGCGGCATTGCAGGATGCAATGCGCGTTCAGGCAGGCGTGGTCGGCAATCTTGAAGGTGCGCAATCCAGCATGGCGCGTCTGGTCGACGCGAGCCAGTCGGCGACCGGTGCCTTGCAGGTGGCGCAGGCCGGCAACCAGATGCTTGCCCTCCAGGCGCAGCAGCTTGCCGATCTGACGGCGATGGTAGCCGCCCAAGGTCGGGCGCAGGCGCTTGAAGCGGCGCAGGCAACCGCTGCGGAAGCGGAGGCGCGCGAGCGCTTCCGCCGCTTTCGCGGCAACTGATATGCGGCAGTTGGGGATCACCATCATGGGATGCGCTGTCGCGGGCATACTCGTCGCGCTGACGATGCTCATGGCCAATATCCGGGCACCAAAGGCGATGCCTGGGGCAACGCGCCCGCAAGATATTGCGCATCGCGCTGAGCCCATGCCCCAGCAATGCCGTGCGGCTACCGAACCGGACGCGGCATGTCTGGCCAACTGGGAAAACCGGCGGCGCCACTTCTTCGGATCGGATCGTCAGCCATGAACGATACCGGCATCATCGACGATTTTCTCGTCGTCTTCACCGCCTATATCGAGAGTGGCTTCGGGTTGCTGGGCGGCGAGGTCGGCTTCCTCTCATCAAGCCTCATCGCGATCGATGTGACGCTCGCCGCCCTTTTCTGGGCCTGGGGCGCCGATGAAGACATTGTCCAACGCCTTGTCCGCAAGACGCTCTATATCGGCACCTTCGCCTTCATCATCGGCAATTTCTCGACGCTCGCGACGATCCTCTTCCAGAGTTTCGCAGGTCTGGGGCTCAAGGCTTCCGGGAGTGGAATGGCGATCGGGGATTTTCTGAAGCCTGGAACGGTTGCCGCCACCGGTCTTGATGCGGGCGCGCCGCTACTCGACGCAACGGCCGATCTTCTGGGGCCAGTCGGTCTCTTCACCAATTTCGTCCAGATCGCGATCCTGCTCATAGCCTGGCTGATCGTCGTGCTGGCCTTCTTCATTCTCGCGATCCAGGTTTTCGTGACGATCATAGAGTTCAAACTCGTGACGCTTGCTGGCTTCGTCCTGCTTCCCTTCGCCTTCTTTGGCCGGACTGCGTTCATGGCGGAGCGCGTGCTTGGGCATGTGATATCATCCGGAATCAAATTGCTTGTTCTCGCTGTGATCACCGGAATCGGAACAAGCTTGTTCGCGCGTTTCACCACTGCCGGCATGTCTGCCGAACCCGACCTCGCGCAAGTCATGTCGATTGCCCTTGCTGCGTTGACGCTCCTGGGTCTGGGGATATTCGGTCCCGGCATAGCCAATGGGATTGTCTCGGGTGGCCCGCAACTTGGTGCCGGGAGCGCTGCGGGAACGGCGGTCGCTGCAGCTGCAACCCTGGCAGCGGGCGGCGCTGCAGGAAGGCTGGCAGCCGGCGCCGTCGGCAGCGCGGCAAGCAGCACGGCAGCGGGCGGTGCTCGGATCGCCGGTGCCACGACACAGGCTTATTCAGCCGGCGCGCGTGGAAAATCCGGTGCATCTGCTGTGGGAGGCGGGCTGGCAGAAATTGCGAAAAGCGCTGCGGCATCCCTTTCCTCCCCTCTGCGCAACAGTGTCGCCGGGCTCAAGGATGGGTTTGCGCAAGGACGCTCAGGGACAGGACAGCAAATGTCAGGCGCCAGTGCCCAGAGCGGCGCCGACAATGTGCCCCAGTGGGCCATGGCGATGAAGCGGGGACAGATAATCAGCCATGGCGCCACAATTGCAAGCCAGACCCTCAAGGGCGGTGACAGCCATGGTGGCGGTGCCGGCCCGGATATCAGTGAGAGGAACTGACATCATGTTCCAGCGGACATCGGCGCATTATGGGAAGTCGCCCGAACCGGTAACCCCTTATCAGCGCGCCGCTCAGACATGGGATGACCGGATCGGATCATCGCGGGTCCAGGCCCACAACTGGCGGCTGGCATTCTTCGCCAGCATGGCGCTCTCGGCGACGCTGGGTGCCGGGCTGTTGTGGCAAATGGCGCGTGGAACTGTGACACCATGGATCGTCGAGGTCGACAAGTTCGGTCAGGCGCAGGCGGTCTCGCCCGCTGCGCGGGACTATCGCCCGACAGATCCCCAGATCGCTTTTCATCTCGCCCGCTTCGTCGAGGAAGTCAGGGGCCTCCCCGCCGATCCCATCATCCTGCGTCAGAACTGGTTGCGCGCCTATGATTTCACGACCGACAAGGGCTCCGCGACGCTGAGCGAATATGCACGGCGTGACGATCCTTTCACGAAGGTCGGGAAGATCCAGGTGGCGGTCGAGATATCGAGCGTGATCCGCGCCTCAGACGACAGTTTTCGGGTCGCCTGGGGGGACTGTCAGGATTTCCGTGTGTGGCCGGGCATAATGGGCAACAAGGAGTCCCACTATGTCACGACGCAAAGAACC
>NZ_JBVVOJ010000033.1:0-18012 GCF_057063145.1 Sphingobium sp. SG1 | reverse complement strand
GCTCACGGACAATTCCACCGCGCGATCAAGAAGCCGATGACGCGGTTCGCAAGAGAAATTGCCAAGCATCTCATCACCGGCGACATCTACTACCCGGTGTCGGAACGACAGAACCGGCCCGGACGAAACCACCTGGCGACCGTGAAGGTCGCAGACGGACGGATGTCTTTGGGGGAGAACTGCTATTTCGCCAATCCGCTGACGATTGCTGAGGCCGAATACGGGCCGGATGGCAAAGCTCAATATCCCGCCCCGATGTCGCGGACCCGGCTTGGCAAATTCCAGGTCTACACGTTCGAGTTCGACTATGCTGATGTCGAATTCTTCGAGTTGCAGCTTGGCTGGCTGCGCTCATCGGGAAAGAAAGCCACGGATTGCGCCATTGGCCGCTTTTTTAAGGCCTGCAAACAATGGGCGGATTTTCGTGGCGTTACGATCAACTGGTCGGGCCACAAGTCCCTTCACATCCATGTTATCTTCGACATGACCGCCTATGTCGAGAAGTTCGGTGAACCCGATGTTGGCGTGCGCGATGGCTTGGTCGAGCACTGGAAAACTCTCGAAACAATGCTGCTCCAGCATCTCGATCTGACCGGGACCGTCTATCTGCCGGATCGCCAACTCCGTTTTCCGGAACAGTATCGGCGCCTTCCCAATGGCTGGCGCACTATCGATGATGATCATTTCCTGGGTATCGCGTGTGGCACTAAGGTATGTCAGACCACCCTGTGGGAGATGTGGCTGAGTAGGGCGGCGAAGAGCAAGTCGGCGCTGTTCCATCAGCCGACGCGGTTTGCTGCGCAGACCACCGATTCGGGCCGCGCCAACAATGTCCAGCGTCGAGCACCGTCGATGTCGGCAGGAGATTATTCTGCCGAGCAGGTCGCATATTTCGAAGCGCGGCTCCGTGAATTTTATCCCGAAGGCGCGGCACCGGAGTTCTCTCATTTGGCGCAGAGTTCGGGTTCGTGGTGCGCGCACTTCCGTAATTCGTCCAACGACCAGACCCCCTCCTCCATCATTCGAGAAGGATACCGCGCGATCCTCTTCCAGGGCGCGAACAGCCAAGGTCTCACGGCTCCGGCTTTGCCCGCGTCCTTGGGTGAGATGATGGCAAGGTGGGCGGTCGAGATGGATGCGGGCGACGATGCCGTCATTGAAGTCGAAGGCCCCGCCTTGGACGCGAGAAGAGGTATCGAAATGGCATTCGCGGAGGCCAGAAGCATCGACGAGGCTCGCGCCGTGTTGGATCGACATCTCCCGATGGCGGTCCATTGCAACCCGTTGTTGCTCGTGATCGGCCCCGAAGGGAGCGGCAAAACCTCGGCAATGCTCCGACATCACCCCAAGATTGCATCACGCTTGGAAACGGATGCCATCAACGATCGCGCGAATCCGCGTCGCTCCCTCTACGTCTTTTCGAGTTACGCAGCCGCACAGGAGAAGTGCGATGCCTTCAACCGCATTCATAGGAGCGGCGGTCATATCGGCGTGGTTCTGCCGAGTTTTTCTGAGGCGTATCGTCAGGCGTGTGAAACATTGGCCTGCGCCGCGATCAGTAAGGTGACGGCGGCGCAGGGTGGATACCCCTCACAATGGGCGGCGATCGAAAGTCGTCAGCCGGAGGTGATCGCTGAATTCCAGCGGCGTCACGCCGAGTTTTGGGAACGTATCGGAGATCGCGAGCCCGTGCTTTTCTCGGTTCACCAGGTTGCGCGAGACTGGCACCGCTCCACGCCGTCGCGGCTGATGTGGGCACCTTCGTTCTGGACTGCGTCACCCAATGACCGGACCGACATCTGCCGGGCAGAGACGCGAATTTCATTGTTGGTGCATGACGAGGTCAGTCGCGACACATTTGCGACGGCCGTGTCCGGCAATGTGCATGACTGGATTGAGGGGCTGAAGGCGGTTACGACCGGCGGCTGGCGAGGCAGCACGTTGCGGGAACGCTTTGGGGCATACTCCGCATATACCGCCCAGCATCCCGTCCCTTATGGCATGGGATTTGATCGGATCGACGGACTGGCCCACCTCGAATTTACCGACCGGGTCATCACGACGAATTCTGCCGAGTATGGCGATTGCGCAGGGAAGCGCAACATCTACGCCGCTTGCCATGAAAAGGAGTGGTATGTTGCGCGTCGAGGTTCATGGTCGGACGTGGGCGCGCAACGCGTTGTCCTGCTGACTACAGAGGCGGTTCCGGCCATCGTAGCCGAGCGAGCAGAACCTGATCTGGCGGTCATCCACCTCGACGCCGTCGCCATTCCGCGCAACGCCGTTGACGTGCATCCGCGCCAGAACGTGCGGGGCAACAAGCTCGTAGCCATGATCAAGGCATGGCGACGGGAAAGACCCGGAAACTGGCTTGCGATCTCGAACCGGCTCGCCGGGATGGAGGACGCGACGAACCATGCCCTGGCTCGCGGCTCGAACGAAATGATCGGACGCGACATCGTGCAGACCATGACCTATTTGACGCCGCAGGAGTATGAGGAACTCCAGGTTATGAACGCCTGGTGCGGACGTGATGACCTCGTCCGACTGCGGCACATCGACGAGTTCAACCAGACCGCCGGACGAAATATGGGGTTCCGCCATCGCAACGAGGTCAAGCACGCACTGTTGATCGGGCACGGACTGTTAGACTTGCTGCTGCCCGCATTGGGTTGGAGCCGGTATGATTGGACGATCCATCTGACCGCCGACCAGCGCCAGACCATCACCAGGAAGAAGGAGATCACCGAGAACGACGAAGTTGTGACGATTTCCATGCCTGATGCCAGTGGTGCGGAGGCACATGTAGGGTCTGAGGCCGAAGGTATGACGGCGCCCTATACTATCGACCTCCGAAAGAGGGCGTAGGCACGTTCGATCCGGCGCGCGTCATTCACATAAATACTTCAGTGCCCCAACGATGGGGCCTGGAGTGACGATGAGATATTTCGAGATCATCGGCCCGTGCAACTGGCCTGAAATTGAAACGGCTGCTGTGCCTGCGCGAGCAGAAATCGGCATGGCGCCCACTCTGCCTACCGACCGACTTTTGCTCCGTCGCTGACGCAACGCTTAAGAAAGAAGGGCGCGGCGGATCAGTTCGCCAGGTGGACCAAGGCGTGCGAAGGGCTTGCGGCTGCGCCGTATCGCCGAGCGATCGCTATTTCTCGCAAATTAGTAAAGGCCGGGATGACCCGGCCTTTTCCCTTTAATCAACGGCAATAAACCGTAGCGCCGACCGTCGTGCATACCGTGCCATCGCTGTTGAAAGTCGAGTTGCCGACCCGCGTGCTGGTCGAGCCATCGCTGTTGAAAGTCGAATTTCCGACCCGCGTGCTGGTCGAACCATCGCTGTGGAAGGTTGAATTTCCGACCCGCGTGCTAGTCGAACCATCGCTGTGGAAGGTTGAATTGCCAACCCGAGTGTGGGTCGATCCATCCGATCCGTAAACGGTGTTTCCTGCTCGATTATAGGTCGTCTGCTGCGCGAAAGCGGACGAAACGCTACAAGCGGCGAAAACAATAGCTGCAATCATCTTCATAGAATGCCTCCCTTTGCAACTGTCCACATCGCAAATTTCATCAGCTTATCAATCCGGTAATTTCCCGGAAAATCATTTTCAGTTCCAAGCCGGGATCAATATATTTGTCATGCCGATTGCCATCGCGGCCGCCTCGCAGCCCGAACGTGTCGGGAGGGCAAACTATCGTGTCGCATTCTTCTTGCGTGGCCTTTGCGCCGCAGCGAGTTGCGGGCACATTGATCGACCGCATCTAGCCACCCATAGATGCTGATGTCCCTACGATCGATGTGATCTTGGGGCAGTCGGTTGGTCGGAGGCTACTCTTCCAACCGCAGACGACGACCGAGGCTTGCCGCTTCCGCTAGAACCTGCTGTTTTCCGTCCAAATACTTGGCCCGGACCCGGTCCAGCGCATCAGGCTCGACCGGAGCCGAATGGACGCCCATCATACGGATATACAGCGCTGCCGCCCGGTCTGCCATTTGCTCAAAACTCTCGCCCATGTCGCGCGCAGTCGGCTCCGGGCTACAAACATCACCCACCTGCTGGGCTGTCCAAGTAGTGTTGCCTCGCGCAGTCTTGATGGGGCTGTCCGGGCGGCAAACGTTGTAATCGTTCAGCCACCGTGCCACCGCGCTGTCAGTGTCCTCCATTCCGCCTGTCCGAATATCATGTCGCGCTGCTCGAATATGCGGCAGCATCTTGCGGGCGAAATTCAGTTTGGCGCGACGCTTGGTTGAATTCGATTTTGACTGTGCCCGCGACACCGTTCCGACCCGTTGTTTGATTATTCTGGTCATCGTCTAGCCGTCACTTTCAATCGTGCAAGGGCTGACACGATTGAAAGCGTATGTTCGCGAAATTTCGCGGTGGTATGAGGGGTGGGTCAAACGCGGTGGCGGTCGTGTCCCACGGGGTGGTGTAGGAGCCGTCGATCCACGGCAGGATCAAGTTCAGGTCAGGCGGCCAGAGCTGGCAGGCTGACAATGGGATTATGGCTCACCGCGCCGAGGGTTTCCAGCGTCATGTAGCGGCGCGATACTGCCCACTCGTCGTTTTGCTCGAGCATGAGCGCGCCAACGAGGCGGATCACGGCGGCATCGTTCGGGAAGATGCCGATGACATCGGCCCTTCGCTTGATCTCTTTGTTGACCCTTTCCAGCGGGTTGGTCGAGGCGATCTGCGCCCAGTGGTCCTTCGGGAAGGCCATGTAGGCGAGCACCTCCTCACGCGATCCGTCCATCATCTCGGCCAGCTTCGGGAACTTCTCGCGCAGGGCATCGGCAACCTGTTCCCACTGCTGGTGAGCCGCCTCGGCCGTTTCCTGCGCGAAGATGGTCTTGATCATGGCGATGACGGCGGGCCGCTGCTTGGGCGCAGCATGGGCCAGGGCGTTGCGCATCCAGTGCACCCGACAGCGCTGCTGGCTCGCCGCGAACACCTTGCTGGCAGCGGCACGCAGGCCTTTGTGATCGTCGGCAATGACCAGCTTCACGCCGCGCAGGCCCCGGTCGGCCAACGAGCGCAGGAAGGCTTTCCAGAACGGTTCCGCCTCGGAAGGACCGGTGGCGACGCCCAGCACCTCGCGCCGGCCATCGGTGTTCACGCCAACGGCGATTATCGCCGCTGTTGAGACGATCCGTCCGCCTTCGCGCTCCTTGAGGTAGGTGGCGTCGATCCAAAGATAGGGCCACTCGCCCTCGATCGGGCGCGTGAGGAACGCGTTCACACGCTCGTCGATCTCGGTAACCAGGCGGCTGACCTGGCTCTTCGACACGCCGCTGGCGCCCATCGCCTTGACCAGATCATCGACCGAGCGGGTCGAGACGCCGTGGACGTAGGCTTCCTGGATCACCGCTGCCAGCGCCTTCTCGGCCGTGCGGCGCGGCTCCAGGAAGCTCGGAAAGTAGCTTCCTTTCCTGAGCTTCGGGATCGCCAGCTCGATCCGCCCGGCGCGCGTATCCCAGCCACGTTCGCGGTAGCCGTTACGGTGGTTGAGCCGCTCAGGGCTACGGGTCCCGGCCGGTGCACCGGTCCTTGCTTCGATCTCCAGATCCATCATGCGCTCGGCAGCAAACGCCAGCATCTCGCGCACCAGATCGATATCAGCCCCTTGCTCGATCAGCTCAATCAGGGCCATTCTGTCGTCGGTCATCGTCGTCTTCTCCAGGTTCAAGTTCGCATCCGAACCCTACCAGAAGATCGACGGTGGCTACCCACTCAGGGAAGCCTTCCTACACCACCCCGTGGGACACGACCCGCGGTGGCCACCCTTTGATGAATGACTGGACTCCGGTTCTTTCGTTCCTGCCCCTGCCGCCTGGGGGACCATATTGACCCCGGTCGATATTTGTCGCGGCGAACATCATGATCCACGCCAGTCCGTCTGGCAGATCGTCGATCGCTGGTGCCGTAATCACCACAAAACTTTGACTCCGGTCATCGCCAATAATGGCGCGCCATTTATTATAGTTTTCGAAGGGAAAGACCGCATGAAGTTTGCCGACTGGATGACCGTGCCTGATCAAAATGCAGTCGCCGCAGGATTCCGCCTTGCCCGTGAATGCGTCGGGCTTGTCGTTGCTGGTCATTGGCCGGTCGCATGGTTGAGTGGCCCTGGTGGTATCGGCAAGACGGTGGTTACCAAGAATGCCATTGCCGAATGGAAGGCAAAAAGCCTGGAGCCCGTCTTCGCGAACCCGGCTAATGCCCGCGAACTCTTGGCGGCTCTGAAAACCGCGAAAGGTAAGCGCCCGGTCATCATGGAAGAGGCCGACACAATTTTCAGGAGCGACAAGTGCCTCAATATCCTGAAGATCGCGACTGATCGACGGGGAACCGGCATCTATGATGGCATTCGGGTGACCGCTCCGCTGATCATCGCGACGAACGCGCCGCTGCATGATTTGACGGTTTGGGACAAGAAACTGCGGCCCCATATCGAAGCGCTGTTCAACAGGGTTTCGCCCGTAACCATCAGCTTCGACCGCCGAGAAAATTGGGAATACGCATGTTACCTTGGTCTTTCGACCGACATGCTGCGTTGGACGCCGAAAGGTCAGACCATCAGCGCTGTGACCACTGTGCGAGCGCTTTCCTGGTTCACGGAAAATATGAACGACATCGAGTTGCTGTCCGCCCGCACCCTGTGCAACGTCGCCGAGTGGATGACCATCCTGTCTCCGGATGCGCTGGAATCCAAGCTGAATAGCGTTTGTCGCCCCGCGAATTCCAATCGTCTCCCGATTCCCTTCATTGATTGGCAGACAGTCGTCGCGGAGATGATTGATGTCCGTCGATCGATGAGAGAGGCAGCGAGGGCGGCCTGAAACGCAAACCATCCGAATTTTAGCTATTCAAGCGCCGCTTTGCGCCAAAGGACAACATTCGCTCATGACCGCTGGAACCGATTTCTTTCCTGAATTTGTTGAGCATGCCCGGCGAGGGAAAATCATCACCCTTGGCGTGGAGGAAGGTAGGACCAAGGCCACTGAATTCCCGCCAAGCACAGATTGGGCAGTGCCGGTGTTTGATTTCGGCTCCCTCACATATTCGAAAGACGATATGCAATGGCTTGGAAAGGAATTCCCGAACGCGTTGAGTCTGATTGGCGAAAATGGAGTGCAGCTTCCCTTTCCCCGATGCATTTTTGCATTCACTGACCCCGACAAGACCTGTCGAAGTGAGTGGTTGTCACAGCCCGATTTCTTCGAACTGATCCAAGAAGAAGATCGCATTTACATCCATAATTTCTTCCGAAGCATCGTCCATGGCAAGGCGGTCTGGATGTATGAAGACGACCGTGTTTCATTCGACCGTTTTACCCGCGAAGCGCAGATGCCAGAGCAATATGCTGGATTTATTGAAGGGAAACCATCGGATCACGTCGATATAGTGCGCCAAAAGGTTCAGCATACTGTCCTTGCAGCAACGATGCTCAACATGAAGCGTGCCAAGCAAGCGGCGCAAGACAGTGGCGAAGTCGCATCCGTTAATAGGGGACGGGCGAAGGCCAACTTGCCGCCTATTCCGAACACGATAAAGATCAGCATTGCAGAGAGCGTGGCGACCGGAAAAGGTCGGGGTGGTTCACGTCCTGGGTCTGTCCGAAGCCCCCACGACCGCCGCTCTCACTTGCGAACTTTGGCTTCTGGCAAGGTCATCGCTGTCCGCGCGTCGGCGATCCATGGCGGTGCCACCACCCCTCGTAGCTACGAAGTTCGCCTGTAGCCACGGCCTGCCGGTTCGCGACCATTTCCGAATGCGCTGGAATTCAAGCTGGACAGCATTTGCCGCCCGGTGGATGGCAATCCTCTCCCGATCCCCATGGTCGATTGGCAGGCGGCCGTCGCTGAGATGATTGATGCCCGTCGATCGACGAGGAAGATGGCGGCCTGAAACGAAAATGGCCCCGACCATCAGTCGGATGGTCGGAGCCAGTGTGTTTAAACTTTCTGCCTGCTCAATTGTAGCTGGTGTCGCTGTAGGTGAACCGTCGAAGCTGTCCGGTTCGCTCATTGTTCATGCGAGCTTCGCAGTGGAGACGCGCGGCTTCCTTTTCGGCCGGATCGATCGAGACCTGCGAGGCCTCGATCTTGCAATCAGCGGTTTTCTTTTTGATCCAGGCGCGCTGGAGCGGAAGAAGCTGGTCGCGCTGATCCGTCGGGATGGCGCTCCAGACGGCATTGATCGTCTGCGTCGAGAGATCGTTTTCCGCTTTCGCCTCTCCGAGATTGGCTTGCTTCTGCTCGGTGAGAGCAGCCTGTTCTTGCTGTTCGGCTTGCTGTTGTTCTTGCTGCGCCTGTTGATGGAAAGCCTGAACGGTCTTGAATGCCAGGTGGCCACCAAGAACCGCACTCACGAAATTCGGTGCCGCATCGGCGTTTTCGAGTTCGGAATAGACCTTCTCGCCGTCATCGGTCGGCTGGACGTTGAAATCGATGTCCATGGTGAAGGCATTGGCTTCGCGCTCTGCGCCGGTATTGTCGGCGAACTGCGTAATCGTGTTCACCCCCTGCATCTCGCGGGTCTTGTCCGCGTCGGCGATCATGGTGTCAGGGAACACCATCTTGAGCTTGCCGGTGCAGAATTTCTTTGTGCTGTTCGGGTCTTCCTTCGACGTTCGAACATCTTCTATCGTGAGTTTGACCTGTTCCAGGGCGGCGCGAATTTTCGATTTCGAGATCACCGCGCCATAGGCTTCTTCGCTGTCGCCGAAAATTACCTTCTCGACCTGATCCTTGATGATCGAGACCGTGGTGTCCTGGCCGGACTGCGAAGTGCAACCGAGTTTCTCAGCAAACGGATTTCCTGCGTTGCCACATCCTGCAAGAGTTGCGGACGCCAGCATAAGAACAAAAACTTGGCGAAGCATCAAAATCCCCCAGTTAATAATCCCAATTCATATTTCTGTATCTGCGAGTGCAAAACAGTTGACCAAAATCAGCGTCCCATCAGGGCAATGCAAAGGTCAATGGGCCTCCCCTAACAAAGCGTTGGTTACAAAAACAATACCAATAGGGGTGATATTAATTCTGGTGCTGACTGCCTCTCGCGCGTAGGTCGCGTGCCGAATTTTCGATATCCGGAAAAATCCCGGAGTTCGCATCACGGGCGAACTTTTGGAGCAAATACAGCCTGATTATCGCGCCCATCAAACTGGCCAATTGCACACAACTTTCATCTGGGCCTCGCCCACACTGCCAGGGGCAATTGATTCCCATTCAATCTGGTAAGGCTGATTTGTGAACGAAGATATTGCACGTCCGCTAAGGTCGAATGTGGTGCCTGTCTCGACAGCCGACATTTCTTCGTCGCACCTGTAACGCAGTTTCGCAATGCGACGTTTAACGTTGTCCGTGGGATGCGGATAGAGCCGCTCAAACCAAGCTGTCCGCTCGCCGTTTGGTAAGCGTTTGATCGATCCGGGGTTGATGTTGGTTACGAAATTGTCGCTGCTTGAGACCTTAAACCAAGTAGTCGATTGGCCGAACGATGCAGTGGAAACAGCGAACGCAGCACAAGCAATAAAACAGACGATACGCATATTTCGCTTCCGTCACAGTTCCTGGTTTCCTGGACGAAATTTGCTTTAACGTAAATATATTATGCCAAATTTAACTCCGACGTTTGGCCGCAATGTCATCATGTTCATGATGGCGACGTGATAAAAGTGACCCCGCCACCATTAGTGGCGGGGTCAGTAGAGAAATCGTCAAAGACGTTCCCTCGGGTCGCAAGAATCTGAATATCACCAGTCTGACGTAGAGTCATACCCCAAGTGGAGTAAGGTCGGTGAGGCGCGGTCCCGTCTAGAGACAGCAATCTGCTGTCGCGACCGGTCATTCCTGGAGATCGTAGATGTGCCCAAGCAAGTTCCCCTGGACTGCTCGGCAGACTTCTAGTTTGTCGGCGGTGCCCGTCATTCCGTCCAAAAGCTCACCGGGGAATTACGCGAAGCGCGGATTCTGATCGCGGACAGGTTTCTTGGGCTAATTCAGAAAGTCGGCCGAAAGGGTCGATTGGTGTCGTTCAAGCCAGGCCTTGGATGCCAAATAATCGGGCGCTATCATACCGAGATAATCCCAGAATTCAGGGCCATGTGACCGATGGCGGAGATGGGCCAGTTCGTGCGCGACGACATATTCCAGCACCTTCTTCGGCGCGAAAATGAGGTGCCAGTTGATGAGGACGTTGCCTTCGGGACCGCATGATCCCCACCCGTTCGCGAAGTCGGCGACGCGGATCGATCGGGGCGCCAGACCGAACCGACGCTCATATGTGGAGGCGATCTCCTTCACGTCTCGCCGGGAGCGTTGTTTCAACCAAAGTTTGAGTTCGCTGGCGACCAATCGGTCTGGATCGTCACCCGCCCATGAGGGAAGATCGACCAGGAAGCCATTGCGGTAGGTGATTTCGATCCGGTCGCCGTCACTGCACCGGACAGTCAGCGGCATGCGGCGCCCACGGAATGGCACCTTCGATCCTGTCAAGAATCGTGGCACAGCATGGCGATCAGCAACGAGCCGTTCCATCTCGCGGACTGTGCTGAGGAGCCATTGGCGCTTCCGATCTAGGAACGCCGAGATAGCAGCGTCGTCGTCGTCGGCAAGGATCATGACTTCAACGCAGCCCGGCGTCACAGTGATCCGGCGTTCGAACGCTGTCGCCGAACGTCGAAGCTCATATGCAATTTCCGTGCGACCGATCCGTAGCGCAGGCATCAGCGGCCGTCGCTAAAGGCATGGATCGCGAACTCCTCGACGGCATCGCGGATCGTTTTGGTTTCACCAATGCCATGCTCGGACAGAATGCGCCGCACCTGTTGTCGCAGGCTGCGCAAATATTCCTCCATATGCGTGAAGGCGGGCTGGCTCGCTTGGGCGCTGGAGTAAACGACGCAGATCGCGATGGCGGCGTCGCGCAAGATCGCGTGATCGGTGTCCGGCACGATTGCCTCTATAATGCGGAGAATGGAAAAGGCCCGTTCGTCCATGCCAAGTTCGGCATGGGCGCCTTGTTCCCCTCGTATATCACCCGTCAGTCCGTCGAACTCGCGCAGGCCATCAGCAGCGGCGATCTGCCCGGCCTCGAAGCGACGAATGATCTCCAGCACACGCTCTGAAAAACGGCCATATTGGGCTGGGTTCTTGTCCACCAGTTCGCGGGTGACGCGCCGTAGCTCGGCCGATTTGCGGACGAACGCCTCCTGCAACTCCCCTTCGGATTTCTCTTCGATATCGAAATCGTCGGCGAAATTGGGATCGGTGATGCTGCGCAGCCGGATCGTAGTCGAGAGGCCGGTCACATGGACATGCTCTTCCAACATCTCCCTGATCTTGGCCGTGTAACTACGATGATCGAGGCTTTCGTCCTTGGCGATCACCTGGGTGGCAAGGCGAAGGAAGGCCGCCGCCCATTTCACTTCCGCCGTGAAATCAAGGATCGCCGGGTCAGGCGACAGGTCGCTATAGACCTTGACGAAAATCCGCGCGAGCCGCTGGAGATCGAACCAATCGTCTTCCCGGCCATCGGCGGCGAGTTTCCCAACAGCATAGGCCGCCGCCTTCTCGTCGAGACCTTCCAGCCCCATCGCCCGCTTCTGGCCGCGATAACGGGCGTGTGCTTCCTTCAGATCATTGCGGAGGATCGCGATGTCACGCATCGCGTGCTCGACATCTTCTGCCCGGTAGGAGGCCAAAGCTTCGTCCAGATGGTTGGTGACGCCGATATAATCGACGATCCGGCCATTGGGCTTCTCGATCTCACCCCCGTCCGGCAGTTTGATCGTGCAGGTGCGATTAGTCCTGGCGATAGCCTGGAGCAGATTATGCTCCTTCAGCGGCTTGTCGAGATACATGACATGTTCGATCGGCGCATCGAAGCCGGTCAGCAGCTTGTCGCAGACAATAAGAAAACTCGGTTCCTGTCCAAACGCTTTGAACCGTTTCTTGGCATCTTTCTCGGCCGCAGCATCGAGATAATACCCCTCAAGCTCAGCACGCAATGCAGCGATCTCGGCATTTTCGGACGGCTTATTGTCCTCCTGGCTCTGCGAATAGACGCAGGCGATCATGGAATCTGCATGAGCCCGTGCCGCCTCATTGTCCATTCCGCCACGCGCCAGGTCGGCGGCGATCGCGGCCGACAACGCGGCACGATATAGGACCACCGCCTCACGATCGACCGCAACGATTTGGGCTTTGAACCCGTCTGGCTGACAGACGGCTTTGAAATGCTCCCAAATATCCAGGGCAATCAGGCGGATGCGCTCCGGATGCTTGGCGATGGTAGCCAGCGTCAGGCCCTTGCGCTTCAATTCGTTGCGCTTGTCGTCGGGTAGATCGACGAACCAGCGATCGAACAGGATGTCGATCTCCGCTTCATTAATCGCCCAGTCGGCCTTCCGACCTTCATATAGGATAGGAACGGTCGCACCGTCGCGCACGGCGTCGTCGATGCCATATTTGTCGAGATAGCCTTCCCCAGCGATCGAGAAGCGGGCGTAGGTGTCCTTGTCGGTCGATTTGATTGGCGTGCCCGTGAAACCGTAGAAATGGGCATCCGGCAGAGTCGCCTGCAAATAGGCGCCGAGGTCTTTTTCCTGGGTGCGGTGGCATTCGTCCACCAGGACGATCCAGTTGGCTGAGTTCGGGATCGGTTCCTTCGATCCCGCGAACTTAAAGATCGTGGATAGCAGGATTTGACCGTTGCCGCCCCGGTTCACCGCATCGCGCAGGGCGGCGACCGATCCGCACTGCGTCGGATTGGGCAGACCGCAGGCGACGAAGGTCTTGCTGATCTGGTCGTCCAGGTCGATCCGATCGGTCAGCACCAGGATATTGGGGTTAGTGAGGTTGGGCGCCTCCAGGGTCAGATGGGTCTTCAACTTGAGCGCAAGGAACACCATTGTCAGGCTCTTGCCTGATCCTTGGGTATGCCAGATCAGCCCCTTGTGGTGCTGGCCAGCCGCCACGCGCTCCACCGCCTTGTTGACGGCGCGGAACTGCTGATAGCGGCAGACCTTCTTGATCTTGTCGCCCGTCTCCTGGTCCACTTCGAACACGATGAAATGCGCCAACAGGTCAAGCAACCGCGCAGGTTCACATAGGCACCACAGGTCTTTCGACAGATCGTCCGGGAAGGCTGCGCGGGTGCGCGGCCAAGCATCCTTCCACGGTGCGTAGAACTGCCATTTGCTTTTCCTGGCGCCATATTTGGTTTCGATGCCATCGGTGACTATGTTGAACGCGTTGGACGCGAACAAGCGCGGGATGTCCCGCTCATACTGTTTGATCTGCTCGAAGGCTTCCTCAGCCTTGGCCGTGGCCTTCAAGGGGGACTTCGCCTCGATCACCACTAGCGGGATGCCATTCACGAAGAGCACAATGTCGGGAATGCGCGGGCGCTGGGCAGCCACGCGGAATTGGCTGATGACGTGAAAGACGTTGCGGCTGGGTTTTTTGAAGTCGATCAGGGCAATCGGGCTGTCGCGGCTCTCGCCTAAAAGGCGACGAGAATAGCCGCCGCGCAGCTTGCGCTGCCATTCCTCGTTGTCGGACAGGGTGGCGAGGTCGGCATAGATCGCCTCGGCATCGGCCTCGCCAATACCGTTAATGTCGCGCAGCGCCGCGATCAGCACCGGCTTGAGGATGACCCTGTTCTCCTCCACCCGCATATCCATGGCGGCAGTGGGCAACAGCACCTGCCAGCCCATCGCTGCCAGTGCATCGAGCGCGGGTTTCTCGGCAAGACGATACTCGCTCACGCGGGCACCCGCACGCGACCGGAGAGTAGGTCGGACATGACAACTACCTTCACATGCCGCGCCTGTTGGGCCGCCGAAACTGCATCTGCACCGGCAACCGCAGCCCCATTTAGTTCCGCCAGCAGTGCCGGTTGATCAGCCAATGACGGCAAGGCAATCTCAACCTGCTTGAGATCGCCCGCATTGATGGCAGGAAGCGCCTGTGCGTTCACAATGGTCCGGCGCATGTGTGCCACGGCAGACTGGACGGCATAATAAAGCAATGGCGGCACGATCTTGCCGGGGTTCGCGACAAGACGGATAAGGTTTGGAGAGATTTGGCTCCCGACGTGTGCCGCATCCACAACTGCGGTCGTTCCAACTGTGCCCCGAACAGACATGACGACATCATGCAGTTGGAGAATGGTCTTGGGGAAGCGAGCCGAGAACGCCGGATCGACGAAGTAGAAGTCCGCCCAATCGCGAGAGATGCGCCCGGCGCGCAAGTGTTCGCCACGGATGACGGGCACGCCCGCCTCCAATTGGTCGAAGCCATAGAAGCCGGGATACCGATAGATCAACGAGCAGATGTCGCCCAAGTTCGCACGTTCGCCCTCGGCAAACGCAACGTCCAGCAACGTCCCAAAGGTCGTCGCCCACTCCCGGACAACTCCGTCTGCCGCCGCAATCGCCTCATCCACCGATCGCAGCACCTTGGCGATCCGCCGCTGTTCGTCGAGCGGCGGGAGCACCAGCGGGGCTTGGAGCAGGCGCTCCTTTGAGATGTTCTTCATTGAACCGCTCGTGCCAGTGGCAATGTCGTCGATGAAGCGCCGGAAGGACGCAGATTGCATCGAATAGGAAAGCCACCGGCAATCAGCCCGATCATTGGTGCGCAACTGCCAGAGCCGATCAGGAAGAAACAGATCAGGATAATCCTGATCCACGTAGGCGTTGGCCCCGACCAGCGCGGGCGTGTTCATCCGACTGATGATGATCGAGCCTGCTCGGACAGGCGTGCGCACCCGATCAAGCTCGTCCGCAAGCACAGCCTTGTGTTCATCGGGAACGAACTGGCCGCCTGACACACAACTGGTTTTCAGAACACCGATCTCGCCTTCGCCGATCTGGCGGTTATCGGCATTGACACTGACACCAGCGGCCAGCTTCTCCACCACATCGCCAAGCGTGACCGTGCTCCATTCAACCGGGAGGCCGGGCGCGACCTCAACTTGTAAAGGCGGCTTACAGATTGCCAGCACCTCACTCGACATAACCGAGCCTCCGCAGGTGCTCGAACATCACGGCTTCCGCTTGGTTGCGAATAGCGATCAGGTCTTGCAGCTTGGCGACTTCTGCCGCGACATTGGCCGCCTCGGTATCCGCTCCAGTCTGGACATAACGACTGATGTTGAGGCTGTAGCCGTTAACGGCGATCTCCTCGACCGGGACGACGCGGGCCAGCTTGTCAATGTCGGCAAAACCGTGAACCGCCTCGGCCAGCCTATAAATGTGATCGTCGGTCAGGACATTCTGCGCCTTGCCAGGCTGGAAGGTGGCATCGCCATTGACAATCAGCACCTTGCCCCGTCGCTCAGTGGACTTATGCTTCCGACACACCAGCACGGCGGCGGGGATGCCCGCGCCATAAAATAGGTTGGGAGCCAGACCGACTACCGCCTCGATCACGTCGGCCTCCAGCATCGCCTGGCGGATACGCCCCTCAGCCCCGCCACGGAACAGAACGCCGTGCGGCACAACAACCGCCAGCATCCCGTCATCCCTCAGGTTGGCAAGCATGTGCTGGACAAAGGCAAGGTCACCATAACCCTTTGGTGGGCAGCCATAGACATCCCGGCCGAATGGGTCGCCATTTTGCCAGACATCATAGCCCCACACCTTTTCCGAGAACGGCGGATTGGCGAGCACTCGATCATAGGCTCCGATACCTTCAACGAACTCGCGCGCCTTAGGGTCATATCGCTTGGGGGACAGGATCGTGTCGCCCTTCGCAATGAAGGCATCATCGACGTTGTGCAGGAATAGGTTGATCTCCGCGATCCCCCAAGTCGCGAAATTCTTTTCCTGCCCGTGCAGCGCCAAACTGCGCGAATCCTCACCGCGATCCTTGAGATACTGCACAGCCTCCAACAACATGCCGCCGGAGCCGCAGGTGGGGTCGTAAATCGACATGCCCGGACGCGGCTCGACAATCTCGACCATAAGCCGGACGATCGACCGGGGCGTGTAGAACTCGCCGCCCTTCTTGCCCGCGCCTTCCGCGAACATCTTGATGAGATAGAGATAGGCGTCGCCCAACATGTCGGCAGTCACATCAGCGTTGCGCAGCCGGTGCTTCTCGAAATGCGAAAGCAGCTTTTCCAACAGGGCGTCGGAGAAGCGATCCTGGTTGGCAAAATCGACATCACCGAACACGCCGCGCAGCCGAAGGTTGGCATCTTCGATCGCCGCCAGGGCATTGTTCAGGCGCTGACCGATCTGCGTCGCATGCTTACGCACAGCGTCCCAGCGATGCTCAGCGGGAACATCGAAGCGGTGTTCGTCCGGATCAGCGGCTTCCTGCCGATCGCCGGTTTCGGCGAGCAGCACCTCGAATTCCTCGTCCCATACGTCGCAGAGCCGCTTATAGAACAGCAGCCCGAAAATATATTGCTTGTAGTCCCCGGCGTCCACGGTCCCGCGCAGGATGTCCGCCGCGCCCCAGAGATGCCGTTCCAATTCCGCTTGTGAAAGCTTTGCCATTATTCCCCCAGAGATTGCGCTCTGCGTAGGGCATCAGATTGGCGGCGGAAAGGAGGAATGTCATCATGTCCACATTCCGGCAGCGACATGCCGACGCTTCAGGGCACCGGCGTTTGCTGGAAAATGAAAGTGACTTCCCGATCCAATCAAGCTATTGATATGGCTTTGAAACCAGCACGGAGACCGACCGATGATATGACAATCCTGGAGTATCATCGAAATGGAAATTGCCCCTCTTAAAGGTTGGGTTCTCGATCTTGTCGCGCATCTCGATGTCGCATGCCCTGGTTTCGCTGGAGCGTATCTCCGCGCCAGCACCGAGCGCCGTCAGATCATCGCCGCATTTATGGCGGCAGTTCGCATTGGCAGAGAAGGCGAACGAGAGGCGGCCGCCATGTTGGTGACGGCCGATCACCGCACTATCCTTGAACACGCCTTTCCAACAGTGCCGATGGGCTTGCGCCGCGCACTTGGGAAGAGCGGACCGCAGCCGCACGAACCGGCCTATTATCGCGATTTGCATCAGGCGCTTCTCTCCGGCCAGCGGCAGGTGACGGCTGCGATCATGCAATCGCCGAAACTCACCCCCGATCGCCTTGCCATCATCACTGCGCTCCCTGCCGATCTGTGCGATGCCCGGATTGTCCACCGTGTTGAGGCGCGCGCGGATGCCCATGACCTCACCCTGGTGACCAGCTTGCTGGCCGAGCGAGGGATCGATCGCGCCGAATTTATCGATGCATTGCGTCGCTCGACCGCCCCCTTGAAGAAGGTCGTGCAACGGTGGGCATTGCAGATTCCATTCCCACCCCATCCTATTCCCGCCGCCAAAGGCTATCGCCCGATCCGTGATGGGCGAGAATTGCGCAAGGTCGCACTGGCATATCAAAACTGCTCCAGGCGCTACACCAATGCCAGCATCGTGGGCGAAAACGCCTTTGGCGAATTCACCGACGACGATAGTCAAACCGCCCTGATCTGCCTGCAAAAGCATGAAGATATTTGGACCCTCGATGGCGTTTACGTCCGCAGGAATCGTCAGGTGGCCGCCGATCTCGATAAGCGGGCGCGTGAATTCGCTGCCCGGTATGGAATCTTGGAAAGGCGATACACGACGGGCAGTGATGATGCGACCGCCGCCCTGAAGCGGTTCACCAGATCGGTGTTCGATTGGTGAACCGCTTCGAGCCTGTCATTCCAGGTTGGTGGGAGGCGCCACATTTGCTGCGATGGCGGCATTCTTCGCCGCGATGTTCGCTTTCCAGTTATTGATCTCGCGTTTTTCGGCCGTCCACCGATTGAGGGTCTCGATTGACGTTTGCTTGATCCCAGATCGCCTTCGCGGGCACTTCAATGCAGGCTGCTGCGGTTTCTTCGACGCTTTCTTGGTCGGTCTGCGATGCTGCCCATGCTCAAAGGGGTAGTCGGATGGCACGGACTTCGGCGGCCTACGCCGGTCGTATCTCATCTTCGTCATCG
>NZ_JBVVOJ010000032.1:0-19033 GCF_057063145.1 Sphingobium sp. SG1 | reverse complement strand
GATCGTCAACAACAACCAGCCCGTTCCCGACGTGTTCTCCAAGATGACCAAAATCGCAGCTTCGGGCCGACTGGGCCAATTTGCGAGGATCGCGGCCTCCTCTTCCAGGTCGAGGTCTTTGGGGAGAGTCCCCTCTTTTGGGTATGGATTGCGGCTGTTCCACTCCGCCCACGCGCTACGGGTCTGGCGAAATCGTTCTATGGCCGCGAGCCACGCGGCGATCGTCGTATCGTCCAACGGCATCAAAATCACTTTCGCCGCGATCGAGCGCGGAAACGGGAGCCCCTGCCCATGCCGCACCACCAGCAGGAACTTCGTTCATCTGTCGCGTTACCAGCGCGGCGCCGGCCGCCATGCGGAGCGACGGGCGTGGCCCTTATAGCTGTCCCCTTCCGCACTTGCCCACCCTCTCTCCCTCGGCGAGGCTTGCACGGTGCGCCGGCGACGCAGGCAAGGGATTCGCGGTCGTCGCATCAGAGGTCAAGGCGCTGTCGATGACGACGAAGGAGGCGCCCGATCGCGCCAGCGCACTGTTGCGAGGCACGGGCGGCGCGCCCGAAACCCCGCCTTCTAGCGAGTGAGATCGGCCACTGGGAATTGAAGCCGGATGTCCAGCCCGCAAGCCAGCCAGGTCCGCTCGATTGCGCCATGCAGGGTTGCAACGCTCGCTTTCTCGAGCCGGCTTCCAAATCCGTCCGAGATCGCCGATCCCGCGCGCTCAGGCGCATCAGTCTCGCGCCACGTCATCGTCATGCCCCCGCCGGCAATGGTGATGGTTATCGCCAATTGGCCTTCGGCTGAGGCGAGCGCGCCATATTTCGCCGCGTTCGTTGCGAGCTCGTGCAGCAGCAGCGCGATCGTTGGCAAGGCGTGCGCGCCGATCACAGTGTCCTCGCCCTCGATCATGATCCGCGATGCCCCGCGCCCTTCATGCGCGGCGAGGATCGCCTTCAGTAGCGCGACCAACGTCGTCTTGGCGTCCTCGACCTTCTCGCGGGCGAGGTCAGGCAGCGTCAGGGCGTGAGCTTGCGCCAGCGCATTGATCCGCGCTGTCAGATCATCGGTCAGCTCGTCGATATCATTAGCTTCCCGCGCGCTGATCGACACCAACGCTGTCGTCAGGGCGAAAAGATTCTTGATCCGGTGATTCATCTCCCTGAGAAGGAGCTCCTGGTGCTCGGACGCACGGCGATTGGGGGTGATGTCACGGGCGATCTTGGAGGCGCCCAGCACGCGGCCCTCAGCATCCTTCACCGGCGAGACCGTCAGGGCGATGTCGATGAAGCTGCCATCTTTGCGCCGACGGACCGTCTCGAAATTGGCGACCCGCTCGCCAGCGCGAAGCTTGCCGAGTATCGTATCCTCCTCATGGAGCCGGTCTTCGGGGATGATGATCGTGATCGGTCGCCCGATCGCTTCCTCTGCCGTGTAACCGAAGAGTTTCTCCGCCCCGGCGTTCCAGCTCATGATGACACCGTCGAGCGACTTGGAGAGGATGGCGTCATCGCTATTGTCCACGATCGCGGCAAGCCACGCACTCGCCTCAAATGCCTCGCGCCGGCTGATCGCTTCACGGGCCTCGCTTCGGGCAAGACTCGCCTGCAATGCGCTGTTAGAACCCGCGGGCATATTCCTCACGACGACCTGCTTGAAACGGCCTTATGCGGCCGACGCAGCTCCTCATGGGGGTCACGCACAGCAGCTCATATTGAAAAATCCGAAAAGGGACAAGGACATGCCTACTCCGCATGGCCGCGGATGCACCATAAACTGCGTTAAGCCCTAGTCGCTGATCTGCCCGCTTTCGAGGTGAAGGATGACGGTCCAGGCTTCGTTGAAATATCGCCAGAATGCGGCTTCAAGCCCCTCACGGGCAGGGCGTTCCGCTGTCGATTGCAGATTCGCGAACAGCCCGTGAGCACGGTCAAGAATCAGGATCGCGTCGTTTGCGCAGGGGATCACGGGGGCCGGGTTCGCTAGGTTGGCCATCGGCAAAACCTACCGCAGCATGCTTAACTGTTGCGCCAAGCATGAGCGCGCGGGCCAGATTCGAATCGGCACCGGATCATCGAGCGGACGTCAGCCCCAGTTGGCGATGACATCGTTGCTTTCACCGGTTTTCGACCGCGCTTGCGGTCGAGCGGCCAGGTGCCGTGATAGGTGCTGGCATCGGGCCGACGGTCGAGCCGTAGATCGCGACCGCCATCGCCTGCAGACCCTCACCATCGTTGATACCGCCCAGGATCTCAGCGTTTTTCGGATCAGGCAGCACATCGCTCTGCGCGGCATGGGCGTCGAGCGGGACATGGTCGGCGCTGACATCCGGCCATTCGGGCGGAAAGCGTGGTGACACGCCTCGAAGAGGAGACCCGGATCGGCAAGGGCGGGACCCTGGCGGGACAGCTCGCGCGGCTCGACCTGGTGGTGCTTGATGAGCTTGGATATCTGCCGTTCGCGCGCTCTGGTGGCCAGTTGCTGTTCCACCTGATCAGCAAGCTCTACGAACGCACCAGCGTCGTCATCACGACCAACCTCGCCTTCGGCGAATGGCCTACCGTGTTCGGGGATCCCAAGATGACCACCGCCTTGCTCGACCGCGTTACGCATCATTGCGATATCGTCGAGACCGGCAATGACAGCTGGCGCTTCAAAAACCGCAGTTAGCCGCCACTCTCACCCCTTCTTCAAAACCGACTTGCGCTGTGCGCGCCTCCGGCCGGGCTACGCCCGACCTCCGCCGCACACAGCGCAGGGCGCTCCCCAAAACCTCCGCTCAATCCCGGAAAGGGGGTCCCTCTTCAACGCCGATATGGGGTCCCGTTTGCGCGCCGTTTGACAAGGGTACGCGTTTGGTGAGGGCCGCCTTTGAAAAATGGATCTGAAGTGTATTGGTTGGGTGTGGGCGCGAAATGTCCATCTGCGGATTGATGGACATCAAAATGAGTGGACAGGAAGGTCCTGGGGAAGAGGGACGAGACGCGTGGCGGAAGCGGCGTCGGTTAAACCGTAGCGATGCTGAGCGCGATGAGATTGTTCGGGCAAGTTTTGCGCCAGGCGCGTCGATAGCCGGTGTTGCCCGGGAATATGGTGTGAACGCGAACCTGCTATGGAATTGGCGGCGCAAGTTCAAACGATCCGGTAGAACCTTGGCGCTGCCTTTGGCGGCAGACGTTAATTTTGTGCCGGTGAGCCTAGCGAAGGATACGAACCTATCCCCGTCTGGCGACCGACACGGTTTGATGGAGCTCAGCTTGCCTGGCGGGACCAGGATCTTCGTGGATGCCCATGTTGATGAACGAGCACTGGTTCGGGTTCTGTGCGCGCTGAGGGCGGCGGCATGATCACACCGCCAACTGGAGCGCAGGTTTATCTGGCAACGACGCCTGTGGATATGCGGCGCGGGATTTATGGGTTAGCCAGCCTTGTCGAAAAGGGCTTTGGCGCCAACCCGTTCTCCGGCGCGCTCTTTGTGTTCCGTGGGAAGCGCGGCGATGCGATCAAGATATTGGTATGGGACGGCTCTGGCATGTGCCTTTTTGCCAAGAAGCTGGAAGCCGGTCGCTTTGTCTGGCCGCCGATAGTGGAGGGACGCCTTGCCTTGAGCGCGGCGCAGCTGGCCCTTCTTCTGGAAGGCATTGACTGGCGGCGCACGGTCGCTGCCGAGCCCGTAAAAGTGCCGCAAACAGTCTAGAAAATGGCGGATTATCGTCGATTATCATAGCAGCGACATCGACCTTCTGGTATAAGTCGCCATGTCTCTGGCGACCGCGACATTGCCTACTGACCCCGAAGAACTGCGGGCTTTTGCAGCACTGCTGCAGAGCGAACTTTACGCCAAAACCCTGCATATCGAAAAGCTCAAGGCGCAACTGGCCACCCTGCGGCGAACCCGTTTTGGCCAGTCATCCGAGAAGCTCGACCGCCAGATCGAACAGCTTGAGCTCATTATTGGGGATCTGGAAGAGGGCGAAGCGGAAAATGAGGCACGCGCTGCTGCTGCGGCATCAGTGCCGCCGCCTGACCGGCCCGCCAGGGAAGGCAATCGCAAGCCACTGCCAGGACATCTCCCACGCGAGGTCGTCGACCATGAAGGCGACAGCGCATGCCCAGCTTGTGGCTCCGAGCGGCTGCGCAAGATCGATGATGATCGCCGGGAGGTGCTGGAATATGTGCCTTCGCACTTCAAGGTTGTTGTGCATGTCCGGCCCAAGCTGAGTTGTCGTGACTGCGAGAATATTACCCAGCCGTCGATGCCAACGCTTCCAATCGAGCGTGGTAGGCCGGGACCTGGCCTGGCGGCACATGTGATCATCTCGAAATATTGCGACCATACCCCGCTCAACCGCCAATCCGACATCTATGCCCGTGAAGGTGTCGATCTGGATCGATCAACCATGGCCGGATGGGTTGGCAAAATAGCCTGGTTGGTGACGCCGTTGGCGCAGGCCATTGGCAACTATGCCCGTGCAGGCCCCAGCGTCCATGCTGACGACACCCCGATACCGGTTCAGGACCCTGGCAAAGGAAAGACGAAGACGGGACAGCTCTGGGTCGTCGTACGTGATGAAAAGCCTTGGGGATCATCCAATCCCCACGCCGCCTATTATCATTACTCGCCCAACAGGAGAGGCGAACATGCACATGCCTTGCTGGCGCCCTGTCGCGGCTATCTTCATGCCGATGGCTACACCGGCTTTGGCAAACTCTATCAGCCAGACGCCCAGGGCAATGCGACACTGCTTGAGGTTGCCTGCTGGGCCCACGCGCGTCGCGGCATCTTCGACGACCATGCCAAAACCAAATCCGCCCTCGCTACAGCCGCTCTCGAAAAGATCGGCGATCTGTTCGCTATCGAGCGCGAGATCAACGGGAAAAACCCTCAGATCCGTCTCGCCGCGCGCCAGGAGCGCAGCGTTCCGCTCCTAGCCGATCTCAAGGCGTTCATGAAAACCAGTCTCAACCGGATTAGTCAAAAAGGCGATCTGGCAAAGGCGTTCCGCTATTGCCTCAAACGCTGGGAAGCCCTGACGCGCTATACTCTCGATGGCCGTCTTGAAATATCCAATAACGCTGCCGAGCGCGCCATCCGTCCGCTGACCCTTGGGCGCCGAAACTGGACCTTCCTGGGTTCCGACGCCGGCGGAACACGTGCCGCTATATTCTACACCATTATCCAGACTGCAAAGCTCAACGGCATCAACCCACAGGCCTATCTTACCGACATCATACAGCGCATCGCAGATCATCCTGCCAAGGATATCGATCAGCTCTTGCCCTGGAACTGGGTACCGCTCCAAATCCGAGGGTCATGACCACACGCGTACCGAGCAGGACCGGCCCGACGTCCTGAAGCAGCGGCACGACTGGTTCGACGGCCAGCTCGACCTCGATCCCGAGCGGCTCGTGTTCATCGATGAAACCTGGACCGCGACCAACATGACCCGCAGCCATGGCCGCTGCCGGAAAGGCGAACGCTTGCGGATGGGCTTTCCGCATGGTCACCGTAAAACCACCACGCTGGTAGCCGGATTGCGTATAACCGGCATGGTCGCGCCGATGGTGCTCGACGGCCCGATCAACGGGGACTGGTTCAAAGCCTATGTGGCCCAAGTCCTCTTACCCGATTTGCAGCCCGGTGATGTCGTGATCATGGACAACCTGTCGAGCCACAAGCGCGCTTCCGTGCGCGAACTGATCGAAGCGGCGGGCGCAACACTACGGTTTTTGCCACCATACAGCCCGGACTTTAATCCGATTGAGAAAGCCTTTTCCAAACTCAAAGCCATGCTGCGAAAGGCCGAAGAGCGAACCGTCAACGGCCTGTGGGACCTGATCGGCAAACTCGTCGATATTTTCCAGCCCATGGAATGTGTCAACTACTTCAGCTCGTGCGGATATGATCCAGAATGATCGAAAAACGCTTATATGAGGAGGATCAAGCTCAATTGTTTAGTTCACTTTTTGGGTTCCTTCTTCTGTCTGGATGCAAGTAAGAGCTCGATTGCGTGACGCGGCTCGTTACCGAGCCCTATCCAACTTATATGCGGTCAGCTGCGCAGTCAGCTGTACCAAGATCCCGCGTGCGGCGGACTAGAGCTCAAGGTGGCGAAACCTTTCTCTTAGAGCGGCAGTTTAGGCCATACGTTTTTCCGGTTCGCCTGCCTTGCATCCACCAGGACCGATCTTGTCCTGGAAGATCACTAAATCACATGAAGATTAAGTTTCCTGTACTATGGCGCCTTCAATTACCACACCGGCATTGACGTACTTCCATAGCGCAACGAGCAATTTGCGGGCCAGCGCGACGATAGCTGTCTTCTTCTGACGCCCACCACTATCAGCAACGCGTTTACTGAACCAGATTGTCAGCGCGGAGTGCGGTTGATGCCGGACCCATAGCCACGCCAGTTGAATGAGGCTCGTGCGCAGCCTCGGGTTTCCTGCCTTTGACACTCCTTGGTCGTGATCGATTTTGCCACTTTGCCAATGAGAGGGCGCAAGCCCCGCGTAAGCCGCAACCTGTCGACGGTTATCGAACTGTCGGGACAGTCCCTCGAGCCACAGCACAGACGCTATCTCCGGTCCAATCCCTTTCAGTTTGAGTAGGAGATTGGGGACCGAAGGAAAGGATGGAACCGGCTCTATCGTGCGCGCCCGCTTGTTGCTTGCGGAAGTAAAGACGGGCTCGATCAGTAGGGAATCTCGCGTCTGCTCGCACGCCGTAATCTGGTCCATGACGAGCTCAAGACGGTCAAGTTCCCGACTTATCTGAGCTTTCAGATGCGCAGGAAGCGGTCGCCCGTCGCCGGTCTGGAGCTCATCGAGCCGCTGGCGCCTGTCTCGACGAACAGGCTCATAACCTTTGATACCTTGACCAAAAAGCAGTCCCTTCACCCGGTTAACGTGCCGGATCCGCTCATTCGTCAGGGATTTGCGCTCGCGTGAAATGCGACGACGATCTTCCTCGTCAGGGGTCGGTACTCTCACCATTGCACACACCCGAGGTTCGCCGCGCTTGTAAGCCAGTAGCGCCCGCATCAACATCTCACCGTCAACCCTGTCGGTTTTGACGCGGCGTTTGCGTCGCGACACCGCGATCGAGGCCGGGTCGACGACGTGGCTTTCGACTCCCTCGGCTTCAAGAGCACGGTGAATCCAGAAGCCATCAAGTCCCGCTTCCTGGATGACGATCAATGGGAAATGTTGCCCAGTGCGGGCTTGGGCTTTCCGCCGAAGGTCAGCAAAGCGGGAGAGCAATCCAGCAACATCACCGCCAACAATGGTGAACCTCGATAGCTTCTCGCCGTTTCCAGGCAACAACGATGTGATAAGCCACTTTGATTGACTTAATTCAAGTGAGACGAAAATCGCGCTAAGATCGACGCGAACGGCGGACGACACTTCTGCACGGTGAGCTGCGATAGGCATGCCGACGATCTCCCAGGTGGTTTTTGGCGAGAACAATCTGGCAGAGTGCTGCTCGCCGTTCACCTCCCATAGGATCTCTAAAGTATCGAAATAAAGAGGACCGATGCTCAGGGCATTACTAGGGCGGCTATTTCAATGAAGGCATAAGTAACTGATAACACCTTTCTCTCACTCTATTCTGACACAACGTCGTTCTCGATTACACCTAGGCCATCGACCTCGACCCGTACAACATCTCCGACCCTCAGCAACTTGCCGGTCGCAGCGCCCACGCCAGAAGGCGTGCCGGTGAATAGCAGATCGCCCGGCTCTAGCGTCATAACGGTCGAAAGGTAGACGATTTGTTCGTAGATGTCATAAATCATGTCGCCGGTCGAGGTGCGCTGACGCTCTTCGCCATTCACACTCAGATGCAGAGTCAGAGCGTGGGGATCTTCGACTTCGTCATCCGTCAGAATCCAGGGACCGATCGGACCATGTGTGTCGAACGATTTTCCGAGCGTAAAGGTGGGTGTCCTGTGCTGCCAATCGCGCGCGGAGACGTCATTCCCAACCATGTAGCCGGCAATCACGGAGCGAGCATCCTCACGAGTGACATTGCGGCAGCGCCTGCCGATCACGACGACCAACTCTGCCTCATAGTCCAACTGCGTAGACACGGATGGAAAAATGATGGGATCGGTCGGTCCAGTTAGGCAGGAAACCTGCTTGTTGAACCAGAGCTGATATTCCGGCACGGGAATGCCCGCGTCGATGGCTTCTTGGGCATGCGCCTGATAGTTCATGCCGATCGCGAGGATCTTCTGCGGATCGGCAATAGGCGCCTTGAGCGCGATGTCCGCCAAGGCATGCCACGGCATAGCTTCGAGATTGGCATCCCCCAGCCTTCCCAGTTGGCTCAGGGCAGCGCGCATCGAGGTCGTGCCGCAATAATCTGTGATATCGCGGATACCGTTTCCGCTCGCAACACCGAGACGGACGCCATCGTCGGTCGCAAATCGCACAAGCTTCATATTTGGATTCTCCGCAAAATATACGCCTGACATCGAAAAATAAAGGGGAACGTGCGCCTATCGATCGGAAGGGAAAGCTCGATATGAACGCTTGCGCTCGCTGGAATGCTCTCGCACCTGCGCGCCATCAAGTAGGACCTTTGTGTTGGAGGATCGCGAGACCGGCGTTAGCGCATCGTTCATCCTGTTCGTGACTAGCGCCGGATACGCCGATTCCTCCCACCAATACCCCATCTACACGAATTGGAAGCCCGCCGGGAACTTCAGTCACCCTGGGACGACGCAACAATCCCTCGCGCACGGCACGTGGCTCGCCCTCTAGCGTCGCCGAGAGCGTGCGGGTCGGGATCCCAAAGCTTGCAGCAGCCCACGCCTTATCGATTGCAAGATCGCTGGAGACAAGAAAGCTTCCCGGCATCCGCAAAAAGCCCGCCAGGTTGCCAGCGACATCGACAATGGCGACATTAACTCGCATGCCCGTCTCCTCAGCATATAAAATCGCCGCATCCAGCATGCCGCGGACGGCGAGCACGCCGGGTACCGCCTGCATTTCAAGCCAACCGTTCATAATATGGAACTCCCAGGAATGCGCGGACGAGCAGAAATGAACGGCATTGGGACCACGATCATGTCGGAGCGCGGCACGACACGACAGGCGAGAACAATGCCCTGTGCCTCATCCTCCGGCGATATCCGCTGCCGACTCATAGGCTGCGCAACCAGATAATGGCCTTTCACCACGCGGATACGGCACACACCGCACCCCCCGCTCCGACATCCGATCGCGATTCCATTTTGCTGGGCTGCAATCATTGCGACCAAAATATTAGTTTGGCCATCAGCCCGAAAAGAAAAGTCTAATGACGGAATGGATATGGTGTGAACTGAAGAGATGTCCCCATTATCCAAACTTGGATTTTCCTCAAATGGTGCAGTCGTCATCATCTTACTCATATCTACCCTTCGACATTTTCGACAGCCCGGCTCTCCATCGAACGCGGAAGCAACAATAAGAATCGCGGAGGACGAACAGGCTGGTGGTCGCGACGAGTAGAATGGCTCACGAATGAGAGCCGTCTCGGCCAGATCGCCGGCATCGAAGCCCCCGGCCAGCATTTTGCTGCCCTGTAAAAGAGTGATGGAAGCTAGCCATCGAGCTTCTTGTAGAGTTCAAGATTGTAGCGGATGTGGCTCGAGAGAAGATCGCATGCTGCATCTTCGTTGCGCGCCATTGTAGCAGAAAATATCGCTTCATGTTCTGCATGTACATCCCGGCTTTCGGGCCGGTTGGGCAGCAGAACCCGACGATAGCGCTCCGCTTGGTTGTACAGCACCTTCAAGAAATGCTGCGTCCAGGGCGAGCCGCATCGCGAAATCAGCACTTCATGGAACCCCTTGTTCGCTGACTCCCATTCCTCGAACATCTCGTTTCGATTCGCGCGGAAACGTTGCTCGACAAGGTTCAGCCTATGGAAAGCAGCTGTTAGGGTGCATTCCCACTCGTCATCTCCGACGTGGATGGACAAGCGCAAAGCTTGGCACTCCAATACAATCCGCGTTTCCGTGATATCGTGAAAATCGGAAGGAGACATCGCGGCGACGCGAAAGCCCCGCTGTCCCTGGATGACAACCAGTGCATCTGACGCCAGGAGAGAGAGTGCTTCCCGCAACGTGCCGGCCCCAACATTATACACGTCCTTGAGATGTTCGGCACGTAGCTTCGATCCTGGGGCGAGGCGTCCCTGGATGATATCCTTGCGCAGCGCCAAATACGTGGTCGAGACCAGCGTCTTGGGCGGTTGCCCGCCTTGCGCATCGCTAGGCGACATAATCACTGGATGACTAGCCATGTTATGCGCGCACTCCTGCAATGCCTGACTCAGACCGACCATATTCGGCATAACCAGAATATCGGGATAAAACGAGTGTTGACAAGTCTTTCAAGAATCTGCGATGTTTGTACATAATCTCGAGAATCAATCTCGACGACTGTAGAGGTGACGATGGCGGACCGTAGGCCGCTTCTGCGAGGATGATGCGAGCATCGAACGGATCGGCGGATCGTGTCTCACGCCCGCAGGCGAGCTGGACAACTGCATTGGAGAGACTGATCCCTATGAATGTCCAAAGCCAGATAACTGGTCACGGCCCCGTTATCACGGGCTTCTGCCACGACAGGTTCACGCCAGTGATGGAGGCGTTCGAACGTAATTTCCGCGAGCATGGAGAGGTGGGCGCGGCCGTCGCCATCTACCTGGACGGGGAACCGGTGATCGATCTGTGGAGCGGTATCGCCGACCCCGTTTCTGGCAAGCCGTGGGACAGGGAAACGGCGCTCACCATATTTTCGGCCGGCAAGGGGCTGGCAGCGGCATGCCTGCATGTGCTGATCGATCGCGGCCTGCTCGATCTTGACGCGCCGATTGCCCGCTACTGGCCCGAATTCGCCGCCAACGGCAAGGGCGAGGCGACGGTCGCACTCGCCATGAGCCACCAACTCGGCCTTCCCCTGTGGCAGAGTGAGGTGCCGCCCGGCGGACTGCTGGGCTGGGAGCTCGCCACGCGGATGCTGGCGCAGGAGCCGCTGATCTGGGAACCCGGTACGGTGCACGGCTATCACGGCATCGCCATCGGTTTCCTCTGGGGTGAACTGGTCCATCGGATCACCGGAATGAGCATCGGCGAATTCGCGCAGCAGGAGATTGCGGGTCCGTTAGGCGCCGAGATCTGGTTCGGTTTGCCGGAGGAAGAGGAATCACGGGTCGCCACACTGATCCCCGCCGAGCCCGATAGCAGCGCACCGATGATCGCCAAGATCATTGCCGAACCCGACTGGATCGGCGGCAAGATGGCGACCAATGTCGGCGATCTATTCGCACCGGAGATGCTGAATGCACGAGCCTTCCGGGCGGCGGAACTGCCGGCTGCCGGAGGCGTCGCTACTGCGCGCGGGCTTGCCCGCCTCTATGCCCCCCTGTCGGTCGGCGGATCGCTGGACGGCGTACGCCTCGTCGGCCCCGAAGCCCTGCCGCTCATGCGCAACACAAGGTCGGCGTCGGCCTGCGACAGTATGCTGCGGATCGCAACGGCGTTCAGCTATGGATTCGGCAAGAGCTGGGGCCGGCGGCAGGATGGCGCGGGCAGTTACGCGATCCTGGGCGAGCAGGCCTTTGGTGCGGTTGGTATGGGCGGCAGCATTGGCTTTGCCGACGAGCAAGCGCGCATGTCTTTCGGCTATGTCATGAACAGGCTCGGGCCGGGTGTCGCGCTGAACGAGCGGGGCCAGTCGCTCGTCGATGCCGCCTACCGGGCGGTTGGCTTCACGTCGGATGCTTCGGGCGTCTGGGTTCGGTGATGCGGCCACGCATTCTTACTTTAAATTTCTGAGCGAGACACAGGCATGGATACTCTTCTTTCGATCTTGGACGATCAGCCAGCCGCAAATCCTGCGCATGAAGTGGCGGCGGGAGCGCCCAGGCAGTTTCAGCATTTCATCGACGGACGCTTCGTCGGCAGCGAGACCAGCTTCCCTAATATTAATCCGGCCAATGGACAGATAACCGGCAAAGTTTATGCCGGCGGGCAGAAGGAAATCGATGCGGCGGTTGCTGCTGCCAAGTCGGCGCTGAATGGCCCATGGGGCAAGATGGGAGTCGCCGAGCGCTCCCGCCTGCTGCACGCTGTCGCGGCGGAGATCACGCGTCGGTTCCAGGATTTCGTCGAGGCCGAAATGGCCGACACCGGCCAGCCCCGATCGGTCATGGAGCATGCCTTCATTCCGCGCGGGGCCGAGAATTTCAGCATGTTCGCCGATCTAGTGAAGAATGTACCCACCGAATCCTTCATGATGCCAACCCCGGACGGCGCCGGCGCCCTCAATTATGCGCTGCGTGTGCCCAAGGGCGTGATCGGCGTCATCTGCCCCTGGAACGCCCCGCTCCTGCTGATGACGTGGAAGGTTGCGCCGGCGCTTGCCTGCGGCAATACCGTCATCGTCAAGCCTTCGGAAGAAACGCCGGGAACAGCAACCCTGCTTGCGGAAGTCTGCGCCGCTGTCGGCATTCCCGATGGCGTCTATAATGTGGTGCATGGCCGTGGCGCCGGATCGGCCGGCGAATATCTCACCACACATCCGCAGGTGGACGCCATCACCTTCACTGGCGAAACTACCACGGGCGCCGCGATCATGCGCGCCGCCGCCGGCGGTATCCGTGACGTGTCGTTCGAACTGGGTGGTAAGAATGCCGGCCTGGTATTTGCCGACTGCGATTTCGACGCGGCGGTGGACGGCATCGCGCGGGCAACCTTCATCAATTGCGGTCAGGTCTGCCTAGGCACCGAGCGGGTCTATGTCGAGCGGCCGATCTTCGATCGCTTCGTCGCAGCGCTTAAGGTAAAGGCCGAGGCACTGGCGGTCGGTGTGCCCGGCGAGCGCACAACGACGCTGGGGCCGCTCATCAACCAGGAGCATCGCCAAAAGGTTATGCGATATTATGAACGCGCCGTCGCCGATGGCGCCACGATCGTCACTGGCGGCGGCATCCCACAATTGCCGGACGAGCTGGCCGGGGGGTCCTGGATACAGCCCACTATCTGGACGGACCTTCCCGCAGATTCTGCGGTCATGCGTGAGGAGATTTTCGGCCCTTGCTGCCACATCGCGCCGTTCGACAGCGAGGAAGAGGCAGTCACGCATGCCAACGATACCGAATATGGCCTGGGCACAACGATCTGGACCCGGGACCTGTCCCGCGCGCATCGCGTGGCGAGCCGGATCGAGGTCGGCATCGCCTGGGTGAACAGCTGGTTCCTGCGTGACCTGCGCACGGCGTTCGGCGGATCGAAACAGTCGGGCATCGGCCGCGAGGGCGGAGTCCACTCGCTCGAATTCTATACCGAACTGCGTAATATCTGTGTGAAGCTCTGATGGCCCTCGATACTCAGACTATAGAGCGCTGCGGCGACGAGCTATTTGATGCGTTAAGTGGCCGGATTGCGGTAGCGCCGTTGCGTGACCGCGTGGCGGGCATCACAATCGCGGACGGATACCGCATCCAGGAGCGCATGGTCTCGCGCATGGTCGCAGCCGGGGACAGTATCGTCGGCAAGAAGATCGGCGTCACATCGAAGGCCGTGCAGGACATGATGCAGGTGTTCGAACCCGATTTCGGCCAGCTGACCGCCAGCATGGCGCATCGCAGCGGCGCTGTGCTGGCGATGGATACGTTGATCCAGCCGCGCATCGAGGGCGAGATTGCCTTCATCCTCAAACATGATCTGGCGGGGCCGGGGCTGACTGCCGTCGATGTGCTGGCAGCCACTGCGCATGTGGTGCCCTGTTTCGAGGTCGTCGACAGCCGGATCACCAACTGGGACATTCGCATCCAGGACACGATTTCGGACAATGCATCCTGCGGCGCCTATGTGCTGGGCGATACGCCGGTCGATCCGCGCGACATTGACCTGACGCTGGTAGGCATGCTGATCGAAAGGAATGGCGAGTTGACGGCGACCGGTGTGGGCGCGGCCGTCCAAGGTTCGCCGGTCAACGCCGTCGTCTGGCTGGTCAATCGACTGGGCGAGTTGGGCGTCACCTTTCGCGCCAGTGAGGTCATTCTCTCCGGTTCGCTCGCCGCGTTGGTGCCGGTCGTGGCGGGAGACAGAGTCGTCGCCCATTTCGGCGGCCTTGGCAGTTGCGAGGTATCCTTCCAATGACCATCAGCTTGAGCCAGGAGGCGCTGAGCGCGATCGCGCAACGAGTCGACGAAGCCCAGATGAACGGCCAGTCGCTGACGCTTCCGACCGCCGAGCATGAGGGTTTCGACATCGCCTGCGGCTATCTGGTGCAGGATTTGCTGCGCGAACGGTGGCGTGCGCGCGGGCGAAGGCTCGTCGGTTACAAGGCGGGACTGACGTCACGCGCGAAGATGGCGCAGATGAAGGTGGACACACCGACCTTCGGCTTCATCACCGCCGACATGGCGGTGCCGGACGGGGGCGCCTGTCCTACGAAGTTGCTGTCTCGCCCGCGCGTCGAACCAGAAATCGCTTTCCTGCTAAAGCATGACATCCCAGCGCGCTTGCGGACCGAAGCGGACGTGCTTGCCGCGACCGAATTCATCGTTCCTGCCATCGAAATCATCGATTCTCGCTATGCCGACTATAAGTTCGATCTGCCGAGCGTCGTCGCCGACAACAGCTCTTCGGCCCGCTACGTCATCGGCGGCAGGCCCCGGCGCCCGAACGAGATCGATCTCCGCACCATAGGCATCGTCGTCCTGCAAAATGGCGAGATCGTGGGCGAAGCGGCTTCCGGCGCGGTGCTGGGCAGTCCGGCGCGCACGATCGTGATGCTCTCGCGATGGCTTGCCGAGCGCGGCGAAACACTGGCCAGCGGCTCGCTCATACTGACAGGCGGCGCGTGCGAGGCCCGACTGGTTTCGAACGGGGATACGATCTGCGCCCGGTTCCAGGACATGGGCGATGTGACCGTCCGCTTTGTTGAGGAGGACTAGGCCATGCCGATTGTCGAGGTTCATATCATGGAAGGACGCACCGTCGCACAAAAGCGCGCCATGGTGGCCGCTGTCACCGAAGCGGTCTCCACAACGATGATAGCGCCGGCGAGCGCCGTGCGCGTCATTATCCACGAACTCACGCCAGAGCATTACGGGATCGGCGGCACGACGGTCGGCGAAAAGGCGCCCGGACATTTGGGCGAATTGAAAATAGAAGGGAGTAAAGGGTCATGAGCCGCATTCGCTGCGCAATCATCGGGTCGGGCAATATCGGCACCGACCTCATCTACAAACTGCAGCGCAGCGCCGTACTGGAGCCGGTCTGGCTGGTCGGGATCGATCCGACGTCGGACGGCCTGGCACGCGCCCGCGACCTGGGCCTCAAGACCACGGCCGAGGGTGTGGACGGGCTGTTGCCGCATGTGGAGGCCGACGACATCAAGATCGCCTTCGATGCGACATCGGCCTATGTCCATGCGGAAAATTCGGCAAAGCTGACAGCTCTGGGCGTGCTGATGATCGATCTCACGCCTGCCGCCATCGGACCCTATTGCTGCCCCCCGGTCAATCTTGCGGCGATTGCGGCGTCAGGCGCGACCAATGTGAACATGATCTCCTGCGCCGGTCAGGCCACTATCCCGATGGTGCATGCGGTGTCGCGGGTGCAGCCGGTAGATTATGCGGAAATCGTTGCGACTGCGGCGTCCAAATCGATCGGGCCGGGTACGCGCGCAAACCTCGACGAGTTCACCTACACGACATCGGGTGCGGTGTCCGCCGTGGGCGGCGCCACGCGCGGCAAGGCGCTGGTAATCGTCAACCCGGCTGAACCGCCGTTGATGATGCGTGATACGATCTATTGCCTGACGCAAAGCGCCCCCGACGAAACGGCCATTTACGACTCCGTTCACGCCATGGTGGCCGAGGTGAAGCACTATGTGCCCGGCTACCGGCTGGTGAACGGCCCGGTGTTTGACGGGAACAAGGTATCGATCTTCGTCGAGATCGAAGGGCTGGGCGATTATCTGCCCAAATATGCCGGCAACCTGGACATCATGACCGCGTCGGCCGTGCGCACGGCCGAATTTTTCGCAGAACCCATGATCGCAGCCGCCGAACTGACCCGGGCAAAGGAGTTGGCACGATGAAATCGCATCTGGAAGGACGCAAGGTCCTGTTGCACGACATGTCGCTTCGAGACGGCATGCACGCCAAGCGGGAACAGATTTCCGTCGATCAGATGGTCGCCGTCGCCCGCGCGCTCGATGGCGCGGGCGTTCCGCTGCTGCAAGTCACGCATGGCGCCGGGGTCGGCGGAAATTCGCTGCAGCACGGTTTCTCGCTGCATACAAACGAGGAATATCTGAGCGCCGTCGTGCCGGAACTGAGCCGTGCCAAGGTGTCGGTGCTGCTGATCCCCGGCATGGGCACGATGCAGGACCTCCAGTCGGCTTATGATTGCGGCGCGCGCAGCGTCCATGTCGCCACGCACTGCACCGAGGCCGACACCACGCCGCAGCACATCGCATTCGCGCGCAAGCTGGGCATGGACACGACCGGCTTCCTGATGATGGCGCATCTCAATTCGGTGGAAGGCATCGTCGCTCAGGCGAAACTCATGGAATCCTATGGCGCGCAGACGGTGTATATTACCGACTCCGCCGGCACGATGCTGCCCGAGGATGTGCGCGCGCAGGTGGACGCGCTGCGCCAGTCGCTCAAGCCCGAGACCGAAGTCGGCTTTCACGGTCACCATAATCTGGGCATGGGCGTCGCCAATTCGATTGTCGCGATCGAGGCGGGCGCGAGCCGGATCGACGCCTCCCTCGCCGGCATGGGCGCCGGTGCGGGCAACACGCCGCTGGAAGTGCTCGCCGCCGTGTGCGAGCGCATGGGCATCGATACCGGGTGCGACCTGTTCAAGCTGATGGATGCCGCCGAGGACGTCGTGGTGCCGATGCTGGACCGACCCATTCGGGTCGACAGGGATTCGCTGACGATCGGCTTCGTCGGGGTCTATTCGACTTTCCTGCTGCACGCCAAGCGCGCGGCGAAGCGCTACGGCGTGCCGGCGCGGGACATATTGGTAGAGCTTGGCCGGCTCAAGATGATCGGCGGCCAGGAAGACATGATCGAAGATACCGCGCTCACCATGGCGCGCGAGCGCGCCAAAGAAGCTGCCTGAACAAGACTGAGAGAGGATTTGGGACGATGTCCATGAGAGGTGTTTTGAGACTGGGCGAGGTCCAGATACGCGTGATGGACATGGCAGCTGCGCGCGAACATTATGGCGCAAGAATGGGCCTCCACGAGGTCATGGAAGACGAAAAGGGCCTCGTCTATTATAAACCATGGGACGATCATGAGCACCACAGCTTCATTCTTCGCGAGGCCGATTCGCCGGGCGTCGATTATGTAGCGTTCCGCGTCTACGATGATGCGACGCTGTCGCAGCTTCTGCCCAGGATCGAGGCCTTCGGTCTGCCGGTCATGCATATTGCCGCAGATGTGTACCCGAAGAGTGGGCGGCGCCTCCAGTTCACGGCACCCAGCGGCCACACGATCCAGCTCTATGCCGAGAAGGAACTGACCGGTAACACGCTCGGATATCGAAACCCGGGCGCCATTCCTTACGAAGGGGTGGTGCGCGGCTATCGCGTCAACCGGCTGGACCATGTCCTGCTTGGCGGACCCAATATCGACGAATGCGCCCGCCTGTTCTGCGAGGTGTTCGACTTCGACCTTAGCGAAAAGATCGTCGACGCCGAGAGCGAAATGTCACTGGCCGTATTCCTCACCTGCTCGACGAAGCCGCACGATATCGCATTCCAGCTCCAGGCCGACCCCAACAAATTCCATCATGTATCATTTCTTTTGGAATCGGTGGGCGATCTATACAAGGCGGCGGATCTTATCGGGAAATACCGCATTCCGGTCGAAGTGCCACCCAACCGCCATGGCGTCACGCGCGGTGCCACGATCTACTTCTTTGATCCTTCCGGAAACCGCAACGAGGTCTTCGCCGAAGGCTATGTCCACTATCCCGATACGCCGACTCTCGTATGGGACACCAGCGATCTTGGCCACCTAGGCTTCACCCATGACAATCATATGCGGCAAAGCTTCTTCGATGTGCTTACGTGACCGAACCCCGCGGTGGCGGCGTCGCCGATTGGACGCTTCTAAACCTGTGGCGTTGATCGCGTAGGATGTTTCAGTGCCGCTCGCGAGAACGAGAGACAGGTGTCGGCCCAGACTTGCGACGCCGTACTTCTTCGGATCGAGCAGCCCTTAGAACGGTCTGCTGTCATGGGCGGCGGCACTGATCACGCTCCACCACCTGATCGAAGGCATCGAGTCAGGCGGTTAAACCCCGCCACCATTGGGTTAGGAGTGTGATGAGCGCAAGAGTTGTAAGAAGGGGCCTGGAGGTTGGCTACTAACTCGTGCCCACGGCTTCCACAGGCGGGGCGAGACCGTCGCATGATGTAGTCAGGAGCGGGATGGCTCAAGGCGTTCGCGACCTTAGGTTTGTCCTGAGGATCCGGACCTCAACGAGTAGCGGTCAAAAGTTTCGTGCGCGAGGGCCATCTCGCCCATCGCCTCCTTGGAAACGATCGCTATGTCGGCTTATGCGTGAAACGGGTTCGTAACTGCTCATGCTGTTGCGAGCGCTGGTGCCTTGCTTCAGCGGAACCCGGTTTTGTGTCCGTTCAACACGCACTACATCACACCATCTTGCGAAATGCGGCCACCTCGACGATTTGTGGCTGAGCTCCAATCATCCCACCTGATTCAAAACTATCCGGCGTGATTTCATGATCGAGCGATGCATCTGTTGAATAATTGGCAACACCTGCGGCGCGCCATCGCGATCCTGGATGTCGGCGGTGTGGATCACGGCGTGCACAAGATGTCGTATCCCTCCGGCGTGTCCCGCCTTGCCGCAGCGGTGAGGGACCGGTCTTAAGCGTGCTCTTAGGAGCGCACTCAGGAGGGCTCTGTTGCAAAAATCGTGAAGCTTGAGCATGCTTGGCGGAGATTGGACGGACGGAACGATGACGGATTTCAAGT
>NZ_JBVVOJ010000031.1:0-19242 GCF_057063145.1 Sphingobium sp. SG1 | reverse complement strand
ACTTGAAATCCGTCATCGTTCCGTCCGTCCAATCTCCGCCAAGCATGCTCAAGCTTCACGATTTTTGCAACAGAGCCGCTTGAAGCAGTGCATCTTGGTCTCGACCAGGCTGCGGCGGTGATAGCCACTCCACTTTTTCCAGATCGCCCTGCCGAGCCGCTTCATCGCGCGCAGCGTTTCATTGCGGGCGGCGACGCCGGGACCGTCCTTGGTCCATGGCTTGCCGTTGCGGCGAACCGGGATGACCGGATCGGCACCGCGCCCTGCAATGACCGCGTGGCAGGCCCTCGTGTCATAGGCGCCATCGCCGCCGACGGTGACAATGGTCTCATTCTCCGGGATCTGCGCCAGCAGATCGGGCAGGGTCTGGCCATCGCCGACGGCATTGCTCGTGACTTCGAGCGCCCGGATATCGAAGGTTTCTGCGTCGATCCCCAGATGCACCTTGCGCCACTGGCGACGGTAGGAAGCGCCGTGTTTACGCGTTCTCCACTCCCCTTCACCCATCATCTTGATGCCCGTGCTATCAACCAGCAAGTGCAGCCCGCCTGCGTTGGGCCTACCGCCAAGATCGACCGACAAGCTCTTCTGGCGCCGACACAGCGTCGTGTAATCCGGGGCCGGCCAGTCCAGGCCCGCCATCCTGAGCAGGCTCTGGGTCAGACCCGTCACTTGCCGCAGCGGCAGTTGAAACAGCCCTTTCAGCGTCAGGCAGAACTCGATCGCCCGGTCCGAAAACCGCAGTGGCCGCCCAGGCCGACCATCGGGCGCCGCAAACCAGTCCATCTCCGGGTCAAACCACACATCCAGCGAGCCTCGCCGCTTGAGCGCTGCATTATACTCGGGCCAATTGGTCGTGCGATACTTCGGCGGCGTCGGTCTGGGCATCCGGACCATCTATGACAACCGATTCCCCAAGGGAATCCATTACCTTGTTATGCAACAAAGCCCCGTCGCGCCCTCCGCGATCCTGCGCAAGCTGGCCGCCTACAAGCGCCAGAACAGGCTGGATTTCGCGCTGGCCGAACTCGGCCGCATCGAGCGGACGCTATTTACGCTCGACTGGCTTGAGCAACCCGATCTGCGCCGCGCCTGCCAGGCCGGCCTCAACAAAGGCGAAGCACGTCATACGCTTGCCGCCGCGATCTACACCAACCGACAGGGACGGTTCACCGACCGCTCGATCGAAAATCAGGAATATCGGGCATCGGGCCTCAATCTGCTGATCGCGGCGATTTCCTACTGGAACACCGTCTATATGGACAGGGCCGCCCAGCATCTCAAATCATCCGGCGGCACGTTCGACGATGCGCTGCTCGCCCATCTCTCTCCGATGGGCTGGGCGCACATCAGCTTGACCGGCGACTACCTGTGGCAAAGGGCAAATCGGCTTTCCCCTGGCGAGTTCCGCACCCTCAACGATCCTATGGCCCGCCTCAAACTCGTGGCATAGCCGATGTTCTCACTATGTCCGCCAAATCGTTGTCTGGCGCACAAACCTTGAGGTGACGCCTACCATCCACGCTATGCCCTCGGCTTGGGGAGCGAAGCGAGTAGGGCCACGGTGCCGCGCAGCGGCAGGCGCAAAACCCAGCCTCCGAACGCCCAAGGCGAAGGAGCTTGAATTACTGTCTCTGTTTTGATACACCCAGCCCCATGAAGCCGGTAGAGTGGTTGGGAAGTAGCAAGGCCGATGTTCGCGCCTTCCCGGAAGATGCGCGAACAGATGCCGGTTGGCAGCTTGAGCTTGTCCAACGCGGCGACGATCCCGACGACTGGAAGCCCATGAAAACCGTGGGGCCAGGCGTTCGGGAAATTCGCATCCGGGAGGCGTCGGGCGCGTTCCGGGTGATCTATCTGGCGACATTGGAGGACCGGGTTTTGGTGCTTCATGCGTTCCAGAAAAAGACGCAGGCAACGGCAAAGAAAGACCTCGAACTCGCGGCGCAAAGGTTGAAACGATGGAAGGCGGAGCAATGACATCGGAAATCTATGAGAACGTGTGGGACGCGCTCGCCGATACCGAGCAGGAGGCCGCGAACCTGAAACTGCGCTCGTCCTTGCTGTATGAAATCCGCAAGGTGGTGCAGGGCTGGAATGTCTCACAGGACGAAGCGGGCAAGCGCCTTGGGCTGACCCGGCCCCGGACCAATGATCTGCTGCGCGGCAAGCTGGCCAAGTTCTCCCTGGATGCGCTCGTCAACATTGCAGCGTCGGCCCATCTGCACGTCGAGTTGACGCTGAAAGAAGCGGCCTGAGCGACGGGCAAAATGGCAGGCCATCGCCCGTTTCGCGATCTTGTGGCTGATCGCATGAAGGATTGGAGTCCGGAGCGCCGCGCCCAGTATGAGGCGCGCAAGGCCCAGTTCGAGGCCGAGCTGACCGGCCAAGCCGCGACGCGCGCGGCGATCGAGGAACTGGAAGCGGGGGAGGGGGCACGCTTCCCCAGCGTCGATGCGCTTATGACGGATTTGCATAATGACGATTGATCCGCCGCGCGAAGGGGAAACGGCTGCGGAGTTTTTCAGGCGGCGTTCCGCAGGCTCCACATTGGATGGTCTTGACCGCATCTTGGCCAAGGTGCCCGATCGGCCTCCCGAACCCGGCGACGAATTGCCCGAAGGCTGGACGCCCGATCGGCTCCGGGACAACCGGCTATGAGGGCGATTTTCATCCGTCACGGCGAAAGCACCGGCAACGCCGGCCTACCGTGCCACGATCTCGCGACGATCGAGCTGACGGAGCGCGGCCACGAACAGGCGAGGGCGGTCGCGGCGAGCTGGACGCAAGCGCCCGCGCTCATCGTCACGTCGCCCTATACGCGCACCGGCAGACGGCCGCGCCGACGATCGCGCGCTTTCCCGGCGTGCCGGTCGAAGTGTGGCCGATCGAAGATTCACCTATCTCCAACCGGCGCGCTGGAACGGCACGCGCAGCGCGGAGCGGATGCCGCACCTCGAACGCTATTGGAGCGCGGCCGATCCTGACTATTGCGACGGGGAAGGGGCGGAGAGCTTCGCCACCCTGCTCCGGCGCTGCGAGACGGCGCTGGACCGGCTCGCCGCCATGCCTGCGGGATCGCTCGCCTATGTGTTCGGGCATGGGCAGTTCATCCAGGCGGCGCGCGCGATCATCGCCGACGCCCATATGGATGACCGCGCCAAGATGCGGGCGTTCTGGCGCAAGGGCGAGCCGCCCGCGCTTGCTCGCCGCCATCATCATCTTCTGGAACACCATGAAACTCGGGGAGGTCGTGGACAGCCGCGCCGTGGACGGCATCGTCGTCCCGCCTGATCTCCTCGCCCATGTCTCACCGCTGGGATGGGAACACATCAACCTCACCGGCGAATATCGCTGGCCTAAACCCTTAGCGTAGGATTTCGCCCCCTCCCGCAAACACCCCCAAGCTCGCGGTGCAGAAGCAGAATATAAGTCATCTTCCAATCTCCAATGGTTGATCACTCTTCGGCCTTCACGTCTACCGTGCAGCGCACCGCCTTCTTGGCCTTGGCCGCCTGCTCGCGGCACCCGTCAATCGTTTCGCGGTTGTCGCGTATCAGCCGATCGGCCGCGACGATCGCGGCCCAGCTCTCGCGCGACGAACGCGCCATGAGATGCTGGCCGGCATCCCAAGGGGTGCGCTCGGCGAGCACGCGCGTCGCCACCTTCTCGGGCCATTGCCAGCTCGCCGGCACGAGCCGCGCGATCGGACCCGCCATCACCGCATAGAGCACCAGCCCCAGCACCAGGCCGCCGCCGCCGAACAGATAGACGCGGCGGTCCTGCTCGTCGGCATGGCGCGCCGATCGCACAATGGCGCGCAGCTCGTTGACCGTGCCGTCCAGCGCCGATTTCGATGCCTGGGCATGGCTGCGCAGCGTGTTCACGCTGTCGGCGACGGCGGCGTTTAAACGCCCGCCCATATTCTCGGGCGTGAGCGTCATCGCCGGGCTCTGGCGCAAGAGGCCGAACTGCTCGGCGAGCACCGTCAGCACCTTCTCGGTGCGCGCCAATGTCGGCTCATAATCGGGAATGTCGATCGACTCGCGCGCGGCGGTCAGCCCCTCGATCGCGCTGCGCAGCAACGACACCTCGCCGCGCAGCCGCTCGAACGCCGCGGCCGGATCGTCCTGGGGTTCGTCGCGATAATCCTCGTCCATAGCCTCTCCTAGCGGCTGAGCCCGCGATCCCGGCTGATTTCGAGCTGCTCCACCAGCTCGGCCCCGATCGCGCGGGCACGCCCCATTTCCATCTGCAATCCCAATTCCTGACGGCGGCCCTTGAGCAGCGATTCCACCTGGGGATCGCGCTCAAGGCCCTTCGCCATGCCTCGCATCGCTCCGCCGGCCTTCTCCGCGCCGGCATGGTCGCCGGCGCGCTCGGCCGCACCGCGCTGATGGCGGAGCCCCTGCCAGCGTTCCACGAACCGATCGGCGCGCATGTTGGGATCGGCGCGCACCTTCGCCTCGTGCGCCATCGCGTCGATCATCGGCCCGCTCTTCCCCGCCGCCGCCTCGCGGACCAGGCCGGGATCGCGCTCGGCCACCGCGATCATGTCTCGAGACGATCCCGGCCGGATTTGCTCGAGCGCGCCCTTCGCGTGCTCGAGCGCCACTTTCTGATGTTCGAGCACCGGCGCGCCCTTCTCGTGGGCCTGGGCGATGGTGGTCGCCGATCGCGCCACCCGTTCGACGGCGCGGGCGTAATCGCGGTCCTGGGTGCGGTCAGCACCGCGATCGGCGGCTTGTCCCCGCACGGGCGTCCGCTCGGCCGACAGCTTCAACCCGTCGAACATGCCGCGCTTGGGCTTGTCGCCCTGGCCGCGATCGGCCGCCGGCGACGGCCGCTCCGACGCGGGCCGGAAGCCGTCGAACATGCCCCGCCGCAGCGGCCCCTCGCCCGCGGCCGTCTCCTCGCCGCGGCCGATCTTTCGTGGATCCTCGCGCGTCTCGCGCGACGATCCACGCTCGGCCGCGCGCTGGTCGACTCCCGCCCTCTCGGGCGGTTCCGCGAAGCGGATCTCGCCCGACAGCCCGCGCCGATAGGCGAAAGCGCGAACCTCGGCATCGCGGTCCTGGCCGTAATCCGACGCCATATCCTTCGCCCGCTCGCGGCTAAGCGTGCGGGTGAGCTGACGCTGATCGGCGAAGTCGTCGCGGCCATAATGGAGCTGCACGCCGTCGCGGTGCCGCGACAGCGCCACATAGGCCGAATGGCGGTCCATACCGGGGGTGGCGAGGACGTGCGCGCGATCGACTGTCACGCCCTGGGATTTGTGGATGGTGGCGGCATAGCCATGATCGACATGAGCATAGTCTTTCAGGTCGAACGCGAGCCTACGGCCATCATCAAGGCGGACAGACATGCGCTCGGGGCTGACCTTCTCGATCTCGCCCAACGTGCCGTTCTTTACGCCAAGCCCGCGCTCGTTCTTCAAGAACATGATGCGGTCGCCCTGGGCAAAGTCGCGCGCGCCCCGCTCGGCCGACACGCGCACGTCGTCCCCCAGCTCGCCGGCGCCGCGCAACCGCTCGCGCGCCGCCTGGTTCAAATCCCAAACCTCGGCATTGGTGTGGGTGAGGATGATCCGCGACTGATCGGGATCGGCGACGCGCTGCGCGTCCCAGCGGTCGATCAGCTCGGCCCGCGCTTGGCTGCGCGTGTCGGCCGCCGCGACCATGCCATGCTGGTCATAGGCGTGGACCGCCTCGCCGGTCCTGCCGGTGGCGAGCGCCCTGGTCGAGTCGCGCTGCCAGTCCTGATGCTGCCGGCGTATCTCGCCGATCTCGGCCGCGCCGTGGCGCTCGGCGAGGCTGCGGAACGCCGCGCCGGCCTCGATCGCCTGTAGCTGCTCGGGATCGCCGACCATCACCACCTTGGCCCCGGCCTGTTCGGCGTGGGACAGCACCCGCTCCATCTGGCGGGTGCCGATCATGCCGGCCTCGTCGATCACCAGCACGTCGCGAGGGCCAAGCTGCTCGCGGCCCTGCTCCCACTGATATTCCATGCTCGCGATCGTGCGCGAGGCGATGCCCGATCCGCCCTCAAGCCCCTCGGCCGCGATGCCGGACAGCGCCGCGCCGCGCACGGTATAGCCGTCCGCCTCCCACGCCTCGCGCGCAACCCCCAGCATCGCCGACTTGCCGCTGCCGGCATAGCCGACGACGGACGCCAGACCGTCGCGGCCGGTGATGTGATCGAGCGCACCGCGCTGCTCGGCCGAGAGGGTGAGCCCCCTGCCCTCGGCCGCCGCCACGGCGCGCTCCCGGTGGCGATCGGAGACGCCGTGCCGATCGCCGGCAGCAAGGCCGTCAGCGGCGCGCTCAAGCCGGTGCTCGACCACGATCATGTCGCGGCTCGTGAACCGCTCCTCGCCCTTCCCGTCCGTCCCCAGCGCCACCAGCTCGGGACTGGTCCGCACCGCGCTCATCGCCTGGTCAAACTGCTCCTTGCCGTCGCTGTGGCGGTGGACGAACATCGCCAGGTCGCGCCGGGTGAACGTCGCTTGGCTGCGCGTGATCGCGTCCAGCGCGATCTCCGGCCGGGCGATGATCTTCTCGCCATTCTCATGCGCGATGCGCAGATGATCATCGGCACGCTCGGCATCCTCGCCGCGATCCAATCGGCGCGACCCTGCAGGGCCGATCTTGTGCTGGGGCTCAAGCGCGATCCCCTGCGCCTCCAACGTGCGGTGATCTATGCGAGCATCAATATCCAACTCGGCAAGCCGCTCGTTGACATGATCGGCCCAGGCTTCGCGCCAGCCCTTCAACAACTCGGTGCTGTTCCAGTCACGGACCTTCTGCCCAAACCCCTCCGGCCCTACCTCGCGCATCGACAGCATGACGTGGGCGTGCGGCTTGGGACTGCCATCCTCGGCAAAATCCCAATGCACATTCAGGTCCGCAACCATGCCGCGTTCGACGAACTGCTTCTCGACGAAATCGCGGGCAAGTTGCACGCCCTGCTGCTGGTTCAGCTCGCGCGGGATCGAGAACTCGACCTCGCGGGCGAGCTGCGCGTCCTTGCGCTTCTCGTCCGCCTCAACCTCGTTCCACAAGGTCGCGCGATCGTTTAAACGCTCCGGTGCGCCTTCCGGCAACATCACCTCGGAATGGATGACGCCGGCCTTGTTGCTGAAATCATGGTCGCGCCCGAGCCTGTCGTCATGCAGCTCCGATGCCGATCGATAGGCGGCCGACGCAACCGCGCTCGATCCGTTGGCGCGACTGATGACCTTGGCCGAGAAATGGTAGATCGCCATGACGGCCCGCTATCTTGCTCCTTCAAGCGCACGTCGGCAACGACGTATAAGCGCGCACTCACACTCTCTGCCGTTCCTGTGATTGACTTCGCCGCATTTCCAGCTGCGGTCCGTTCTCTCACTCGCCGATCGTGCTACTCTGCGTCTCCCGATCTGGGCGAGAGGGAGAAGAATATGCGCAAGGCACGCGACTATGATGCGGAGCTGAAAGCCCTCGGCGACAAGGCCAGGGCATTGAAGGCGCGCAAGGTGCAGCAGCTCGGCGAGCTGGTGGCGGCGACCGGGGCCGATGCGCTCGACATCGAGACGCTGGCGGGCGCGCTGCTCGACGCTGCTGTGTCCAAGGATACCGATGCAAAGGAGGTGTGGCGCGCGAAGGGTGCCGCCTTCTTTCAGCGGCGCGGGCGCAAGGCTGGCAAAGGCGCTGCGGACAACAGCGGCGGCGCAGGCGAAACTGGCACAGGCGGTTCGCCGGGCTGAGGCCGGGCAGCGCCGCACCGATACGAGAGGCTGGGTCGTGCAACGCCGCGAACGCACCCGTCACCTGATCGAGCTGGGCGGCCTCGTCCAGAAGGCCGGCCTGGTCGATCTCGCCGACGACGATCGCGCCACCCTTTACGGCGCGCTGCTCGAACTGGCGGGACGCGCGCGGGGCGACGATGCCGGCGACGTGCTGGCGCTCTGGAAGCGGCGGGGCAAACGCGCGTTCGACGCGGAAGCGGAAGAGAGGATCGAATGAGCGGGCTGAACATCGAAGCGATCCGGCGCGAGGTCCGCGCCCTCCCCTTCACGCGCGGCAGCTCGGCCGAAGCCGCGATGTGGCGCGAAGACGACGAAGATTCCCGCGCCAACCTCGCGATCGAAGGCATGGCGCTGTCGGCCGACGACGCGGCGCTGTTCGACATGCTGCGCGACGAAGCGGTGCCCCCTCCCCTCGCCACCGCGATCCTGCTCCGGCTGATGAATCACCCCGACGCCGATCGGAGCCTTGCGATCACGCCGCTAGCCGGCAAGGCGTCCTGACGATGGAGTGGCTGCGCCAGCTCGTCCGTGCGATCCGCAACCTGACGCGCATCGTGCGTGCGGAGCCGATATGGGCGATCACCGCTTTGGTGGTCAGCCCGATCCGGCTGATCCGCCATCTGTTCAGCGTCCTAATCCTGTTCCTCATCACCGGCCTGGTGCTCGGGCTCGGTATGAAGCTGGTGCTCAACTCGCTGCTCGGCCTGCCCCACGGTTCCAACATCTATCAGACGGTGATGATGCTGGCGGCGATCGTCGTCATCCTCGTCGGCCTGCGCGCGCTCTTTCAGCCGCTCATCATGCGCTATGGCGGCCCGGAAGGCGACGCCACCCACGGCTCGGCCCGCTTCGCCACCGATCGCGAGACAAAGCCCCTCGCCGGCAACGCCGGCCTGCTGATCGGCCGCGACCGCAAGACGGGCAAGCCGCTGCGCTATGCCGGCCCCGCCCATCTGCTGACGATCGCGCCGACCCGCACCGGCAAGGGCGTGGGCACCATCATTCCCAATCTGCTCGACTATCCCGGCCCGGTCGTCTGCATCGACCCCAAGGGCGAAAATGCCCGCATCACCGCTCGCCACCGCGCGCAGCTCGGCCCGGTCCATATCTTGGATCCCTTCGGCGTCACCGGCCTTCCCGGCGCGGCCTTCAATCCGCTCGATCGCATCGACGCGCACGGCCTCGATCTTGCCGACGACTGCATGACACTGGCCGACGCGCTGGTCTATGATCCGCCGGGCAAAGCCGGCGAGGCCCATTGGAACGAGGAAGCCAAGGCGCTGATCGCCGGCATCATCCTCTCGATCGCCACCGGCGAGCCGCCCACGATGCGCAATCTCGCCACGCTGCGCGACCGGCTCACCCTCGCCCCGCAAGCCTTCGCAGCCCAGCTCGAAGCCATGCAGGCGCAAGGCGGCCTTGCCGCGCGCGCCGCCAACCGCCACCTTGGCAAGTCCGATCGCGAAGCCGCCGGCGTGCTGTCGGCCGCGCAGCGCCATACCCATTTCCTCGACAGCCCGCGCATGACGGCGCTGCTCGGCCGATCGGATTTCAGCTTCGCCGACGTGAAGGCCACGGCCACGACGGTCTACCTGGTGCTGCCGCCCGATCGGCTTGCCACCTATGCCCGTTGGCTGCGCCTGATGCTGGCCCAATCGCTCACCGATCTGGCGCGCGCGCCGGCGTCCGCCGCCAAGCCGGTGCTGTTCCTGCTCGACGAGTTTGCGGCGCTCGGCCGGCTCGATCCGATCGAGCGCGCGATGGGCCTGATGGCCGGCTATGGCATCCAGCTCTGGCCGATCCTGCAAGACGTTCACCAGCTCCGCGCGCTCTACGAGCGCCGCGCCGGCACCTTCCTCTCCAACGCCGCCGTGTTGCAGATATTCGGGGTCAACGATCACGACAGCGCTAAGCTCGTCTCCGATCTGCTCGGCCAGGAAACGGTTGTGTTCGAGACGATGAGCCGCGCGCTCGATTCCGAGCAAAGCGGCATCTCGTTCGGCGAGCAGCATGTCGCGCGGCCCCTCCTCACCCCCGATGAGGTCCGCACGCTTCCCGACGATCGCGAGCTGCTGTTCCTGTCGGGCCAGCGGCCGATCGTCGCCACCAAGCTGCGCTACTATGCCGATCGCGAGTTCGCCGGCCGCTTCGACAAGGCGTGAGGTCGTTAAACGGCACGCGGATCTCGCGCCGGAAAAATCGGCCGCCCTGGGAAGCCCGTAGAGCGTCGTGGGCGGTTCCGATGCCCCAAACCCCATCCGACACCCGAAATGGAGCTGGGCGGCCCGGAAATCGCGCCTGTGGAAACGCTTCTGCCTCCCCTGCCCTCTCGGCTCGATCACTGCCCTATCCGCTTGGCTTTTCTGGAAAGCCATTTGCAACGGTGGGTCTTGGTGGTGTGCTGGCGGTAAGAGCGCGATGGTTGCCATCATCCCCAAATAAACAAAAGCGTGTCGGCGAAGCCGGCTCATCATGGGGGATGCCGGGTGGGAGGATCGCTTTAGCGATCCGGGGCGGCCGTAGGCCGCGAGCCGGCGGGGGCGAAGCCCCCAAGAGGCGGTGCTTTTCTTCCTTTCGACATGGCGGACATGCACAACGGCCCGAAATTATCCACAACCCCGCCTAGGGCTGACTACACGAAAGTGCGTTTTACGTACGCTAGGGGGGAACCTTTGGCGAACGCGGGTGAATGGCATCATGCGGCCAGGAGCGAGGAAGGCGTGCGCAACGGGCGGAGCTGGCCGGGATCGGGGCGGCTTTCGACATTCCAGCGATAGTCGCCGGTGAGCGAGATATGCTCCCATCCCAGCGGGGCGATATGGCGCGCAACGTCCTCCGGGATCGCCAGCGCCCCGACCGCCCGTTCGAGATAGCGGGTGTTCCACAGGATGATGGCGGCCACGAGGAGATTGAGGCCGGAGGCGCGATAGGTCTGGTTCTCGAACCGCCGGTCGCGCAGCTCGCCGAGCTGGTTGAAGAAGAGCGCGCGGGCGAGCGCGTTGCGGGCCTCGCCCTTGTTGAGACCGGCCTGGGTGCGCCGGCGCAGGTCGAGATCGCGCAGCCAGTCGAGCATGAAGATCGAGCGCTCTATCCGCCCGACCTCGCGCAAGGCCAGCGCGAGTCCGTTCTGGCGTGGGTAAGCGGACAATCTGCGCAGCATCGCCGAAGCGGTGGCGGTGCCGCTGCGGATCGAAGTGGTGAGGCGCAGCAGTTCGTCCCAATGGGCGGCGACATGCCCGATGGCTACCGGATCGCCGGTCATACCGGCCAGCAGCGGCCCCGCTTCCTGGCCCGGCAGTAGATGCAGGCGCCGGTCCTTCAGGTCGCGCAGGCGCGGCGCGAAGCGGTAGCCGAAGAAGGGCATGAGGCCGAACACATGGTCGGATGCGCCGCCGGTATCGGTGTAATGCTCTTCGATCGACAGGCCGGTGGCATGGTATAGCAGCCCGTCGAGAACATAGGGAGCCTCGCCGGCGGTCGCCGCGATCACGCGGCTCGAGAACGGATCATATTGGTCCGAGACGTGGGTGTAGAAGCTGACGCCGGGTTCATTGCCGTTGCGCGCATTGATGTCGCCGATCGCGGCGCCGCGCCCGCCCGCATGGAAGAGCTGGCCGTCACTGGAAGAGGTGGTGCCGTCGCCCCACAGCGCGGACAACGGCACGGTGCGGTGAACGTCGATCAACCGCCCCAGCGCCTCGCTATAAGCGGCTTCGCTGATATGCCAGTCGTGCAGATGGGCGAGCTGACGCAGGGTCGCGCCCTGACAGGTCTCGGCCATGCGCGTCAGCCCGAGATTGATGCCATCGGCCAGGATCACGGTCAGGAGCGCGTTACGATCGTCCGCCACGCGACCGGAGCGGCGATGGGTGAAGCACTCGGAAAAGCCGGTCCAGCTATCGACCTCCAAAAGGAGATCGGTGATCTTCACGCGTGGCAGCCGATCATAGGCGACGCGGCGCATATTCTCTGCATCCGGCGGCGTGATCGCCTTGAGCGGGGATACGACAAGGCCATTGTCGTCAAGGCGCACCTGGGGCAGTTCTCCCTGTCGAGCGAGGATCGTCACCCGCTCGATCGCGGTGTCGAGACTGGCGCGGCGGCCGGCGACGAAGCTGTCGAAATCAGTATCGATCGCCAGTGGCAGCGGTCCTCGCGCGCGCATCGCATCGAAGGTTGCAGGCGGCAGGAGATAGCTGTCGAAGGCGCGATAATGACGGCTCGCCGCCACCCATATGTCGCCGGCGCGCAGCCGGTCGCGCAGTTGGGTGAGCACGCACAGCTCATAGGCGGCGCGGACGACCACGCCATCGCGCAGCACGAACGGCCGCCATGACGGCGGCACGAAGCGGAGCGGTGGGTTATCGGGCAGGCGCCGTCGTCCGGTGCGATAAATGTCGGCGATCAGCCGAACCGCATCGAGCAAGCCCTGCACCGCACCACCCCCGCGAAACTCAAAGGCGTTGAGGAACGGCCCGATCACGGAGCGCAGCGAGCGCTGCCGTTCGATCAGTTCCGCCGTGCGGTCGATTGTTTCCGGCGCGATCAGTAGCTCGGCGTCCACGACCGCCGTTCCCAACCTTTCCCAGTCGATCGAACTGATGGCGGCAAGAGAATCGACGCCTCGCGCCCGCGCGTCGAGCAATGTCCGGCATGAGCCGGTGAGCAGGCGAAGCTGCGCCTGCAATGACCGGATCGTGCCGATCGCCTTGTCCTTGGTCCGATTCTCGGCCCGTCGCATCATGCTCCCCAGGAGCTTGTCCATCATCGTCAGCACCGCATCGGTCAGGCTTTCCTCAAGCCGGATGCCGGCAGCGACAAGGATCGCATGACGGCGTAGGTCGGGCAGTTCCGCCAGATGCTGCGGCGTGATGCGCGCCGCCTCGTCGGCGATCCGGTCGAATGCCGCCTGCGGGATGGTCGCGGCGCGCGAGGCCGCCAGGCCCAGCGCGCGAACTTGGTCGAGCCGTTCGATCAGTCGCAGGATATTGCGCGGGGCCGGCGATAGGGGCGGGTTGCGCAGCCATGAGAGCCAGGTCGCGCTTTTGTCGTCGCGCCGCGACAGGAGGGCGTCGAGCGTCGCGCGTTCGGGTTCGCCGAGATCTCCGGCGAGCACGTCATGGACCAGATCCCCGGCCTGCTGCCGCGCCCGTCGCACTATCGCCTCAATCACCGTCACGGGCGGCAGCAGCAATCGCCGGCGTCGCATCTCGTCGATGACGATGCCCGCAAGCCGCGAGGACTGGGTGACGGTCTGCGCGATCGGCATGGCGAACGCGACCAGCGCGTGGAAATCCGCACGACTGAAAACGAGATGACCGAAGCGCCGCGACAGGTCGGCGAGGTGCGACCGCCGCGTTTCGTCGCGGCGGGCATAGTCGCGCCATGATGCGGGCGACACATCCAACTGATGGGCCACGAACGCGAGGATCGGCATGGGCGGCGCTTCGCCGGCTTCCAGCACGCGCCCCGGCCAGCGCAGATACAGCATCAGCATCGCATAGCCGAGACGGGTGACGTCGCCACGCCGGGATGCGATCAGTTCGAGGTCGTCACGGGTCAAGGTGAAGTGACGCGCGATCTCGCGTTCATCGAGCGACGGATCATAATGGCCCGCAAGCATCTCGCGGGTTAGCAGGTGTCTTCTGGCCAAGGTCGAACCCCTCCATGTCGCTGTCCGTCAGACGTCCGTTGGACGGTCACTGGGAATGTGTCCGTCAACTCTGGACGTTCGATGGCGATTCGGACAAGATCGCATTATGATGGGAAAACGGACAGTATGGGGCGGCCCGTGGCGCTGATCGGCTATGCGCGGGTATCCACCCCCGACCAGAAGCTCTCGCTTCAGCACGACGCACTGGAGCGGGCAGGATGCGACCGTGTTTTCGACGATCATGCGTCGGGCGCCAAGACTGACAGGCCCGGTCTTGCTGAAGCGCTGGCCTATCTGCGCGCCGGCGACACGCTGGTGGTGTGGAAGCTCGATCGGCTCGGCCGCTCGATGAGCCATCTGATCGAGAAGATCGGTGAATTGGCGTCGCGGGGCATCGGGTTCCGCTCACTCACCGAGAACATCGACACAACCACGCCGGGAGGCATGCTGGTGTTCAACATCTTCGGCTCCCTCGCGCAGTTCGAGCGCGATCTGATCCGCGAGCGCACCCAGGCGGGCCTGCGCGCCGCGCGCGAGCGCGGCAGCAAGGGCGGTCGCCGCCCTGTCGTCACTCCCGACAAGCTGCGCAAGGCCCGGGCGCACATCGCAGCAGGCCTTACTGTGCGGGAGGCCGCCGCCCGCCTTAAAATCGGAAAAACCGCCCTTTACAAAGCGTTGGAAGGCGCAACGGCGGAATAGCTATGGCACCAAATATCGATCAGATCCGTTACCACGCTACACCAGCGCGGTCCCGCGTAGACGCACGTATTCGGGTTATCATGGGAATCTACATAGCCTGCTTCGGCCTCGGTTTTTTCAATCATGCGCGAGACTTTGTAGCATACGCATGGAGGCCCTATGATTGGGGACCATTTCAACTCGAGCTATTTTGGACATCACTGATATTCTTAGACGCGCTTGCTATTGTACTACTTCTATCGCGCTTCAGACGGGCGGGATTGGTTTTGGCCGCGTCAATAATGATCGGTGACGTCGCTGCAAACACCTACGCTCTGGTAGCTTTGAGCATTCCGGCATTTGGCTTTTCGGTGCCGCTTCAGGCAACGTTTTTGGGGGTTGAGTAGCAACGGAACAGAAAACCTACATAAGGCGCGGCTTCAGGCATCGTCGATGCCCGTGACGCTGGGATCACGGAGCGGCCGCAGCTCGCCGCGCGCGACCATGTCGGGGATGGTGAAGGCGTAGCGCCCGAGCATGTTGATGTGTTGGGAGCCGAGCGGCGAGAGGCGCGCGACGTCCTCGTCGAGGATCACATGACCTTCGGTGCGGAGCTGGTTGAGCGCGGCGTCGATGTAGATCGTGTTCCAGAGCACGACCAGATTGACGACGAGCCCAAGCGCGCCGAGTTGATCTTCTTGCCCTTCGCGGTAACGCTGACGAAGCTCACCGCGCTTGCCGTGGAATACGGTGCGGGCGAGCTGGTGACGGCTCTCGCCCCGGTTGAGCTGGACCAGGATGCGTCGCCGGTAGGTTTCGTCATCGATGAACCGCAGCATGTAGAGCGACTTGATGAGGCGGCCAAGTTCCTGGAGCGCGCGCGCTAGCTTGGTCGGGCGATCGTTGGTCTGAAGGACACGGGTGAGCCCAGTCGCGCGCACGACGCCGAGTTTGAGCGATCCGGCCAGGCGCAGCAGGTCATCCCAGTGCTCGACGATCAGCTTGGTGTTGATCCTGTTCGACGCGAGGTCGTCCAGCACACCGTAATCGGCCTTTCCATCGACACGCCAGAACCGCGCGCCGCCGATATCGGCGATGCGCGGCGAGAACTGGAGCCCGAGGAGGTAGAAAACGCCGAAAATCGTGTCGGTATAGCCGGCCGTATCGGTCATGATTTCGCTTGGCCGCAATTCGGTTTCCTGGTCGAGCACGACCGCCAGCAGATGGAGGCTGTCGCGCAACGTACCGGGGACCGTCACGGCATTCAGCCCGGAAAAACGGTCGGAAACCAGATTGTACCAGGTGACGCCGCGTTCGCGCCCGAAATAGCGCGGGTTCGGGCCGGCGTGGATCGTGCGGACCGGCACGGTGAATCGCAGCCCATCGGCCGAGGCGACCTCGCCGCCGCCCCAGGCACGGGTCAGTGGAATCCTGTTATGCGCGGCGACCAGTAGCGCGTTGGCCGCCGTCAGCGTTTCGGCCCGCATGAAGTTCTGCTTCACCCAGCTCAGCCGCGACCGGCGCAAGGCGGGGACCTCCGAGCGGACAAGCGGCTCGAACCCGGTATTGGTTGCCTCCGCGACAAGCACTGCACAGATCGTGGTCGCTATATCCTCAGCGCGCGCATTGCCCTCACTGGCATGAGTGAACGCTGCCCCGAACCCCGTTCGCGCGTGCATCTCCAGGATCAGCTCGGGGAGATCGAGCCGCGGCAGTCGCGCATCGATCGCATTATGCAGGTTGGTGAGGCTCAATGGCTCGTCGATCTTATCGAGCGGTGCGATTGATAGGTCGGCGGCGCTCGCGGTCTTCGTAATTGTCACCGCATCGTTGTCCGGCACGCGCGCGGCTGTTTCGCGGTAGGCAAGATCGAGCCGCGCCGAAAGTTTGGCGATTTCCTCGTCGCCAGCGACCGCCACGCCGACCGTGCGGCATACCGTCGGTCGCGCCGCCTCCCAGCCAGCTCCCGTCAGTAGGCCCTTGCGAGGATCGGCATAGCGAAGTGAGCGAACGGGAAAGACGTCGCGGCGACGGATGGCGCGGCGTAGTCGGTCGAGCGTACAAAGCCGGTATCCGATCAGATCGAATGCACCGTCCGCGGTCTTCAGCTGGCGGGCCCAGGCCTTGGGTACGAAAGATGTTGGTACCGGTCCACGGCGCTTTTCACCCTGGTGAACTCTCCGCAGGTGATCGACCGCGTCCAACAGCGGCTGCCCCGCTGGCGCCGCCGCAAGATCGAGCCCAGCAAGCATCTTCGGCAGATAGCGCATCGTGCCAGTCTGCTGGCGCAACTCGACGAAGTAGCTCTCGTCGGTCGGCCGGGCGAGCAGGTTCACCTGCGCGACGGCCTCGGTCAGCGCTGCCCGGTCGACGAGCGCGAACACGGCTGCGCGGACCTCGGTGTCGCCGATACTGTCATCGAGCAGCACCGCCCCGACATCGCGAAGCCGGAGCGATGCGGCGTCGAGATCGCGCAGTGAGCGCATCCGCGCCTCCTTGGCGTTGATGCGCGCATTGGAGAACATCTTGGTCGACACGGCGTCGAACAGGTCGATGACATCGTCGCTGGCCGACGCTTCAAGCGTCCGGATGAAGGCAACCAGGGTCGCCGCGCGGCGATCGTCCGGCAACCGGGCGACGGCCTGCGCTTTCGCGGCGCCGGCAAATCGCGCTAATGCGGCGGCCTTGCCGGGCGGTACGCGGTCGAGTTCGGGCAAGCCTGTGGTGAATGTACGGATTTCGGTCAGTCGGTCGATGGCCCGGCTGATCTCAGGGCCGCTTTGCAGATATGGCCCATCACGGAGTCGATCGAGCGGGCTTTGCCGTCCATCTTCGGCAACAGCGACGAGCGTATCGAGCCGGGTACGTTGCTCTGACGTCAGCTTGTCGACCAGGCGGCGATGGACGTGCGCGGCGACTCGCGTGCGGACCCGTGCGATATCGCGCTCGAGGACGGACAATCCCGGTAACATCACCTTGAACTCGAGCAGCCATGTCGCGGCTGCGTCGAACAGGGCCGACGGTCGATCGGTGCCCGTCCAGCACAGCGCATACAGGAAACGATGCAATCGGAACGCGACGCCGGGATCGGAGAAGACTCGGTAGCCATAATGAATGCGGATGCGCGGGCCGTGCCGCCATCGTCCCTTGGTCGCGCAATATCGCGCCATTAGTTCGGCCGATCCGTCGATCGCCAGTTGGTCGCCAGCAAATCGCGTGACGGACGCAGGTATTTGCGCCGGATCTTCGAGAAAAGTGCCGAGCAGCCTCAACGAGCCAAGCTGCACCGCGACACCGAGCCGGTTGTGGTCGCCGCGGTGTGCGCCGATGAACGCCCGGTCCGCATCGTCGAGATGAAAGTGCCGCGCCAGCTGTTCCGAGGTCGGATCGCCTACGAAGCGACCATATCGCAGTGCCTGGTCGTCCGAGAGAAAGCTGACTGGCACCGCTTCACGCTATGCCGCTGCCGCGGATCTGGTCCCGCGCTTGGCCAACAGTTCGCTGGCCCGCTCTCGCGGCTGTCCTTTGGCGTCGACATAGGCATAGAGTGTCGACACCGATACTCCGAGCTGGACAGCGACGTCGCGCGCGGCATTGTCGCGGTCTGCCATCAACGCCATTGCGGCCTTCAACTTCTGTTTCGTCATCACCCGTGGCCGCCCGCCCGCGCGGCCACGGGCCCTGGCCGCAGCCAGCCCTGCCATCGTGCGCTCGTGGATCAGGTCGCGCTCGAACTCGGCCAGGGTTGCGAAGATGCCGAACACTAACCGGCCCGTGACGGTCGTCGTATCGATATCGCCGGTCAGCACCTTCAGGCCGACGCCGCGCTTCTGCAGATCTCCGACCAGCCCGACGACGTGAGGCAGCGACCGTCCAATTCGGTCGAGCTTCCAGACAACAAGAGCGTCGCCATCACGCATGATATCGATTGCCTTGTCGAGCCCAGGCCGTTCGGTCGTACGGCCCGAGCAAACGTCGTCGAAGATCCGGTTGCATCCGGCACGATCGAGCGCATCACGTTGCAGATCGAGATTCTGCTCGCCCGTCGACACCCGCATGTACCCGATCAGCATCGACGCCCGCTCCCTCTTGCATCAATCTATCGAACGATGGGTTTACCGGCTATAGGTTTCTGGACGGGTAGATGTGAGATTGAAGGCCGTCCAGTGGGTCGATCGCGTTCGTCGGACCGCTTCGCATCAAACCGGGGTTTGTTGTGACCGCATGGTTCAGCGTTGCATCTGGCCCTCGAGCAATGTATGCACGATAATGTCAATACAGGAAGTTTTGTGATATTTGAGTGGGACGACGACAAGGCCGCTGCCAACCTGCGCAAGCACCATGTCGCATTCGAGCTGGCTGAGCTGGTCTGGGATGATCCCGCCCATATCATCGTGTTTGATCGCTATGAAAACGACGAAGAACGCTGGCACGCGATTGGCTTGGTACGCGGCATATTGATCTTAACGGTCGTCCACACGCTCCCCACGGGTGACGATGAGAACAGCATACGTATTATCAGCGCCCGAAAAGCGACAGCCGATGAAAGGAAACGTTATGAAGCACAAGATGACTGAGGCTGACATAGCGGCCCAAATTGCGCAGCTAGTGGACATGCCTGACACTGACATCGACACGGCGGATATTCCCGAGGCACCGATTGAGAATTGGGCTTTGGCAAAGCGTCCCGGTCTTTACAAGCCGCGCAAAAAACCCGTTACCCTGCGGCTCGATACCGATGTGGTGAGCTGGTTCAAGGATCACGCGCAATCGGGGGGATACCAGACCGAAATAAACCGCGTGCTGCGCCGTTATGTCCATGACAACGCGGACCGGAGATAAGCGGCTGCTTGGCTTATGTAGGTTTTCTGTTCCGTTGCTACTCAAACCCCTTTTTGGGCTTTATCCTAGGCTCGCTACCGTTCGTTTGGCCCGCAAAACCTTCTATGTTCCGATGAGCGCTGGCGCCTGTAGCAGCCTTCCCCCGTAATCGTACTGCATTCGTTCGTGTATCGCGTACGTAAAACTCACTTTCGTGTAGTCACCCCTTCATCAAGGACCGGCAGCGCGCCGGGATCGAGGCGGCGCGCGCCGAAGGCGTCTACAAAGGCCGGAAGAAAAACAT
>NZ_JBVVOJ010000030.1:0-21384 GCF_057063145.1 Sphingobium sp. SG1 | reverse complement strand
ATCTGAGCGGGCTGACCTCGCTGCCCGAGGGCACGACCTTCAGCAACGGCGGCTACGTCGATCTGAGCGGGCTGACCTCGGAGATCCAGCCGTACCATGGCAAGAGCATTCGCCTGCGCCATGTCGACGGCTACACGATGCTTATCCTGTCTGAGCGCAGCCAGAATGGCACGGAAATCGCCCATGCAGCCTATTTCGGTGGTGGCGAGATCGAGAAGCTGCGCCGCTGCTACATCGCCAGCAATGGCGAATATAACGCTCACGGCCGGACGATTGAGCATGCGGTGCGTTACCTGCGGTTCAAGGTCATGGAGCGCGATTTCGACCAGGCTGAACTGGTCGCCGAGATCCGCGAGCGCGGCACCGTCCATATCAACGATTTCCGCCTGATCACCGGCGCCTGCGAAGAGGGCACGCGCGAGGGGATGGCGCAGGCCGGCCTTGACCGTGACGCCGACGAACTGCCGCTCCCCGCGGTGCTGGCCGCCGTTCACGGCAGCTATGGCGACCGGTTCAAGGCCCTATTTATCGAGGTGGCGGCATGAGCGATGAAGCCTCAGCTTCCGCCGACAGCGCGGTCGCATCGTCTCTTGCCAATCGATTTGCCGACATGAGTGCCTTTGAAATCGCGATGATGGTTATCGGCGAGCGGGCCGATGCCCAGAAGGTCAGGCAGCAGGCTGACGAGCGGCTGGCCGCCCTTAACCGGGCGAACGCGCAGATCACCGAACTGAAGGGTGACCTTCGCCGCGTCCAGAGCGATCTTGCCGATCGCGAGCGCTGGGGAGATCATCTGATGTCGATGCTCAAAGCATATTCGGTCCAAGAGACGTGCGAAGGCACCGGCGGCATTGTTTTTGCGAAGCACAATGTCGTTGCACGGAAGAAGGGCTCTCAGCAATTCGCGGATGGCGATTTCGGCAGCGTCACCTGCAACCGCGCGCCTTGGGCGGATGAATTTGCCGAGCGGGGGAGTGTCCCAGCTTCTGAAGCGATCCATCACGGTTGGTGGTTCGAGTGCCATGGGTGTGGGCGCAAGATCGACGAAGATCTCCCCAGCCTCTGGGAAAGCGAGGTAAGGAACGGCGAACCGCTGAAAGGGCAGCAGTTGCTCTACGCGCAGTGGCGCCCGGAACATGTCATCGGCAACATGGATACGGCCATCTTCTGCCGAAAGTCCTGCAAAGATCATCATGATGCACATGAAAGGGAGCGCAAGAGGCGCCAGAAGCGCGCCATAGAGGCGTTCAAACGGATCATCCTCAAGCGCTTCCCCGATGTCACCTTTCCGCCGGATCCTGAATGTGATGCCCCATACTACCGACGCTCGCAGCATGCCTATGCCGAGAAGCGCGGCGATCGGTGGCGGCTCACGCAAATCATAGTCTATTTCAACTTCCCCGGCATGGCCATCGCGCCGGCATCGCTCGAATACCGCTTCCAAAGCGATACCCCTCGCGAGAAGCGCAAGCCGGCATACCATTGCTGCAATGGAGACCGGGAAGCCTTCGAGGCTTGGGCGAACCCCGAGAAGGCGGCGGCATGAGCAAGTTCGGCGCCGACACCGACGACTTCACCCTGGCCAGGACGCGCTATGGCGTCTGCCACAGCATCCCTGTGGGCGGGGAGGGGCGGCGCGTCCACTGCAAGCGGAACGCGGCCACCTGCAAGTTCTGCCATGAGCATGGCGTGCCGGCGGCCGACCCCGACCCGTTTGACACCGCCTGCGCCGCGCTGCGCGCCCATTGGGGCCAGCGTTGGATGGAGAGCGACCGCCAGCCGGGCGACCTGAAGGCTGACGAATATTGGCCCGCCGACGGCATCCACATCGTGGCGCTGGACGATGAGACCCGCGCCCGCACCATCCTCGTCAGCTTCGGCGAGAACGACACCGCCATGGGCGCGATCAGCGCTATCTGCGCGGTCCACAATGAGATGATCGGGAGGCCGGATTGACTTGGCCCAACCTTACCCCGCGCCAGCGCACCATGCTCATCGAGAGCGAGCCTGACGATCTGACCGGCCGCGAGGGCATCGGCATCGAACTGCGTACCGGCGCAGATTATGCCGTCGCCAAGGCGCTGGAGCGCCGCAAGCTGGGCCATCGCGAAGGGCCGGGCGGGTTTCTGCCCGGCATGTATTGGAACAATCCGATGGGGCTGGCGGTGCGCGCGGCCATCATGACCGATGAGGACGCCCGATGATTATCCCGCGCCTCACGCCACCACAGAAGCGCCTGCTGCGGGCGTTGGAGCCGCCACAGGCCGATGGATGGGCGCGCTACATCCCGCGCCAGCATATCCGCGGCGACGGGCTGGTGTCCGCCTGGGCGCTCTGGCGCCGCGGCTACGTCGCGACCAACCCTGACACGGATGGACCGTCCGCCTTCGCGCGCCGCCGCGACGGCTGGGTGCAACTCACGCCGCTCGGCATCGAACTGCGCGCCTTGATCCAAGGAGAAGGAAATTGAACGACAACCGCGATCGGCGGCAGGACAGCCTGCTGCGCATGGCCAAGGTGCGGGAGCGCACCGGCCTTTCGCCTGCCACCATCTACCGGCGCGAGGCTGCCGGCACCTTCCCTAAGCGCGTGCCCATCGGGGTGCGCAGCGTGGCCTGGTATGAGAGCGACATCTCTGACTTCGTCGCCGCGCCCATGGCATATAGGGCGGATGCAGCATGATCGGTCCAATCGACATGCTGCTGTGGTGCCCACAGTGCAACGCTCAGCACATCGACGCTCCGAGCGAGGGATGGGACAATCCTCCGCACCGGTCGCACCTGTGTCATGAGTGTGGCTGCATCTGGCGCCCCGCCGATGTCCCGACCAATGGCGTGGCCGAAGTCAAGACGGCCGGCGACGCGGACACTTGGGGATGGACCGGCGGATATAGCCTGTTGCCTCCCTTGGGCCGCAGGCTATCGGATGCGCTGGTTTCGCTCGAAATCGCGGAGAGGGACCGGCACGATCTTCTGCATGCCCTTGGCTGGATGACAGGGCCGTTCACCGACGACGGCACGCGCCAGGTCGTGATGGATGATACCGCCGGCCTCCGGCCTGAAATGGTCAAGGCTCGTCGTCGCGCGCAGGAAGCTGAAGGTAGCGCGATGATGTGGCACATGATCGCGGGCGAACGCGTCGAAGATGCACAATCTGGGCTCTTGCTGCGCATTTGGCGCCAGTTGCGCGAAGAGCAGCAGGCGCGGCGTCTGGCAGAAGCTCGTCTCGAAAAAGCTCAGACGCCATTTCAGGGGCGCGTTAAGCCGTGGATGATCGATTGCTTCGGGGCGACGATCAGCGGTGACAAGCTGGAGCGATCAGATCGAGCCGTCGAGGAGATGCTCGAACTGTCGCAAGCCGTTTGCGCCTTGATCGGCGTCGATTTTGCGCCTCGGGCCCACGCCCTTGTCGATTATGTCGCCGGCCGTCCGGTTGGTGAGATACCCCAGGAAGTCGGCGGGGTAATGGTGACGCTCGCCGCCTTGTGTCTCGCTGTCGGGGTGGACATGCATGATGCTGGCGAGGCCGAGCTGGACCGGATCAACCAGCCGCACATTATCGAGAAGATCCGAGCCAAGCAGGCGGGAAAGCCGACCGGATCGGCGCTGCCGGTTGCCTCGGTTAAGCCCGCACCTCATCCCGACACCGAGCGGCTCGACGCGCTGCGCGATGAATGTTGGGATTTGCGTTGCTTCAGCGTGCCGACTGGCGGCGACGATGCTGATGTCGCGTGGAGGGTGGTAGGCCATTGGATGGCCGAGCCGCACGAGCGCACCATTGCCGAATGCTGGAGCGATGATCCGCGCGTTGCCATCGACGCGGCCATTGCTGGCCCCATGAAGGAAGCGAGCGCATGATCAAGGGCGTCATCATGCTGTCCGACGACACCTGCGTCTTCGAAGCCTGCTTCATTCACGCGCCGCGGGTGGGAGAGTACCTGTGGGCCACGACCAATGCGGGCGAAGAAATCCGCCAGCGTCATGGCACGACGGCGTTTCTCGTAAAGGAGGTCGCCCACTGGTGCCTGCCTGGATACGTCCCTGACGCTGGGCGCGATTCCATCCACAAGATCGCGATCTATGTAGATCCGATCATCGATGCCACAGCGGAAGAGGAGGCATAGGCATGCCTCGCGACCTATTCGGCCAGCCGATCGCGCCGCGCGCGTCCGACATCCGCATGGAGGTCGAATTCGACCTGGCCGGCCGTGCGCGGCTGTGGCTGCGCTATGTCTGGGATGAGGACATGCCGGCCGCCGCGTTCCTGATGAACAATCCATCGATCGCTGGCGGCGATGATAGCCCATTCGATCCGACGGCCAAGCGGACCATCCGCTTCGCCCACACGCACGGCTGTGGATCGGTCTGGCTGGTCAACTGGTGCCCGCTGATTGCGACCCATCCGGCCGACCTGTGGAAAATGCTGGCGGGCGGCGGGGAAGAGTGGTGGCAGAAGCGTGAGCACTGGCAGCGCGTCAATGGCCTGGCGGTCGAGCGGGCCGGACGGGCAGCATCGATCCGCGTCGTGGCATGCGGCCCCGACGGCTTCCGCCGTCATCCTGATCTGGTGCGCCGGGCGCTGCAAGCATTCCTTTGGCACTATCCACCGATCCAGCAGAAGCATGATGCAATGTGTCTTGGCGTAACGCCGGAGGGCGCTCCGCTCCACCCTTTAGCGCGCGGAAAATTCGCGATCCCCAACGCCACACGATTCATGCAATGGGTACCGAACTGGGAGGCTGGCCGGCCGTTTGGCACGTGCGCCTGAGGCTGCGCCCCATCATACAGCGCGAGGCGTTCGCCTTCGTGGGGCAGCATCATCGCCACCATCCACCCCCGCGCGGCGACCTGTGGCGTCACGCTGTGACGACAGGAGACGGCGCCTTGGTCGGCGTCGCCATTGTCGGTCGGCCGGTTGCAAGGGCGCTGAACGACGGATTCACTTGCGAGGTTGTCCGCCTCTGCACCCTCGATGCACCTAACGCTAATTCGATGCTCTATGCTGCGTCGGAGCGGACCGCTCGAGCGCAGGGATATCGGCGCGGCCTCACATATCTCCTGGCATCAGAGTGGGATCGGTTCGATCCTGAGACCGGCCGCAGGATCGGCGGGGCAGGGTGTCGCGCTGCCGGCTGGCGAGAGCTGTGGCGCGTGCCAGGGCGCAGTTGGAACACGCCTTCGCGCCCACGCATTGACCGCCACCCTACATCAGATAAAGTCGCGATCGGATGGGGCGAATGGGAAAATATAGCCTAGTCGCTGTGGGGGCATTCATGGGGGCATTAGTCCCATTGCCCAACAATGGATTGGCGCTTTTCTGCGAAAAATCACGCTACCTTCGGTAGGTGCCGGGCCCACCAACTCTCGATTTCATGATGATCATATGATATCGTAAATCTCCTTTAATCAGAGGTTTACGATCCGATCTTCATCCAGAATGTAGCAGGACGTTTCAGGGCATCTCGCGAATCTGGGGGTATCGGTGGGGGTATCGAAACCACATTTGGGGGTATCGATGACTCTGACTTTTGCCATGGCCCGCAATGCGGCCGCGACCGGGAAAAACTACAAGCTAGCCGATGAAAAGGGCCTATTCCTTTACGTTACGAAGGCTGGTGCGAAATCCTGGCGATTCAAATACCGATTCGGCGAAAAGGAAAAGCTGCTCACCTTCGGCCTTTTTCCCGAAGTCGGCCTCGCCGAGGCGCGTGACCGACAATCGCAGGCGCGTGCGATGCTACGTGATGGTCTGGATCCCGCAGTCGAACTTGAGCGCCGCCGGCTGATGGCGCTTGCTGCTGCCGATGCCACCTTTCAGGCAAAGACGGAGGAATGGCTCGATGACAAGCGGCCCCTATGGTCGGCGGCCAATGCCTTCAGGGTCCGTTCGAGGCTCGAAAAGGACATTTTTCCTGTTTTTGGACATTTGCCGGTCAGCCAGTTGAGCAGTGAGCTTGTGCTGCTTGCCCTCAGGCGGATCGAACAGCGCGGCGCGATTGAAACCGCCAAGCGCGTTCGCGGTTATGTGCTTGGCGTGCTCAAACGCGCCCGGGCGGAAGGTCTCGTCTCTACCGAGCTTGTCGTGAGCGTCGAAATCATCCGCGATGCGCTGCGGCCTTCTCCGCCCGGTATAAAGCAGCCGGCTCTTACGCGAGTGCCTCAACTGATAGAGTTCCAGCGGCGTGTCGACCTGTCTACCGGCAGCGCGCAGACCCGGCTTGCGTCGCGTCTACTGGCGCTCAGCGCCGTTCGGGTCGGGGTCTTGCGAACCGCTCGTTGGGAAGAGATTGAAGGTATCGACTGGAGCGACCCGGATCGCCCTTGTCCCGCGGCGCTGTGGCGTATTCCTGCCGCCCGGATGAAACTGGCTGTGGAGGATAAGGCTAATCCGATTTTTGGCCACGACGTCCCGCTCTCCCGGCAGGCAGTCGCGACGCTTCACGCTATTCGTGCGCTAACCGGTCAGTTCGCCCTTCTCTTCCCAAGCACCAGGACATGGCGGGAGCCGATGAGTGATGCTGCGATCAGCACCCTGTATAAGCGACTATGGGGTGGCGTTTATAAGGGACGCATGGTCCCGCATGGTTGGCGTTCTGCATTCTCGACTGTGATGAACGAGAGAGCCGCAGAACTGGAGCGTGACGGGGATCGAATGATCATTGATCTTGTCCTTGCCCATGTCCCCAAAGGCACATCGGCATCGGAGTGGGCGTATAATAGGGCCCGCTATTTCAAACCCCGCCGGGAAATGCTGCAAAGCTGGGCGGACCTGATCATGGACGGCCTCCAGCACCCCAACGCTATTATCGGGCTCGACACCAGCGTAGCTGGCCCGGAACGATCTGCTTCGAACGTGTTGCAATTCCGGCGTTAACCGATCTGATCAGACGCTTTTGACAGAAGGCTTGTCGCGATTTGCTGGCTCTGCGCCATTGCGCCCGAATTTTCACACTCTAGCCTAGCGCCGGAGACGAAACTCGACAATTTCGAAAGCCCAGATCGTCGTCAATGACGAGTGCGGAAAGGTCACCATCGATGATGAGGACGGAGCCTGGCGCTTCATAACGCCGACCCAGTGAGGAGGGCTGTGACTGCAGGATGAGCCTGCGTGCCCCAATCGTAACCACCACATGGTCCTTGCCGAGTGCAGCCTGGAAGCTGCGGCCACGATCGCACCGGAAGGACATCCGCTCATTCTGGGAGGCATGAGCGGTCAATGGCGCTGCAGCGATGAAGATGGCCATTGCGGCCACGCAGGATTTGAAGAGTGACGCTGTCAAAGATCGATCCATGCACATGTCAACATTCGCATTCTCGCAGCGTTCCGAAAAATTACAGCGGCGCTGCAAAAGAGCCGAAGAGCATGGCTGGGAGACGGTGCGGGAACCGCGCTAGGCCCCAGCTGTTCGATAAGCTGGCCGGTGCGCAAGACCCGCGCGCAGGTCCGATTTTTCAGCGAGAGGGCGTGTTCATGGGCGAAATTGACAAGGTTGAACATAATGAAGGCGAAAGCCGTTATGAATTGAATGTCGATAGTCAGGTCGCGATTGCAGACTACAAGCGACGTGATGGGGCTTTGCTATTCACTCACACGCAGGTGCCGGCCGCGCTAGAAGGGCAGGGTATTGGCTCCAAGCTTATTGGCGGTGCTCTACAGGATGCCCGGTCGAAAGGACTCAAGGTCGTACCCTTGTGCGCATTCGTCGCTGCTTATTTAGAGCGTCATCCTGAAGAGCAGGATTTGCTGGCGGTTGACGCCCCGGGCTGAGGGAGCGAACGCACGCCCGATCGCAACCGCGCCACCGGCTCGCACGAGCCAGATTCCCGCGCTAGCCCGTCAGTCGGTCGGGATGCCGCTGCAAAGCGCTGTCGAAGGAAACTTGGTACGCCGATGGTCACGGCCACTGGTCACCAATGTCGAGACGATTTGCGTCTCTCTGTTCTAGCGGCAGGCGATTTCCTGCTGCGCCGTCAGGCTCCTGCCGGCATTCCCGCATCCTGATCGGGCGGAAGAGCTATAGGCGTTGCGGCGCAGATTGTGCGCAGCGCCTGTTTTAAACCCTCTTCCACAGTAGGATGATAGAAAGGCATGTTCAGCAACTGCGTGGCGGTGAGGCCACCCTGAACAGCCCAGGCCAGCATATGCGCGAGATGCTCTCCTGCCGGCGCGACAAGGTCGGCGCCTATAAGCCTGCCATCTGGTGCCGCGGCGTACAGCGTAAGAACGCCACGATTTTGTCCATCAACGCGGGCACGCCCCTGGTCGGAGAAATCCGCAGTTCCCGTGACCGCGCCGTCTTCCTCAGCCTTGCCTATCCTCGCAAGCACCGGCTCGGTGAATGTGATAGCGAAGGGGGGATTGCGATCTACCGGGATTGGCGCGGGAAACGCCACGGCGTTGCGCCCGGCGATGGCGCCGTCGTGCGAGGCTTCGTGAAGTAGCGGCAAGTCCCCCGCTGCATCGCCTGCAAGGAAAACTGCGCTTTCCCCGCAGCGCATCGTTGCTCGATCATGCCTGGGAACCCCATTGTCATCCAGTTCGAGCTGCACGCTTTCGAGTTGGAGGCCATCAAGCTGAGGCTTTCGTCCCACAGCTACCAGCACCTTGTCGAAGAAGGCCTCACCCTCACTCGAGCCAGTCCAGCTCAGCTTTGCCCCATCCTCATCCCGGTGCGGCGTCACATCGACGCCAAGGCGCACCGTCATCTTGTCGTCAAGAATTTCATGCAATCGCGCATGGACCTTTGCGCAACGTATTTTTGCCATGCGCTCGCCCTTGTCGAACAGCGTGACCTCAACACCAAGCTGTGCAAATGCCTGAGCCAGCTCAAGCCCGATGGCGCCTGAACCGATCACCGCGAGGCGCTTTGGCAGGTCATCTAGTTCGAATATGGTGTCGCTCGTAAGCGCGGCATCACCTAACACCGAGAATTGCGTCGGCAATATGGGTGTAGAGCCTGTGGCAATGACGATGGTGCGTGCTTCCACCACGCGTCCGTCATCGAGATGGAGGCGGCCAGCTCCAATAAAACTGGCGCGAGCGCGGACGGCAACTCCCTCAGGTAGGTCCTGGATAGACTCGCGCGTAAGGCGAGCAAACCTGTCTCGTTCCGCACGTACGCGCCGCAGTACAGCAGGCCCATCGATCTTGATGCCTTCTACCACAATGCCAAAAAGCTTCGCACGCCTGATGCGCTCGGCTTCCCGGCTTGCGGCGATCAACAATTTGGAGGGCATGCAACCAACCAGTGCGCAGGTCGTCCCGCCAAATTCAGGGTCGATGAGCAGCGTCGAGGCTCCATTCTTGCGGGCGGCACGCTCCGCTGCAAGACCCGCTGTGCCACCGCCGATCACTGCCACGTCGCAGCAAAGCGTGGTCGTCATGCGCCGCGTCCAGCAATCTTGATCGACTTGACGTTGACAAACTCCTTGAGCCCCTCGGGCCCATGCTCGCGACCATAGCCCGACATCTTGACGCCGCCGAACGGCAGATCCGGCGAGGCAACATCGAAACTGTTGATGAATATCATTCCGGTATCGAAATGTTTTGCGGCCATTTCGCGCGCGCGATCTACGTCGCGGCTGAAGATACCGCCACCAAGCCCGTAGCGGCTGTCATTTGCAATTCGCATCGCATCCTCGTCATCCTTGGCGCGGATAATCGAGGCCACTGGCCCGAATAGTTCATCATCATAGGCGGGCTGGCCCGGCGCAACATCGACGAGAACTGTAGCAGGATAGAACCAGCCAGTACGCTCAGGCACTTCTCCGCCGACCAGAAGGCGGGCGCCCTTTTCCACGCTGTCTTCCACCTGTTGATGCAGCTTGTCGCGCTGTGCCTTGCTAACCAGTGGCCCGAGCTTTGTCGCCTCTTCCCTGGGATCCCCCATTTGGATGGCTCGGAACTTCTCGACATATGCGTCGACAAAAGCATCGTGATTTTGTTCGGTGACGATGAACCGCTTGGCGTTAACGCAGGTCTGACCATTATTGTAGATGCGGCCCGCCACGCAGGTTTCTACAGCGAGATCAATGTCGGCATCGTCGAGAACAAGGTAAGCGTCGTTGGATCCAAGTTCCAGCACGGTCTTTTTGACGAGCGCGCCAGCTTTGGCTGCAACTGACTTGCCGGCGCGATCGCTTCCGGTCAGGGTGACGGCGCGAACCAGATCATTCTCGATCACCTTGTCGGACTGTTCGTGGGAAATGATCAGAACCGTAAAAAGGCCTTTGGGAAGCCCAGCGCGCTCATACAGATCACGCAGGAACAATCCGCTGCCGGTGCAACTCTCCGCATGTTTGAGGAGCACGCCATTGCCCGCCATCAGGCTCGCAATCGAGTAACGCACCGCCTGATAGGCCGGGAAATTCCAAGGCTGAATACCATAGACGACGCCGATCGGCGCATGGGTGACATAGGCAGTGGCTCCGTCTGCCGAACGCTCCTCGTCGGCCAGAACGTTCGGACCATTTGCCGCCGTATAGTCGCAAATGGCTGCGACCAGATCGACCTCGCTTCGGCTGACGCCGATCAGCTTACCCACTTCCTGCGTCATCAGAGCCGAAAACTCTTCCTTTGCGTCGCGCAGGGCCTGTCCGATCGCAGCAATAATCGCGGCGCGATCTTCCAGGCTGCGCAAACGCCATTCAAGGAATGAATTGTGACAAGCGGAGATGGCACGAGCCATCTCATCATCGGACATATAGTCGTAGGTGGCGATCAACTCTTCTGTCAGTGGATTTATGGTACGGGCGGTATTGGCGCTCATGGGGCATGTCCTTGCAATGAAGTGAGGTCGTGCGGCGTTCAGCCGTGGCGCGTGCGATGTTGTTGGAGCGTCGACCAGATGCCTGCGAGAGCTGCAGTGACCTCAGTTCGCCAACCATCGGTCGGCAGATGGCGCACGGCCGAATGGGCAGCGCATACATAGGGAGCTCCGTACCACCTCTCTGCCAACTCTTGTGCCCACGCGATGAACGCGTCGGCAGCGCCAGGGCGGTGTTGCAATGCCTTTCCCAGCATTGGATGAAAATGCAGCCGTGACTGGGGGAATATGCGGCCGAGCGCACCCGGTGCTGCCAGGACCATCAGCGTGTCATCGACATGAACGATGCCGCTTTGGCGATGTCGTACGAAGACAGAGGCAGCATGGACGCGTTTGTCGTTTGTCACCAGATCGAGGCCGGCTGGGATGGAGAATTCGAGATCATTGAACTGAGCCTGCGTTTCAGCATCTTCAATCACAGCCTGTTCCCAAGGTAGTTCAGGCGCCTTCTCATGATGCCGGCGCGTGCCGAACAGCCGGGCATGCGGCGCGAGATCATGGGCTGCAGCGCAATGAAGCGTGTGAAATGGGTGGACGTTGATGATCGTGTCAATCGCCGCGCCGTTATCGGTCAGGCCCAGAACTTTCTCTCGATCGGATCCTGCAACGCCGTAGCTGTCGATCAGAATGAAGCTTCCGTCGCGCTTGCGCACGAGCGAGGTTTGCGTGCCGATGTCGAATATCTTGGCGATCTTGAAAGAGCCACGGATGTTCCAGAAATTCTCGTGAAGCTGCTGCATCTATAATGGGATCCACGGGAGAAAACGCGAGCGTCTGTCTCGCAATGCCGTCATAAAACGCGGCAATTATGTTGGTTCCAGTGGACGTCGATTGGAGCAGACCAAGCGACTTTAGAACGGGTTAGGCGTCTAACGGGCAACCTTGTCCAGTTGTTCGAAAGTTAAGTGCCCAGCTCACCTGTCGACGGCGCCGGGGAAAGGAAAGTGATAGCCCGTGCATCCTGCGCATGCATCCTAAAGGTAGGGAGGCAGACGCAGGCAATCGAATATAGACATGTGATTATCGCCGATGGGGCATACATGCATGCGGCTCCGCGCGCTCCAACCCACTGCTTCGCCAACAAGACTTAAGGGGGCCAAAAGAAGCTGCCCGCCTATCAGACTGGGTAGGTCACACCGTCATGTCGAGGAGATGACACAACAATCCTAGCTGCACCTTTAGTCCGAATTTATCGCATCAACCCAACGATCGCCGCAAACAGAACACCGCAAAGAATGCCAAGCGCCAATGCAGCATCAAACTCGAAGACAGATTGGGCGCGCGTAGGTGACTCGGTGTCAGGGCGGTTCAACGTTCAAGGCTCCAGTCGTTGGTTGGCGGAGGAAACGAACCCTGTCCCAGATTGGTTGCGCAAAATATTCCGAGCGGGATGGGGCTACCGTTGAGTGTACGCGAATGTCGTAGCGTCTCCTGGGCAAATGCGTCGGCAAATGACGGACGCCGCTGTACTCGCCGGGCGTCACGGAGGGGGGGCTGGGATGGTCGAACGGGTGTTTGAGCCTCTGTTTTCGAGAGTAGCTTCAAGATGACGATGAATGGTTAGGATTGTCGTTGGGAGATTCTTTCTACCAATGACGGATCCGGCCGGTATCGACATGAACGAAATTGCTTTCGGGATAATAGCCTACACCACCTGCGCGCAGCGAGAGGGCTGCTTTGTGGAGATTGGCGAGGCGCACATTCTTGAGCCTTATGTCGACGGCTTTGCCAAGCATATGCTGGCTCTTGGATGCGACGCCGGACGAGCTGCGGTGCAGCCTGCCATTTGTCTTTGGCGAACGGTAACCCGATATCAGTGTAAAATGGGCGCGTTTGTCTGCGCCGGTCGCTGCCTGGAGGTGGACGAGCGTGTCGAGGAGGCTCGTATCCATCCTGATCGTCTCGCCCGTCCGCCAGTCACGCATGAAGTGATTAAGCTCGGCGATGCCATCCCTGCGGAAGCGTCCGCCGGAAAAATAGCAGACATCGATATGCTCCGAATTATGCAGGTTGCGAAAGGCGAGCCGTCGTTCCGGAATGAATGCCCATGAAGCTTCAGGAAATAGCTGCGCCATACCGCAGGCTGCGGCGCCGAACAGCACCGACCGTCGATCGAATATCATAAATGTCGTTGGTCCCGAACATGTTTCAGGGAGATAAAGGCCGCTCGCAAGCGTTGCCTATGTCCCTGTCATATAAGGTGTTTCTGGCGACGTGAAAAGATCGGTTCCATGGCAATTTCGGATTTTGGCCTCGGTTGGTCTCATTTTTGCAGCTTCAGCGCAGGCATCCACGCCTGCCAGAGACCAAACGGGCGCTCCAGCCCATTTCCCGGCAGGCATCGATCCGGCCATTTTTCAGGCCCAGGTCCAGCTTGATCGAGCGGGCTTTGCGCCGGGCATCATCGATGGAAGAAAAGGCCGCTTTTTCGTGATGGCCCTCAAAGGATTTCAGGAAGCGCGCGGGCTGGAGCAAAGCGGCGTGCTTGATGCCGCAAGCCGCAAGGCATTGGCGGGAGAGAGGGCGCCAACGCTCATTCGCATGGTCCTGAAAGCGGAAGCACTCGAGGCCTCTTTTACGCCAGACATCCCCTCAAGGATCGTCGATCAGGCGACGCTCCCATTTCTTGGCTATCGCAACCTGGTGGAGAAGCTCTCTGAGCGTTTCCATACAAGCAGCGACATCCTCATTCGGCTCAATCCGGGTCTCAAAGCCCCCAGAGCCGGGATGGAATTGCTGTTGCCCGGACTCCTACCATCTGATCGAACCTATGAGCCGGGCCTGCCGGCAAGATGGCGGGATGTTCTGGCGGATCTCAATATTAGCGCGAGCCAGCCGCGCGCAGCCAAAATCGTCGTCAGTAAATCGCAGAGCGTGCTCAGAGTCTACGACGCACAGGACCGGCTAATTGCTCAGTTCCCGGCGACGACAGGCAGCGATCACGATCCGCTGCCGCTGGGGAAATGGATGATCCGGACCATCGCCTTCATGCCCACCTATCATTACAACCCCGATCTCTTCTGGGACGCAGACAGTAGTGACCAGAAGGCGCAGCTCAGTGAGGGGCCGAATAACCCTGTGGGGGTCGTTTGGATCGATCTCAACAAACCGCATTACGGCATTCACGGAACTCCCGAACCAACCCTCATCGGCCGTTCGCAAAGTCATGGCTGCATTCGCCTGAGCAATTGGGACGCTGCCCGTCTCGCCCAGATGCTGCGTGCCGATACTCCGGCTGAATTTGTTGCGTGACCGGCGTCGTCGAGTTCTTGGCGCTCGATCAGTAGCATGACAGCGCGCCTGCGCCGGAGCCGCGACCGAGGTCACGCGTTGTAGGAAAGAGATTGTGAGGAGAAATGCGTGCCTAAATCCCTTGTCGCCCTTCCGATGGTCGCCATCGCCCTGACCCTGGCGGCCTGCAGCAGCCAGTCGGGCAGCGGAAACCGGGCCGACACGGCGTCGGCGCAGCGGCAAGCGCAGTGGAACGAGGACGCAATCCATGATCTCAAGCAGGCCATTGACAGTCGCGCCGCGCATGGCCTCGACCATCTATCCTTCGGCGTTGAAGGAGAGCCAACAACAAGCGCCGGTCAGGACGCGCTTACCCAAAGTGCTTTGCGCTATGCCAGGGCATTGGCTGGCGGCGCGAGCGATCCAAAAAAGCTCTATGAGGTCTACACCCTCGGCACCTTCAGGCCGGATCTCCAACGCGGGCTGAAAGACGCGCTGGCATCGGGCAAGCTGCGCGGCTGGCTCGATGGCCTTGCGCCGCAGGAGGAAGACTATCGCAATCTTTCCAGGGCCTATCTGGCGCTTGGGAAGGAGCGAAGCGGTGCCGCAAAACCCATCCCCGACGCAGGAAAGCCGATCGATCCTGGAACATCCGACAGTCGCATGCCCGCGATCGAACGGCAGCTGGTGGCGTCGGGCTATCTGGATCGGGCTGGCAATGCCGGCATTCGCTACGCCGAGCCGCTAGTGCGCGCCGTCAAGCATATGCAGGTCGATTATGGCATCAAGCCCGACGGCGTGATCGGCGAAAAGGCCCTTGAAATCCTCAACCTGTCGGATGCCGATCGGGCGCGGGAAATCGCCGTTGCCATGGAGAGGATGCGGTGGCTCGACCGGGCGCCGCCCGGAACGCGGATCGACGTCAACCTCGCCGCCGCGCGCCTCACTTATTGGCGCGACGGGAAGATTGCCGATACGCGCAAGGCGGTGGTGGGCGAACCTGACACCGAAACGCCCCAGCTGGGATCGCCCATCTATCGGCTGGTCGCCAATCCGACCTGGACGGTTCCTCGGTCGATCCAGAACAAGGAGATCGCAGGCAAGGGCGCTGGCTACATGAAGCGCAACAACATGGTTTGGAAGGATGGCTGGATCGTCCAGCAGCCAGGTCCGAAAAACTCGCTGGGGCTGGTCAAGTTCGACATGAAGAACGACCATGAAATTTATCTTCACGATACGCCGGCCAAGCAGTTGTTCTCAGAGGTTCAGCGCCAGCGCAGCCATGGCTGCATCCGGGTCGAGGATGCGGTGGGTTTTGCCGAGAAGATCGCCCGGGACGAAGGCATTCTGGATCAATGGAACAAGGTGCGCGCGACGGGCAAGGAAGGCTTTGTCGAACTGCCGCGGGAAATCCCGGTTCGCCTGCTTTATTCAACAATATTGTTCGACAATAAAGGGGCGCCGGTGATCCGGGCAGACCCTTATGGTTGGAATGAGCGAGTGGCAAAGGCGCTTGGCTTTGGCCAGCGTAAGGGTTCCCGCCTTCGGGCCGGCGGCGATGATGTCGGGCCCTGATGAGCGCGTGATGAGCTGGCGGGGACATCGCTACGAGTGCGGAAGAGCCTATGTAGGCCGTCAGAATTCAGGATCAAAAAAAATCCCCACTATGTAAAGTGGGGACATATTTTAGAAAATATTATCTCCGTTTCATTACGAATATCGCAAAAGATATCGATCTGAAATTCGTAGCATGGATCTGGCTCTATTTTTCGCCATTATCCTTGACGCCGACGGTCGGAACTTCGATTTGTTCCTTCTTGGTGCCGACCACGACTTCCTTGGAATCTACATCAACCTTCGGGAGTTCGCCGCCCTTGACGCTGACTTCCGGCATATCCCCTCCCTTTACGTCCGCAGACCAGAAGCCGGTCGCGAACAGGATGCCCGCGATCACTAGGGCGGCTATCACAAGAATTGCGATGGTGCGTCCCGGCCCCTTCTTTTCGATCACCACATGATCATTATACCTGTTGTCAACCATCCCGTCCTCCTAAATGTTGGTAGCATTGGGAACGAGGTCGGACAGAATCTGTTCCGATTGAGAAATATTCTTAATTGGAAACATGAAAACTTGCGACCCGTATTGGCAGACACACTCACTCGGTATGGAGTGGACTTGAGCCCACATGACGCTAGTGGTCTCAGCGCTAATCAAATTTCTCGTTTTACCGACCGAATTTTCCAGCCCAGTGGATCGCGTTCGTAAGGATGCGGCGATAATTTGGATCGTCGTAGCTTTCCGGCAAATGTCCGAGCGCCGAGTAGACGACACGCCCCTTGGTGGCTGGATTGGTCCAAATCACCGGATGCGATCCCATCGTCAGCTTGGCGCCGGGGTGGTAGCTCGCCTCGTCGATCCGGGCGAGTATCGCCATGCCCTGCATTTTCGGGTTCGCATCGAAGGAATACCATTCATCGACGGGCGCCCAAGGCATGGTCACGCCAGCCATGACGGGATGCCGTGGTTGGTCGACGATGACTTGCGCGGATTGAAACTGATCCTCGCCTCCGGGATGCCCGATGAATTTGGTGCCGATGATCGTTCCGGTATACCAGGGCGCCTTGTGGCTGTTGTCTCCGGCCGCGTGCAGCGCCACCACGCCACCGCCGCGCGCGACGAAGCGCGCAAAGGCTGATCGCTGCGCCTCGGTCAGGAAATCACCGCTCGCACTGTTGAGAATGATGACGGAAAAATGCCGCAGCTGTTCGTCGTTGAAGATTGCCGCATTTTCGGTGGTGTAGCTGGCATGTCCCAGATTGGCAGCAATATCAGCCAGGACCATGTTGGAATGAGGTATATGCTCAATATGCCGCCAGCCATTGGTCTTGGACAGGATGAGCACCGCATGCTTCAGGTTTTTCGGAAGAGTCGGGGCGGCAGTGTCATAGGTGGGCGCAGGCAGATGAGGGTTGGGCGCCACCTGTGCCATGGTCAATAGCGCGATGGTCGCGAATATTCTGTACATCGTCTCTCCTTTGGCGCGCTGGCCCATGACGCTGCTTGTCGGGTCAGATCACCCCAGCCTGCATCTGCTTGACCGCGTGATCGGCGGCTCGGGCGGTCATCGCCATGAAGGTCAGCGACGGATTGACGCAGGACACAGAGGCCATTTGCGCACCATCGGTGATGAACAAATTGACGGCGTCATGCGCCTGATTCCATTTGTTGAGCACCGACGTGGCGGGATCATGCCCCATTCGGGCGCCGCCCATCTCATGGATCGCCTCACCTGGCACATGCTTGCCGCGACCGCCGGTCACGTTCGTAAGCCCCGCCTTGCGCAGCATCAGCATGCCCTGTTCCAGCGCATCGTCCATCATCCTGATTTCGTTGTCGCGGAAACGGACGTCGAAGCGCAATAGCGGCGTGCCGAAGCGATCGGTCTTGCTGTGGTTCAGCATGACGCGATTATCCTCATAGGGCAGGCATTCCCCAAAGGCGCCCATGGTAAAGCGCCACGGCCCATATTCGCGCATCCCGTGCTTCATGGACAGGCCAAAGCCTTCGGGCGCGGACGCCTGACGGCCGGCGCCTCCCTGAAAGCCGTAGCCGCGCTTGAAGGGCAGATCCTCCGCTTCCAGATTGCGGAAGCGCGGCACATAGACGCCGCCGGGCCGTCGGCCATATTCGACAAATTCGCTCATGCCCGGAATGTCGCCCGACACGCCGACACGGAAGATATGATCCATCACCGCGCTGCCGAGCGCACCGTTGGAATGGAAATAGCTGCGTTCGCTGCCTGCCGGACGGGAGTTGAGCAGGATGTGGAGCGAACTCATCGCCGATGCGCACAGAAAGACCATGCGGGCCTGAACGACTTCCACCTGGCCAGTATTGGCGTCGACCATCCGGACGCCGGTGACGCGCTTTTGGGCTGGGGCATATTCCAGGTTCGTGACCCAATTGTCCGAACGCAGCGTCAGCCGACCCGTGGCGCGGGCGGCGGGCAGTGTGACGGCCTGTGTCGAGAAATAGGCGCCGAAACTGCAGCCCCGGTCGCATTGTGCCCGCTTCTGACAGCGGGTGCGATTTTGCTCGGGCTTATCTTCTGTGATGTTGCTGAGGCGCGCGTTGATCAGCTTGCGTCCGGGAAATTCGCTTTCCAGCCGTTCCTTCAGCCATTTTTCGGCGACGTTCATCGGAAAGGGCGGCATGAATTCACTGTCGGGAAGATAAGGCAGATTTTCCCGAGCACCCGAAACGCCGATATAATTTTCGACATAGCTGTACCAGGGCGCGACATCGTCATAGCGGATGGGCCAGTCGGTCCCCACGCCCTCCTTCTTGTTGGCCTCGAAATCGGCCTGGCTCCAGCGGAAGCTCCAGCGCCCCCAGGTCAGCGACTTGCCACCGACCACTGACGGGCGAACCCAGTTGAACTTGTTGGGCGCGTCATAGTCGTAGGGGTTGAGCCGGTCGTTGATGAAGAAGGGCTGGGTGGCGGGCGAGACCCAGCCGTTGAGCGCGAAATAGTCGCTCTTGGCAAGGGCGGCCGGCATCCTGCCACGTGCTGGAATGTCATAGGCCGACTTGCCGTCGAAGGGATAATCTTCCCCATGTTCGACCATGCGACCGCGATCGACCATAAGGACGCGCAGCCCCTTTTCCGTAAGCTCCTTTGCGGCCCAGCCGCCGCTGACGCCCGAACCAATGACGATAGCGTCGAAACGATCTGTTGCTGCCATGATTTTGTCCTTCCGATGAGCGTGTCGGAAATGAATGGATCGAGGATCGAAGGCGATTGCCCGCCCTATGAGGAGAAGATCCGCTTGACCTTGGCATAGGGGTAGGCCCCGTCATATTCGCCGGGGACGGGCAGATATTCGCGTTCCTGCGTGATGCCGATTTCGGACGTGTAATAGCCGGTGATGACAAGCTGGCGGAACGCCTCGAAAAAGGGAGTTCCACCTGGCAATTCGCCGTTCATCGCAAGGGTCAGCAATGCATCCTGCTGCGCGGCCGAGGCTTTTACGGCCGGCTTTTTATAATCGGCCAGGCTGCGGGCATCGATGGCGGCCAGACCGTCGAAGATCGTTGCCCGTTCATCGGTGATCGCCCAGTCGCCCAGCATATGTTCGATATATTCGGGCACGCCTGCAGCAATGGCGCCGGGCGTATCGGATGTCGGCAGGATGCGTTCGCTCAGCGCCGTGACCAGGGCTCTTTGTGCGGGCGTGAATATGATCTCAGGCGCGCCGGTATTGATGACCGGGTTCGGCTGGTAGGCGATGGCCCGTGCAAGCGGGGCGAAGATGTTCGCGCCCAGCACGCCGACGATGGACGCGAGCGCCGCTCTGCGGTCCATTAAATCCTACCATCACGAAGATCGTCGGCCGGGCATGATATCTCAAGATGAGATATCGATACTGAAACCGCAGAGGTGAAAAGCGGTAGCGCTATCATTTTAGCGCAATTCATAGACGCACAAGAGTGTCTCTTGGTCATTTTCCTCGCCCATTTATATTTTTAGTCGCGCAAAATATGCACGAAAGGACCTAGTAGTCAATGGGGTCAGCCGCGATGACATATGGTGTGGTTAGCGCTATCAATGTTGTCGCGGCTCGCCGGAAGATTTTCAGGGTAAGCGGTATGTGATCGATGCGGGCCTGTACTCAGCCGCCGAAGCTCTAGGTTGATGCTAGATGACTGTTTCGAGGGAACAGGTGCAGGCGTCGGAAGGTTGGCGGTTCTTTGGAGGGCTGCATGAGATATAGTGACCGTATGACGTTGTTCGCGCGCCTCGGTTTCGCTGCACGCGGTCTCGTGTACATCATCATTGGATGGCTTGCGCTCGACGTCGCATTGCACGGTGGCGAAACAACCGACAATCAGGGTGCTTTAGGCACTTTGGCTGACGCGCCGCTTGGTCATGTCCTATTGTCGTTTTGTGCGGTTGGATTTGCTGGATATGCGGTCTGGCGGCTTACAGAGGCAGTCATCGACCCTGAGCGCCGCGGTCGAACCGTGAAAGGACAGTTTGAAAGACTTGGCTATGGCTTAAGTGGTGTGTCTCATATCATGCTGGCGACCGCCGCAGGCAAAATGGCTCTTGCGCAAGCGAGCAGAGAGCATGGAAGTCCTGGAGATGAAAGCGCGCAAGGTTGGTCGGCATGGCTTCTGGAGCAACCGGGAGGTGTGTTCATGCTTATTCTGCTCGGCGTCCTCCTGCTCATCGTCGCGATTGCCCAAGCGCTCAAGGCGTATAAGGCGCGGTTTGACGATCTCAGCGGCGACGTGCCGGCTCCCGACTATGTTCGGTGGATAGGACGTATTGGATATGCAGCCCGTGCGCTGGTTTTCTCCCTCATCGGCTGGTTCATTATATCTGCGGCGTTGAACCATGACCCCGATCGCGCCGGGGGGCTTGGGGAGGCGCTGCGGCAGCTACGGGCGCAGGATGAAGGGACGCTTATTTTAAGCGTGGTCGCTTGCGGGCTGGGGCTGTTTGGGTTGTTCAGTCTGATCGAGGCGCGATATCGAAGAATGAAGGTAGTAACGCCCCAATTTCTGCGGTGACGCCGCTCTGGTTTGCTATTGCCCTACTGATATTCGCTATGTGCTATGCGATTTGGCAGACTTGCCGTCGCCGCGCGGGATGGTCTGCCGTGTCAGTGGATGCTCTGCCTGCGATGCCCGCTTTGGCGTTGATCGCCTTGGGCCTTGGCCTGCTCTCGTTCATCGTACGACTGGTCATGCGGGTCGGTACGGAATTCCTATGGCTTCAGCTTGGCTATTTCAGCTGCTACGCTTTCTTTTACATTGCAGGTTGTGCAGCGGCACGGAGCGGGCTTCTTGAGCGTATCACATTGCGGGATGCTGCGGGCTGGCTGATTGTTTCGATTCTCGCAATCTCCACGTTGCCGCTCATGCTATTGATACGTGGGCGGTTGGGGGGATTTGAGGGAGGATGGAACATCAATGCATTCTATTACGCAATTTGGGATCCAGCGGTCGCGTTCGGGGTGATCCTGGGTTTGCTGGCTGCTGCGCAGCGATGGGGGAGGAATTCCACGCAAATTGTGTCGAGGCTCGGATCGACGGCTTTTGGCGCACTCATCCTGCATCCGCCCGTCCTGGTTGCGCTAAGCGTTCTGGCCATGCCGTGGGCAGAGGCGCCAGTGCTGAAATTCATTGTCATCAGCTGCGCAGCGTGCGTTGCCTCGTTCGCGTTATCAGCAGCTATAAAAAGTTGGACGCCTCGAAAAACGCTGGCCTTTGGGGGGTAGATTTGATTCACTTCGCCGACGCTGTGGCGGAGGCAGAAATG
>NZ_JBVVOJ010000029.1:0-23359 GCF_057063145.1 Sphingobium sp. SG1 | reverse complement strand
AAACTTGTTCCGGGTCTTGCTCATAAAGAAAGCTCCTTCCCACAAATTGGAGCCTCCGGGAAAGCCGGGGCGGTTCAGTTCCCGACGCACAGCATCAAAAGCTTCTACGGGATCATCCTGTTGGGGGTCTTGTTGGATCATCGTTGGAGCCTAGAGCCAAAGGCCCCGGCCTAGCGAGCGGCCGAGATGACGCTGGAAATCCTGCGACAGCGATCGGCCGCTTTGGACGGATAGACCGACCTCCTACGTGCGATTGCGCAGCAGCAGCTTCAACTGTGGATCGCGTTCATGGTGCCAGTTCGCCATTTCTTCACGCTCCCGCTGCAGGGCGATATATTTTGAGGCATGGTTGGCTTTGTGCTGATGACATCCGTCAACGCGCCGCGCTGTGCGGCATAAGATTATGGGTCCTTCGCAAACCCTCGTCATCCGCACAAGCTACCACAAACTGAATATACTCGGTTCGATGGGATTGCACGCCGTTACCCACCATGACGCCGACCACTTTCGCGTTTTGATACAGATCTGATCACCTCAGCCGCTGTTGCGCAGCGCGGTCGCGATCGCATTGATCGACAGTTCGATGCCTTCCTTGATCCGGGCATCATCCTCGCCGGCGCGATAGCGCTTGAGCAGTTCGACCTGCAGCAGATTGAGCGGCTCGATATAGGGAAGCCGCAGCCGGATCGACGTCTCGGTCGTCGGGCTCCGTTCCAGCAGGCGCGACTGGCCGGTGGCCGCCAGCAACCCGTCATGGGTCAGCGACCAGCCTTCGCGGATGCGACCGAACAGCGTTTCCGCCTTGGCCTGGTCCTCGACCAGCGGCAGATATCGCGCCGCAATGCCGAGGTCCGACTTGGCCAGCACCATCTCCAGATTGGCCAGCGCCGACTGCAGGAAGGACCAGTGCTGCGCCATGTCGGCCAGCAGCGCCTTGTCCTCGAACGCGGCGATCGCATGGCCAAAGCCATACCAGCCCGGCAGCATCACCCGCGCCTGCGCCCAGCTGAACACCCAGGGAATGGCGCGCAGATCCTCGATCGCGGTGCTCTTGGTCCGGCTCGCCGGACGCGACCCGATCTTGAGGCCGGAGATTTCCTGGATCGGGGTCAGCTGGCGGAAGAATTCCTTGAACCCATCGGTGCCGTAAACCAGGTCGCGATAGGCGGTGAAGGCGTTCTTCGACAGCTCGTCCATCGCCGCGGCAAAGCGGGCAGCATCCTTCGCCGACACGCCTTCGGGCTCCAGGCTGGCAAGCAGGGTCGCGCTGGTCATCGCTTCCAGATTGGTCATCGCCACGTCGCGCGTGCCGAACTTGGCGGCGATCACCTCGCCCTGTTCGGTGATGCGGATGCGCCCCTGCACGCTGCCGCGCGGCTGCGCCTGGATCGCCTTGAAAGCGGAGCCGCCACCACGCCCGACCGCGCCGCCGCGACCATGGAACAGCTGCATCGCCGCCCCGGCCTCGGCAAAGACCGGCTCCAGCGCCTGGCTAGCCTTGTAGAGGCTCCAGGTCGAGGTGATGTAGCCGCCATCCTTATTGCTGTCGGAATAGCCGATCATCACTTCCTGATGGCCGCGCGCCTGCACCACCCCGGCAATTTCCGGCAGGCCGAAATAGGCGGTCATGATCTTGGGCGCGGCCTCAAGGTCGCCGATCGTCTCGAACAGCGGGATCGACATGATCGCCGCCTTGGCCGGGTCGCCATTTTCCGGCGCGCGCCACAGCCCCGCTTCCTTCAGCAGGATATTGACCTCCAGCATGTCGGACACGCTTTCGGCCTTGGAAATGATATAATGAGTGATGCACTGCGGCCCATAGGTGCGGTGCGCCTCGGCGGCGGCATGGACGATCGCCAGTTCCGAAGCCGTTTCCTCGGAATATTCGGCAAAGCGCGTGCCGAGCGGCCGGTTGGTCGCCAGTTCCCTGCGCAACAGGGCGATACGGGCGAACTCGTCCAGCCCGGCATAATCCGCCTCGACCCCGGCCACCTTCAGCAGTTCGGCGACCACGCGCTGATGCACATCGCTATTCTGCCGCATGTCGAGCGTGGCGAGATGGAAGCCAAAGGTTTCGACCGCGCGGATCAGCCGGCCGAGCGCGCCGCCGGTCGACAGCGCGCCATCGCCCTCGCTCGCCAACCCCTGCGCCACCGTGACGAGGTCGCGGCGGAAATCGCCCGGTGCAACGTAAGGCTCGCCTTTCAGTGCCGACGGGCGCGGCGGCGCCTTGCCGACCAGATGGACATAGGTGGTCGCCAGCCGCGCATAGATGCCCGAAATGGCCCGGCGATAGGGCTCGTCCTGCCGGCTGGGCGATGCGTCGCCGCTCGCCTCCGCCAGCGCCAGCACCGCTTCGGGCACATGGGCGAGTTCGGTCGAGACCGACAGTTCCGCGCCCAGCGCATGGATCGATTCCATATAATAGGCCAGCGCCGCCTCGCAGCCACGGCCCAACGCCGATCGCAGCTGCGGCGCCTGAACAAACGGGTTGCCGTCACGGTCGCCGCCGATCCAGTTGCCGACCCGCAGGAAGCTGTGCGGCCGCGCGCCCAGCACCCGCTCCCACCGTCCATAAAGCGCCGGCAGCGTCGGCAGGAAGATGTCGCGGAAATAGGTCAGGACATTGTCGATCTCGTCCTGCACGAACAGCTTCTCGCGGCGCAGCGGCCGCGTTTGCCACAGCAGCGCGATCTGGCGGAAGATCGCCTCGTCCAGATTCTCGCCGTCATCCGTCTCGGTCCGTCCGGCATCCTTGAGCTGCATCAGGTCGGCGATGCGATTCTTGTGATCGATCATGCTCTTGCGCCGCACCTCGGTCGGGTGGGCGGTCAGCACCGGCACGATCAGGCTGTGCGACAGCAATTCCAGCACCGCATCCTTGCCGATGCCATGCGATTCGAGCTTCGCCACCGCCGACGCGACATCGGCACCCGGTTCCGCCGCCACGCCCTGCCGATCCTCGGCCAGATTGGCGAGCATCGAGAACAGCATGAAGCCGCGGGTGAAGTTGAGCGTGTCGTCGAGATTGAGGGCATCGAGGCCCGTGTCGGTCAGGTCAGCGCCCTGCAGCCCGCGCGCGCGATCGACCGAGGCGGAGCGGATATATTCGGTCTGCTTGTAGAGTTTCTCCCCGCCATAGGCCCGAATGACATCGCCCAACAGGCGTCCCAGATAACGGATGTCGGGATTCTGCGTGATCGCAGGCGCCTTGGAAAGGCACGCGGAATTATCTTCAGTTCGGCGACGACCCACAGCTTTTTCTCACCTTCTGAAATCTATTTGATGGCTAACATGAGAGCCGGCCCATGGCATTCAACGCGTATTCGTATTCACAAGGCTCGCTGGAATAGCGCGATCGATGCCAAGAGCGCGCGCACAGTCAGAGCAGGATCATAGCGAGGACCTTCATCGCGCATGAAAGCATGGGCGGCATTGAACTCCAGCCATTCATAGTTCGCCCCGACGGCCTCAAGCCGCGAGCGAATCCTTTCGCGCCCTTCAAATGGAATATGAGGATCCTGCCGTCCCCATATGAACAGCGTCTCAGCGCGTAGCTCGATCAACCTGGCAAATGTATCGTCGCTTCGTCCTTCCCCCAATGTTCCGCTATGGACGTCCGTTGGGTAAAAACAGGCTGCAGCCCTCACTCGAGAATCCAATGCGGCACGCAAGGCGAGATGGCCCCCAAGGCATTTACCGATCGTGCCGACGTGTCCGGTCGACGACGGATGAGCAGTCAGGAAATCAAGACCCGCACGGGCATCTGCATCGAAGGCACCGACTGGCTTGAGAAATTTGAGTGCGTTGCCTCTGTCGGTCCCTTCAGAATTATATGGCAGGACCGTGCCCGCCTTTTCATATTCATGGTAGACTTCCGGCACGGCCACCAGGAACCCGTGTCCGGCTAAAAATGCAGCGATCCTTCTGATTGGTGCCGTGACCTGATATATTTCCGAAAAGAATAGGAGAGCAGGAAACCGCCCCTCTCGAGCAGGGCGAAAAAGATGGATGCGCATCAAGCCACCCATATCGGTCACAACATCTTCAACTTCGTCGCCGAGAATAATCATAATTCCCCATCAAATTGCTTCAGACTGCCCATGTAATCTTATGTGTAAGACTGCACATAGGACAGATTGAAACCGCATGAGATAGTCTTTGAACGTCAACCTAATGGATTTGATGATGAATCAATTCCAAAAGTCCGCTCTCCAGGTCTTGAGGGTGAGGCAAGTGCCTCACCCCCTACAACAATGCACCTGGATTACATTTTGAACCTGACACCCAGGCTGAAATAACGCCCCTCGACCCTAAGATCGCGGGGAAAATACTGAGTTTCGTTATAATAGCGATAATTGTTAAACGGCTTGCCCAGGATATTGCTCACATTGCCGACGATCGTTATTCCCTTGATCGCTTCAAAGGAGGCGGAGAAATCGAGGCGCGAAATGCCGCGGGTAATTTCCCCGGCATATTGATCCTCGTTCGAGTTCCGGTTGTAGCTGTTGATGTAGCTCGAACGGTGATTGTAGGACAGACGCGCAGACACCGGTCCCTTCTCATAAAATCCGGTCAGATTATAAGCCCATTTCGAAAGGCCGGTAATCCGTACCTGGCGAGCGCCTTCGCCCAGCACCGTTGGAAGTGCATTGGTGCCGTCGAGATAGGTGACGTTGGCCTGGACGCCAAAGCCGGACAGGAACCCTGGCAGGAAATCGAAGAAGGTCTGGAAGGACGCTTCGGCCCCTTTGATTTCGCCCTTACCGGCATTTTCCGGGCGGTTGATCTGGATACGGCCGTAATCCGGGTCCATCACGTCCCGGGTGTAGTTGCTGATGAAGCCCTGGAGATCCCGGTAGAAGACCGCGATTGTCGCCGACCCGTTCTTGGAGAAATAATATTCGAGCGTCGCGTCATAATTTTTCGACGTCAGCGGCTTCAGGTTCGGATTACCGCCGTTGCCAAAGGCGGCATATTGCGGCGGCGAACCGTCAGGACCAGGGCTGTTACGGGTAATGTTGAGGGATGGGTTGAGTTGGCCGAAACTCGGCCGCGTCCGGGTCTGGTTATAGGCCAGTCGCACCTGGAATTCCGGCGTCAATCGGATCCGGGTCTGGAACGAAGGCAGGACATCAAGATAGTTCTGGCGCGATACCTGCGGGACGATCTGGGATGTGCCATCAGAGCCGTTTACCCGTGAGAAGCCGGAATAGCGGCCATCGGTGTTGACGACGCGAACGCCGAATGTACCGTCGACAGCGACATCCCCAAGGTCAAACTCATATTTGCCCTGGCCGTACATGGCATAGCTTTTTTCCTTGGCAGTGAAGCCATTGAGCGGATCGAACGGTATTTCCTCGGTCGCGAACTTGGTCACGGCGTCGCGAATGCCACCGTCATTGGGGAACATGATCGTCAGTTGCTGCACAGACGCATAGGCCAGCTGCCGCAGCGCTTCCACATTGTCCCGGATGGAACCGCGGGTCGGTGCCAGCCAGTTCTGGAAGCGCTGCGGATCGCCGCGGAAGCCATCATTGATGAGTTCAAGCTCGCCTGTCGGCAGGCTCGCGAGCGGGAGACCCAGGCCAGCCGTATAGGCGTAGCGGTTGTTATTCTGCATAAGCGCAGTGCGGTCGCTCGCCCGAATGCCGACCTGGATCTTGGGCAGCCATTCAAAATCGGTATCGAGATCGAGGTCGAGCCGTCCTTGCACGCCATCACCCTTGGTGACGAAATGCCGCTGATAATAGCCGCGCCAGATATAGTTGGCGGGGTTTGTCTTCTCGAAGTCACCCAGATCGAAGATGGCCGAACCCTTGACGTCCCATTCGACATTGATGGTCGGCGCGCTGGCGAGCTGGCCATCGACGCTGTCTTCGTCCGCCTCATATTTGCTGTAAGTGTAGGCGAAGTCGCCCGACAAGGTGGCTCGGTCGGTCTTCCATTTGAATCCCAGTGCTGCCTGATAGGTGTCAGTCTGGTCGTCCTGGGTGGACCGGAAGAATTCGGGCACATAGCCGCCGGTCTTGGTGAAGCTTGCCGCCTTGAGGGGCTCGCCTTCGACCAGGACCACATTGCTCAGTGTCGGGGCAATGCCATCGATGCTGCGACGCTCGAAATTGACGTTGAAACCATCGCGAAGGACCTTGCCCCGATAGGCCTGCCAAAGGCCTTCCGCATAGATTTCCAGATCGGGGGTCGGTCGCCACTGGATCGCGCCATTTATCGCGGGCCGATGCCGAACGCCCTTCTCGTAGAAATTGCCGGCATTGGCAGGAAAGCGGAAATTGCCCACGCCTGGCGTCGTAACGGTCATGTCATCGGCGGGGTCATCAGCACCAAAGCCCAGCGGGCTGATGATAGCGGAATCGGCATAACGATCGGCGTTGCGATAGGTCATCCGGACATAGCTGAAATTGACGAGCGCACCGATCTCGCCGATCGGCGTATCCCAGCGCTTGGTCAACAGGAGGTTGGCGGAAGGGTCGAAGGCCTTGGACTGGTCATTATAGGATCCGCGCACTTCGCCGGCAATTTGCGTGTCCTTGACGTCGAACGGCCGACGCGCACGCAAATTGATCAAGCCGGCAAGCCCTGGCTCGATGAGATCGGACGTGCCCGATTTGTAGACCTCCAAACCTGCGGCCACGCCAGCCGGGAAATCCTGCAGATGCAGTACACGATCATCAGCCGTGAAGAATTCCCGTCCGTTGAAGGTCGTGTTCACGTCCGGAAGTCCGCGGACAAGCACCACACCCGCCTCGTCATTATAGCGTAGCACCTGCACACCCACGACGCGCGAGATCGCTTCAGCCGCATTATTGTCAGGAAGCTTGCCGATATCCTCCGACACGATCGCATCGACAATCGCATCGGACTGGCGCTTCATGTCCTGCGCAGAGCCCAGCGCGGCACGATAACCCGTTACGACAATGTCTGGAACCGACGCGGAATCGATCGTCTCCTCGCCTTTCTTCTTTGCCGAAGCCGCGTTACCGCCTGCATCCTGCGCCATGGCCGGCGCAGCCAGCAGAAGCGATGCGAGCGACGTTGATCCAAGTAGTGCCACTGCCTTAAAATTCATGATTATCCTCCCTCTGTTTATCACTATGCAGGCCGCGCGAAGCCGCGTTCCGACTGTCCATGCAGCGGAAATTCAAAGTCATCCGATGGTGATCGAGCTGTTCAGCTCCTATGTGGCGTGATCGTCAGCGGGACACCCCCGGCCTGATCGGCCATGCAGTGAGATCCACGATTGCCGGTGCGCCGCGCGCAGAAGCGCTCCAGCGCAGGGCTCCTGAACCGCGAAAGAAACGATCAGTGATCGTCTGCTCACCATCATTGATGAACAGCTCGACGATCGATTCATCCACAAGCAGGCGAAGAGACACACTGCCCTTACTCAGGTCGACCGGCGCCACATGGCGGTTTGCAAACCCGTCGTGGAAATGTGGGCCAGAGCGCGAACGATCGATGAAGACCTCGTTCACCCTCGGATTGACGCCGATCACCATCTGATAACCCTCGCCATCGGTCAGCGTGATCGCCACCTGCTCGCTTTGTCCCAATGAAAGATTGGCCTGAAGATCAATGGCACCACCCTCGACGGGGAGCGGAACGGGTTCTTCGCCCAGCGACAATTGACGCACGGCCTGTTTGCCGCCTCGCAACTGTTCCAGTTCCTGCACCGGCCGCTGCGTCAGCCGATAGCCCTCGGCGGTTTTCCTCAGGGAAATGCTGCGCGGTACAGTCATGATGCCGCGGGCGGGATAGGTGGGTATCGCCTCGGCATAACGCCAGTCATTGGCCCATCCGATCCAGATGCGGCGAGGGTCGTCCTTGGGAAGATCATTCCAGGCGACCGCCGCGTAGAAATCGGCGCCATAATCCGTCCAGACCGGTTCCCCGCCCCACCCTTCGACAGGCGTGAAGCGACGACCATCAAAGTCGCCCACGAAATATTGGCCGCCCGAACCGCCGCCCACAGCCTGGTCGCCCAGATTGACGCTGAGCACCCAGCGCTGCTCTCCGGGCTTTCCGCCTTCGACGGGAAGGAGATTGAGATCGGGGCATTCCCAATTTCGTCCCCGGCCGCCCGCCGGACCGAAACTGCTGGCAAAGGTCCATTGCCTGAGATTGGGTGACGTGAAGATGACGGCGCGGTTTTCGGTCGCCATGACAGCGACCATGACCCATGACTTTGTCGGTTCATGCCAGAAGATCTTGGGATCCCGAAATTCCGGAGATCCCACACTCAGCACCTCGCCATGTACGGTCCATGTTCGTCCGCGGTCATTGCTGTAGGCAAGATATTGGGACTGCAGCTTGGCTTTGGGATTATGACCGGTGTAGACCGCGATCATCGGCGGCTTACCGTCACGGCCCAGGCCACTGCTATTCTTCCAGTCGATCACTGCGCTGCCGGAAAACGCCATGACGTCGGCGGTCTCCGGGATGGCGACCGGCAATTCCTCCCAGGTCACAAGATCCCGGCTGACGGCATGACCCCAACTCATATGCCCCCAGCGGTCACCATGGGGATTATATTGATAGAAGAGATGATATTCGCCTTCGAAATAGACCAGACCGTTGGGGTCATTCATCCAGTTGCGCTTGGGCGCGAAATGATATGCCGGGCGAGGATCGGCTCGCTGCGCCTGGGTTGCGGCCGGAACCATCAGAGCTGTAGCGGTTATCAAGAAAAGCGTCCTGATCATGCCTGCGCACTCCCAAGGTCCATGTCTTCGAGCGCGACACCGTTGGTTTCGGGCATCGCCTTCCAGGTCCAGATGAACTGGAGCAGCATCATCGCGCCAAAGAAGGCAAAGACCCAACCACCGACCTGGGCTGCAAATACGGGAAAGGCCCAAGTGATCGCAGCAGCCATGACCCAATGGGTCGTGCTGCCAAGCGCCTGCCCCTTGCCGCGCACCGCGCTGGGAAAAACCTCGGAAATGAACACCCAGATGACAGCGCCTTGCGACACGGCAAAGGCGGCGATGAAACCCAACAGACCAACAAGGATCAACGTGCCGTCGGGATCAGAGCTTTCCAGCTGATAGCCCACGAGAAGCAGGGCTACGGCACATAGGATCGACCCGGTGTACAGGAGTGGCTTGCGACCGAAGCGATCGATCAGAAACAGCGCCAAGATGGTAAAAACCAGATTGGTGCCGCCAATGGCGATAGACTGCAGCAGCGCGCTGTCAGAGCCTGCACCGGCCAGTTCAAAGACACGCGGCGCGTAATAAAGCAGCGCGTTGATACCGGAGAGCTGGTTGAACATGGCAATTGCGATGGCGCAGGCGACCGGGCGAGCATAGGCGGCCTGAAACAGGCCCGGTGCGATGGATCGATCAAGACGGGCCTCGGCCTCCTGGATATGACGAAGTTCATCCGTCGGATCGAGAAATCCCAGCCTTTTCATGACGCCCAGCGCCTGCGGCGCCCGCCCATGAATCGCCAGCCAGCGCGGGCTTTCCGGCAATAGGAGACTAACGCCAAGAAACAGTGCTGATGGAAGGGTGACGATGCCGAACATCCACCGCCAGGCGGTCTCCGCAGGGGCGAGATTGGCGATCAGGTAATTGGATAGAAAAGCAATCAAAATGCCCATCACGATGTTGAGCTGGTTCAGCGCAACCAACCGCCCTCTGAAACGCGCTGGAGAGACTTCGGCAATATAGATCGGTGTAACCACCGAGGCAGCGCCGATTGCCAGACCTCCAAGGAACCGAAAGGCTAGGAGCGTGCCCCAGCTGCCCGCTAGCCCCGTGCCGAGCGACGACACAACGTAGCAGATCGCGACCGCAAGCATGACCGCGCGCCGACCGAACCGATCAGCCGGCGCGCCCGCCACCAGCGAGCCGAGTACGGTACCGATAAGAGCGGATGCAACCGTAAAGCCCAGCATGCCATCGCTCAGGCCAAACCGCGCCTGCAGCGCCGAGGTCGTGCCAGAAATCACGGCAGTATCAAAACCAAACAATAGGCCACCAAGCGCCGCGCCCGCTGCGCTCAGGACGATTGCACCTGTCACCCGAGCGTCGCTCGGCGCTGCCATCCTGTGAGCCGCGTGATCCGATAGGGAGGGACTATGCAAGTGCAGCTCCTGAGAGAGAGGATTGATTGGAAGATGACGGAAGTTTGACAGACCAGTGCATCGGCCACTGGCGTGTCGCGGTCCGATAGGCGAGCGCGAGCGCGCCGGTCAGTCCCGCCGATGCACCCGCCGTGGGCGCTGCGATATAGTCGTCCATTTCGAGGGCGCGCATACTGGCGTCATAGCCGGCAAGTTTACCGATCAGAGCGCGCCGGACGCGCTGGTACATGCCGGGAGATTCCATGACGCCACCGCCGATGATGATACGGTCGGGTCGCACGATGTAGGTCAATGTCGCGCACAGTCCGGCAAGATAGTCCGCTTCAATCTCCCAGCCAGGATGATCTGGGGGAAGTTGCTCAGCTGGAACACCCCAGCGGGCGCGCATTGCTGGGCCGCAAGCCAGACCTTCAAGGCAATCGCCATGAAAAGGACAAATGCCCGCAAAAAGCTCATCGCCAGCAGCACGCGGCAGTCGGATATGCCCCGCCTCGGGATGATTGGCACCGCCATGGGGCGCACCGTCGATCAGCAGCCCCACGCCAATGCCGGTCCCAACCGTCACATAACAGAAGGTGTCGAGACCCTGCCCGCTGCCGAACAGCTTTTCGCCGACGGCCGCACAGTTGACATCGGTATCGAGCGCCATCGGCGCATCGATCGTCCGGGCAAAATGACCAAGCAGGTCGACATCCTGCCATCCCGCCTTGGGCGTCGATGTGATCGAGCCATAATCCTGCGCGACTGGATTGAGAGATAGGGGACCAAAGCTGCCGATTGAAAAAGCGGACAACCGTCCCAGGTCCAGTTCGGCCTGCTCGAAGAAAGCGCTGGCCTCGCCCAGCGTATCTGCAGGGATTATAGTGGCGATCCGTTGCTGCCGGATGATGCGCCCATTGCGGTCGGCAATGCCGCAGAGGAATTTCGTCCCCCCCGCTTCGATACCGCCCAGAAGAAGATTGTCATTCTGCATGTTTTACTCGCACGACAAGCTGTTCCGCACCCAACAGGGCCGAGGAGGAAGCTTTAAGGAGGAAGAATTGACTGCGAGCGTGGCGCGCCGCCTGCTCCACACACGACCAGAAGCAGGACACCTTCGAGGCGCCATGCAATCTGCGGAACAAATTATGTGGATCGGCCTTCACGATCATCCTCTTCCCTGTTCTGCAGCACGTATTCGTGCTTGCAAGCCGCCCTTGCGACTCCATTAAATCTACAAATGTGATTTAGTCTGTCAATCACATTCTTTGCGATTGTGAGAGGGCCCCGTACATCCCAAAAAAATGGGGGAGGATCTGGGCTGAAAGCCCCTCTCCTCCCCCCTTACATTTCCAGCGTGCAGTCTGGAAACTGGGCACTTCCCGTCCGGTTTGGACGAGCTTTGTCGGGTTGGTCAGGCGCTCGCAATCGAAGAAAGGAGAGGTTCTCAGCCGCTGCGCGCCCGCAGGTCCGAATGAAGCCAAGTGACAAGGAACTATGCTGCCCGCTCTGCCATAGTCTCAAGTTCGAATCCGCTACCTGACAGACTAGATCTATCAATGTGATTTAGTCTGTCAAGCGGCTCTTGCCGTCACTCGCCCTTGCCAATTGCAGCAATGCTGTTCCAAAACTACCGCCCCTATCGCGCATCATCTTGCTGCCGGTAAAATGAGCGGAGTCGAAGGTGAATAAGCGTGGCAGCAATGCGGTGGGCGTGCGGCGGTATAATGAGCGCCTCATTCTCGCGACGATACGACGGCTCAACGGTGCCTCCAAAGCCGACCTTTCCCGGATAACCGGCCTCTCACCGCAGGCAGCTGTCCGAATTGTCGAAAGCCTTGCTGAGGAAGGGCGACTGATAAAGGCCGGAAAGCGCACAGGAGGCATGGGACAGCCATCGATTATCTACCGGATCAATGGAGGCAGTGGTTGCACCATCGGAGCTGAAATCGGCCGCGACCGGCTGGTTTGCACCATGCTCGATTTTGATGGCCGCATCATCGCCTGCGAAAGCACGACCACATCCTATCCCAGCCCCACCAGTGCTGTGGAGCATATCCAACGCTTTGCGCAAAAACATATGCCGCAGCTGAGGGAAGAACAGCGCGAAGGCTTTCTGGGTTTCGGCATCGCCATGCCCTGGTTCATCGGCGAATGGCGCGAAGAGGCGGGCATCGCGGCTCAGCAGGCCGCTGCCTGGGCAGCACCAGAGCTCGAAGAGTTTTTCCAGAAGGAATTGGATGGCCCGGTCATCTTCGAAAATGACGGCAATGCAGGCGCTCTTGCCGAACTCATGTCGGGATCAGCCGCAGGTCTGACCAATTTCCTCTATGTCCATATCGGAAGTTTCGTTGGCGGTGGCCTTATCCTGAATGGAGAGATCAAGCGCGGCAAAAACGGCAATGCTGGGGCTCTTGCCTCAATGCCAATTCCTCAAGGCACCAGCACGGACTTCCTGCTACACGCCGCCTCCCTGTACCAGATGATAACCAGCGGGCAGGACGAACATAATCCGGCTTGGGAAGCTTGGCTGAAACGCTGCGCTGAGGCGCTGGCATTCGTAATTATTAGCGCGAACAGTCTCCTAGACCTTGATGCCGTGGTCATCGGGGGCGGACTATCACATGCCCAGCTACGCACCCTTTCAGAACGCGTCAAAAATACTATCCAAAAGACCGCCCCCCGCGATTTTTTCTGTCCAGAGCTGAAGATTGGCGAGAATGGGGAAAAGGCTCCTGCGATGGGCGCTGGCCTGCTTCCGCTATTCTCTACCTACGCACCAAACCTGATTTCCTTGCTCAAAGTCGATGCCGTCGCCTCCTTGACGGAAGTATAATCCTCAATTCGTCTAAACCAGATGTTCTCACCTTTGGAATTGCAAAGCCGCGCCCGTCACATTCCAATTTAGCCTATCGGCGGCTAAAGCACACGATCAGAAAAATGATGATTGCAGTTCAATGCAATCATTATGGCATTAGCGGAACAATAGTTGCATCGCATCTACGGTGAATTTGAACCCCAGGATGAAGGCATTCCGGATGTTCCGCGTGCGATCGGGGGCCCCGGTCTGGTCAGGATGCAGAATATATTGCAGGTTGGGCGACAGACGGATTGCCGGGTTGACCTGAAATCCATAGGCCAGCTCCATCATATATTGATGGCGACGAATATCGGCGCGCCCGCCCGCCGCAACCCGCGCGGCGCTCATCCGCTGCATCGCCAAGTCGCTGAAACGCTGATCGTTGATGGCGAAGCCGATCGTGTCCTGATCGCGCCCGGCGAAGGTGCCGGTCTGTACGATCCCCATGCCAAGATAACGGCTTTCCTCGGCCTGGCCGGACAGGTTGGTCATCGCCACGCCAAAGATGCTCAGCCCCCGCGGGGAGGCGGGATCGGGACGGGTCAACTGCTGATCGAAGCGGGCATAGAGGCCCGACCGCCCATTCCGCGTCGCCGCCGGCCGCCCGGTCAAAATTGCGATGCCACCCTGATCATCCCGCAGCGGATCGGCATAGTCGCCACGATCAAACCAACCGCCCAGAATATAATGGCTCGGCAGCCGATCATCGGCGGAATCCCGGCTAAAGCTTAATTCCCAGGGTATGATCACCCCGGTCGCATTCTTCGTGCTGAAATTGAAACCATGGTCGCTTGCGCGCTTGCGGTCCGGGTTCACTTCGTAAACGCCGGTATGCAGCATGATCTGCGGCGTCACATGCAGCTTGGCATGGGCCATCCAACTGGATGCCGGGAAATAAGTGAAATTGCTGTTCTTGAAGACGAAGGTCGGGTTGCCGCAGGCCGAATTGGTCTGAAAATGGCAATAGAGCGGCGAGTTGAGGAAATGGATATTCGCCTGGCTGCGCCCAACCTCGATATCCAGTCGCCCGTCCAGGAAGCTCTGCTGCCAGGTCAATATCGCGAGATGGGTATTCTGGGTGCCATAGATTTCCTGCACTGACGTATTATTGCCGATCGCCATGGCGGCCAGATTCTTGCCATGGCGATTGGTGACGGCAAAATGAAGCGTCGCGCCATCGATCCCGATCATCCGGTCAAGATCTAGATCGGCGCCGACATAGACCTGCCCGGCATGGGCCGCGTCGCGGCGAAGCCCGCCCGAGACATTGGTCGCCGCCTCGCCGGTATAGCTGAGCGACAATGTCACCCCCTTCCCTGCCAGCGGTTGCCATTGGGCCGGCGCGTCCGATTGGACCGATGGCGGATCGACATCGGCAACCGCCTGATCCTGTGCCAGCGCGACGGGCGCGGTACAGGCCATGGCGCCGGCCATGCAGGCGGCACCCATCTTCCTGAAATACATGAATAGCCTCTCCGATTATCGTGAAGCGTTCGGGGCGTCAGGCCTTGATTTTTGCTATGGGACGCTTGACCAGCCCGACCAGCAGCGCGCTCACCAGCGTGCCGGCCATAATGGCCAGCGCATAGACGCCGACATGGGTGACGGCGCCGGGGATCGGCAGCACGAACAGCCCACCATGCGGCACTTTTAGCTCCACGCCCATCGCCATGGAGATGGCCCCGGTCACAGCCGAACCGGCCATCAGCGCCGGAATGACCCGCAGCGGATCGCGCGCGGCAAAGGGGATTGCCCCTTCGGTGATGAATGCCAGGCCGAGGACCGCGGCGGCCGCGCCGGCTTCGCGCTCTTCAGGCGTGAAGCGATTGCGGAACAGTCGAGTGGCGAGCGCAACGGCGAGCGGCGGCGTCATGCCAGCTGCCATGGTGGCCGCCATCGGTGTATAGACCTGACTGGCGATCAGGCCGACCGAGAAGGCATAGCCCGCCTTGTTGACCGGCCCGCCCATGTCGAATGCCGACATCGCGCCCAGGATCAAGCCCAGCATCAGCGCACTCGACCCCTGCATGCTGCGCAGCCAATCGGTCAGGAAAGCCAGCGCAGCGGCAACCGGCGTGCCCACGGCATAGAGCATCAGCAGACCGGTCAGCAGCGTGCCGAGCAGCGGCAGGATGAGGACCGGCTTCAATCCCTGCAAATTCTTGGGCAGCTGAATCTGGCGATTGAGCCAGTCGACGCCATAGCCCGCGATGAAGCCGGCGACGATGCCGCCGAGGAAGCCCGCGCCCAGATTGGCGGCCAGCATGCCGCCGATCATGCCCGGTGCAATGCCGGGGCGGTCCGCAACCGAATAGGCGATATAGCCCGCCAGCGCCGGCACCATCAGCACGAATCCGCCCTTGGCGCCGATTTCGAACAGGGCATAGGCCAACGTGCCCTTCGCTGCCGCATCATTGGCGTGAATACCGCCCAGCGCGAAGGCGAGCGCGATCAGCAGGCCACCCGCCACCACGAAGGGCAGCATGAAGGACACGCCGGTCATCAGATGCTTATAGGGACCGGCGCGCTTCGCGCCCGATGTCGCGGCGGCAGAGTCGGCCGGTTGCGATGCGCTCCCCTCGCCACCCTGTATGGTCGCTTCCGCCAGCGCCCGCTCGATCAGCTTCGCGCCACCGGTGATGGCGGGCTTGGTATTGCCGGCGAAGACGCGCTTGCCGGCAAAGCGGCTGCGATCGACCTCTCGATCGGCGGCGATCAGCACGATGTCGGCGGCAGCGATTTCCTCGGCCGTCAGCGCGTTGCCCGCGCCGACCGACCCCTGCGTCTCGACCCGAATGGCATAGCCAAGCTGGCGCGCGCCTTCGGTCAGCCCCTCGGCCGCCATGAAGGTATGGGCGATGCCGGTCGGGCAGGAGGTGATGGCGACGATGCGCGGCACGGCGCTCGACACGCCCGCTACCTTGCCCCCGTGCAGCGCGGCGACGGGATCGGCCAGAACCGCCTCCAGCGTCAGGCGGCGATGCGGGCGGTTTTCCGACGGGGCGTCGGCGCCTTCCGGTGCGATCAGCAGCAGATCGCCGTCCGCGTCGCCCGGCAAGGGATTGACGATCCCCTGTGCGGTCCGCAATTCGATTTCGATGGCCTGGCCACTGGCCTTTGCGGCCTTGCGCAGCGCTTCGCCGACCAGGACGCCGGCGACACCGGCTTCGCCGGCATCCACCACCGCGAAAATCCTGCTCATTGCGTCTCTCCCATCAGAATATCCGTCTCCACGCTGGCCGCCAGGGCTTCGATCTCGTCCCTTGTCGGCAGATGCGGTCCGGCACGGCCCAGCTTGCCGACGGCAAAGGCGGTGGATAGACGCGCGATACGATCCAGCCCCGCGCCTTCGATCAGGGCGGCGGCCAGACCGGCAACCATGGCATCGCCTGCACCGACCGTGCTTTCCACGCTGTGCGCGGTCAGGCGCGCGCGCAGCATTTCCGAGCCGGTCAGGAACAGTGCGCCCTGCGCGCCCATCGACACGGCGATCAGGTCGACGCCCCGGTCCAGCAAACCGCGCGCGACGTCGGCGATCTGATGCGGCGCATCGACCGGACCATCATGCCATTCGGCCAGTTCATGCAGATTGGGTTTCAGGATGGTTGGCAGAACCGGGCCGGCGAGTGCATGGCGAAACGCCGGGCCGCTGCTGTCGAGCAGGACGAGAGCGCCCCGCGCCCGCAGCATGGCGGTAAGGGAGGCATAGATATCGGTCGGACAGCCGGGCGGCAGGCTGCCCGAGAGGATGACGAGATCGCCGGCCCCAACCTGTTCATCCAGCGCCGCAATGACGGCATCGATGCGCGCTTCGGTTGCCGGGGCGCCATTCATGTTGATGTCGGTCGTGCCATGGACATCGACCAGCTTCAGATTGACGCGCGTGCTACCGCCATGGCGCTGGCAGCGGTCGATGATCGACTTTTCGGCAAAAAGCGCATCGAAGGGCGCCGCATTGGCGCCGCCCAACAGGCCCATGACGGTGACGGGCACATCCCAGTCGGCCAGGCAACTGGCTGCGTTGATCCCCTTGCCGCCGGCATCCTGCCGCACGGAACGCGCGCGATGCACCTCCCCGGGAACGAGACGGTCGAGCATGACCGTCTGGTCGATCGCCGGATTGAGCGTGACGGTGAAGACGGCCATCATGCCCCCTCCCCATCCAGCGCGCGCACATCGGCGGCGCTTGTCGCGTCGAGCGCACGAGCGGCGAGCCCCTGAAGATCGCCAAGGCTGCTGGCGCGGAGCCGTGCCTTTACGGCAGGAATGTCGCGCGGGGTCATGGACAATTCATGGACCCCGAGGCCCGCCAGCAACGCCGCGCCGAACGGATCGCCGGCAATGCCGCCGCACACGCCGACCCAGCGGTCATGCCGGCGCGCGCCCTCCACGGTCATGGCGATCAGGCGCAGAACGGCCGGGTGCAGGCTGTCGGCCTCGCTCGCCAGTTCCGGATTCTGACGGTCGATGGCGAGTGCATATTGCGTCAGGTCATTGGTTCCGATCGAGAAGAAGTCCGCGTGCTCCGCCAGCGCATGGGCCTGAACAGCGGCGGCGGGGACTTCGATCATGATGCCGATGGGAACGGCCGGTGCAGCCAGTTCCGCCCGGATCGCTTCACAACGTTCCCGCAGGATCACCAGTTCGGCCGCGGATGTGATCATCGGGAACATGATCGACAGATCGCCGCCCAGCTTCGCCGCGCGATACAGGGCGCGGAGTTGCGGTTCCAGCAGGTCGGGCCGACGCAGCAACAGGCGAGCGCCACGCACCCCCAGGAAGGGATTCTCCTCCTTCGGCAGGTCGAGATGCGGCACCTGTTTGTCGCCGCCAATGTCCAGCGCACGGACGATCAGCGGCCGATCACCCAGCGCGTCGATCATCCCGCGATAAATGGCGCATTGTTCCTCCTCGCTCGGGCTGTCGCCGCGTTCGAGGAACAGGAATTCGGTGCGCATCAGCCCGACCCCCTCGCCGCCCTGTGCCATCGCGAAGGCCACCTGATCCGGGCGGTTCACATTGGCGCCGATCGCCAGATCATGTCCGTCGCTGGTCCGTGCCGGCAGAGCGCGCTCCGCCTCTTCGGCGGCGCGTCGCGCCGCGATCTCCTCGATCCAGGCGCGGGCGGAGGCAATGTCCTGCGCCGAGGGATCGAGCCAGATACGGCCGCTATCGCCATCGACGATGGCGGTCGTGCCGGCCGCCTGCGTCAGCAGATCGGCCCCGCCTGCCACGACCGACGGCAGGCCGAGCGTACGTGCCAGGATCGCGCTGTGCGACGTCGGCCCACCCAATGCGGTGGCGATACCCGCCACGCGGCGCGTGTCGAGCGTCGCCGTATCCGATGGCGACAGGTCCGTCGCCACCAGCACACAGGGCTGATCGGGCAGGTCGGCCAATGTCCCTGCGCTGAGCGCCGGATCAATCTGGGCTAGCACGCGCCGGCCGACATCGTGCAAATCGGCGGCGCGTGCAGCCAGCACCGGATTACCCAGTGCCGAAAGCTGTCCTGCCATGCGATCGATCGCCTGATGCCAGGACCAGGCGACGCCATGGCCCTCCACCATCAACTGACAGGTAAGCGTGATAAGGTCAGTATCGTCCAGCAACCCGGCCTGCGCCGCGAAGATCGCGGCATCCCCCGCACCCAGACGGCGGGTGGTGTCATCGACCAGCGCCTTCATCTGCGCCCGGGTGCGCACCAGCGCATCGTTCAGCAGCGCGCCGCCCGCGACCAGATCGACCGGCTGGTCGGGCACGTCCAGTTCCGCCGAGGCCAGGATGTGGACGGGACCAATGGCGAGGCCGGGGCTGGCGGCGACCCCGGCGATCATCGCGGGATTGCCGGCCGGTTTCCAGCCGCGCACCGGCGCCTTCGCCTTTTCGGCGGCACGGGCGGCATCGGCGTTCTCACGAACCGTGAGGTTGGTGACGGTCCGCATGAACTGGTCCAGCGTGTTCCTGTCGCTCGCCGAAATGGTGACGCGTTCGCCTGCCTTCAGCCCCAGTTGCAGCAGCGAGACGATACTGCGCGGATCGGCCATGTCTCCGTCGTGGCGGATGCGTATGGGCGTAGCCAGGCTCTTGGCTGCTTCCGCCCAGGCTGAGGCGGGCCGGGCATGCAGACCAGCAGGATAGTCGACCGTCCATTCGATCCGTTCGGCCAGATCCTCGGCAGCAGGCCGGGCCTCGCTGGGGTTGGCGTCTTCATGGAGGGCAGCGGCAATAGCCGCCGGATCGTCGGTGGCGAGAAGGACCGCCAGGCGCGCCTCATCCTGAATCAGGCGGGTGAGGCGGCGCAGGATCGCGATATGACTGTCGGAACTGGCGGCGATACCGACAATGAGATGGGCCCGCTGCCCGGGATTCCACTCAATCCCTTCGCGCAGTTGCAGGACCACGATCCCGTCGTGGCGCACCAGCCCTTTGTCCTCACCCAGGCCATGGGGAATGGCGACGCCCGACCCCAGATAGGTGTTTGCCACCGCCTCCCGCCGAACCATGCTCTGTTCATAGCCGGGCGAAACGCAGCCAGCGGCGACCAATATCTGGCCGGCCTGGAGGATGGCGGCCTCCTTGTCGGACGCCTGCGCATCGATGCGGATCAGATCTTCATGGCGAAGCACACTTAGGGGGTCGGCAGTCATGGCTCTTCAGTATCCTCTCTCCTCTCAAGAAAACGTTTTCTCATGATTCTGTCAATACACTTGCATTTACCCCCTGCGATCGGCCATATCTCGGGCAGAATTAAGAGAGGATGAGGAAAACGATTTTCCCATGACGGTCGGAATCAAGGACGTAGCGCGAGTGGCCGAAGTATCGCCTGCCACCGTCTCCCGGGTACTTTCGGGGCGTGCGGTTGATCCAGCCATGCGCGACAGGGTGCTCGCAGCGGTCAGGACAACAGGCTACCGGCCCAACCTCGCGGCCCGTCGGCTCCGTTCGCGCCACAGCAACACGATCGGCCTCATCGTTGCAGATATCCGTAACCCCTTTTTCACGGCAGTGTCTCGCACGGTCGAGGATATCGCCTATGAACGCGGCCTGCGGGTTATATTGTGCAATACGGATGAAGATCCCGCCAAAGAGGCGATGTATCTCCAGTTGATGCAGGAGGAACGGGTGACAGGGGTGATCCTGGCACCCACTCGGCAAGGCGCCAAGAAGGCATCGCAGACAAAGGCAGAGCATCCCATCATCCTGATCGATCGCGTAGCAGCGACGACCACGGACTGCGTCGTGCTCGACAATGATGCGATGGCTCGCACACTGGTTGCCCATCTGCATGCGCAAGGGTTCAGATCCATTGCCGGCCTGTTCGGCGCAGCCAGCACCACGGGTGCCGAACGACGCGCCGGGTTTGAGCAGGCAGCCCAAATGATCGGCATCCTTACGCGATCCCTGTCTGTGCCGCATGGAGAGGGTGAAGCGGAGAGGCTGGTCAGCGCTCTCCTGCAAACGCCTGATCGGCCCGAAGCGATCATTGCGAGCAATGGCCTGATGCTGATGTCGGTATTGCGAGCCGCACATGCGCTGGGCCTGAGCGTTCCCGGCGACTTCGCATTGGCTGGGTTCGACAATGACAGCTGGACGGAATTTGCAGCTGATGGACTGAGCGTTATCGAACAACCCGTGGAGGAGATCGGGCGCACCGCCATGGCCATGCTGCTCGACCGTCTCGACCATCCGAACGCCGCCGCTCGTAAGGTGGTTCTGAGCGGGCGTCTCATCATCCGCGGATCTACGATCCGTCGTGAAAAATCAGCAAACCAGAATGGGGTATGAGGATATGAAACCGCCAATCGGCAGGGACACCAGATTGTGCATGTCGCTGTCAGGTCGCCCTGGTAACGCCGGATCCCGCTTCCACAATTGCCTCTATGAGATTCTGGGGCTGGACTATGTCTATAAAAGTTTCAGTACACAGGATCTGGCAGCTGCGATCGGCGGCATCCGCGCGTTGAATGTGCGCGGCTGCGCCATTTCCATGCCGTTCAAGGAAGCGGTCATTCCTCTGATCGATGATCTTGAAAGCTCAGCCCGTGCAATCGACAGCGTCAACACCATCGTCAATGATGATGGCCGGCTGACTGGCTACAACACTGATTATGTTGCGGTTCGCCAGCTTCTCGAGAAGCGCATCGAAAAACCGGTACCTTTTCTACTCCGAGGAAGTGGTGGAATGGCGAAAGCCGTCGCGGCCGCGCTTAGAGATGCTGGCTTCGCCAACGGCACGATCATCGCGCGCAACAAAATGGCCGGGCAGGCGATCGCAGACCAATATGGCTTTTGCTGGCAGGCTGATCTACCGCCGGATAGCGCACCACTGCTGATCAATGTCACGCCATTGGGTATGGAGGGCAAGTACCGAGACGCCTTGGCGTTCCGCGCAGAGCAGATCGCGGCCTGCAGCACCGCTTTCGACGTCGTTGCCCAACCGGTCGACACCCCTTTCGTCCGCGCAGCCAGAGCTGCTCGAAAGAGCGTGATTTCCGGCGGAGAGGTCATCGTCCTGCAAGCGGTGGAGCAATTTATTCTTTACACGGGCGTGAGCCCCGGCGCCGACGATATCTATGAAGCAGCGCGATATGCCCACGGCGCAGACGTCGCTGCACGAATAGCTGATTAAGCCCCCTCCCCCTCAATGCAAAGGCCTACCATGCAAGCCATCTCCCTCAGCCGTTTCCTGATCGAGCAGCAACGCCAGGCCCAGGCTTTGCCAGGAGAATTGCGCCTGCTCATCGAAACGGTCGCACGCGCCTGCAAGACGATCAGTCACGCGGTATCCAAGGGCGCACTGGGTGAAGTTCTTGGTAGCCTGGGCAGCGAGAATGTTCAGGGAGAGGTTCAGAAAAAGCTCGATGTCATTGCCAACGAGCTATTGCTCGATGCCAATGAATGGGGTGGCCATCTGGCAGCCATGGCTTCCGAGGAGATGGAGACCCTCTACCCTATCCCCAACCGCTATCCCAAAGGCGAATATCTGCTGCTGTTCGATCCGATCGACGGCTCAAGCAACATTGATGTCGACCTGAGCGTCGGAACGATCTTCTCCGTACTCAAGGCACCCGAAAATGCTTCAGGGCGCGAGGTAACAGAGCAGGACTTTCTGCAAGCCGGCATACATCAGGTCGCAGCCGGCTATGCCATATATGGACCACAAACGCTGCTGGTTCTGACAATTGGATCTGGCGTCTATGAATTCACTCTCGATCGTGAAATCGGCTCATGGCGGATGACCGACGGCCCCATGCAGATGCCCAAGGGCAATCGCGAATTTGCCATAAACATGGCGCGTCGCCGCCAATGGTCGCCGCAAATCATACGCTATGTCGACGAACGAATTCAGGGGGCGGAAGGGCCTTTGGGCAAGGACTATAACATGCGCTGGACGGCCTCGATGGTGGCCGATGTACACCGCATCCTGAAAAGAGGGGGTATCTTCCTTTACCCTAAAGATGCCCGCCCGGATGGTACGGCCAGACTACGCCTGATGTACGAGGCAAATCCGATGGCCTTTCTGGTAGAGCAGGCAGGCGGCGCAGCCATCGACGGCGAACAGCGACTGATGGAAGTCCTGCCGTCAAAACTTCATCAGCGCATTGGGGTGATTCTGGGTGACAAGGAGGAAGTCACATCACTGCTGAGGGACTGAACACCCAAAAACAAAAAGGCGCCTCTCCGCATAATATACTTAATTTCAAAAAGTTAAATCAAAAAAAAGCGTCAACCATCCAATCCTGCCAGCGATCTTGACGCAACTAAATCACATATATAGATTTAGTTGCGTCGATCATGGAAAGCATGACGCCGCACAGGATGGAGAGGGTGATGAAGGTGCATTCCGTCAGACGCAGTTATCTGACCGGCACGCAGATATCGCGAGCCTCTCCCTCCACCTGAATGCAATCAAAACATCGTTGCAATGCACCACGAGCGTGCATGCCAACGACAATCAAAAAACAAAAAAGTTTGAGAGAGGAGTAGGCCGGTGGCGATTACCCCCTTTTATTCACGCAGACAAACATTGGAAATGCTCGCCGCCTTTCCAATGCTTTCATCCTGCGGCAGCGAAGCAGAACCTGCAATTGGCGCAATGCCTGTATCGAGTGGAACCCCCGATTCTACTGGTTTACTAACGGCAACCCCGATTAGCGAACGACCACGATATCATATCGCGGCCCCGGCAGGAGGCTGGATCAACGACCCACAGCGCCCTGTGCGAATGGGAGATCGCTGGACAATTTGGGCGCTCTTCAATCCAACCTATCCCACCGATGGCACTGAATGGCGCCGCTGGACCTCAACAGACCTCGTCACTTGGCAGGATCAAGGTATATCGTAAGCGGTAAAAATCCCCCACGTGGCCTTGAGAACGGGGCTGTAATTTGGACGATCAGGCGGCGCTTGCGATG
>NZ_JBVVOJ010000028.1:0-24100 GCF_057063145.1 Sphingobium sp. SG1 | reverse complement strand
ACGAAGCATAGCGTCCGGCATGATCCCTACTCGCTGGGTGGCAACGATTGCTACAAGGCTGAGGCCCTGATTGTGGCCGGATATGACAAGGCCATCGAAGCGGCGGAGAGGATGGCATGAGCCATCACCCCTGCCCTGCGGATCAGATGGAGCGCCTTGCCGGCGAGCTCCACAGCCTGGCCTTCGACATGCGCGAACCATCCCGATCGATCGGCCGCGTCGAGCGCATCATCGCCGAGGGTGAGCGGATCAGCGCCGAGGTGCGCGCGCTGGTGCGCGGCCGAGGCTGACACGTAACAAAGTTGCGCAACCACGCAACGAACCACCCCGCCCTTGGGTCCTTCCCGGCCAATCGGCAAGTACGGGGGGCAAAGGCGCAGAAGCTCGCTAGCCACAGGAATCGCCTTAGTTCTTCCTCCCTATAGTAATAAACGACGGTTTTCTGCGGGTTTCACAGTAATCGGACAGGGAAGTGCATGGACATCGACCTGAACGAGCCAACCAGACCGCAACTTGCCGCACTATTCGGATGCTCCAGCCGCTGGATCGGCGAGCTGCGCGCCAAAGGCGACCTTCCGGCTGACGGCGCAAGCTGGACAGAGAACCTTGAAGCCTGGCTGTCGATGAAGACCGGCCGGCAAGATTCCGACGCTCTCGATCTGGAAGCGGAGCGCGCGCGCCTCGCCAAGGAACAGGCTGACGGCAAGGCGATGGACAATGCCGAACGCCGCCGGGAACTGGCATCGCGCACCGACATGATCGCGGCCGGCACCGGCGTCATCATCATGGCCGTGGCGCGGCTCCAGCAGGTCGGCGCGCAGGTCGCGCTGGGGGACACGAAACTGCGCAAGAGGATCGAGACCGCGATCAATGACGTGCTGACCGACATCAGCATGACGCGCGTCGAGAAGGCGCTTGGCGGGGGCATGGATGAGGAAGACGCCCCCGACGAAAGCGCCGATTGAGCCAATATGCGTCCAGGGCGATGACGGTGTCATCGTCGCCGAAGCTTGGATCGATGCGTTCCGCCCCAAGATCCGACCGCCGCTGTCGCAATTCATGTGCGACCATGCTCGGTCCGACGATGGCGCGAAAATCAGGCCGTTCCCGTTCCAGTCGGATATGGCGGACGCCTTCACGGATCCGGAAACCTCGCAGGTGTCCGTCCGCAAAAGCAGCCGCATCGGCTATTCGACGATCCTGCAGAGCTTCGTCGCATGGCGCATCAAATATGATCCCGCCCGCACGCTGATCTACCAGCCGACGATCGATGACGCGGAAAAGTTCAGCCGCGATGATCTCGATCCGGTGCTGCAGTGGGATGTCGTCCGGTCTGTCGCCCAGTTCAAGCCGCGGCACTCGGATAACCAGATCCGGGCGAAGCGCTACAAGGGCGGCTGGATCCAGATCAAGGGCGCCAACAGCCCGAAAGAATTCAGGCGCGTCACATCCGACGACGTGTTCCTCGAAGAATGTGATGGCTATCCCTGGGCGTCGAAAGAGGAAGGTGACCCGGCCCGCCTCGCGTTCAAGCGCAACCTGACTTCGCCGCGCCGGTTCAGCGCGGCCGGTTCCACGCCGAAGGTCAAAGGATTCAGCCGGATCGACGCGCTGTTCGATCAGGGCAGCCAGGAATTCCGATACGTCCCCTGCCCCCATTGCGGGCACGTGCAGACGCTGATTTTCGGTGACGGCACTGGCCCGGGTATCCGCTGGGCACCAAAGGAGAATCCGACCCGCGCCTGGTACCGGTGCGAAAATGGCTGCGACATCGATGAGGCTGAAAAGCCATGGATGGACGAAAACGGAGAGTGGCGCGCCCATAACCCGGATGCGTTCCCCCGACATCGGTCCTTCCATATCTGGGCAGCATATAGCCAGCACCCCGGCGCCGCCTGGCTGGAAATCGCGCGCGAGTTCATGGAGGTCCGCAAAGATCCGAACCTCCTACGGACCTTTGTCAACCAGGTCTTGGGCGAGGCATGGGCCGAGCGAGGCGAAGCGCCGGAATGGCAGCGCCTCTATGATCGGCGGGAGAAGGCGATGTCGCTGGGCACCCCGCCGGCATGGGCCGGATTGCTGATCGGAGCGGCTGACGTCCAGCGCGGCGGCGGCGGGCGCATCGACATGGATATCTGGGCATTTGGCCCGGGGCGCAAGCGGGCATTTGTCGAGCGCGTCGAAGTGTTTGGGCCGATCGCCGACAAGAAGACCTGGGCGGCGCTCGATAAGGAGGTCGCCCGCGAGTGGCTGGCGGCAGATGGACGCTCGATGCGCCTGGCGCGCGCCGCCGTCGATTCCGGTGACGGCGAGAATACAATGGAGGTCTATCGGTGGGCCCGCCAGCATCCTGGGTTCGTCATGGCGGTCAAGGGTCGCGCGAGCATCGCTGCCCAGCAGGCAATCGGCTCGCCGAACTGGCAGGACGTCACAGTCAACGGGAAGAAGCTGAAGCGCGGCGTCAGGCTCTGGAACATCGGCACATCGATGCTGAAGATGGAGCTTTACGGCCAGCTCGGGCTGGAGAAGCCGGTCGACGGCGAAGATTATCCCGACGGCTACATCTACATCCCCGACGGGACGGGTGACGAGTGGATCAAGCAGCTGGTCGCCGAAGAACTTCGTTTCGTGAAGCTGCGCAACGGCGGCGTGCGGCGGGAGTGGCACAAAACACGGGATCGCAACGAAGCGCTCGACAACGCCATCTACGCCCGTGCGATCGCGATCAGCCTGGGCGTTGACCGGTGGACGTCTCGGCAATGGCAAAAGGCCACAGGGCAGTTCACCGCGCCGCGCGACGTTCCTGCGCCAGAAGCTGAACACGAAACCGTCACCTCGGATGCGCCGGCATCCTCGCCTCCAAAGGCGGCACCACGCCCCAAGAGAGCGCGGAAAGAAAACCCTTACACCAGCCGGAGGCGCTGACATGACCACATGGAAGCAGAGCGATCTCGCCGCCGTGCGCGCCGCGATCGCAAGCGGCGTCAGGTCGGTGACGTTCGCCGATGGTCGCAAGACCGAATATCATTCGCTCGATCAGCTTTTGGCCGCTGAGCGCGTGATCGATGCTGCGCTTCAGATGCAGGACCAGGCCATTAGCGGCGTTGTTCGTCGTCGAACTCCCTACTATCGCAGCGGGCTCTGACGTGAAGCTGATCGATCGGATCCTGCGCCGCGCGCCTGGCGACGCCGAGAAGGCCTCATCGGCGTCAACGCAGCGGATCCGCCGCGGAGCGCGCGCCGAATATGATGGTGCCACTGTCGGACGCCGCGCGGCCGGGTGGCGACGGACCAAACTCGATGCCAACGGCGAACTGTCGCCCGCCGTCCAGGCGGCCCTGCGCGGAATCGCGCGGGACCTCGATCGGAACAATCCTTGGGCTACCGCTGGCGCGAACAAGATCGCTGAGCATCTGGTCGGAACCGGGATCACCTTTCAGGTCTATCGTAACGGCAAGGTCGACGATGTTCTGAACGCGTTGGCCCGCCAGCATTTCGACCGGACGGATTGTGACACCACTGGCCGCTGCGACCTCTACGGCTTGCAGCTTAAGGCCGCGAGATCGATCGTCGTCAGCGGTAGCGTGCTTCTTCGCAGGCGGTGGCGCCGGATGTCTGACCGGTTGCCCATACCGATGCAGCTCCAACTTCTGGAGCCCGACTACATCGACATGTCGCGCGATGGCCCGATGGCCGTTGCGGCGGGCTCGACCGGCGGCTTCTATGTGCATGGGATTCAATTTTCCCCTCTTGGTCGGCGCGAGGGATATTGGCTCTACAATGCCCATCCCGGCTCCGGCCGGCCCGCTTCATCCAGCTCTACGTTCGTTCAAGCAAGAGATGTCGCCCACATCTTCCGTGCGGATCGGCCAGAGCAGGAGCATGGCGCGACCTGGTTCGCGCCGATCATTCTGCGCCTGAAGGATTTTGGCGACTACGAGGACGCGCAGCTCACCCGACAGAAAATTGCGTCAGCGTTCGCGGGCTTTGTGAAGGGGGATGTCGAAGGCGCCTTTCCCGGCATTGGGTCGGATGATGAGGAAGACCCGGCCGACCGTGAGCCGCTAGATTTTGTGGAATCTGGCACCGTTCAGTATCTGCGGCCGGGCGAGGAAATCACCTTCCCTTCGCCGCCTGGCGTCGACGGCTACATGGACTATTCGAAGGTCTCGCAGCGTGCGATCGCGGCCGGCCTTGGTGTACCGTATGAAATGCTGACCGGCGATCTTTCGGACGTCAGCTTCATTTCCGGGCGGCTGGGCCGCCTCACCTTCAAACGTGCTGTCGACACCTGGCAGTGGCTAATGTTCATTCCGCAATTCTGCGCGGCGATAGAGCGTTGGTTCATCGAAGCTGCTGAAATGCAGGGGCATGACGTCAGCGGGGTGTCCATGCGGTGGACCCCTCCCAAGCATGAGATGCTGGACCCGGCGAGCGAAGTGCCCGCCAACCGTGACGCCGTTCGATCCGGCCAGAAAACACACAGTCAGGTCATTCGAGAGAATGGCGACGATCCCGACACCTTCTTTGCCGAGATGGCTGAAGACCTGAAGCGGTTGGATGAGCTCGGCATCGTTCTCGACAGCGATCCGCGGCGCGTCACCCAGGCCGGCAATGCCGTGCAAATTCCCAACGCGGACCAGAGGAACCCCGCAAAATGACTGAAATCCTGATCTACGGGATCGTCGGCGATAGCTGGGACGGTCTCGACGCCAACACGCTCGTTCCGCTCATTTCCGACGGTGACGATAATCTGGACGTCCGGATCAACAGCCCCGGCGGATACGTCATGGAGGGCCTTGCGATCTACAATGCCATCATTCGCCAGAAGGCGAAGGGGCGCAAGGTTACCACCCATATCGACGGCCTCGCCGCATCCATGGGTTCGGTCATCGCGATGGCAGGCGATGATATCATCATGGCGGATAACGCTCTCATGATGATCCACAATCCATGGGATTGCGCCTGCGGCGACGCAGCCGACTTGCGCCGTGCCGCCGACAAGCTGGACATGATCCGCGACCAGATCGTCGGGATTTACGCCAAGCAAACCGGCATCGACGCCGACACGCTTATCACCATGCTCGATGCCGAGACGTGGATGACTGCCGTCGAAGCTCTCGCCCAGAAATTCGCCACTTCGACCGAGGACGCGATCACCGTGTCAGCGTCCTACGTCAAGCCATTCGGGTTCAAACATGCGCCCGATAGCCCGCTCATCTCCGCAATGGCGATGGCGCGCACCACCCCGACGGCGCCCGCGCCAAAGACCAAGGACACCCGTATGAACCTCTATCAGACCCGCGCGGCGCTGGTTGCCGCGATCGCCAAGTTCCAGAAGGACGGCGGCACCCAGGATGAGATCGACAAGATCCGCAATTCCGCGATCGCGCTGGATGCCAAGGACGCCTTGCCTGCGACGGGCGCGCTCGCCATGTCTCCGGCACCGCAGCCGACGGAAACCTCGGTTGCGGCGATCACTGCCGCTGACGTCCAGAACGCCGTCGCCACCGAGCGCGCTCGCGTCGCGGGCATCCGAACCCTCGGCGTCAAGCACGGAATGGAAGCTGGCTTCATCGACGAACTGATCAACTCCGACACCACCCTGGCCGCCGCGCGCGAAAAGATCCTCGACAAGCTCGCAGAGGCCGGCGACGCCGCCAATGTGGGCCACAATGGCCCCTCCCGCGTGACGCAGGATGTCCGCGAAAAGTTCATCGAGGGCGCGACCAACTGGATCCTCGTCAAGGCTGGTGTGGCCAACCTCGTCGAGAAGGCAGCCGCCGCGCGCGGCGAGACCGTGAAGATCGATCCGGGCGAGTTCCGCGGCGTTCGTAACGTCGACCTGGCCCGCGAGGCTCTGTCGAACATGGGCGTCAACTGTCAGTCGCGCGACCCTGACGTCATCGTGCGCGATGCGATGACCGCACGCAGCGCCATCATCACCCAGACGACCGGCGACTTCCCGATCCTGTTCGAGAACGCCATCCATCGCACGCTGCAGGCGGCTTACGCGATCACGCCCGACACCTGGTCGCGCTTCGCCGGCATCGGCTCTGTCACCGACTTCCGCCCGCATACCCGATATCTGCGCGGTAGCTTCGGGGCGCTCGACAACGTCAACGAGGCGGGCGAGTTCAAGAACAAGCCGATCCCGGATCTGGCGAAGGAGCAGATCAGCGCAACCACCAAGGGCAACATCATCAACCTGAGCCGCCAGGCGATCGTCAACGACGACATGCAGGTGTTCTCCGGCCTAGCCGTCGACCTTGGCCGCGCCGCGAAACTGACGATCGAAATCGACGTCTACGCGCTGCTCAACTCCAATCCGCTGATGAATGACGGCCTCGCCCTGTTCCATGCGACGCATGGTAATCTGGCCGGCGCTGGTGCGGCGCCCTCGGTCGCTGCTTTCGATGCGATCGACGTTGCCATGGCGCAGCAGAAGGATGTCAGCGGTAACGAGTTCCTCGAAATCGCGCCTTCCGTCCTGCTGGTGCCGCGCGGTCTGCGCGGCGCGGCCATCACCGTTAACGGCAGCGAGTATGACCCGGATGCGGTCAACAAGCTGCAGAAGCCCAACATCGTGAAGGGCCTGTTCAACGACATCGTTGCTTCGCCGCGACTGACCGGCACGGCGTATTACGCATTCGCCGATCCCCAGGTGGCGCCTGCGATCGAGGTCGTTTTCCTCAACGGTGTCACCGAGCCGTTCACTGACAGCCAGGAAGGCTGGCGCGTGGACGGTGTCGAATGGAAAGTCCGTCACGATTACGGCGTTGGCGCCGTCAACTGGCGGTCGGCCTACAAGCAGCCGGGGGCCTGATCGCCTAGCGATCCCCACAAGTGACCGGGGAGGGTCCACCCTCCCCGCATCCCAGGAGAACCAACATGAAGTTCGTGAAACTGCGGACGTCGGCCCATGTGAATGGCGTCCTGCGGCACCCCCATGAGGGCGTGCTGCACGTCACCAACGATGAGGCTGAGCGCCTGTTCGAGAACGAAAGCGCTGACGACGTCACCGCCGACTTCGACGAGGAGCAGGCGGAGGCCGCGCCGAAAGACACCGTCACCACCGCCAAGACGCCGCCCAAGTCGGCCGGCGCCAACAAGGAGTAACCAGCCATGGCAGGCAATTTCATTCAGCCGGGCGACACCATGACCTTCGTCGCCCCCTATGCCGTCGCCAGCGGCGCCGGCTTCTTGGTCGGTGCGATGTTCGCTGTCGCACTCAATGCCGCCGCGAACGGCGCAAGCGTTGAAGGCAAGATCAATGGCGTCTGGACGCTCGCCAAGGCCACCGGCGAAGCGTGGGTGGCTTTTACCACCAAGCTTTATTGGGACAATACCAACAAGCGACTGACCAGCACTGCCAGCGGCAACAGCTATGTCGGTATCGCCGTGCAGAACCAGGCCTCCGGCGACACGACTGGCCGCGCACGGCTGAATGGCGTGCCGGCCTGATGTCTGATCCGTTCGCTTCGGCGCTGGACGCCATTTTCCATGCGCCCGGCTCCGAAGCGGCGGAACACACTTCAATCTATGGGGTCCGCACCCCGGACGTCCGCATCATCCGCGGACGCAATGACCAGATGGCACGCCTGGGTAATGGCCAGATCGTCACTGGGTCGATCATTGTCGAAATCCGCAAATCGGATCTCGCTGATCCGCGGGATGGTGACACCCTGATCGCCGGATATCTCGATGACGCGGGCGAGTTTGTGCCCGGCGAAGAGCTTCGGCTGACCGGCGAAGCCGTGGGCGATGCCGAGGGACTGGCCTGGACAATCGGCGCGGAACCGGTCGACTCGTCGCGATGAAGCTGACCTCGCAGCGGTCAAGCACTTCGCTTGCCGACCAGCTTCATGCGACCGAGGGCGAGATCGCCGCCGACATCACCCAGATCATGCGCGAGGAAACGAACGGGCTAAAGGACGACTATCGCAAACAGGTGCGCGATGCGGGCATGGGTAACCGCCTTGCCAACACCTGGCGGTCGGAGACCTATCCCAAAGGCGGCCGCTCCTTAAACCCGGCCGGCTATGTCTGGTCCAACGCGCCGGCGATCATCGACGCTTTCGCTAAGGGTGCCTACATCCGCCCAGTCAACGGCGGCAAATGGCTGTGGATACCGACCCGCAATGTCCCGGCACGTCGCAGCGGCGGCGCCTATGCATCATCCGTAAAGCGATCGAACGGCACGCGCATGTCGCCGGAGGAAGTCGAACTGCACTTCAACGCCGAACTTCAGATCGTGATCGAGGGCAATAAGGGCGAGGCCTTCATTGATGTCGTCTCGGGCCTGTCGGGTGGCTACCGCCGTGCGACGGCGGGTCGAACCCAAGGCCGGCGGGGCATGGCGCCCCGGAAGGCCAAGCCGGTGCTGATGTTTACGCTGACCAGGGGCGTCCGCATGCCGCGCCTTTATGACCTGGATGGCCCGGCCCAGCAGCGCGCGGCCAATGTCGCCCGGCGCATTCGAGCCAAGTGGGGCTGATATGGCAAAAAGCTATGAGGTGGATCAGGCCGTCGCGGCGATGCTGCAGCTGGCGATCCCGGACTATCGCTTCGTGACGCTGGAGGATGACAGCGCCGATCGGCCGCGCCGGATCGACCCGCATGGGACTGTTTGGCTGCGCGACGGGGAGCCGGGCGAACCCGACATCGATCTGTCGCCGCCCACCTATCACTATAATCACCGGATCCCGGTGGAGATCGCGGCCTATGTTTCGTCGGAGCCGCTGCGCCTGGTGCTGGACCGGATGGCCGGGGCGATCGGTGCGGCGATCGCTGCCGACCGATTCCTAGGCGGCCTGGTCAGCTATCTGGATGTGACCGCGCTGGAGCTGGTCAACATCAATGTGACCGGCGGCCAGACCCAAAAGGGCGGGATGTTCGACATCATCGCCACCTATTCGACCAACAGTCCCCTTTAAGACAGGAGCTATACCATGGGCTTTAGCATGGGCATCAATGCCGTGCTGCATGCGGTCGCCGAAACGACCTATGGCACCACGCCGGCCTCCGGGTTCAAGAAGCTTCCCTTCGCAAGTCACTCTATGGGTGAAGAGCGCCCGCTGATCGAGGATGATCTGCTGGGATATGGCCGCGAGGGCCTGGACCCGACCTATGACGTGGCGACGAACGACGGCGATATCGTCGTTCCGGTCGACACCGATGCGTTCGGCTTCTGGCTCAAGGGCATGTTCGGCAATCCCACCACCACCGGGACCGGCACCTACACCCATGTGTTTCAGTCCGGCGCAGGTGTGCTGCCCAGCCATTCGCTGGAGATCGGCAATCCCGATGTCCCGTCCTTTTCTGTCAATTATGGCGCTGTCTGCAACCAGATGCGCATCGGCATGTCACGCTCGGGCATGCTCAACGCCACCATGTCGCTGATCGCCCAGGGCGAAACCGCGCCCGTCGCGACGTCCGTTGCCGGCACCCTGGCCGGCCTGCTCGGCTCGCGCTTTGCCCAGGCGGCCGGCGTGATCAAACGCGACGGCACGCCGCTCGGCAACATCGTCTCTGCGGATCTGTCGATCTCCAACAATCTCGACAAGGTCGAAGTCATCAAGGCCGATGGCCGCATCGGCGGCGTCGTTCCCGGCGTCGTTCAGGCCGCCCTGCGCTTCACGGCACGGTTCGACAGCGTCGACCTGCTGACGCTGGCGACCAGCGGCGTGCCAGTCAATCTCGACGAGATCGGTTGGACCAAGGGGCCGGCCAGCCTCAAATTCGCGCTGCCACGCGTGTTCCTGCCGCGCACCAAGCGCACGATCAATGGCCCGGGCGGGATCACCGCCGAGTTCAACTGTCAGGCTGCCGCGCTGGTGGGCGCGCACAAGGTGACGGCGACGCTCATCAACAGCCAGCCCAGCTATTAAGGATCGGCATCATGACCAAAGCCAAGAATGAGCAGCCTTCGTCCGAAGTCCTCGACGAAATTGCGGCGCCGCTCGCAAGCGATGCCCCTCCCGTCGCGGAAGAAACGCCGCCGACCTATGTCAAGATCGGCGTGACGCCGGCGGCGATCTGTGGCCGCGTGCGCGTGATCGATGCAGAAACCGGCGAGGTCATCAAGAAAGTGATCGAGGCAGATGCGGAAGCTGGCAAGCTTGTGCGCTTCGCGATCGAGGGTGGCGCGCTCGTCCGTGATGGTGACCATTTCCAGACGATCGAGGAAGAGCGCCAGTTCCGCATCGAATGGACGACCGGCAAGCAGAAAGACAGCTTCTGATGCTGAATCTGGACGCGGAGAAGCAGGCGCTGGAACCATGGTGGTTCACGGTTGCGCAGGCCGTGGGCGATCTTTCGGCGGTAGAGGTGCGCTTCATCCCGATCGGCCGCGTCGCGCTGCGCAATGCGCGTCGGGCGGCGGCGGCCGCGATCGGCGAAAATCTTCCTGATGATGACGATGCCATGTTGTCGCCTGAGCTGATGGAGCAGGCCGGCGACGTCATGTCGGAGAGCCTGCTGATGTCGGGCATCGACCAGTGGCGCGGTGTCGGCGATGCGAAGGGCGAACCGATCGATGTGACGCCGGAGCGGCTACGCCTGTTTCTGGCCGACCCGATCCGGTTCGAAAAGCTGGACGAAGCCTATGTTCGTCCCTTCGTCCTGAAGGAACTGGAAAAAAACGTCTTATCGCCCTTGCCGAATGGCATTTCAGCGGGGGCGACGCCGGGACAGGATATTGCCAATCGGTCTGCCAGGCGCACCACCAAGGCCGGTGCAAAGCGAACCCGCAAGAAGGCCGCGCAAAAAGCTGCCCCTATCTCGAAAACGAGCCGGTCACCGACAGCGGAGCGAGTGTCTGGGACGTGATATCCGGCTGCGCCCGCCAGCTTCGCGCTGGCATGGGCGCGCCATATGGGCTCGATTTCAGCGCCGTCCTGGCGCTGGGTGAAGCGCAGAATGCCGACATGCACCTGCTCGCGCAGGTGCTCCCGCCCATCGAGCGCATTCTGCTCGATCAACTGACCGAGGATAAACCGGACGATGGCTCAGGCTAAAGTTGCTGTTCGTCTCGGGACGGAGGGCAAGGAGGATATCAAGCGCGATTTCCGAGAGGTCGGAGACGCCGGCGATGCGGCTGCGGCGCGCGCTTCCAAGGCGTTCGACAAAGCGGCGGGCGACTTCGAATCTGCAGAGCGCCGGATGGCGGCGGCTGCGCAGAAGATCGCAGCGATCATGCCGCAGACGGCCGCGCAGATGCAGATCAACGATAGCGTCGGCACAGGCTCCACGCTGAACGAAGGGTCGGCCCGCGTATCGGCGGCGGCATTCCGCGAGCTTTTTGCCGAACAGGAGCGCCTGACGGCGGGCGCTGCGGCGCTGCGCGCGCAGCTCGATCCGGCATGGGCGGCCCAACAGCGCTTCAACAATGAGATCGCACAGGCGCGCACGCTTGTGGCGGCCGGCGCCATCACGCTGGACGAGTATTGTGCCAAGCTTCGCCTGGAGGAGGCTGCCCTGGAAGGGGTCAGCGCCGCGCAGGCTCATCATGTCGGGACATCGGGCGCCATGCGTGCCGGCATTCAGCAATTGGGCTTCCAGGCGCAGGATTTCACTGTCCAGGTACTCGGCGGCACCGACGCCATTCGGGCCTTTGCGATGCAGGCGCCGCAGGCGATCGGCGCGCTGCAGCTCATGTCAGGGCAGGCTGAGGGTGGCAGCAGTAAATTCGCCAAATTCGCCAGCATAATGGGCGGTCCGGTTGGTGTTGCCATCGGTGTGGCGATCCCATTGGCGGTCATGTTGGGAGAGAAGTTCTTCAACATGGGGGACGACGCCGACAACGCCGCCAACAAGGTCGACCGGCTGGGTGACGCGCTCAAGCGCCTGCGACAGGAACAGGCCAGCCAAGGCGATATTGGCGAAGTTCTGACAAAGGTGAATGCGCTGCGCGACCAGCGGATGAGTTTGACCGTGCCCCGCGCGCGCGGCGAAAGCCCGGAAAGCTATAACCGACGCCTGGCCGAAGCCCGCGGGAAGCTGGACACGCAGATTGCCGACCTCGAACAGCAGATCGCATGGAACGAGGTGGCGCAGCAGGGTAAGCGCGACGCATCCGCCTACAAGGCGACGCCGGCAGCTGCGAAGTCGAGCGGGACGAAGTCGAGCGGTGGCAGAGATGCGCTCCCCAAGAGCGTTCTCGACCTGGACGCGATCCGCAAATCCAACACGGCATGGGGTTGGAACCAAGAGACTGGCGGCACCGCCCGCGACGCACTTGCCGCCGAAGGGGACCGCCTCAGCGATCAGCAGAAACTGATCCAATCCATCAATGATGACATCAGCGCCGGCACGGCCCTGCTCAATGTCGAATGGGAGACGCGCGGCAAATCGCGGCAGGAGATCGAGGCCTCGGTCGAGCTGAAGCGCTTCGAGATAGACCTGCAGCGCCAGGGCCTGGATCTCAGCAGCGAAGCAGCAAAGGATGCGATTGCCCGCAAGGCCTCGCAGATCAGCTTCAATCAGATCCTGGGCGAGAGCGTCGACAAGATGGAGGCGCTTCGTGACATTGGAAGCGATGCGATCAGCAAGTTGCTGGATCCGAGCAGCTGGACCAGCTGGAAGAGTTTGGCCCTTGGGGCGATCAGCGACGTCACCCAGGCGTTCTGGAAACTGGCTGTCATCAACCCGATCCAGAACAAGATATCGGGCGGCACTCTGCCGACGATCGGCAATCTGTTTGGCCTGATCGGGTCGAGCAGCAGCGTGAAGGGCGAGAACTTACTGGGGTCTGCCATCGGCAATAATTACACGCCCGCCGGCGCGATGTTGGTTGGCGAGAATGGTCCGGAAATCGTCAACATGCCGCGCGGCGCCCAGGTCATGACCGCCAGCGATAGCCGGCGCATGATGGCTGGTCAGGGCAACAGCCTGCAGGTGCGCGTCATCAAGGGCGACCTGTTCGATGTCGAGGTCGCGCAGATCAGCGCGGGGGTGAGTGCCGATACGGTTGCGACCGCCGCGCCGCTGATCGCGGTCGGCGCGAGCAACGGCGCGCAGCAGGCTGTGGCAAAGCGCAACGGCCGGAGGCTCGCATGATCGAACTTTCGATCGATACGCCCCGCGCCAGCGTCGAGCCGGCATTTGTCGACGTCGGCGCCACGGTGCGCGGCGGGACGAGCGGTACCGGCATCCGGGTCGATCGGCCGGGCGGCCATTATCGGGCAGCCGTGACGATCGGCATTGGGACCGCGCTGCAACGCCGCGCCCTTGTCTCCGATCTGGTCCGGGGCAAGCAGGAAGGCATCCGCATGCCCTATCCGCTCCAGGGCGTGGATCAGAGCGGATCGGGTGTCGTGGTGATGGATGGGGCGGACCAGGCGGGACGCATCATCAACCTGCGCGGGGTGACGCCTGGCTATTCCGCCCACAAGGGCTTCTGGCTCTCCATCGTCGACGGCGCCGGGCAGCATTATCTGCACAATGTCTTCACCGGCGCGACGGCCGGGAGTGATGGCAAGATGGCGCTGGTGCTGGCGGAGCATCTGCGCGTGCCATTTGCCGATGGCGCGGGCGTCTATCTTGATCAGCCTATGATCGAAGGCGACGTTGCCGGCAATGAGCAGAGCTGGCAGCTGGTGCGCGGCAACAAGCTGATCGGCATCCAGTTCACGATCGAGGAAATGGCCTGATGCGCGATGATCTGCGACATTCCCCGGATGGCTTGGGGGGCTTTCTCATGGACGAGGATCTTCGCGTCAATCTGATGAAGACCTATGAGGCGTCGAATGCCGAGGCAGCGGATCGGCTGAAATTCTCCATCTCCCTGGCGCAGAGCGGCTTGCAGGCGCTTACCCTGATCAACGGCGGCGCGCTGGTGGCGCTGTTCACACTGGTAGGTTCGGCAACGGGTCTGAAATTCGACCTTTCGAGCCTTTGGTTGGCATTCTCCATGTTCGCTACCGGGCTGGTGCTCAACGTCCTGGCCTTTCTCGGCGCGCACCTGTCGCAGGATCGATATTATGAGATGGCGCAGTGTCTGGCATGGGACGCGCAAGATGCGCTGACGGGCCTCACCAGCTCCCGCGATCCGATGCAAAGTCACCGTCTAGGTCTTCTCGCCCAGCGTTGCGCTATCATTGCTGCGATCCTGTCGCTGGCCGCGTTCATCACCGGGTCCGGCTTCGCGCTCAGCGCCGTCGCTCACTGACCAGAATCTGATCGTTCGTAACGGTGCGGCGCTTTGCCGCATCCTTGGCATGGGGGCCGCTGATGCGCCGTATCCGGCTTTCGGGCCTGCTGAAGCTGGAACTGCGCGATGGTCGCGTCATGCGGATCTGCGATGGCGGATGGGTGCCATGGGGTGCCGAAAAGTTCGTCGCCCGTGATCCGACCTTTGGCATATTGGGGGCGATGGAAGCCTTCGAAGAAGGTGTCGGCGATGAAGTGCCGGCATTTTCGCTGACCTTCCTGCCCGCCACCACCGCGGCCGCAGCGGATCTGGCGGCGCCGGGCATGCAGGGATCACGGCTTCGGCTATGGACGGCCGAGCTGGACGACCTGACCGGCCAGATCGTGGGCACGCCCGATCAGCAATTTGACGGGATGCTGGACCAGGTGACGTTCGTCGTCGGCCTGCGGAAACGGGAACTGCGCATGACGATCGTGCCGCGCGGCGAACGCTTCTTCAATTCGAATGACGGCAACAACCTGTCCGACACCTTCCACAAGTCCGTCTATCCCGGCGAACGCGGCGAAGAAAATGCCAGCGACAGCGTGTCGGTCGCCTGGGGCACCGAAGCCTCGCCCGGCACCAACAGCGGCGCCTCCACCCTTAGCGGGCTCGGCGGCGCCTTTTCCAATGCCCTCAATAATCCGAGGTTCGATTATGTCTGATCTGGTCCGCCGTGCGGATGCGACCCGGCGCACGCTGGCCAAATATCGCGCGATGCCATTCGATTGGAAGACGCGCGCCACCTGTATTCATCTCGCCCGGCACCATCTGCGCAATATGGATCACAAGCCGCCGGCAATCCCCGACTTCCGATCCGCCCTGGGCGCGCAGAAGGCACTGGCGAAGCAAGGCTTTGCCGATCTGGCGGCCCTGCTCGACAGTCTGTTGCCGCGTATCGCCCCCGCGCAAATGCTGGTCGGCGATCTGGCGCTGATGGAGGGCGACGGGCCCTTCGACAGCATCTGCATCTGCGTCGGCGGCAAGCTGCTGGGCTGGCACGACGATGACCCGAGCGGGATCAAGCCGATGCTGGCGCTGGAGCAGCCGCTGGGGGCGTGGCGTGTCTAAGACGCTTCGCAAGGTGGCTGTAATCGCCGGTGCCGTCGCGCTGGTGGCCGCAACGGGCGGCGCAGCGCTTGGCGCTTTCGCGCCTGCCGCGCTGGCTGGCACCGCGACGATCGCTGGCACCGGCATCACGGCCGCCACGCTTACCACCGTCGCAACGATCGCGTCGGTCGCCTCGACCGTCGCTTCGATCGCCGCGCAGATGACCGCGAAGAAGCCGCCTGCGCGCGGGACCATCAATCAGGTCATCATTTCGCGCGAAGCGGTGTCGCCGTGCATCATCGGCCGGACCTATTCCGGCGGTGTGCTCCGCCATGACGTGGGCTATGGCGCCACGCTCAAGAAGGTGAAGAACCCCTATCGCGGACAGGTCATCGTTTATTCGGTCGGCGGGCCGTGCCAGGCCCTGGAAGGCATCTACCTCGACTATGCCCAGATCTCCGTCAGCGGCGACGCTGCGACCGGATATTATTCGGGCTTCCTCTATCGCGACTATCGGCGCGGTCTGTGGAGCGAGACGGCGCTGGTACCGCATTTCAGCGGCATGCCGCGATGGGGTAGCGCGTACAAGCTGTCAAGCAAGGCGGCGATCCTATGGAACGGCAAGTTCGATAAGGATGGCAAGCGCTTTGCTTCCGGCTGGCCCACGTCAGGCGCCGTCTGGCAGGGCGTGATGGGCTATGACGCCCGCCAGGACAGCAGCTTCCCCGGTGGGTCGGGCAGTCATCGCGCGGCTGACGAGGCGACATGGACCTATAATGAAGATCCCGGCTCGCAGGCGATCAGCTATGTGCTTGGTCGCTATCGCAACGGCAAGAAGACATTTGGCGCAGGTCTGCCGGTCGACGGCATCATCGTGGATGACTTCGTGACCCTGTCGAATGTCTGCGCCGCTAATGGATGGACGGTTGGCGGCGTCATCTATGAACCCGGCGACCGCTGGGCCAATCTGAAGCGCATCATCGACGCCGGCGCGGCCAAGCCCTTATGGCGCGGCGGCAAGCTCGGCCTCAAGGTCAACATGCCCCGCGTGTCGATCTACACCGTCACCGACGCGGACCTGGCCGATGACGATGTCGAAGTAACGGCGATGCAGCCCTGGGCCAGTCGCCTCAATGGCATCCGGCCCAAATATCGGTCGGAGGCGAACAAGTGGGAATATGTGCAGTCCGACCTGGTCAGCATCTCCACCTATGTCACCGAAGATGGCGAGGAAAAGATCGAAGAGCGCCAGTGGGATCTGGTGCAGGACAAGGATCAGGCCGCGCAGCTGGCGGCCTATGAACTTCTCGACAGCCGGGAAATGCCGATCATCCTGCCGTGCAAGCCGCACATGCGGCATTTCGGACCGGGCGACATGATCACGCTCGACCTGCCCGAGCATGGCCTTGCCGGCCTCGATGCGATCATCATGACGCGCAGGCCCGATCCAGGCACCATGAACGTCACCTTCACGCTGGCGACCGAGACGACGGCGAAGCATGATTTTGCGCTCGGCCGCACGGGCACGGCGCCGCCCACACCGGCGCTGACCGCGGGCGAGGACAAGGATGATATCGCCAGCGAGATCGTGCGCGGCGCGGATGGTTTTTCGGTGGCGCCGGCCAGCTGGGTGAAGGCGATCAGCTGCGCGAGCTCCGGTGCGCCGAATGCTGGCCAATTTCCGATTTCCGCGACCTTTTACGCCTTCCAGGGCGCGCTCGATATCAGCGAAGACCCGCTGACCACATATTCCATCACATCGACCGGCTGCACGGCCTCGTTGGACGGGACAAATAATAGGGTTCTCACTATCAGCAGCATCACTGCCGAGACAGCAAGGGTTGACCTGACGGTCAGCTATGATGGGACGCCAATCGGGGTGAGCTCGGTTCAACTCACCAAGGTTCGCGATGGTGTCGCAGGCGGTGCGCAAACAGACACAAGCATATCGATCCGCAACGCGAACACTTATGTGCATTCAAATGGCGGGCCGTTCACCAGGACGCTGGAGGCCGGGAATTTTGTGTCGCTTTCCGTAAATCTTCCTTACATGACGTCGGGATCGGCCGGCGCGCTTGCTGGCAAGTTCTGCTATCGCACCCCTGCTGGCAGTGGCGCCTGGATCGACGTCAACGACGAAGTGCAGGATGCGTACGGATCACTGCCGGGCGAGCCATCCGTGCTATCATTTTCCGCTTCCATGACCGCGCCAGCGAGCGGCGATTATGAATTCGACTTCGTCAATCGTCGCTACAGCGGCGCGGGAACGATCGCCGTTAATGGCGATGCAAGCTTTGTGCTCAGCTGATGATCGGGGTTTTTGACGTATCGACCGGCGAACTGGTCGAGGTGGTGAAATCGCTTGAAGGCGTCGATCTTGTCAATCGCGACAGTTGCAAGCGCCCTGCTGGCTGGTCGCCTGATAGCTGGTCCTGGAGCGCTCACGCGCGACAATGGGTCGAGGATGTCGAGAAGGTCGAAGTTGCCCTTATAGCCCAGGTTGATGCACGGCGGGAAGAGTTGCGCGCGGCCGTGATGACGCCCGGCGCCGGACAATCCTACGCCTATGCCCAAAAAGCGGCGGAGGTCGCGGACTATCGACGCTGGGCAACGGAATTGGCCGAGATGGACGAAGCCGCGACGATCGCGCGCTTTCCCTTCGCGATGGCGGAGGCCGCGGCGTCCGGCGATGGACTGGCGACGGTGATCGACCGGTTCGATGGGGGCATGACCCTGTCCCGATCGGAAATCGCACGGGTGGAGGCGGTCGCCTGTGCCGCCAAGCGCGCCATTCGCGCGGCCGAGGGCATGCCCGCCAAGCAGGCCGCATTTGATGCCATTCGCTGGATGGCCGACTGATTTTCTAGACGGAAGGACAATGTGATGACCCTGGCGGGCCTCTCCCCCGCCGGCGCGCTGATCGTGCGTGCCGGCGAGCCCTTTGCATTGCAGGTGGGTTATGTCGATGACGCTGGCGATCTGATGGACCTGACTGGCCGCATTTTTGCACTGGCAATCCGTTATACCGACCAGACCCAGCCCATTCTGACGATCGATGCCGAACTGGATGGCCAGGCGCTGACCGCCGTCGCGATCGGAACGGCGGCGCAGGCCAGCCAGATCCATGCCGCAGGCGCATCGCGCCGCCTGTCCTATGATTTCATGGAGCTGACGGGCGGCGCCGTCAGTAGTCGCCTGACCGAACGGGTCGCGGTTGAGGCGGGGTCGGAAATCCCCGGCAATGGCCTTCCGCAATATATGGAGGTCAGTAATCTCCAGATATTGGTCAATGCCCAGCGCAAGATCGTCACCGAACGCGGGCGACCGGGATTTGGCGCGGAGCGCCGCCTGTTCGATGCTGGCCTGATCGATGAGCCGACCGTCCAGAAAATGGACGAGCGGTATTTTGCTGCTGGTGCAGATGCTGTGCAACCTTTTGCGGAGCAAGCAGAATCTGCTCGCGACAGCGCCATCGAGGCGGAAGCTGGGGCCGTTCACGCACGTGGTCTTGCCGCGCAGAGCGCACAGCAAGCGGAGGATATTAAGACCAGCCTTGCCGTCGATGGCGCGGACATCATCCCCTGGGTGGCTCCGGGTGGCGGCTCCATCAGCCGCTCACTGCGCGCCAAGTTCGATGAGCGCGTAACGCCGGCAGACAAGAATGCGACTGGCGATGGCGTGGCCGATGACAAGGCTGCGCTGGCCGCTACTGAGGCGGTTGCGCCGATCATCATCCAAAACAACCACCGGATCAGGTCCAACTTCATCTTCACGAAGCCGGTCCGGTTTATCGGCCTTGGCCGCCTGACGATCGACGCAGGCGTTACAGTGACGTTTGCAGGCGGGCTGACTGGGCCGGATCGTCAGATTTTCTACGGCTCTGGCGTGGTGGCTGGATTGCTGCTGTCCAAGGTTATTTGGTTCGCGGGCGACGTGATGAACACCGCAGCCGACGCGATCGCCCAGCTGCAAAAGGCGGCTGATGCAACGCCGGTCAGCGGAGCGATCGAATTTCCCAAGGGCTATTTCACGATTAGCGGCAGCACGGCGTTGGCTTTGACCAAGGGGCAATATGTCTATGGTTACGGGCCGTATAAAAGTCAGGTCCGCTGCTCTTCCACCGTGATGAATGTCTTCAGCTTCAGCACGACCATTGGCGGTCGCGTTGAGGGCATCTCGGTCCAGTGCATCAATGTCGATGATCCGACCGATGGCACGGTGCTGGACATCGCGGCGTCCTTTACGAGCTTTCACAACATTCTGATACAACAAGCGTTCAGGGCGATCTCTGCAGGTAATTGCACCGGCACGCGGGGCAGTAGCTTCGACATTTTCAACGCGATGCAGTTCGGCGTGCTGCTGAATAATGTGAACGACGTCTTCCTGTCGCAATTCCTGATTTCCGCGCCCATCGACACGCTCACCATCTCGTCTTTGACCGGTACTTTTCAGGTCGGTGAAGTCATTACGTCTGCGTCTGGTGCGACTGCCACTATCACGCAGCTGGTGTCGGCTACCAAGATCAAAGCTGCCGTCTCCAACAAGAATTTCGCCATGCCAGAGACGATCACTGGTGGAACGTCTGGCGCGACTGCTACGGTTACTGCTCAGGTCGTTCCCCACTCTCTGGGTGGCCTACGCCTGACCAACAAGGTGGAAGCCCTCTGCGCGACGGATGGGGATATCATCGGCGGCGTCTACAGCATGTTGACCGATGCGACGACGAACGCGCCGAACGCACGACCGGCCTACAACAAATTCACAAACGTCTACTTCGATAGTTCTGACCTTGGCGTCTATGTCGATAAGTGTGTCGAGTTTGACTTCAACGCCTGCTGGTTCAGCAATCGGCCGGGGCGCGGCATTACGATCTTCACGGCGGATGGTGTCCGGTTTACTGGCGGCGGCGCGATAAACTGCTGGACCAACGGTGTCTTTGTCACCTCCTCCGCAAAGCGTGTGGCTTTTAACGGCTTCGCGGTTCGCGGCAACAGTCAGCAGGCTTCCAATACGCATACCGGGATCGGGATACAGGCTGGCACGACAGACTTTTCGATCATCGGATGCATGTTGAGCGGAACGATCGGCTTTGGAACGCAGTCCTGGGGGGTGGCCGTCGCTTCCGGCGCGTCCGATCGTTACGTCATCGTCAACAATCTTGTGTCTGGAAACGGCACGGGCGGCGTCAGCGACGGCGGCACCGGGGCCAACAAAACTGTATCGGGGAATTGGTAATGGAAATCACGCAATCACGCTTCATGGCGATGGTGGAAGCCACCGCGCCCGCCCTCTTCAAGGCTGGTGATGGGTCTATGGCTGAGGCCCGTCAGATCACGATCGACCGTCAGCGGGCTGCGATGGAAGCAGCGGGGTTCGTCATCATTGACGATCCCGAACTTGCGCCGCCCTCGGCTGATTGACCCCCAGGGGAGCATATGATGCCCAGTGTCAAACCCGGCGATCACATCACCCTCATCCCTGGGATCGAGGGATATCCCCCGACAAGCAGCGGCGGGAGCTATGTTGTCTCTGCGGTCGATGAGGCTGGTCGCTTCTGCGTGGACGGGATGAGCCGATGGCTGGAACCGCAGATGGTGTCGCGCATCCACACGGCCAAGGTTACATGACCATGCACATAAAACAGGGAGCATCGGCGATGACGCCAGGGGTTGGGGCATTTGCGGATCGGCGCGATCAAGGCCGCGTCGGCGTCCTATCCAGGCTCTACCGAGATTGCGCTAGTGATGATCTATAATCGCGCCTTTGCCGTCCTGGAAGCTCGCGCGGCCTATGTTGAAGCGCGCGCGTCTTTCGGCCCGCGTGGGATCGCGATTTGACGATCACCGCCTCGCGCCGCCGAAATCGCGGGTGTCTGCTCAACCGCACAAACCGGAGATAGGTCTATGCTGATTTCCATCCTCGATGCCGCCGGGTCGCTGGCGGCAAAGAGCGCCGCGCGCATGCCGGAGGCAATCGTGCCGCCCAGCTTCGATAACGGTGCGTCGCTGTATCTCTCGAACCTGTTCATCATGACCGCGGCAACCTTTCTTGGCGCGATGATGATGGGAAAACAGGCGAACAGGATCTGGAGCCAGCGAATCTGGGATCATCCGCTCCATCCGGTCACGCTTTACCGGTTTGTGGTGATGCTGCTGGCGACCGGGATCACCCTTAGATGTGGTGCAGAAGCCATGTTCCTATGGGGCTGGAATCCGACCGATGTCGTCATCTCAGCGCGGGTGAGCATGGCCAAGCGCTGGATTGATCCGATAGCGGTGGCATGTGGGATGACCGCATTTTCCATCGTCGTTCTGGGTGAGCCCGGCATCGAGCATCAGCTGCGCAAGGCGCCGCTTCCCGTCGACATGTGGTCGCGCTGGCCCGTCCTGGTCCGCGCGCTTGCTGTCATCATCCTTAGCTTCGTGGCCGCCCTGGCCGCCGTATGTCTGCGGTGAGATTGGGCGCGGCGCTGGGGGCCGCCGCAATGACCTCTATTGCATCTCGCGAACCGGTGATCTGGTGGATCTTCGGTGAGCCGTTTCACGCTGGCCCCACCATCGTCTGCATCTGCGGCGTCATCATCACCCGCGTCATCATCGGCCTTCAGGCCAAGGGCAAGGCCCAGTGGGTGCTCGATATCGCCATCACCGCGCTTTGCCTGCTGGTCGCTACCCTTTGGGTGCAGGCGCAGGAGCTGGAACTGCTGGCGGCCGGCATCACCGGCATCGGCGTCGGCAGTCTGGGCGCGGGCATCATCGGCATCGCCAAGGGCGCAGTCGGCACAAAGGTGCGCGCCGGCATGAACGCCTTTTGGGACGCCTTCAACGGACCGACATCGCCGCGCTGAGCGGCGCATTCAACAGGAGCATTTATGGACACGAAACCGGTGCAACTCCGGCTGCAGGCGGCTGGCCACTATTCCGGCAAGATCGATGGCGACTTCGGGCCGCTGAGCTATGGCGGCCTCTTCTCCTACACCGGCGGCGCCGCCAGCGCGCTCACGCGCAATCTGGGCAAGGCGGCGGCTGAGATGTTCCCGCGCTATGCCATCGTGACGGCGCTGCGCCTGGCGCACGCGTTGGCGCGCTGGGCGGTCGAGACGCGCGGCTTCCGCGTCATGGAAGAGGATTTGAACTATTCCGCCAAGCGGATCGTCCAGGTCTGGCCCAGCCGCTTCCCGACGATCGCTGCCGCGCAACCCTATGCCGGCAAGCCGCAGGCGCTGGCGAACAAGGTCTATGGCGGCCGCTACGGCAACGACCACGTCAATGACGGCTGGCTCCATCGCGGGCGCGGGCCGACCCAGCTGACGTTCGAGGATAATTACCGCAAGGCGAAGGAGCTGACCGGTGTCGACGTGTTGGCCAAGCCGGACCTAGTGTCCGGGCCGCATACCGGCCTGCTGGTCGCCTGCGCCTATTGGGACGATCGCAAGATCAACGCTGCAGCCGATCGCGACGATGTCGCGACCGTGTGCCGGCTGGTCCAGGGGGGCACCGGCGGGCTGGCCGAACAGAAGGCCTACCTCGCGAAGCTGAAGAAGGTTCTGGGCGCATGAATGTCGGCAAGATCCTGATCTCCATCGCGCGATTCGGATGGAAGAAGATCATCAAGCCCGCTGCTGTCGAATACGGCCCGGAAATCGTGGCAGACACGGTCAGGAATCGGGGGAAGCGTGCCCCTGGCACGCGTCGCTATGACGATGGACCGCGCCAGGGGCCTGAGGGAGATAGCGGTCCAGGCAAGGCATAGCAACCAGAGCGGTCGATTCGGCGCCTAGGCGAATCAACTCTGTTCGCATTATGTTCCGCGCATGTCGACGCTAAACAAGAACGACACCGCTATCATCAAACTGTCGCTCCAGATCCTTACCAGTGCCCGCGACGACGGCTCGCAGCAGGCGATCAGGACGGACGCCGTTCGCTTGGCCCTGCGCTGCCTGCGACCGTATATGCGGGAGCAATGGCCGCTGCACACCTTCTGGGATGCCGGCGAAAGCGAGAATGAGCTTGGCCGAAGTGCGAGCACGACCGCCAGCTTGAACGGCGTCATCCATCAACTGCGGACGGCGGGGATTAAAGTGGATGATATTCCATGATGGATAATGGTCGACCGTTTCCGCCGCCGGCCGTCACCCCGTCGATCGGGCTGGCGATCGTTGGCGCCGACTTCCGCACCGACTGCGCGCCGCGTCGCCAGGCGGAAATCGATCGATGCATAGCTGGGGAGCGTGTCACCCTTCGGCCGCTCAATCGGCTGGTCGAAGGCGTGCCGGCCGTTTCGGTCTATTCGCAGCGCGGGCGGCAGATCGGCTATATCAGCCCCTCTCATGCCGATTGGGCGCGCAATCTGCTGCCAGACATCAAGGCGATCTTCCACAAGGCGGACAGCTTCGGGGCGATCATCCGGGTGGCCACAGATGGGGCCGCCCCTACCCTGCCCGAGCCGACCAGACGCGGCGAGAGGATGCGCCGGCCGCACGCCGTGCCAGTCGAGCCTGTGGATGAGTTCTGCGATATTTTACCACGAAAAGCAGGCGGCCGCTGCCGAAGCTAGGACCGGCCACTTTCATAGGGTGATTTTGGCCGCTGCCGTTGGGCAATGCCGGCCTTCGCAGCCAGATCATTGAGAGCGCTATAGAGATCGCCAATCGCTTCTTCGAGCGTCGATACGCGCTGCTTTAGCATCCTGATTTCAGCATCTTTATCCATCAGATCATCTCCAACGCATCACTGTGCAACTGACATTGCTTCATTCCGACAAATTCGGCAACGCCGCAGGATAGCGTCCGTGAACAGATCGTGTATATAGCGGAACAGGCATTGAAATGATTGGATATTGCACTGACTTTTAATCAGT
>NZ_JBVVOJ010000027.1:0-29410 GCF_057063145.1 Sphingobium sp. SG1 | reverse complement strand
TAGCGTCCGTGAACAGATCGTGTATATAGCGGAACAGGCATTGAAATGATTGGATATTGCACTGACTTTTAATCAGTTTTCCTCATGTATTTGATACCCGACGGCGGTATCGCCGTCGGGCCGGCATCAGCCGATTGAGTTCATTATGAGGTCAACGAGACGGGGGATTGCAGCCAGAACACCGGCCTGAATAATCACCGTCCAATCGATCCTCGACTTTTTCTTGCGGCTCATTGGGCACTCCCAATAACCGACAGCTGTCGATGAAGATGGATGCGCTAGCGCTAGCGCGGCGAAGCTCTATGATGAGTAAATTCGCCAGATGATTGACCGTCATCGTCGCTGTCTAAGACTGGGCGCGAATCGAAGTTCAGTTCTGTGCTCCCGCCTTTATAAGCAAAAAGCCGATTTATGGCAATAAAGTCGCCATCAGTGACTGCGGGACTGCGAGATCCTTGCTGATTATGTCAGCCCAAGCCTGTCCCAACTCGCGTCGCGGCTCCAGATATCTCGCCCGGTTATAGGCCCATTCGGATGCTGACATGCCCTTGGGCACGTGGGCAAGCATCATGTCGATGAGCATTCGGTCGCTGTCGAATCGGTGAGCCGCCGCTCGCTCGTTCATGATGGTCGAGAATGCCGAACGCCAGCCGTGCGGCACCATCCGGCCTTTGTATTTGCCGCCAGCCATCCGCTTATAAAGCGACGACAGTGCAGCATCGCTCATCGGCTCTCGCCATGATTTCCCGCCTGGGAACAGCAGTTGATACTTGCCGGTGATGACGCGGAGGGTGCGCAGGATCTCGACGGCCTGTTTCGGCAGCGGCACCTCATGCCCAAAGGCTTCATTCCCCTTGTCCTCGACCTCCAGCTTCATCCGGCTGGCCGATATCCGCCAGAGTGCCCCCGGCGCGGGGGCATCGGGCTTGTCCCAATCGATCCCCTCGAACTCGTCCCATGTCGCCTGGCGCAGCACGCCGACGCGAACGACTGTCAGGGCGAGCAGCCGCGAGGCGAGCTTCGTCACGACGTCGGAGGTGGAGCGGTCGACGGCATGCTGCAGTTCCAACAGCTCGGGCACCTTCGTAAGTGCCGGTTGCTTCGATCCCGTCGGCGTCGGCTTCAGCGCCTTGCTCAGGCGGGAGATCGCCAGCACCGCATCGCCGCCGATGAAATGCTCGCCCTCTGCGCGGTCGAACACGGCCTGGACATAACCCTTCACCCGCTTGGCCGTCTCGATCGAGCCGCGCTTCTCGATCTTGCGCAGTTCGCGCAGGACCATCGGGCCGGTGATGTCCGCGATCGGCAGCTTGCCCAGGCTGGGATAGATGTCTCGCTCCAGCCGGAAGCGGACGCGGCTCGCATGCGCTGCCGACCAGCCGGGCGTCTCATCCTCCATCCATTCTTCTGCGATCGCCTTGAAGGTGGCGCCGGCCGCGGCGATCGCCGCCTGCTTTGCCTTCTCCGCCTCGACGGCCGGATCCTTGCCCGCCCGCACGATCGCCCGGGCTGCGTCGCGCTGGTCGCGCGCGTCGGCGAGGGTGACATCGGGGAAAAGGCCGAAGGTCAGCCGCTTCTCTTTGCCTGCAAATCGATATTTGAAGCGCCAGGACTTCGCCCCTTTCGTCGATACGAACAGGTGCAGGCCAGCAGAATCGGCAAGCTTATAGTCCCGCTCGCCCGGCTTGGCGTTCTTAACTTCGGCGACGGTCAGAGCCACGATGCCCCCACTTTGAAATCTGATGCCCCCGCCGATGCCCCCGCATGGGGTGCGCTAGAGCGAGATAGCGTGAGACAAAGTGTAATTCAGGTGCCCCGAAATACAAGGGGCGCGGAGCCTCGGTGAGAACAAATGGTAAACATGATTGGGAAACTTGGTGGGCCCGGCAGGACTCGAACCCGCAACCTAGCCGTTATGAGCGGCCAGCTCTAACCATTGAGCTACAGGCCCCACCTTGAACGCGGCGATAAGGAGCATCAGGCGGCTTGGCAAGCCTTCGCACGCGCAGGAATGGCATCCAGCAACTGATCCAGGCTGACCGCCGCCACGCCGCGCCGCGCCAGATGGCTCAGCACCCTATCCCACCATCCGTAAAAGGCGGTGCGATCGGCCTCGTCACGGACATAGGGCGTGTGGCCCGGCTCCAGCGTGGGCGAATGGAAACTGAAATTGAGGACGCGCACGCCTTCCTCGATCAGTGCATCGATCGCCGCCGTCGCTTCGGCTGCGGTGATGCCTTCTGGCGTCAGCGGCACGCGCGAGAGCATCCGCGCCCGCGCCAGTGCGCCGGCCAGCGGCCCCATCGCCTGGGTCGCGCGATAAAGCCCTTCGCCCCCGCCCCGCAAAAGACCGGTGATCGCCGTCGACAGCGGTAATTCGACCAGGCTGCGGGTCGGCCCCGCCCAATAGGGATTTTGCGGCAGGCCATGGAAATCGGGGCCATGCTGATGGCTGTAATCGAACCGGCTGCGCACCGATGTATCGAGGCGAAAGCCTGCCGCCTCCAGCAGCCGCGCACTGTTGGGGCCGACGCCATAGCGCCCCGCCCGATAGGCGATCGGCCGGTGACCGAAACGATCCTCGATCCGCCGGCACAGCGCCTCCAGCTTGGCTGCCTCCACCGCCTCGGGCAGCGAACCGACATAGGAATTGGCGGCGTTCACATCCTCCACATGGGGCGGATTGACCCAGGGATGGAGATGCGCGCCGACATCGGCCTCGCCCGCTGCCAACCACGCCCCCATCATCCCGGCGGCCGCATCGCTATCCACCACCGGATAGTCGGTCACATAGACGGGCTTCACCCCGGCCGCCGCAAAATAGGCCTGACCGCGCGCCATGCCGGCCAGCGCCGTCACGCCATGGCCTTCCCGGCGGAAGGGCGCGTTCCAGTCGAATTCCTCTTCGGTATCGACGAACAGCATGAAACGGGTGCCGAACGCGGCCGGAAGCGCAATCATGTCCTCGGGCAGCGGCGCCCGAAGCAGATTGCCGTCATGATGATGAGCTGATTGCATCGCCCTTCCCTATCCCGCAATGGTTGCGATAGGGTTTCGTTCCGGTCAAGCCCGCGCCCGACCAGCCCGAAAATCAGCCATTGCCAACGACATCCTCTTCCATCCCGTCAACCGGGATGCGCAGCAGGAAACGGTCCGGCCCGACATCCAGGCTGCCGCCGCAACCGGCCGCCAGACTGCGGATCAAACGCAGCGAGAAGCCCAGCCCCAGCAACGGCCCATCCGCCCAGTCGCCCTCGGGCGTATAGCCCGGATCGAGCAGATGCGCCTCGTCCATGCCGCTCAGCGTCGACGGGCGATCGATCGCCAGCACCACCTTGCCCGACGCGCCATCGGGCTGGAACCAGCAGGCGCCCGTTACCGCCTCGCCCTCGGGCGCGACGGAAATCAGCGTGCGCAGCAGATGCTGCACCATGCGCTCGCCCTGCACCGGATCGATGCTGATCTGTGGCAGATCCTGCGACACGGCGATGTCGATCGGCGTCACCGCCCGACCATCCTGATCGCGGAAACGGGCCGCGACCTGCATCACCAGCAACGCCGGATCGATCGTCTGCGGCGCACCGATGCCGTCGCCGCGCGACACCTTGGCGGCCAGATCCAGATCGTCGAACGCTGCCAGCAGATGGCGCGCATCGACCGCGATATTGCCGGCCATCTCGCGATATTCGACGCCGGCCGGGCCGAACAATTCCTGTTCGATAATCTCGGCAAAGCCCAGGATCGCGTTTAGCGGCGTGCGCAGTTCATGCACCAGCTGGCGCAGCGAATCCGCCGACAGGCCGGCTATCGTCACCGGTCCCGACGGCGTCGTCGCCACTTCGTGCAAATAGGGGCGCCGTGCCTGACCGCGATAGCCCTGGAACCGGCCGGACCGCGGATCGAAGAAGGGGGTTGCCGACAGGCGCCATTCGCCTGCCATCATCCCACCGATGATGGTGAAGCGGCCATTCTGGAAGCCGCTGCGGCGCTGGAAGGCGCCGGCGACATGGCCATCGGGACCGCTCGCCCCTTCCAGCGCGATTTCGCCGAGCGACAGGCCGACCAGCGCGGCGCGCGGCCCCTGGTCCACCCAGACCAGCACGCCGGTCGAATCCGTCTCGAACGCAAAGAAATGCGGCTGTTCGGCGCGCAGCGCGGGCTGCGTCACCGGCGCGACGATGATGTCCTGCGGCGGTGCCTCTTCGGGCGGACGCCGGGTGCTGGTGAAGCGCGCAATGCGATCGACCAGGTTGCGGATCTGGTCGGGGCCGGGTTCGGCCACCGGCTGCGGCGCAACTTCCGGCTCGACCACGGGCTCGGCCGCGAGCGCCATGTCCGCGGTCAGCAGCATGTCGGCTTCGCGGACGCTCGTGCCGCTGGTCAGCACCAGGTCGGTCGGGCCGAACGCTTCGAGCCCCTGCCGCGTTTCGGGGCCGATGTCGCGACGGCCGCGCAGCACACCGCGCGCCGTGGGGCTGAGGTGCGGCAGCAGTGCAGCCCACAGCGGATCGGACAGGCGCGCGCGTGCCATCGCCGCGCCGGCGATCGCCGGACGGTCACCGGCAAAGAAGCGGATCAGGCTGGCCGAACGCAGCCGGCCGCCCAGTTCGACGACGGTCGCGATTCGCTGCATTTCAGACAGTTGCGGCCGCAACTGCGCCAATCGGCCGAGCAGAGCCTCGCGATCGGGTGCGTCCATGGGGGGACGATCATAACGATCATGCTGCGCCAGCAGGTCGACGCATTGCCGCCACAGCGTCACCGCGCCCACGCCGCTGCGATCGTCGGCAGCCAGCACGGTTTGCATGATGTCGTTGAAGCGCAACCAAAGTCCCCATATTCAAGCGGTAACAGGCGGCATGCCCGCATCGCTGTTCGTTACATCCTAACCGATAAGCAGTCCTTACCCAAAGCGAAAGCGTGATTTCGACGCACAATATGAGCGTCGCATAGTGGGACAATTGCATTGCGCTGAAATATTATTATGATGCGCCCGCAGTAACAGGTAAGGAAATAATCAATCTGATGGCGGGGCCCAATATCGACGACATCGACCTGCAGATCCTGGGCGAATTGCAGGACAATGGCAGGATGACCAATGTGGATCTGGCGCGGAAGGTCGGGCTGACGGCACCGCCGTGCCTGCGCCGCGTCCGCGCGCTGGAAGAAGCCGGCGCCATCACCGCCTATCATGCCGTGGTCGATCCGGCGATGCTGGGCTACACCATCACCGTGTTCGCGATGGTCAGCCTCAAGAGCCAGGCCGAGGCCGATCTGAAGGCGTTCCAGGACCATGTCGACGCCCTGCCCGAAGTGCGCGAATGCCATATGCTGAACGGCGAGATCGACTTCATCCTGAAGGTGGTCGCGCGCGACCTGCAGAGCTTCCAGCAATTCCTGACGTCGAAGCTGACACCGGCACCCAATGTGGTGAGCGTCAAGACGTCGCTGACGATCCGCACGTCGAAGAATCTGCCCGGCGTCCCGCTGCCGGTCTGATCCGGCCAGTTCGCGACAGCCGGCACGCAGGCGCAACGAAAAAGGGCCGGCCCCACGGGGGGACCGGCCCTTTTTCCTGTCATGTCGCGCCGCGATCAACTGGCGGTCTGCGCCGTGCCCTGCTGCGCCGACTTGCGATGCTGCAGATCGACCCAGACCGACCAGAAGCCGGCGACATTGCTCCAGTTGCCGCTGGTCACCTGGGCCAGCGTGGTCTTGCCACCGGCCAGATCGCCCGAACGGGCCAGCGCGATGCCCAGGCGCGCATTGGCATGGCCCTGATCGACCCCGCCCTTGCTCAGCGCCAGCCGATACTGTTCCACCGCCTGCGGATATTGACCGAGCGAGAAATAGCCGTCGGCCGCATTCAGCGCCGCCTTGCCATCACTCGCCGCCGCCGCCTTCTTCGCCAGCGCGGGCATGGCGGCGATATCCTTGGTCGCCTTGGGCGTCACCGCCTTCAGCAGCTGTGCCGTGGTCGCCTGGCTGGTGGTCAGCTTGCCGGCCGAACGGCCCGCCTCGATGATCGCCTTGGCTTCGGCAAAATTGCCGGTCTTCTCGGCCAGCTGGGCATAGGTCTGGTAATCGCGCTCGCTCGCCATGGCGCCATTGGCGGCCTGCAGGCGATAGAGGTCCAGTTGGACCTGCGGGTCGCTTTCCTGGCCGGCCAGATAGTTGGTCAGCGCCGAACGCCATTCGGGGGTCGACGGATAGACTTCCAGCCGCTCGCGATAGAGGCTGCTCACCTCATCCCAGTCATTGGCCTGATAGGCCATGGAGATGGCGCGGTCATACCAGGCGGCCGGAATCGGCTGACCCGATGCCTTCTGCTGCGCCAGCGCCTCCTGCACATAGGTGCGGGCTTCCTTGGACTTGTTCTTGCGCATCGCAATGTCGGCGCGCAGCATGGTGGCGTCGATGCCCGAATAGCCCAGCGTCTTGGCATAATCGAGCTGCGCGACCGCATCGGCATAGTTCGCGACCATGTAGGACAGATAGCCGGCGATGAAGCGCAGGCGCGGCGCGTCCGCCTTTGGCACCGAGCTGGTCTTGAACATGTCGGTCAGCGCGATCCGCTGGGCCTGGATGTCCCGGCGCAGCACCGCCACCTCGAAACGCAGGCCGGCCGCGGCATAGGCTTCCATGTCGGTGGTCGGATTGAGCGCGGCGATGCGCAGATTGGCGGTCGACGCGTCACGCGCCTTGATCGCGGTTTCGGCCGCCTGCACGTCGGCGCGGAAGGCGTCGGACATCTCGATCGGCGGACCTGCCACCACGATCTTCTTCTTGGCCGCAGCCGGCGTCGCCAGCATGGCGCCGGCCAGCACGACCGGCAGTCCGATAGTCAGAAAAACAGGATTCCGCTTGGCCATGACAGGCCTCCCCCACTGCAATATCCCGGCCCCCGGCCGGTCATTCAAAAAAATATAGGCGCACAGACCGCCGAACCAGCGACGATCTGCGCGCCTTATACTAGATTCAGGCCTTGGTGCCCAGATAGGTCAGCCACAGATCGGCGATCTGCTTGCGCGCACCGCCCTGGACTGCCTCGAACGCCGACTTGGCGCCGGCATTGTCGCCACCCATGGTCTTGGCAATGCCCAGGCGGGTGTTGATCTCGTCGGCGTCGACGCCACCCTTCTGCTTGGCCAGTTCGAACATCGCCGCCGCCTTGGCATAGTCGCCATAGCCCAGATAGGCGTCGCCGGTCGCAGCCGCGACCTTGCCGTTGGCGGCCTTGCCGGCATCCGCTTCGGCGGCACCCAGCGACGACTTGTCGCCCGGAATGCGACCCACGGCGGCCTGATAGATGTCGCCCGCCTGGCTGGCGTTCAGCACGCCCTTGGCGCGGCCGGCGTCGATCGTCGACTTGACCTCGCCATAAATGCCCGTCTTCGACGCCATTTCGGCCAGTTCGGTGAAGTCGGCAGCGACCACCAGACCCTTGGCCGCCGACATCAGGCGCAGCACGTCCAGATTTTCGCGGTTGGTGATGTTCGGGTTCGCCTGCTGGAACAGACGGATCAGCGTGCGCAGATTTTCACCGCTCGGATTGGCGGCATAAGCCCACTTGGCCCAATCGGTGACTTCCGGCAGGCGCGCGGCAGCCGCACGGCTGACGCCGATCTGATACCATTGCGCCGGCACGGGCTGGCCCGACGCCTTGGTCGCGTCCGCCGCCGCCTTCAGCGCAGCGAGGCCCTGCTGGTTGAAGCCACGCGCCGGCTCGGCCGAGGCATTGCCGGTGCCGGCCTTGCCGAAATAGGCCTGAGCGATGGTCGGGTTGACCTGTTCCGCCTTGTAGCCGGCGGCCAGCGCCGCCTGGCCACGCGAAATCGCGACGTCGTAATTCTTCTGGGCGAGAGCCGCATCGGCCGCCACCATGTTGAACTGGCCGGTCTGCTCGGGCGGCGTCAGGCCGCTGTCGAGCATCTGGTTGAGGCCTTCCATCTTCAGCGCGTCATCCTTGCTCTGGATGCCGGTGTTCAGCTTGATCGCGCCGATCTGGTACTTGTCGTCGTTCGACGCCGCCTTGCCGTCAGCCTCGGTCAGCGCCGTCTTGGCACCGGCGAAATCCTGGGCATCGGACGCCTTCTGGGCCGCCTGGAGCGACTTGAGCACTTCGGGCGACACGTTCAGCTTGCGGCCGGCCGGCTTTTCTTCCTTCTTCGCGGCGGAGGCGGGAGCCGAAACGGCGCCGCCGGTCAGCGCCAGAGCCAGCGCGAGCGACAGCGGGGTAACAAAACGCATGATCCTCATCTCCTTTTCGCGCCTGACAGGGGGACCACAGGCGACATCCGGGTTGAACGCCGATTAGGGGTCGGCGCGTGAACGGGCTTTGAACAAGCCTATATCCGCGCATTTTGCAACTGTCATGCTGCCGCTTCGTTCCGCTTTTCTTCGCGCCCGCCAATCACCGCCTTGGCTGCACATGCGGGCGCGCGGGCGCGCGCGAGGGGTGACAGATTTGTTTCGCTCGGCTAGTGCAGTGGGAACGCATCACACCCATCCAAAAAGAGAATCGCCTTGACCGACGAGACCGTCCTCGCCGACCCTTCGGACATCAGCCCCATCAGCATCGTTGATGAGATGAAGTCGAGCTATCTCGACTATGCCATGTCCGTGATCGTCTCCCGCGCCCTGCCGGACGTGCGCGACGGCCTGAAGCCGGTGCATCGCCGCATTCTCTTCTCGGCCCAGGAATCGGGCTTCGTCTACAACCGCCCCTATCGCAAGTCGGCCCGTCTGGTCGGTGAAGTCATGGGTAAATATCACCCCCATGGCGACAGTTCGATCTACGACGCATTGGCGCGCATGACCCAGGACTGGTCGATGCGCGTGCCGCTGATCGACGGTCAGGGGAACTTCGGTTCGATGGATCCCGATCCGCCAGCCGCCATGCGTTACACCGAAGCGCGCCTGGCCAAGGTCGCGACCGCGCTGCTGGACGATCTCGACAAGGACACCGTCGACTTCACGCCCAACTATGACGCATCGGAAAGCGAGCCGCAGGTGCTGCCCGCCCGCTTCCCGAACCTGCTGGTCAACGGCGCCGGCGGCATCGCCGTCGGCATGGCGACCAACATCCCGCCGCATAACCTCGGCGAAGTGCTGCGCGCCTGCCTTGCCTATATCGAAAACCCGGCAATCTCGACCGACGAACTGATCCAGATCGTCCCCGGTCCCGATTTCCCGACCGCGCCGCTGATCCTGGGCCAGTCGGGCGCCCGCAACGCCTATCATACCGGTCGCGGCTCGATCCTGATGCGCGCCCGGCACGAGGTGGAGGAAGGCCGCGGCGACCGTCGCTCGATCGTCCTCACCTCCATCCCCTATCAGGTCGGCAAGAGCGGCCTGGTCGAAAAGATCGCCGAAGCCGCCAAGGACAAGCGGATCGAGGGCATCAGCGACATTCGTGACGAATCGAGCCGCGAAGGCGTGCGCATCGTCATGGACCTGAAGCGCGACGCCACCCCGGACGTCGTCCTCAACCAGCTGTGGCGCAACACTCCGGCCCAGTCGAGCTTCCCCGCCAACATGCTGGCGATCCGTGGCGGCCGCCCGGAACTGCTGGGCCTGCGCGAGATCATCGAAGCCTTCGTCAAGTTCCGCGAAGAGGTCATCACCCGTCGCACCAAGTTCGAGCTGAACAAGGCGCGCGACCGCGCCCATATCTTGCTGGGCTTGGTCGTCGCGGTGACCAACCTCGACGAGGTGGTGAAGATCATCCGCGGTTCGGCCAGCCCTGCCGCCGCCCGCGAATCGCTGCTGGCGCGCGAATGGCCGATCGGCGAGATCGCGCCCTATCTCGCCCTGGTCGAGGCCATCGAAACCGAAGTCAGCGGCGAGAGCTACAAGCTCAGCGACGTGCAGGTCCGCGCCATCCTCGACCTGCGCCTCCATCGCCTGACCGCACTCGGCCGTGACGAAATCGGTAAGGAACTGGCCGAACTGGCCGAAGCCATCGCCGAATATCTCGCCATCCTGGGTGACCGGGTGAAGCTCTACGCCGTGATGCGCGAAGAGTTCGAGGCGATCGAGAGCGAATTCGCCACGCCGCGCGTGTCGGTCATCGCCCCTGCCGCCGACGGCATTGATGACGAGGATCTGATCGAGCGCGAGGAGATGGTCGTCACCGTCACCGTGCAGGGCTATATCAAGCGCACCCCGCTGGAGAGCTTCCGCGCCCAGGGCCGCGGCGGCAAGGGCCGTTCGGGCATGGCGACCAAGGATGAGGATGCCGTCACCGAATTGTTCGTCACTTCGACGCACACGCCGGTGCTGTTCTTCTCGACCGCCGGCAAGGTCTATCGCCTCAAGGTCTGGCGCCTGCCCGAGGGCGGCCCCGCCACCCGCGGCCGGCCGATGATCAACCTGCTGCCGCTGGCACCGGGCGAAACCATCCAGACCGTGCTGCCGCTCCCAGAGGACGAGGAAAGCTGGAAGGAACTGCACGTCATGTTCGCCACCGCGAACGGCACCGTGCGCCGCAACAGCATGGATGCCTTCGCCAATGTGCCCAGCAACGGCAAGCTCGCCATGCGCTTCGACGAAGGCAGCGACGATCGCCTGATTGGCGTCGCCCTGCTGACCGAAGAGGATGACGTGCTGCTCGCCACCCGCCAGGGCCGCGCGATCCGCTTCGCCGCCACTGACGTGCGCGAATTCCAGAGCCGCACCTCGACCGGCGTGCGCGGCATGACGCTCAAGGACGGCGACGAAGTCATCTCGCTCTCGATCCTCAAGGGCTTCGACGCGACCACCGAGGAACGCGACGACTATTTGCGCGCTGCGCCGTGGAAGGAGAATGAGGCGACCCCGGCGATCAACAGCGCCGAACGCATGGCCGCCTTTGCCCAGGCGGAACAGTTCATCCTGACCGTCTGCGCCAACGGCTATGGCAAGATCAGCTCGGCCTATGATTATCGCCGCACCGGTCGCGGTGGCCAGGGCATCACCAATATCGACAATATCGCCCGCAACGGCCTGGTCGTCGGCAGCTTCCCGGTCGCGCATGAGGATCATCTGATGCTCGTGACCGATCAGGCCAAGCTGATCCGCATGGGCCTGTCGTCGATGCGCGTCATCGGCCGCAACTCGGCCGGCGTGCGCCTGTTCAACGTCGCCAAGGACGAGCATGTCGTGTCCACCGCCCGGATCGAGGACGGCGAAGATGACAATGCGGAGGCACCGGCCGAAGGCACCGTCGAGGGCGCACCTGAAGCCGCCCCGGAAACCGGCAGCGAGGGTGGCGAAGCGTGAGCGAGCTGTTCGCCTACAAGATCCTGACTGCCGAGCAATATGACCAGTTCAAGGCCGACGGCGTGTTCAAGGGCGCGCCGATCGACCTTCAGGATGGCTATATCCACATGTCCACGCGCGATCAGGCGGCCGAAACGGCGGCCAAGCATTTCGCAGGACAGGATCGGCTGGTGATGCTGATGATCGACCTCGCCCCCTTTGGCGAGGCGATCAAATGGGAAGTGTCGCGCGGCGGCGCCCTCTTCCCCCATCTCTATGGCGACCTGCCGATCAGCGCCGTCGCCGGCAAGGTGATCCTGCGCCTCGACGACGCCGGCAATCATTTGTTCCCGGCTGGGTTCTGATCCATTCCCCTTCTTCCCGAGCCAGCCTCGGGGAGGAAGGGAACTACCCCCGCCCCATCTCCACCACCCGGCCACGCACGACGCGATAGGTCCAGCCGCCCCAACTGATGCGATTGGATGTGGCAGCCTGTAGCTGCACCGCCAGATGCGCCCAGCAGACGGCAAAGGGCGTCACCATGTCCCACCAGAGCGATCGGCGCGCCCGCGCCGCCTGCTCTGGCTCCAGCACGGCCGCCAATATCCGCCGCCGCGCCGCAGCCCGCCCCCAAGCAGTGCCATAGCCGATCGCGATCGCCGGCCAGCCGCCCCAGCCCAGCGCCCACAGCCAGAAGCCCGATTGCAGCGCGACCGCGCCGGTCGCCACCGCCCACATGCGCGGGCTGTTGGTGAGGATATGGCGATATTGACGCACCCCAAAACTCCAAAGCGCGCCAAGCCCCCCGTCCAGCGGGCTCGCCACCAGCAGGTCGCGCACCGGCCGCATCCGCAGCTTCAAACGCCAGCCAGCAAGGCCGATCGCCATGTCGTCGGACAGGCGCCCGGCCAGCGCCGCGTCGATATCGATCCGCTCGGCAGCGGCCCGCGTCATCGCCATCGCCCCGCCCCAAGGCATGGTCGCACTGGCCGCGCGCGGCAGCGTCGCCAGTTGCAGTTCGACCGCGCCGACCAGCGCCGGCATGCCCTGCCCGGCCGGCAGCAGCAGGCGATAGCCTGTCACGATATCCGCCTTGCCCCGCACCAGCGGGAAGAGCAGCCGCCCCACCAGCCGGGCGGGCGGCTCGATATCGGCATCAATGAAGATCAGATAATTGTCATCATCACGCAGCGCCTTCAGCGCCGCCCGCAGCTTGTGGACCTTCTGCCCCTCGTCGCTGGCCACGCCGGCGCGCACGATCTGCACCCAGTCCGGCTCAACCGCCGCCAGCGCCTCCGCCGCAACGCAATGCCCGGACGTCGCCAGCAACAGCCGGAACGGCGCACTCTGCGCCTTCAGCCGGGTGACAAGTTCGCTGTCACCTTCCCAGTCGTCACGCACCGACAGGATCATGACCGCACCGCCGGGCGCCTCTTCCTGCCGGTCCGCCGGCAGATGGCGCCAATAATTGACCACGCCCAGCAGGCTCAGCGCCTGGAGCAGCAGCCACAGCGCCAGCATCATCGTCACCACCAGCCCCCTTCGCGGCTCTTTACCGCCTCAACGGCTCCTGTATGACGGGCAGGACCATGCTCTCCAACCCCTTTCTCTTCACCTTACTCCGTCTGCTTCCCGCCAGCCTCGCCTCCTGGCTGGGCGGCTGGCTGTCGGCGCACGTCGCCCGTCCCCGGATGAAGCTGCGCGACGCCCGCGCCCGCGCCAATCTGGCACGGCTGCGGCCCGACCTGCCGCAGGCGGAACGCGAAGCGATCCTGACCCGGCGCTGGGTGAATGTCGGCCGCACGCTGGCGGAACTCGCCAATATCGACCGGCTGGTGAATGCCGATCATGTGACCGTCATCGACCAGCCCGCCTATCAGGCGGTGCTGGATGGTCCCGGCCCGATGATCGCCTTCACCTGCCATATCGGCAATTGGGACCTGCTCGCCGCCCATATCAAATGGTCGACCGACCGACCGGGCCTTGGCGTCTATGAAGATCCCGAAGATCCCCGGATCGCCGCCCAGCTCAAGAAGGCGCGATCCAGCTATATGGGCGAGGCGATCGGCGGCGATGGCGCGGCACGCGGCGTGCTCAAGCATCTGACCCAGAAGGATCGCGCCACCCTCTATATCCTGGCTGACGAACGACGCGACCGGCAGGTCTGGTTCCCGACCTTCGGCCGCGCGCTCGAACCGTCGGGCAATCTCTCGATCGCCCTGCGCCTCGCGCGCAAGGTCGGGGCGCAATTCCTGCCCTTCTATCTGGTCCGCACCAGCGGCCCGCATTTCGCGCTGCACTGGCATCCGCCGCTCGATCCCCGGACGATGAGCGATGCGGAGATCGTCGCTGTCCTCGATCGCTTCCTGGGCCAGGCCTGCATCGACCATGCCGATCAGTGGCTGGCGCTGCACGACATGGACCTGACCCAGCCTGTCTGAATGTGACTTCCCTTCCCTTACGGTCTAAAGGCCCGCCCATGTCCCGAATCGCGATCAAGATCTGCGGCCTGTCGACGCCGGAGACGGTGGGCGCCGCCGTGCGCGCCGGGGCGAGCCATGTCGGCTTCGTCCATTTCCCCAAAAGCCCGCGCCACGTCGAACCCGACCAGATGCGCGCGCTCGCTGCGGCCGTCCCGGCCCATGTCGATCGCGTCGCCGTGGTCGTCGATGCCGATGACGAACAGCTTGCCCGCCTGACCGGCACCGGCGCACTCAGCGCCCTGCAACTCCATGGCAAGGAAAGCCCGGAGCGGGTCGCCGCCATCCGCCAGCGTTTCGGCCTGCCGGTGTGGAAGGCGATTTCGGTCAAGACCCGCGCCGATATCGACGCTGCCCAGGCCTATGCCGGCACGGTCGACCGGCTGCTGTTCGACGCGAAGACGCCCGATGGCGCGGCGCTGCCCGGCGGCATGGGCCTGCGCTTCGACTGGACCTTGCTGCGCGGCGTCGTAATGCCCGCGCCCTGGGGCCTGTCCGGTGGCCTTGGCATCGACAATGTGTGCGAAGCGATCCGCCTGACCGACACGCCGCTGATCGACGTTTCTTCGGGCGTCGAGGATGCACCGGGCATCAAGAGTGTGGACAAGATCATGGCCTTCTGCAAAGCGGTGTCGGCATGTTGACGCTGAACGCCCCTGCCATGCGCATCGAAGGACGATGGCGCTGATCGCTTCCTGACCACAAGCGAACGCCCATCATTTGTCCCCGGAAAGATATTCATGACCGACACCATTACCCTGCCCAACAGCCTTCGTAGCCAGCCGGACGATAACGGCCATTTCGGCGCCTTTGGCGGCCGCTATGTCGCCGAAACGCTGATGCCGCTGATCCTGGAACTGGAAAAGGTCTACAAGGCGGCCAAGGCCGATCCCGAATTTCACGCCGAATATGCCGAGCTGCTGCGCTCCTATGTCGGCCGCCCCAACCCGCTTTATTATGCCGAGCGGCTGACCGAAGCGCTGCGCGCCAAGGCCGAGCCGGGCAAGGGCGCCAAGATCTACCTCAAGCGCGAGGAACTGAACCACACCGGCGCGCACAAGATCAACAATTGCATCGGCCAGGCGCTGCTCGCCCGCCGCATGGGCAAGAAGAAGGTCATCGCCGAGACCGGCGCTGGCCAGCATGGCGTCGCCACCGCGACCGTCGCCGCCCTGTTCGGCATGGAATGCAAGATCTTCATGGGCGCCAAGGATGTCGAACGGCAGAAGCCCAACGTCTTCCGCATGAAGCTGCTCGGCGCAGAGGTGATCCCGGTCCATTCCTGCTCCTCGACGCTCAAGGATTCGATGAACGACGCTCTGCGCTACTGGGTGTCGAACGTTCATGACACCTTCTACATCATCGGCACCGCCGCCGGTCCGCACCCCTATCCGGAGCTGGTGCGCGATTTCCAGTCGATCATCGGCAAGGAAATCCGTTCGCAGATCATGGAGGCCGAAGGCCGTCTGCCCGACATGCTGATCGCCCCGGTCGGCGGCGGCTCCAACGCCATCGGCATGTTCCATCCCTTCCTCGACGATCCCGAAGTCGCGATGATCGGCGTGGAAGCGGCCGGCGAAGGCCTCGACAAGAAGCATGCCGCCTCGCTGGCGGGCGGCGCATCGGGCATCCTGCACGGCAACCGCACCTACCTGCTCCAGGACGAGGACGGCCAGATCACCGAAGCGCACAGCATTTCCGCTGGCCTGGACTATCCCGGCATCGGCCCGGAACATAGCTGGCTGCACGAGATCGGCCGGGTGAAATATCTGCCGATCAAGGATGACGAGGCGCTGGAAAGCTTCCAGACCCTCTCCCGCCTCGAAGGCATCATCCCCGCGCTCGAATCCGCCCATGCCGTGGCCGCCGCCGAACAGGTCGCGCCGACGCTGGACGCGGACAAGATCATCGTCGTCAACCTGTCGGGCCGGGGGGACAAGGATATCTTCACCGTCGCCGACGCGCTGGGAGTGGAGATGTGAGCATGACCGACCGTCTCGCCACCCGCTTCGCCGCCTGCAAGGCACAGGGCCGCGCCGCCCTCATCACCTTCGTGACCGCCGGTGACCCGGACGTCGCCTCGACCCCCGCCATCCTCGATGCGCTGGTCGTGGGCGGCGCCGACATCATCGAACTCGGCATGCCCTTCACCGACCCGATGGCTGATGGCCCGGCGATCGAACTCGCCAACCTGCGCAGCCTCGGCTCGGGGACCAAGACCAAGGATGTCTTCGCCCTCGCCGCCGATTTCCGTGCACGCCACCCGGAAACGCCGATGATCCTGATGGGCTATGCCAATCCGATGCTGGCGCGCGGGTCCGCATGGTTCGCCGACCAGTGCCAGGCCGCCGGTGTCGACGGCGTGATCTGCGTCGATATCCCGCCGGAAGAAGATGCCGAACTCGGCCCCGCGCTGCGCGCCGTCGGCGTCCATCTCGTTCGCCTCGCGACCCCGACCACGGATGCGGCCCGCCTGCCCGCCGTGCTGAACGGCGCCAGCGGCTTCCTCTATCATGTCGCCGTCGCCGGCATCACCGGCAAGCAGCAGGCGGCGCAGGCCAATATCGAAATGGCGGTCGATCGGCTGAAGGCCGCCACCGACCTGCCGATCGCGGTCGGCTTCGGCGTCCGCACGCCCGAACAGGCGGCCGCCATCGGCCGCGTCGCCGATGGCGTGGTGGTCGGCTCGGCGATCGTCGACATCGTCGGCTCGCACGGCGATGCCGCCGCGCCCTTCGTCCAGGAATTCGTCGCGTCGCTCAGCGGCGCCCTCACCACTTCTATCCGGGAGACCGCAGCATGAGCTGGATCAACCGCGTTCGTAACGCCCTGCCCTTCACCAAGAAGGAAACCACCGCCGAAACGCTCTGGCATCAGTGCCCGTCGTGCAAGGAAATGGTCTTCATCAAGGAATGGGAGGAAAATCTCTCGGTCTGCCCGCGCTGCGACCATCATGGCCGCATCGGCCCGTCGGAACGGTTCGAGCAGATCCTCGACGCCGGCTTCATCCTGCTGCCGACGCCCGGCGTGCCGGAAGATCCGCTCAAGTTCCGGGATAGCAAGCGCTATCCGGACCGGATCAAGGCCGCCCGCGCCTCGACCGGAGACCAGGACGCGCTCATCAACGCGCGTGGCGCGATCGACGATGTGCCGCTGGTCATGGGCGTGCAGAATTTCGCCTTCATGGGCGGCTCCATGGGCATGGGCGTAGGCGCGGCCTTTATCCAGGGCATTAACGACGCGATCGCGCATAAATGCCCCTATGTCATCTTCACCGCTGCCGGCGGCGCGCGCATGCAGGAAGGCATCCTTTCGCTGATGCAGATGCCGCGCTCCACCGTGGCGATCCAGAAGCTGCACGCGGCCGGCCTGCCCTATATCGTCGTGCTGACCGATCCGACCACCGGCGGCGTGACCGCCAGCTATGCGATGCTGGGTGATATCCAGATTTCGGAGCCCAATGCCCTGATCGGCTTCGCCGGCCAGCGCGTCATCGAAAGCACGATCCGCGAAAAGCTGCCTGAAGGCTTCCAGCGCGCCGAATATCTGCTCGACCATGGCATGCTCGACATGGTCGTCCATCGCAGCGAGCTGCGCGACACGCTGGCCCGCGTGATCGGCTATCTGACGCCGCGCGCCGCCGCCTGAGCCTCAAAAGCGCGATAGGGGGATCAGCGCGCCATGGCCGACCATGCCGTTTCGGACGACCCGCAGGTTCAGGCCCAGCTTGACCGGCTCTGGTCGCTATCCCCCGGCGCCGACATATTGGGACTGGAGCGGATCAGCCGGCTGCTGGAGCGGCTGGATGATCCGCACCGCCGCTTGCCGCCGGTCTTCCATGTCGCCGGCACCAACGGCAAGGGGTCGACCTGCGCCTTCCTGCGCGCCGCGCTGGAGGCGGACGGCAAGACCGTCCATGTCTTCACCTCGCCCCATCTGGTCCGCTTCAACGAACGCATCCGCATCGCCGGCAAGCTGATCGACGATGCCATGCTCGCCGCCTATCTCGCCCGCGTGCTCGACGTGGCCGAAGGGATCGGTGCCAGCTTCTTTGAGGTGACGACCGCCGCTGCCTTCCTCGCCTTTGCCGAACATGACGCCGATGCCTGCATCATAGAGGTCGGCCTTGGCGGGCGGCTCGACGCCACCAACGTCATCGTCGATCCGGTCGTCTGCGGCATCGCTCAGCTCGGCATCGATCATCAGGCCTTCCTGGGCGACACGCTGCCCGTCATCGCCGCGGAAAAGGCCGGCATCGCCAAGCCCGGCGCGGCGCTGGTGACGCAGCGTTATGATGCCACCCTCGCCCCGGTGATGCAGGATGCTGCGGATCGCGCCGGCACCCTATGGCTCGCCATGGGCACCGCCTGGGACGCCGCCGTCTATCGCGACCGGGTCCATTATCGCGACGAACAGGGCCATGTCGACGTGCCGATGCCGCGCCTGCCCGGCGCGCATCAGGTCCAGAATGTCGCCCTCGCCATCGCCATGCTGCGCCATCAGCAGGCCGTGCCGGTCAGCGAGGCGGCGCTGAAGGCCGCGCCGCTCTGGGCGCACTGGCCCGCCCGGCTGCAACGGCTGGAGCGCGGCCCGCTGCTCGCGGCCCTGCCCGACGCGGCGGAAGCCTGGCTTGACGGCGGCCATAATGAAGCCGCCGGCCAGGCGATCAGCGCCTTCTTCACCGCCGACCGGTTGCACAGCCGCCAGATCCAGCTCGTCATCGGCATGCTCGCCAACAAGGATATGGACGCCTATCTCGCGCCGTTCGGCGGCCGCATCGCCCATATCCATGCGCTGCCGGTGCCGGGACATGATCATCACCCGCCCGAACGCTTCGCCGCCATCGCCGCCCGCTGGGGCATAGGCTGCACCGCCCATGACGGGCCGGAAGCGGCGATCGCCGCCATCGCGCAGGATGCCGCCCAGGCCCAGGATGCAGCCCCCATCATCCTGATCGCCGGCTCGCTCTATATGGCCGGAGAGATTTTGCGGTTGAACGGACAATTGCCCGACTGATTTAGACTTGCGAATGCCTCGCAATAGCGTAGCTTGTGTGTCCCCGAGTCACACAAAGGCGCACCCGCATGGCATATGGAGAAAGCTACCCCGTCGAACTGCCCCGGCCCATTCCGGGCGGCTATGGCAATCGGCTGTTCCTGTTCGTCATGCGCCGCATGGCGACGGCGGGGGTCAATGATGCCCATGCCGCCAATGCGATGCTGGGCGCCTTCGGCAAAAGCTATCGCCGGCCCCTGGTACTGATGCGCGCGATGATGCTGGAACTGGCGCGCGCCGCCAGCCGCAAGATATTGGTCGCGCCCTGTTGCTGCGCGCGGATGACCGCGGACGAGGCGGCGATCATGCAGGCGGTGGGCGATGCGCTGCGCGATCCGCATACCGCCTTCGACAATGTCTCGGGGCTGCTGGGCAATGACGATGCGCTGGGCGCGCTCACCTGCCTGCAGGCGGTGGCGCAGGCGCATAGCGACCTTGGCCGGCCGCTGGACCTCTACGCCGCCTCTTAAGCCGCCGCCTTCCGCAACTCCGCCAGCCGCTCGCCGGCCCAGCGATACATGTCGGCCTGGGCGGCGCGCTGGGTGCGGTCGAGCCGCCTGGCCCGCTGCTCGACCTCCTCCAATATCTGCCGCGCGCGCAGCCGGTCACCCTGCTCCAGCAGGAAGGCGGCATAATGGCAGCGAGCCTCCTCGCCGGCATAGCGGCTCATCACATCCTCGAACAACAGGCGCGCCTGCGCATCCTCACCGATATCGGCCAGCATCCGCGCCCGCAGCAGCGCGCGCCGATCCCATTCGCTGCCCCGGCCGACCTCGGGCACATCGTCCAACTCCGCCAGCCCCTCGCGGCTGCGCCCCAGTTCGAACAGGGTCTGCGCCAGCTTGACCTGCGTCGTCGCATCCTGCCCCGGTCCCAGCGCCAGCCCCTTGCGATAGGCCGCCTCCGCCTCGGCAAAGCGGCCCAGGTCCAGCAGCGCATCGCCCAGCGCAATCCGGTTGGCGGCGGTCTCCGCCAGGTCCAGATCAGCCCGCGCCTTGCGCAGACCGCGTTCGGGATCAACCTTGCCGACCACCTGGCTGCGCGCGGTGCGCAGATGGCGATTGCCCCAATAGGCCGGCAGCACCTCCAGCATCAGATAGGCAAAGCAGCCCGCCAGCGAGAAGAGGAAGATGAACAGCATCCAGATCTGGTTGCGGCCGCTGCGCACGACATCGACCGCACAGATGATCTGGATACAGATGGACGCGACGAGGAAGATCATGCGGGGCTTCCGTTCGCCTTGTCGCCATCGGCGGTTGCCGCCGTGCCGATGCTCGCGTCGATCAGCCCGGCACGCATCATCAGCCAGAACAGCAGGATGCCCGGCACTGCCAGCGCCGTCGTCAGCAGGTAGAAATCGACATAGCCGAACCGCTCGATCAGCGCGCCGGCGGTCGTCCCGGTCAGGAAACGGCCCACGATGCTCGCCGCGGCCGAGATCAGCGCATATTGGGCCGCCGTGAAGCGCAGGTCGCACAGCGCCGAGAAATAGGCGACGACGGTGACGCCGCCGATACCGCTCGCGAAATTCTCGAAGCCGATCGCCCCGGCCATGCCCCAGTTGCTCTTGCCCAGCGCCGCCAGCGCCGCGAAGCTGAAATTGGACACGCACATCAGCACCAGACTGATCAGCACCGACCGCTTCATGCCTAGCCGCGCATAGAGGATGCCGCCGACGAAAATACCGATCAGATAGGCCCAGAAGCCGATGCCGACGTCATAGATGGCGATCTCGTCATTGCTGTAGCCCATGTCGTCGAACAGCAGGCGAAAGGTCAGGTTGGCGAGCGTGTCGCCGATCTTGTGCAGCAGGATGAAGCAGAGGACCAATACCGCGCCCCGGCGGCGGAAAAACTCCACCAGCGGACCGGCGATCGACTGCCACACTTCGCCCATGCCGCGCCGCGCCGCCGCCTCACGGTGCCGTTCGGGCTCGCCCAGCACCAGTCCGGTCAGCATCGCCGGCAGGGCGAAGACCGCGCAGGCCACATAGGCGCCATGCCAGCCGATCCGCGCCGCCAGCACCAGCGCCAGCGCGCCGGCCGCCACCGACCCGATCCGCCAGCCATATTGCGACATGCCCGATCCCACGCCCAGTTGTTCGGGCTTCAGCGTCTCGATCCTATAGGCATCGATCACGATGTCGAAGGTCGCACCGGCGGCCCCGACCAGGATCGCTGCATAGGCCGTCTGCAACAGGCCGGCGGTGGGATCGACCAGCGCCAGATTGGCGACCGCCGCCATCACCAGCAGCCCCGTCAGCAACAGCCAGGATACGCGCTGCCCCAGCCGGCCGATGATCGGCAGGCGCACGCCATCGACCATCCAGGCCCATAGCCATTTGAGGTTGTAGACGAGGAAGGCGAGCGTGAAGGCGGTCACGGCCTTCTTGTCGATGCCGTCCTGCGCCAGCCGCGTGGTCAGCGTGGCACCGATCATGGCATAGGGAAATCCGGACGAAACCCCCAGGAAGAAGGCCGCCAGCGGCTCCTTCTGCACATAGGGCTTTACCGCGTCGCTCCAGCTGCGCGTGCCGCCGGCCAATTCCGTCATGATCTGTGATGCCCCCGATGATGCGATCCGGGCGCCACCATATGAGCAAATGCAGCAGAGGCAAGCGGCACGGCCGCCTGCCTGCCCCGGATCAGCCCGGCGTCAGGCGATCTCGGCGAACAGCTTCATGCCGCGCGGCTTGCGTGGTGGCGCGCGACCGGCCAGCACCGCATCGACCACCGCGATCGCCGCCAACAGGTCGCGCGGGGCGAAGGGCTTGGCGAGACAGCCGACCGCCAGCGATCGCGCATCGGCGGGACAGGCACCGGTGACGAACAGCACCGGCAATTGGCGCGCATGGGCATGACGCGCGACCTCTATGCCGCAGCGCCCACCGCGCAGATTGATGTCGGTAACGACCAGATCGACCGTTCCCATATCGATCACGCGGGCAGCATGGGTGTGGCTATCGACGGTGGCGGCGATGCGATAGCCCGCCTGGGACAGGATATGCTCATGATCGAAGGCGACGAGCGGTTCATCCTCCACCACCAGCACGCTGCGGATGGCGTTCCGCGGCGCACCTGCCCCGTCTCTCGCCCCGTCCCTGACGGTGTCGTCCCCTCTGATTCGCCCGAAAAACATTTGCTGTCCTGCCCCGTTTCCGCCATGCAACCGACCAACGCCGCGCCCCGGCGCCGGGTTGCGCCCGGCCGGGGCTTTGCCGTTCACATGGACGGCGCTATGGCACCGTTCATCATATTGCACATGCCGCCCTGATATGGGGATGGCCACCCGTCACGAAAAGGAATGCATCAAGTGGAACCGCCAAAAAAATCTGGTCCGCCGCGCCGGTCAGGTCCGGGCGGTCCCAAGCGTCCCTCCGGCCCCGGATCGCGTGGCGGCGCCGATCGCGGCACTGGCCGTGGCCCGGCTCGGTCGGACGCCCGATCGGATGGTCGCAACGAAGGTCGTTTTGACAGCCGCAGCGAAGGCCGTCCGGGTCGCCCCGCCCCGCGTGGCGAGCGCCCCGATCGCAATGGCCCCGGCGAAGCCCGCGGCAATCGCTTCGGCGACGGCCGTGGTGAACGTAGCGAAGGTCGCGGCGCTCGCTCCGATCGCAGCGCTTCGGGCGAAGGCCGAGGCGGTCGCTTTGCCGGAAACCGCGAAGAAGGCCGTGGCGACCGCCCGGCCCGTGGCCGCCCCGACCGCGCCGCCCAGCCGGATCACGCCGAACGCCCCGCCCGCAGCGGTCGCCCGACCGAAGGCAAGCGCCCCGAGCGCGCGGCCGCTGGAGATCGTCCCGCGCGCGCGCCCTTTGGCGAGCGCGCCGCCCGCCCCGCTTTTGGTGACCGCCCGGCTCGCCCGCGCCCCGAAGGCCGCACTGAAGGTCGTATGGGCGGCACATCCTATCCGCCGCGCCGTCCCGGCAGCAAGAAGCCGGCTGCGCCCCATGTCGCCAACCCGCACCCGGCCCGTGCCGCCGCGGAAACCAGCGGCAAGGGCGAACCCCAGCGCATCGCCAAGCTGCTCGCCCGCGCCGGCATCGCCTCGCGCCGCGAGATCGAGCGCATGATCGAGGAAGGCCGTATCGCCAGGGACGGCGTCACGATCGACACCCCCGCGACGCTGCTGACCTCGCTCCATGGCGTGACCGTCGACGGCGATCCGGTCGCCGCGCCCGCCCCCGCACGCCTGTTCCTGTTCCACAAGCCGACCGGCTTCCTCACCACCGAGCGCGATCCCGCCGGTCGCCCGACCATCTACGACATCCTGCCCGACGACCTGCCGCGGCTGATGCCGATCGGCCGGCTCGACATGAATACCGAGGGGCTGTTGCTGCTCACCACCGACGGCGAGTTCAAGCGCGAGATGGAATTGCCCTCGACCGGCGTGCCGCGCACCTATCGCGCCCGCGCCTTTGGCGAGGTCAGCCAGCAGCAGCTGGAGGATCTGTTCGACGGCATCGAGATCGATGGCATCCAATATGGTCCGATCGAGGCCAATCTGGAACGGCGCACCGGCCGCAACCAGTGGATCGAAATGACCCTGACCGAAGGCAAGAACCGCGAAGTCCGCCGCGTGCTCGAACATTTCGAACTCAAGGTCAATCGCCTGATCCGCACCAGCTACGGCCCGTTCGAACTGGGCGAACTGGCCGGTGGCGCGGTCGAGGAAGTGCGCCAGCATGATCTGGTCGCCTTCCGCAGCAGCCTGAAGAAAGCACAGAAATGAGGATCATATCGGGCCAATGGCGCGGCCGTCCGCTGGTCGCGCCCAAGGGCGACGCCACCCGTCCCACCGGCGACCGCACCCGTGAGACGCTCTTTTCGATGCTGGCGAGCCGGTTGGGATCGTTCGAGGGCCTCGCCGTGGGCGACTTCTTCGCCGGATCGGGCGCGCTGGGCTTTGAAGCCCTGTCGCGCGGCGCCGGCTCCTGCCTGTTCGTCGAGCAGGACAAGGCGGCGATCGACGCGATCCGCGCCAATGGCGACAAGCTCGGCCTGCGCCCGGACATCCGCCAGACCAGCGTGCTCTCGCTCGGCCCGACGAAGACGCCGCTCGACCTCATCTTCATGGACCCGCCCTATGACACCGGCGCGGGCCAGGTCGCGCTCGACAAGCTGGCGCGCCTGGGCTGGACCAGCCCGGCCACCTGGATCAGCATCGAAACCGACCGGCGCGAGGACGTCGCGGTCAAGGGCTTCACCGTCGACGCCGTGCGCGACGTCGGCAAGGCGCGCCTCACCCTGCTCCGCGCAGAGGACAGCGCGCCCGCCGCGTAACGCTCAGGCGGAATATCAGGCGGCCTCAGCGTAGGCCGCCTGTTCCTTGCCGATCAGGATATCGGCCAGGAAAGTATAAGCTTCCGCCCAGGCGGCCAGCACTTCATCGGTCGCCACCTCTTCGCCCAGCACTTCGCGGATCGCGGGCAGCAGGGCGGCCGCCACCTTGGGATAATGGTCCGGCTGCACGCCCGTATCGACATGGCGCTGCACCATGCGCGCGATCGCGCCGTCCAGCGCCTGCAACTTGTCGACATTCTCGGCAAAGCCCAGGATCGCCGCCGCCAGCCGGCGCGGCTGCTCGCCGCTGGCCTGCGCCGCCTGGTCAAACATGTCCTTGATCGACGCATCCTCAAACAGCCGCGCATACATGCGGGTGGTGATCTCGACGCCATGGCGGCGCAGCGCCGGGCCGGTCGCCTTCACGATGGCGATGGTTTCGGGGGACAGGGTTTCGCGCATGACAGGCTCCTTATCGGGGATTCGATAAGGTTCATTTAATATGCATCTTTTAAGATGTAAATTGAATATATGTTTATGACACTCTGCCCGCAGGATAGGAGGGCGCGATGCAATTGACCCGCCACACCGATTATGCGCTGCGCGTGCTGATCCATCTCGCCGCCGTGCCGGGTGGACGGGCGACGATCCCGGAAATTGCCGATGCCTATGGCCTGTCGCGCAATCATCTGATGAAGGTGGTGCATGGTCTGGGCCAGGGTGGCTTCATCCGCACCCAGCGTGGTCGCGGCGGCGGCTTCACCCTTGCCGCCGACCCTGCCGATATCCGCATCGGCGCGGTCGTACGCCATAGCGAGCCGGACATGGCGATGGCCGATTGCGCGGCCTGCGCGATCCGTCCCGCCTGCGGCCTGTCGGGCATATTGGCGCAGGCGGTCGGTGCTTTCCTGACGGTGCTGGACGGCTATAGCCTGGCCGACGCGGCGCGTGACCGGACCGGCCTCGCAGCGCTCATCGCCGCCCTGCCCGGCCCGACATCGACCGACCCCAAACCGGATCTCAGCCCGGCCTGCGCATCCTCTTCTTCGCCTCGCCCGGATTGACGCAACCGTCCTGCACGCCCTTGCCGCAGACCGGATAAGCCTTCGCCTCGGTCGGCGGCGGCGTCATGTTGCCGCCCACCGTCACAGGATTGGCCGCCGTGCCCACAGGCGCAGCCGGATCGCGCGGCACGTCCGCCGGCGCCGGCACCATGCCCGTCTCGGCCGGCACCGCGCCGGTCGGCTGGGCCGCATTGGGATCCTGGTTCTGGGCCGGCGGCGACATCGCCTGCGCCCCGGCCTGACCGGGCAGCGCCGCCATCGACAGGGCAGCAAAGCCGGCGATCATGATGATCTTCATCGGGTTCGTCCTTCTACTCCTTGCCCCGAGCAAGGGAGAAACCGGCCGCCCCGCCTCCCTGTTCCGCGTCAGCGACGAACCGTGCCGCCGCTGACGCCGGCCGCACGCTCAGTCCGACGGGTATCGATCGAACCGGGGCAGGTCATGCGCCGCCGCCATCCACGGCGCCGCCTCGGCATATTGGATATGCACCGCCGGCGGAAAGGCGCTCTGGTCGTCCAACGTCGCGCTCTGGATGTCGATCATGCCGGGAAAGACCGTCGGGTTGGTGTAGAACAGCCCGGTGCCACAAGTGCCACAGAAATGGCGGGTCGCATTGTCCGACGACTGATAGGTGACCGGATCGCCCTCTATCGTCACCTTGTCATGCGCGAACAGCGCCCAGCCGACCATCGGCGCGCCCGCGCTCATCCGGCAATCGCTGCAATGGCACAGCGCGCTGTAAACCGGCTCGCCCTCCGCCGCATAATGGATCGCCCCGCACTGGCACCGCCCCGTCACCATCATCTTGCTCCATTCGCATCTTGCGTGATTCCCTTTTTGTTCTCATAGATTGCGTCCCGCTGCAAGGCCATCTGCCCTTGCCCCCGCAACCGCCCATCCCTAGTTGATCGCCCATGACCGTGCCTGCCCCCTCTCCCAATGACCCGCCCTATCTGAAGGGCCTCAACGAACCGCAGCGCGAAGCGGTGCTGACCACGGAGGGACCGGTGCTGGTGCTGGCCGGCGCGGGCACGGGCAAGACCGCAGCGCTTACCGCCCGCCTCGCCCATCTGGTCGCGACCCAGCGCGCCTGGCCCTCGGAAATCCTGGCCGTGACCTTCACCAACAAGGCGGCACGGGAAATGCGCGAGCGCGTCGGCCGGATGATCGGCCCGGCGGTCGAGGGCATGCCCTGGCTCGGCACCTTCCACGCGATCGCCGCCAAGATGCTGCGCCGCCATGCCGAACTGGTGGGTCTCCAGTCCAATTTCACCATCCTCGACACCGATGACCAGTTGCGCCTGATGAAGCAGCTGATCCAGGCGGAGGGAATTGACGAGAAGCGCTGGCCCGCGCGTCAACTCGCCGGCCTGATCGACCAGTGGAAGAACAAGGGCCTCACCCCGGAAGAAGTCGGCGCCGGCGAGGCAGAGGGCTATGCCCATGGCAAGGGTCAGAAGCTCTATGCCGCCTACCAGGCTCGTCTGCGTGAAGTGAATGCCTGTGATTTCGGTGACTTGCTACTCCACTCTCTCACCATCTTGAAGCGCCATCGCGACGTGCTGGAGCAATATCAGCAGCGCTTCAAATATATCATGGTGGACGAGTATCAGGACACCAATAGCAGCCAATATCTCTGGCTGCGGCTGCTCGCCCAGACCCGCAAGAATATCTGCTGCGTCGGTGACGACGACCAGTCCATCTATTCATGGCGTGGCGCAGAAGTCGCCAATATCCTGCGGTTCGAAAAGGATTTTCCGGGCGCCGTGATCGTCCGCCTGGAACAGAATTACCGCTCCACCCCGCATATCCTGGGCGCCGCCTCCGGGGTGATCGCGGAAAATGGCAATCGCCTGGGCAAGACATTGTGGACCGACATCGACGTCGGCGAGAAGGTGCGCGTGCTCGGCGTGTGGGACGGGCCGGAGGAAGCCCGCCGCGTCGGCGACGAGATCGAGGCGATCGCCCGCGCCGGTGGATCGCTGGACGAGGTTGCTATCCTCGTCCGCGCCCAGCACCAGACCCGCGAATTCGAAGACCGCTTCATCCAGATCGGCCTGCCCTATCGCATCGTCGGCGGCTTCCGCTTCTATGAGCGCGCCGAAATCCGCGATGCGCTCGCCTATCTGCGCCTCGTCAACCAGCCGGCCGACGACCTGGCCTTCGAACGCATCGTCAACGTGCCGAAGCGCGGCCTGGGCGACAAGGCGGTCGAGAAGCTGCACCGTCTGGCGCGCGCGGAGGGCATTCCCCTCGCCCTTGCCGCCGCGCGCATCCTCGACACCGACGAACTGACGCCCCAGGCGCGCCGTTCGCTCGGCGCCTTCATCGGCGACCTCGCCCGCTGGCGCGATCGCGCCGCACAACTGCCCCATGCCGAACTGGCGCGCCAGATCCTGGACGAAAGCGGCTATACCACCACGCTCCAGGCCGAACGCTCGACCGAGAGCGCCGGGCGCCTCGAAAATCTGAGCGAACTCAGCCGCGCGATGGAGGAATATGAGACGCTGGGCGCCTTCCTCGAACATGTCAGCCTGGTCATGGACAATGAGGCGCAGCAGGATGAGCAGAAGCTCACCATCATGACCATCCACGCCGCCAAGGGCCTGGAATTCGACAATGTCTTCCTCGCCGGCTGGGAGGAAGGCATCTTCCCCTCGCAGCGCGCGCTGGACGAAGGCGGGCTCAACAGTCTGGAGGAGGAACGGCGCCTCGCCTATGTGGCGATCACCCGCGCGCGCAAGCGCTGCACCATTCTTCACGCCGCCAACCGCCGCATCTATGGCCAGTGGACCAGTAGCATCCCCTCCCGCTTCGTCGGCGAATTGCCGCCCGAACATGTGGATGAGGAAAGCAGCATGTCCGGCGGTGCCTCGCTCTGGCGCGCCAACTGGTCGGAACGGGACGACCCCTTCGCCAATGTCGCGCGTGGCTCATCGCGGGGGCCGGGCTGGCAGCGCGCCCAGAGCAGCGGCCAGTTCAGCCGCGAACCCGTGCGAATCGTCGAAGCCCGCACCTCCGCCGTGTCGCTCGGCAACAAGGGTCGCGACGATGTGTCCATCGGCCAGCGCGTCTTCCACCAGAAATTCGGCTATGGCACGATCGCCGCGATCGAGGGCAACAAGCTGGAAATCGACTTCGAAACCGCCGGCCGCAAGCGGGTGATGGACAGCTTCGTCACGTTGGCCTGAACGGCGCCCGCCCTGTCCTCATTCGCAAAAGCAGGAATGGCCCAAAAGGGTGGGAAGCTGGCCACCTGTTTCACAACGTCATCCCCGCGCAGGCGGGGATCCATCTCACCAGCTTCGGACCAGATGCGAGGTCAGGAGATGGATTCCCGCCTGCGCGGGAATGACGAAAAGGGTGGTTAGGGGACTGTCAGCTTTCTTGGTCAAAAACCAGCTTGAGGAAGGTCCATACTACGAGCCCGAAACCGATAGTCGTGAAGCATACTGCTGAATGCAAAGCCCATGTCCAGATGGCATCCGGTATCGAAAAAGACCAGCAGGCTGCCGAGGTAAGCAGCGGCAGCAGCATCCATGGGATGAGATGGAAATTCATCTCATTCACCCACGCCAATCCGCGTAGCGGTATTGCCTTGCTCGAAAGAAAGGCGCGGTATCTGATAAATGCCCTGTGCATCAACCTCGTATCCCATGAGCGATCTGTGACGGCAATTGGTCGGTGTGAGACAGGCAGCTTTCGTAACCAAGGATCGATCTACGGGATAATCCAAGCTTGGGGTAACTTAGCGAAATAGCCCCATTCGCTCCATGGCACATCGATTTTTCCGGCGCTTCGTGAAGCCAATCGCCATTCTGGAGGATCAGGAAAGCCGTGCCATGCAAGCTGCATGAGCAGCTGCTGGAACCCTTTCAACTGACTGTCGGCAATCTCATCACTGGCATCCCAAGGTGCCGCTTCCCAAGCATTGTTCGCGCAGTCCATTCGTTCCTTTTGGCCCATACGACGCCCCCCAGACTCAATTGGTCAAGCTGAACGAATGGCCAGTTGCGGGCAATCCAATTTTCCGAACGGACGGCAAGCAATGGTCGCTTCCAGACCATCCTCCCCTGCAAGGGGAGGTGGCTGGCCGTAGGCCAGACGGAGGGGTGTCCCCTCTCGATACGACACCGCAGCCGGCCCGACCGAATCCGAAGGCCATCAACGCAATCCCATGCGGCACGTGTGCATGATGCTATATGAAGAAAAATGGTGGAGCCTAGCGGGATCGAACCGCTGACCTCCTGCATGCCATGCAGGCGCTCTCCCAGCTGAGCTAAGGCCCCA
>NZ_JBVVOJ010000026.1:0-36037 GCF_057063145.1 Sphingobium sp. SG1 | reverse complement strand
TGACGCCGGATAGATGTTTGCAACTGATCCACGCAGAACGTTTCAATGCCGCTTGCAAAGGGAGAGCCGTCCATAGAGATAATAGGTCTGCTCGCTGACCCCGATCCGACGGCAGGCTTCGGCGGTCGAAGCCCCCTGCGCCAGCACGATCTCAACTTCACGCAGCTTGCCGATGATCTCTTCCGGCTTGTGCTTCTTGCTCGGCATTCAATGTCCCTTTCGCGGTCCAGACTATCATAGTCTCTGGGCCACTCAGCGGGGGGCAGATCAATGTCGGCTTCAAGGCGCTTGGCACCCCGCCGGCAGGTCGCGAAGCGGCGCGCAAGGGGCAGCATGCACGCCTGTCGGAAATCTATGCGGGGCAGCTCGACCTGCCCGAGGCGATTGTTCAGGCAGCGCAACTGGTCGAACTGGCTGCGGCGCACCCCACCGCGCTGCTCTGCTTCGAGCGCGATCCTGCGGGCTGCCATCGATCCCTGCTGATCGATGCCGTACTGCCAGACGCTGATCGGATTGATCTCTATCCAGGCTGATGGCGGCATTTGGCAACCAATCGGTGCCGGAGCGGGATTCTCGTCGGTGGGAGAGTTCGGACCTGTCGGCGGCAAGGCAGGATGGCAGGCGGGACGCTGCTTTCCTTTTCACCATGAACCTGTCCAATGTCGGGAACCCAAGCGGCCGGGCGGCCTTATAGCGGCATGCGCACCCCATCATTCCTGTCCCTGACATTTGATTGCTGGAGCCTCGGGCTTGAGGCTTGCTCCGTCATCGGCATGCGGCTCCCTCGGCTCATGGCCGGCAATGCGGCGGCCATGGCGGAAGTGCAATTGATGGTCAGGGAGAAAGTGGAGGCAGCAACGCTGCTGCAATGGAAATTCATGACCGGAAGCCTTGGCACCTCGCCGCCTGCCATGATGAACGCGTCAGTCACCCATTATCGCAAGGCGGTCCGCAAGAATCGGCAGCGATTGGCGCGGCCCGCCAATTAAGGAGAGAGGCGCAGGATTGTTTCGCAATCAGCATATTCCTCGCTCGACCGCCGCCGGCATGTTTGGCAAACAGCGTGCTTCCAAAGCAGATGAGGGTGCCATGACCGGAAATGAACTGATCGAAGCCGTCGCTACCCAGCAAGGGGCCACCAAGTCGGATGTGAAGAAGATCATCGACGCGGCACTGGCCGCTATCGCCGACGCGGCAGCCCGCGGCGAAGAGGTCTCGATCGCGGGCTTCGGCAAGTTCAAGGTGAAGCAGAGCGCCGCCCGGGAGGGCAAGAATCCCCGGACGGGCGAGCCGATGACGATTCCGGCGTCGCGCAAGGTCGGGTTCCAGCCAGCCAAGGCGCTCAAGGATAAGGTCAATAGCTGATCGCCGGCGCCGGCTTCACAGTCGATCCAAATCGTACGCGGGATGGCGGCGAGGGTCGTAGTACGCCGGCGTATTCGCAGAGGCTTATGGCAATGGGCCGGCATAGGCTGCGAGGCTGCAGCTGGCGCACGCCGCGATAAGTTGAACCTCGCGAGGAGCCGGTCGAGGTTCGGCCCGGCTGGAGACGATCAAGTCTTGCCCCGCCTGCCCTCAGGCGGGTCGCTTTCACTCTAAACAGGCAGGCGGGGCATCCAGCAGATTGGCGCAGTCCTTGCCGCTCCGTTGGATGAGTTTAGCTGTCACCAGCGAATGTGAACCACTCGGCAATGGCTTGAGGCCATCGAGCCGACCTCGGCCGGCCACCCACTGCAGGCAGGCCGAGGTCAACCGAGAGGGTCGAAAAACCCTGCACCGGATGATGCAGGGCCAGTCGGGTCGCGCAAGCCATGGAGACTTGCCGGGGGATAACCGATTGGTCGATCATTGTTTCCGCGAAATAATATCGCAATCGAATTTTTTGCGTTTTGCATGAAAATATTGGGCGGTGTGCACGATCACCACCTCCTGTCAGCTAGCGTCCGGATAGGCAGCCTTGCGCGCATCGCCCTCGCTCTGCTGCTTTGCCAGAACAGATCGGGTGGGGCGAAATAGCTGTCCTCGCCGAACAGGTGGCACACGATGGCGCGTTTAAAACCGGCAAGGTCGAACAGTGGATGGTAGGTAGCGATGGACTGACCGCCAAGGAGCCACGCCTTTAACTGATGGCGGTTTGGCGCGCGGGCATCGGAGTCATCATAGAGGGCCATCGCTGTCGATGCGATGTTCGATGGGGAACATCAGTTCAGCAGCGAAAATCAGTCATTTTGAAGTCGTGCAGGATTGCTGGATGTGAGGTATTAGCAGCAGATCTTGATAGCTGCCCGCTATGATACCCCGTTCGGGTGATTTCGTCCGTTGATCAAGCTGCTATCTCCTTCGAGCGACCCGACGATTGTCTTCACGATCGATCGTTCACTGACCCTGCCAGAAACGGCAGGGTCTTTTCTTTGCGCGAACGGTGCCGTGCGCGCCGGTGCCGTTCCCACGCCGCTCCATTTGGACGCGACCGCCAACTCGATCAGTGCTAGGTTGCTTGCTGAAAGGAGTCATCATCATGGATGATCACCTCAAAGCCGCCGCTGCCGCCGCTGCAATGACCGACATGGAATTGATCACGGTCTGGAACAAAATCGAGGATCGGGACGAGTTGACCACCCAGGAAACGGCAATCCAGGACGAGATGGAGCGCCGCGAGATCGATATCTGATGCGCAGCGGTCCCGACATGATCCTGACCATCGAGGCCATTTTGCTGGCTGCGATGATGATCGTCGGCGCCGCTGCCGGGATCGTCAGCCTGATCGACTGACCCGCGCAACTATCGACGATAATGGTCGTTTCATTCTAAACGCCCATTGGAGAGACGAACCGTTGCGCCGCCCAGAAACTGACCCCACCGCCCGCGCAACATCCTTTTTCGAGGTAGATGGTGTCCTGGCGCTGGGCATCCTGTGCGGGGCGCTGTTCGCCGCCCTCGTGGGCTTGATTCGATAAGGTCCGGAACAAATGCGTGAGGGGCCTCGTTCTTCTCGTTCCTCTGTTATTCAAGACGACACTACCCCGCCGGCGTTGGTGGGGTATTTTTTTAAGGCAGATATTTGAAACCTGACGCACAAAATGACCGTGATGGATCGAACCTGATCCTCAAGATTGAAGCCGCGCTTCTGGCAGCCATGGTGATCGGATCGTCGGCCGCTGGCCTTTACAGCCTTCTGTAACGTCGTTGCGCCGATCGGCGCGCAAATCTGTCTTTCGGCACCAAGGCAATTGCGTGACGATCGGCCCGTATTCATCGAGATATTCCCCACGAAGCGCAGGCCAAAGCGTTAGTCCCTGATGCAGATTATTGAGATGGATCAGGTTACGCAGCTGCCGGAACCGATCGTCTGTTTGCGGCTTCCTTAGCGGATAAAACCACTGAGGAGACCTGTCATGGCCAAGGCCGAATATAGTGATGCCATCGCCCTTCTGAAGGCCGATCATCGCACGGTCGAAGCGCTTTTCGAACAATATGAGAAAGCCGCTTCAGCAAAGAAGAAGGGCGATATCGCTCACCAGATTTGCATCGAGCTCAAGATCCATACGCTGATCGAGGAAGAGATTTTCTATCCCGCGTTCGAAGGCAAGATCGAGGCAGACACGCTTGAAGAGGCCTATGTCGAGCATGATGGTGCCAAGGTGCTGATCAATGACATCGAGGCTGGCTCGACGCAGGACAGATTCTTCGACGCCAAGGTCAAGGTTCTGTCCGAAGAGATCAAGCACCACGTCCATGAGGAAGAAATGCGCGGCGAAGGCATGTTTGCGCAGTGTCGCGCGACCGATGTCGACCTGGTGGCGCTTCGGGATCTGATGCTTGCACGCAAACAAGCATTGACTGCGCAGGCGAAAGCCGAAGGCCTGCCCGCCGCCAAGCCAACTGCGGTCAACCTGATCCCTGCCTGAGCAGGGTTCAGAATGACGAAAAGCTGACGTTGGATAGCGGCACCGACCGATATCGGGGCGCGCACAAGGCCGGCGGCAACATCTCGAGCACCACAAGGAAAAGCCCATGCCGAAGTTCGGGTACAAGCTGATGACGGAGGAGCACGGACCGAAAGTGCTCGTGGAAAATGCTATCCGCGCAGAGAAAGCGGGGTTCGATTTCTTGTCCATTTCGGACCATTTCCACCCCTGGCTCGAGTCACAGGGCCATGCGCCATTTGCCTGGAGCGTCCTTGGCGCCATTGTCCACGCTACAGATCGCATTGGCATCGCGACCGGCCTTACCTGTCCGATCCTGCGCTATCATCCTGTCATCGTCGCGCAGGCCGCGGCCACTATCGCGGTCATGAGTGACAATCGTTTCACTCTGGCGGTCGGCGCGGGTGAACGCCTGAACGAACATGTCACAGGCGTCCGGTGGCCGTCGGTGCCCGAGCGGCACGAAATGCTGGGTGAGGCGATCGACATTTTTCGCCTTCTGTGGAAGGGCGGCGTTCATAGCTGGCATGGAACGCATTTTGTTATCGACCACGCCCAGCTTTATGATCTTCCATCCGAGCCTATCCCGGTCGTCCTGGGCGTGAGTGGTCCATCCTCCGTCACACTCGCCGCTGAAAAGGGCGATGGCATCATGACGACTGCGCCAGATAGCGATCTCGTGAAGAGTTATGAAGCGAAGGCCGGCAACCCGGGCCCCCGATATGCCGAGGCGGTCATTGCCTATGCGCCGAGCACCGAGCAAGGGCTGGACATCGCTCATGATAGGTTCCGCTTCTCTGCCTTCGACTGGTCGGTCAACAGCGAGGTTCCTTCTGTCCAGGGCTTCGAAGCCGCAAGCCAATATGTCCGGCCTGAGGACCTGACCTCGAAGGTTTCGGCTGGCCCGGACGTCCAGGCCCACGTCCAGTTCATCTCGCAATATGTTGATGCTGGCTTCGACCATATTGTGTTGACCTGTCCTGGCGACGACCAAGCAGGATTCATCGATTTCTTCGAACAGGAGCTGAAGCCGGCCCTGTCGCGCCTGGAAAAGGGACCATCCAGATGACGTCGCCCCAGGATCGGGAGATCGAAGGGGCGCTCGATGTTGGAAGGCAATGAGAAGGTGATGCCTGTCTCGATAGAAAGTGCGCCCACCATCCTCCGTTCTCGCCACCGGTCGACGCCGTCTGTCGCAAGGCAAAGGGCCTTTGCCGGCGGTGCAGCGACACGATGCCCACGGCGCGCATTCGGTGCGTAAGGCACGTGGATATAAACCTGCGACGCAGGGTTGATGAAATATCTGCCTGACGGCAGCTGCTCCAGGATCTGAGAGGTTCAATGGCCAGTTCGCAACAGACCCGTCTTGTGAAGATCTATCCCACTCGGTCCGGGGCAATGAACAACGAACATGACAGGGTCGCAAGAGCCGAGCTTGCGCGAAGGATCGCCCGGCTTGGTCAGGCGACATTCGTCGATCACGACCCTTCGTCAGTCTCCGAGCTGGATGGTGATACGCAGGACACGCTCTTCATTCCGACCGGCACGATTGACCTGGCAATGGCGCGGCAACTGGGCATCCGCAACGAAAGCCAGATTTACGGCGGCGTGGTTCCGCATGGCTTCGTCGGAAGCAAGGTCATCACGCATCCGGTTTTTCCAGGCAGCAACGAAGTTCCTGAGGGATGGCGGCCCGAACTGGGCGCCGCTCTTGCGCCTTATGTTCTTACTGGCTGGTCGGCGTTCAACGTTGATGCCGTGCGCGAAGCCAGCCTCGACATGCTTCGCTATGGTTCGATCCGTCTGAAGGAGGTCGAGGCGACAGCGGGGCTCGGACAATTTGTCGTCACTTCGCCAGGGGAGCTGGAAGAAGCGATCGCGCAGCTCGATGCGGAGGCTATCGCGCGTCACGGCGTCGTTATCGAAGAGAATCTCGACAATGTCATCACTTACAGCGTGGGCGTGACATGTCTTTTTGGAGAGATCATCTCTTACTGGGGCACCCAGCGCCTTGCCACCAACAACGAAGGCGCCACCGTCTATGGAGGCTCGACCCTGCATGTGGTGCGGGGCGGCTTTGAGAAGCTGGCAGGCCTCAGACTGGCCGACGATCTGCAGCAAGGGATCGAAAAGGCGATCGCATATGATGCGACCGTCTCGAAATTCTACCCGGATCTGATGGCCTCTCGTCGCAATTATGACGTCGCCGCAGGCATGAATTCTTCCGGTGAAATGCGCATCGGTGTTCTTGAGCAAAGCTGGCGGGCGGGCGGTGCAAGCGGCGCCGAGATAGCGGCCTTCGAAGCCTTTGCACGCGATCGCGCGTTGTCGGCGGTCACATGCGCCACGATGGAAATTTATGGTCATCTTGACGCCGCGCCGGAGGGTAGCATCCTCTATTATAGCGGTATCGATGCGGTCGCGGGACCGATCACAAAATATGCAATGGAGCTGGAATGACGGGCAGCCAGATATGTTTTGACGTCGAGGGGGAAAGTCTGGACGCGACCATCCTGTCACCGGACAAGCTTGTTCCTGGCATTCTCTTCATCCACGGGTGGGGCGGATCGCGCGATCAGGACATGGTTCGGGCCGAGGAGATCGCACAGCTGGGCTGTATCTGCTTCACCTTCGATCTGCGCGGCCATGCCCGGCACGCCGAAGAGCGCAACCGGGTGACGCGATCCCATGGTCTTGCCGATGTCGTGGCTGCCTATGATTATCTTGTCGGTCAGGACCAGGTCGATCCATCTGCCATTGCGGTCGTCGGCACAAGCTATGGCGGCTATCTCGCAGCGCTTCTTACTGCCGTCCGCCCGGTCAACTGGCTCGCCTTGCGCGTGCCTGCTCTCTATCCTGACGAGCATTGGGATGTCCCCAAGGCAATGCTCGACCGCGATCTTATCAATGCCTATCGGGCCCGCTTCCGCACGGGCCGCGAGGACAAGGCTCTGGCGGCTTGCGAGCAATTTGCCGGCGATGTGCTGATCGTCGAGTCAGAGCAAGACGACTATGTGCCGCACGCGACAATCAGTTCCTACATGTCCGCGTTCCACAACAGTAATTCCTTGAGCTACCGCATCCTCAAAGGCGCTGATCACTCGTTGCGGGACGAAGGGTGTCGGCGCGCCTACAACCAGTTGCTGCTGACCTGGATCGAGGAAATGGTCCGTGGCGGCCGCCGGCCCTCGACAAGCAGTCATCAGGACGCCGGAGAGCTTCCTGCCCAGGCCTACAAGCTGGCGGACCGATAACATCTTCAGACAGCTTGGCCCGATATGCCTTGCCAAGCGTTGAGGGTGCAAAGGAGAAAGCCATGTCATTGTCGCTTGAAGATCTGTCGCGAAAGATGAAGGAAATCGATTTCGCGATGCTTGCCACCCATGCCGCAGACGGCGCGATCGGATCGCGTCCGATGAGCAACAACCGCGAAGTCGAGTATGATGGCACTGCGTGGTTCTTCACTGACGAAACTGCACTGATGGTCTCGGAAATCGAGACCAATCCCGCTGTCAATCTGAGCTATCAGGGCAAGTCCGGCTTGCTCGGCCATCGGCCTTTCTTCGTTGCGGTCGAGGGGCGGGGCGTCTTGATCAGGGATCAGGCTCAATTCGACGCGCATTGGACGAAGGAGCTGGAACGCTGGTGGCCGCAGGGCACCCAGACCCCCGGACTTGTCCTCATCCAGGTACTCGGCAAGCGCGCCCATTATTGGGATGGCGAGGAGGAAGGCGAAATCCTGCTTGAGGGCCCCCGTTGATGGCCCCTGACGAAAAGCCGTCCGCGCGCCGGCTGGGGAAAGCCGGCGCCTTCATCGTCGGCATCATCATCGCCATTTTCATCGTCATATTTGTCGGCAGAAACCTGTGGCATAGCGAGGAGCTGGAGCAGGATCAGGCGGTCGGCAGTAATGTCGCCACCGAGCATACCGGTCCATCCTATAATCAGCGGCCCTGAGGCGAGCCGGGCAGCCGAGCATCCTGCCGGCCGCTCACTGCGCCATGGCCTGATTGGGTTCCGATGCCCAGAACAGGTGACAGGGTGGTATATTGCGCCATTCATATGCGGCCCGCACCGACCCAAATCGGTCTTTGAGCAACGGGCGCACGGCGATCCGCATCTGATAAGCCATGAAAACTCCATCTGGGCACAGGAGTTGAGCGCTGCGATCAACGATCTGCGTCGCGGCTTCTGGCTCGAGGGTCGAAAAGGGCAGCCCGGAAATGATGCAATCGGCCCGAGAAAGGCCGTGACTGGCCATGATATGCTGCACATCTGCCGCCGATCCGTTGACGACATGTAATCGTTGGTCCGGGATTGCCGATGTCAGATGGTCGGTGAAAGACGCGCTGGTGTCGATGGCGATCAGCCTGGCATGGGGTGGGAGGCGAGTGAGAATGGCAGCGGTGAAAGCGCCAGTCCCGGGCCCATATTCCAGCATTGTCGTTACACGAGACCAGTCGATGCCGTGCAGCATCCGGTTTATCAGCCAATGCGACGCGGGAAATGATGAGCCCACCATGGTCGGGCTTTTCAAGAATTCAGCGGCGGCGACAAGCCGGGCCTTCAGATCGGTTGTTCGTCCATGAGATCTGGAAGCGGGGTGAAGGGCGGCTTCTTGTACATCGACCATATCTGCTCCTCAACGTCGTCTTTGCTCTATAAGCCTCCCGAGATATTTGTAGTTTCAGCGCCCCCGGCAAAAATCACGCTTAACAGGATCAATCTCCAACATGATTTCTCATGTGTCTCCGAGAATTGCTGATGACGCACGCGACAGAGGCGCGATGAGAATGGCGATGTGCCCTGCCTTGGAGCGTCAGGCCTTCGTTCTTCCCTGGAGTGGCGGCACCCGCAGGACAGCTGGTTATTCAAGCCGGGCAGGCGAATGCAGTTCGTCGCGAGGAGAAGGACCGTTGATGGGCGCCATGGACAGATTGCGCTGACGAGCAACAGCGAAGGACAGGGGCAGGAACAGGTGCGTCCGGACAGTGGTTTTGCCCCAATGGCGAAACTGAAGGTCTTCCGTACGCCCGCCGGCTTCCATGATGCCTATGTCGCGGCGCCCAGCCAGAAAGCCGCGCTGAAGGCGTGGGGATCGGCGGCAGACTTGTTTGCGCGCGGGATTGCCGAAAAGGTCACCGATCCCAAGCTGATCGAGGAGCCGCTCGCCAAACCCGGCGTCGTCATCAAGGTGAGCCGCGGTAGCGCGGGTGACCATTTCGAGGCTGCTGAAACGCGATCTCCACCAGATCGCGGTCGCAGGAACACCAGAAGAGCAGCAAAGGAAGATCAGGCGGAAGCCACCGTTGCGCGTGTCGCCCGAAAACCCAAGAAGACGATCCCGCGGCCCAGCCGCGCGAAACTCGATGCGGCCGGGAAGGCGGTCGAACAGGCGTCCGCCAACCTCAAGGCGGGATTGGCGGACATAGACGCCCGGATGCGCGCTCTCGACGCCGAGCGCCGGACTTTGCAGGCAGAAGGCGACAAGCTCATAAAGAAGCTGGAGGCAGAGCGTGACCGGGCGCGCAGGGAGTATCAGGCTCGGCTGGAAAAATGGGCGAGCCGCTGAACCATCATGGCGGGTGCTTCACCCCAGCCTCTCCAAGCCATTTGGTCGAGCGATCGCATGATATTGATCGCGGCGGTCGCATGAAACATTCAAGGGCAGAAGCGGGCTCTATCTCTCATCGGCCTCACCAAATATGGACCAATGCTGTGCTCTCAAAAAGGGTTCGGCATGGCGTTGTTACTGCTGACAGGTCTGGAAGGGCGCATCGCCAGAATATATAGGGTGAGGGGCATCAGGAGCATAAGGCATTGGATCCGATCGAAAGTGACGCACCTACGCTCGACGAATTGCAGGCCATGGTCGCACGCGCGCGCCTTGATGGTGACCGGCTGAAGCTAGCTCTTGCAGCAGGCGCAATCGTCGGCACCTGGTTCTGGGATGTGTCCGCAGACCGCTTTACAGTTGATGAGGCCTTTGCAGAGGCTTTCGGCCTCGATCCTGCGACGGGACGCGATGGTCTCACTCTCGAGAAGATTGTTACGACGGTCCATCCCGATGACCGCTCCGGTCTGCAGCGTGCCATCGAAGACGCGCTCGACAAGGGTGGCCGCTATGCACATCAATATCGCGTATTGCGCGCCGATGGTCAGTATCACTGGATCGAGGCGAAAGGGCATGTCGTTCATGATGAAAGCGGCGCGCCGATAAGCTTTCCGGGGGTTCTTATCGATGTGGGCGACCGGCGTCGGCTGGAGGCAGAGCGCGACAGCGCTCGGGCGCTGCTGACGAACTTCGCCGATGCAATGCCAGGCGTCGTCTATGCGAAGGACCGCGACGGTCGGCTCATGATCGGCAATCACGGCACAAGCGAGCTGGTCGGCAAAGTTCCGCAGGATTATATTGGCCGCACCGATCTCGAGCTACTTGAGGACAAGCAGCAGGCCGCCGCGATCATGGCGACCGACCAGCGGATCATGGTCAGCGGTCGCTCGGAGCAAGTCGAAGAAAATGTGGATTTCCCCGATGGTCGACGCGCGATCTGGTTGTCTACCAAGTCACCTCTCAGGGATGTGGGCGGCGAGGTCGTTGGCCTTGTCGGCACGTCGCTCGACATCACCGAGCGCAAGGCGATCGAAGCCAGTCATCGGGAGATCGAAGAGCGTTACCGGCTTGCCATCGGAGCGACAAGCGACGTCATCTGGGATTGGCGCTTTGCCGACGGTCACGTCATCTGGAACGAAGCGTTAGGGACACGCTTTGGTCATGTGCATGAGCAGACAAGCGCGCAGTGGTGGCTCGATCATATTCATCCTGACGATCGCGCTCGGATCGATGAGAGCATTCATGCCGTAATCGATCATGGCGGCTCAAGCTGGACCGACGAATATCGTTTCCGTCGGGCTGACGGGAGCCATGCGTTCGTGCTCGATCGCGGGACTGTGCTGCGCAGCGACGATGGTGCGCCGGTGCGCATGATCGGTGCGATGCTCGATCTGACTGAGCGTAAAGCCGCCGAGGCCGCGCTTGCGGCAAGCGAAGAACGGCTTCGCCTTGCGACGGAGGCAGCTGATATCGGCCTGTGGGACGTTGATCTTGTCCAGGATGTGCTGATCTGGCCGGCGCGGACCAAAGCCATGTTCGGCATTTCGCCGGACGTGCCGGTCTCGATGCGGGACTTCTATGCGGGGCTTCACCCCGATGACCTCGACGCGACCACAGCGGCCTTCGCGGCTGCCACCGATCCCGGTCAGCGCGCGCTTTATGACGTTGAATATCGCACCGTCGGCAAGGAAGACGGCATCATTCGCTGGGTCGCAGCTAAAGGGCGGGGCGTTTTCGATGATGTCCGCTGCGTCCGTGTTGTCGGCGTCGCGATCGACGTGACTGCCCGCAAGGCTGATGAAGCATTATTGCACGAACTCAATGAACGGCTCGAGTTGCGGGTCGCGCAGGAAGTGGCCGAGCGCACGAAAGCTGAAGATGCGCTACGCCAGAGCCAGAAGATGGAGTCCGTCGGTCAGCTCACGGGCGGCATCGCGCATGACTTCAACAATATGCTTGCCGTTGTTGTTGGCTCGCTCGATCTTTTGACCCGACGGCTGGGCGATAATGACCCCAGGGCGCGGCGCTATGTCGATTCGGCAATGGATGGCGCGCGCCGGGCGGCTCAGCTCACCCAGCGCCTGCTCGCCTTCTCGCGACAGCAGCCCCTCAAGCCCGAGTCGATCGACGCGAACAAGCTGGTTGCCGGTATGTCCGATATGCTGCGCCACACGCTACCCGACATTCAGCCTGAAACGGTGCTCGCGGGCGGCCTGTGGCGGGCCTTTGCTGATCCTAATCAGCTCGAAAACGTGATTCTCAATCTCGCCGTCAACGCCCGCGATGCCATGGCCGGGGGAGGCAAGCTGACGATCGAAACCGCGAATTGTCACCTCGATTCGCGCTATGCCGAGGAGCTTATCGGTGTTCCGGCCGGGCAATATGTGATGATCGCGGTGAGCGACACCGGCAGTGGAATGCCTCAGGAGGTCATTGCCCGGGCGTTCGATCCATTTTTCACCACGAAGGAGGTCGGGCGAGGCACTGGCCTTGGCCTCAGCCAGGTCTATGGGTTCGTCAAACAGTCTGGCGGTCACGTGAGAATCTATTCGGAGGTTGGTGAAGGAACGACGGTCAAAGTGTATCTTCCCCGCCTCCTGGGCGCGGTCGAAGAAGTGGCAGGCGTCGCGATGGACAAAGCATTGCCGCGAGGGGAGAGCCAGGAATTGATCCTCCTCGTCGAGGATGAGCCGGGTGTGCGGCAATTCTCGTTCGATGCACTCAGCGAGCTGGGATATCGCGTATTAGAGGCCGACGGGGCGGCGGCGGCTCTCAAGCTGATCGACGCGCACCCGGATATCACGCTGATGTTCACTGATGTCGTCATGCCTGAGGTCAATGGCCGCAAGCTGGCGGACGCGGCACGCAAGCGGCGTCCCGGCCTCAAGATTCTGTTCACGACCGGCTATACCCGAAACGCTGTCGTGCATAACGGTGTCCTGGACCCGGGTGTGCATCTCATCGGCAAGCCATTCACGGTCGAGGAGCTGGCATCAGCGGTGAGACGCGCAATCGAGGAAGATGCCGGCTAGAGTGTTTTGACGTCGATCCGACCTGTCGAGGGCGTCCAACCTGCAAAACGCGAACGCGCATCGTGTCATGACTTCGAGGCGTGCGGGATCGTTGCCAGTGCCATCATGCCGATGGCACCCGACAGGATCGAGGAGACCAGCACTGCAAGGGATGCCTTGTCCAGCTGCTCGCCTCCGGGAAAGGCGAGCCCTGCGATGAAGAGGGATATAGTGAACCCGATGCCGGCGAGGCAGCCTATTCCCGCTATCATGCGCCAGTCGACGCCCTCGGGCAGCCGCACCAGTCCACATCGCGCCGCGATCCAGCTGAACGTGAGGAAGCCGAGCGGCTTTCCCACCGTCAATCCAATCACGATTGCCAGAGCCAGGGTCGACGTAGCGGCCGCGGTGAGAAGATCCATGGATAGCCTTATGCGGATGTTCGAAAGCGCGAATAGGGGCAGAACGACATAGCTGATCCAAGGCGTCAGCGTGAGGATGAGACGCTCGCCCGACTTGTCTGTTGCCCCGGTCATTTCGTGCAGAAATCCCAGCCGATCCTCCGCCCGACCCTGCGCGATCTCAGCCTCATGTTCATCCTCAGTCACCCGCGCCCGCTCGTGCGCCTCCTGGAACTGGTCCACCCGGTGCTGCACTGAAACAGCAAAATCAGACCTATCAAGTCGCGGGCGGACTGGAACCAGAAAGCCGATGAGCACGCCAGCGATGGTCGCATGCACACCCGACTGGAAGATGCCGATCCAGACCAGCGCGGCCAGGAGCACGTAGGGGACGGACGCCACCCAGCGGAGCCGACGCAGAAGGATGATGAGGGCAATCGCAAGTCCCGCCAAAACCGCTCCCTCCCATGCGAATTGGTCGGAGTAGCCAAAAGCAATCGCCAGGAGCCCACCGATGTCGTCGATGGCAGCGAAAGCGAGGAACAGGGCACGAACCCCTGCCGGCAGGCGGGTGGAGAATAATGCAATGACTGACAGGCCGAAGGCCGTGTCCATGGTGATCACGATGCCCCACCCCCGCGCAGCCTCAGTTCCGCCGGCGACTGCCAGGAACAGCAGGACTGGAACGACGAGGCCGCCGAGCGCTCCGACGATCGGGAAAGCGGCCGTCCGCCATCTTGTGAGAGCGCCGATGGTCAGTTCCCGCTTCACGTCCACGCCAATCACGATGAAGAACAGCGGCAAGAGCGCATGGTCGATCCATTCTGCCAAGCTGTGGCTGACCTTCGCTTCGCCGAAGGACATGACCAGCGGCGTGTCCCAGAACCGCTCATAGGCACCGCTTATGGGCAGGTTGACGCAGAGAAGCGCAACGAATGTGGCGACGAGCAATGGTCCGCCGGTCACCTCACTGCCCGCGAAGAATGGCGCAAGACGGTCCAGAAAGGCCGCGTTAGCTGGACTGTGGTGGGCGCGAGCTTCTGATGCACCCTTCTGACGCGAGGTAATGGCCATCAAAGGCAAGCGCAGGGCGTCGGCGATAGGTTCCTTTGATCGCTCATGCGCGGCCTGCACCAATTTCCGGCCGCAATCACGGTCCACATCTCCAGCCTATGGGCAGGTTTCCGCGCGCGGTGGGCATGTGCGAGGCATATCAGCCGAAATTGCCAAACATCTGAAATTCAGCGCTTCAGACTAACTAATGTTATTGAACGGTCGAACTCCAAAAAACTATGCGCGCTCTGCTTTCAGGTGCAGAGAGAAGGTAAATTGGTAAAAGACGGTAGACGGAAATATTACGCACAGGATTATGTTTTCGCGGAAGCAGAAGCCATTTTTTCCAGTGATGAAGAACTTTTTCTGGAAATTGCGAACATGGCAGACAGGGATTTTCCAACCCCGCGGCAGCAGGGTGCTCTTATCGAACTGCGCCGCCGACGGCTAATTTCTGAAAAAGAAGAGAAATAATTCGGCGGTTGTCGAAAAGTCCTGGCAAATGATTGAAGATGCAGTGGGCTCATTTCGAAGACAGGTGGCGACTTGCGATCGATGATAATCTATGGATCGACATAACCGAAATCGACGGGGATGGTTCGTGGTGTAATTGCCGAGCGCGCAATTCCCGCGATATTCTTTGCTGGCTATTCGGGCGTTGCAGCCTGGAAGCGCCAAAAGTCGATATGAGACCAGAGCGCGTCGGCAAGGCAACCGTCAAACCGTTCCACCACAGCGTCGACGCCACCATCGTCTGCCGGTCTTGATTCCGCATGCCTTCACCGGGGCAGCTTGTCACATGAATTCAATTGGTGCGTCGGTAAAATGCTCGGGACGGTCAGACGGGTAGTCGTTCGATATCTTCAAGTGAAAATAGTCCGGCTCGAAACCGCAGCGTTGGCGCAGAGCGCCAACATCCGGCACGAAGAGCTGGCCGTTCGCCATTTCGATCAGGCCCTCCTTTCGCATACGCTGAAGCATGCGGTTGACGTGCACCGGGGTCAGCTCGCTCGCATCGGCGAGATCTTCCTGAGTAAGCGGCAATGTCAGAGGGGGCGTAACCGCTATGTCGGCATAGCGATACGACAAATCTACGCGTTCGATATCAGCCTGCATGGCAGCATCGCGCGCGAGATGATTACACTCTGGCCATGGCGGATAATCGTCAATGTCTTGGGCCAATGCGTCCGCCTCACCGCTTTTCTCCTTTGCCCAGAAATGGATCGTTGCGCAAATGATCCCGTTTCCAGCGTAGCAGGAGATCGAGATCGCGGATATTTCTTCGCCGCGTCGAGTTTGAAGCCAATGAGAGGAGCGGGGAAAGGCCAGGAATTTCGGATGCGTGATGATGTCGAAGCACTGACGCTGATGGCGGAGGAGATCGCCCTTCTACGGGACCTTGCTGGAAAGAATATGAGTGATCCAAGTTGGGTACTGGTGCGCGCATGCGCTGACCAAATGAAAGATATCATGGACCATTTCACACAGGACGAAGGCCATATGCGGGGGGAAATGCCCTGGTGGCGCCAATTTCAAGAAAGGTCCTGATCATGCTGGATCATGACCTCATCAATGCGCGCCGCGGATGGGGCCGGAACACCAGCATCTATCAGAACGAGGGGCGATGTCTCTCTTATCGATCGAAATCAGAGCGCAGCGGATATGTGGCCGGATGGGAATAATTGCGCGCCGAAGGCGTGCAAGTCGGGTTGGCTAAACTGGATCAGTCGCATTGAACTTTCAGTAAAAAAATGCCGGCTTTTGACTGATCCTTGTAAGTGCGCTGGGTTAGCGAATGGCGGATGGACACTCCGGACCTTCGGAGAGATCATGCTGCCACCTTATCATCGCCTTGAAGAATTCGTGCCTCTCACGCCTGAAGAAATTCGGATCGCAGAAGGGTGGACGAGCAGCAAGCGGTCCGTAAAGCGACATCATATCATCCGGCGAGAAGGCGATCAGGTTGCCGGCGTCTTCTTCCTTCTAAAAGGGTGGGTCGGCTCCTCGGTGATGCTGCGCGACGGCCGTCGACAGATTGTCAAAGTGCATCTGCCCGGCGATATGCTCGGCTTCCCCAGCCTTTCCCTCGTCCACGCCGGCGAGACGCTGGAAGCCCTCACGGATGCGATTATCTGCCCTATCCCTAATGCCGCCATCGGTAAGTTGCTGATGGAAAATCCGCGTCTTGCTACGGGTCTGTTTCTCAGCACCCAGAAGGAACGGGTGGCGCTCATGCAGAAATTGTCCTGGCTGGGCGCGACCTCCGCGCTTGAGCGGATGGTCGCATTTTTGCTTGATCTGTATGACCGGGCGAATTTATCAGGCTTGGCCAAGGAAAACCGCTTCGAGGTACCCCTCACACAGCAACAATTGGGCGAGTTGCTCGGTTTGACTGCTGTGCATGTCAATCGGACCCTAAAGCGACTGGATAGCAGCGGATTACTCGAGCGACGCAAGGCGGTGGTCAGGCTCATCGATGTTGAGGGGCTGCAGAAAATGACCGCGAATATTCCGCCACGCTTCGCCCATCATGATGCATGGGTCCGGCTCGGGAGTCCGTCATCAGGTGCGTGATAGACATCCAATGGAGCGTGCGCCGCCAATTCGGGGGCGACTGCATCTCCCATGTCAGGCTTGGCCGGTCGCCACGCCACTGGCGCTGATTCAGTCCAGCTTGGGCTGAGCTTCAACGGTCCTGCGCGCCGGATCATTTTCGCGAACCGATAACGTCGATCCTCGACAACTCTGCATTGGCTCCCGACGATACTAGTTACCAGAGTGGATATCATCTTCGAGCGCATGGGCGAGACAATATCGTCAAACCGCTCGACCAGAGCGGTGACATCGCCATCGTCATTCGCACGTGATTCCTCGCGCGGTCAGAACGTCAGCTTATGTCAAAAATTCCATCGTCGCACCGCTCAGATGCTCCGGACGATCAGAGGGATAGTCGTCGGAAATCTTCAAATGGAAATAGTCCGGCTCGAAGCCGCACCTTTGGCGCAGCGCTTTAACATCCGGCACGAAGAGCTGGCCGTTGGCCATTTCGATCAGGCCTTCCTTGCGCATGCGTTGCAGCATACGGTTAACATGCACGGGGGTGAGCCCGCTGGCATCGGCGAGATCTTCCTGAGTTAGCGGCAATGCGAGGCGGTCGCTACCAAGGCCAATTAGTCTTGATCGAAAGTGCAGTTCGCACAGGAGATGGGCCACGGCCTCGAAGGCATTGCGCCGGCCGCTATTGACCAGCCATTGCCTCAAAATGGCTTCGTCCACCAAGGTAGCCCTCCAGAAGGCGCGCGCGAGCGTGGCCGACATTCGAGTGATGCGGTCTATTTCTTCGTTGGCTACATAGGCGATCCGGCAATCGGTCACGGCCACAATGGCGTGGTCCATCGCATCCAGTAGTGTGGCGTGCAGATCGCAAAAATCGCCTGGAAGCATAAAGGCAGTGATCCGCCGTGAACCATCTTTCAGAATTTTATAGCGAGCAGCCCAACCCTCGACGACGAGATGTAGAAATTCGGGCGATGCACCGTCCGAAATAATGTCCCTTCTGCGCGGTACCGAACGAATATCGCTGCAGGCCGACAGGATCATCTCCTTCTCAACCCCGGCCAGCGGCTCGACCAATTCAAGTTTGCGGATGACGTGTGGGCTCACAGCGACTCCATGCGATCTCATTTCCTCCCGCTCTACATGTCCTACGCCGCAGTCCGGAATATTGCGTGGAGAGGTCGATGAATCGTGGTCATTTCAAGCTACCCCCCGCCGTGCTATGAGTTCGGCAGTATTTTCCGGCCAATAATTTTCTCATTACCTAGTGAAAACTGTCTTGTGAGAAGTAAGCCAGTTTGGCTGCCGAGCGCCCGCTACGGTCAAAATGCTGAACTGGAATCGCTCAATCTTGCTGTGTATGACATTTAACAGGGACGCCATGCCTTCCCGCCGGCAGAACGCGCGTATCAACGAACTTGTGCTTTGGAGTGAGGCATCCATGCTTTTACGTGGCCGAGGCGGTACACATCGTTTCCGCTTCCGCCATCGCCCTATTTCGAACCGAATTGGACGCTCGAAGCCGCATCGAGCTCCGGCGACACGGCATTGTCGGGACAGCCCTCTTGTGATCGAAATCTGCTGATCAAGGTCAGTGACCGAGCCTCAGTTCAGGTGTCCCGTATTGATCAGTTCCATGCGCTGGGCCACAGTGCCGATCTCAATCCCTTCCTCGCGGAACCGGCGCAGCAGGACGGTGAAGACATTGCTGCGGGCGCCATATGCCGCCCGCGGGCTGGCGACATGGGCGAAGCTGTTAAAGAAGATGCGACCGTCCGCGATCGAATCTATGAATAGGGAATAGGCGGGCTCGGCGAGCACCGCCGGCTCGTCAGCATAGGTCGCCAGCACAATGTCCCGCACCTTGTCCGCATCCGTTTCGATCGGCACCGAAAACTGAATCTGCATCCGGCCGAGCGGGCTGGCCAGCGTCTTGTTGAGCACCGTCTTGGTGATGAGTTCTGAATTGGGCACGATGAGGGTCGAATGGTCGGGTAGCTCGATTTCGGTCGATCGCACGCTGATCCGCTTCACATCCCCCTCATCCTGGCCAACGCGAACCAGATCGCCGATCTTGATCGGCCGTTCGGCAAGCAGGATCAGCCCGGACACGAAATTCTGTGTGATAGCCTGAAGACCAAAACCGATGCCAACGGACAAGGCCGACAGCAGGATAGCGATGCGTTCTATCCCGATCCCGAGTGAGGCCAGCCCCCAGATCACCGCCAATGCAATGCCGACATAGCGCGCGACCAGACTGACGGAATTGCGACCACTGCCATCAAGGTCGGTGACCGGCAGATAGCGTCGCTCTAGCCAGCGCATGAAGCCTCGCACCAGCGCCAGACCGATCAGCAGCACCAATATGCCGCGCAGGATGGCGCCGGGCGAGACCGCAACGCCGCCGATCTCGAAGCCCTCTGCCAACGCGCCGAGACGGCTGAACAGGCTGGCGACGTTGCCCGCGCCAAATGGCGACAATAGCAAAGAGAAGCCCATTAGCAGCACCGCCAGCCGCAACAGCCCCGACAACAGGACGCCGAACTGCTCGACCGCGCTCCCGCGCAGGCCAAGGCTGCGGACTAACGCCATGCCGAAGCGGCTGGAGCGGTCGAATATGGTCGTAGCCAGATCGTCGATCGCTGCCATCAGCAGATAAACCGCTGATCCCAGCACCGTTGCCCAACTCACCATCTGCAGCAGGAAGAGGCTGAGGCTGAAATAGCCGAGCAGCAGAGCGATCGTCGCCACCGCGACGACGATCCACGCGATCAGGCTCATAGGGCCGCTGACGCTCTCATTACGATCGGGGGCCTCGGTCTCCATCTTGGCTGTCCGCAGACGCGCCACGGTGATGAGGACGGCGCTCACCAGCAAGATGTGGAGCAGGGCGAAGACCGCCTGCGTCGCTTCCTGCGCCGCCTTGCTTACGCCGACGGACGCATTGAATTGCGCATAGATCACGCCGAGGAACGCGAGCAGCGCCAGCAGAAAAGTATAGGGCCGCAGTCTGGTCGCGCCATTGTCGCTGATCGCCGCAATCCGCCAGGATGGCCGGCTACGCATCAACAGCGCACCGAGCACGGAGAAGGTGAAGCCGCTAAAGGCGCAGCCGCCCACGAACGCGCCCAGTAAAGGCTCCCACCGATCCGCAACCAGTCCGGACCAGCGCAATCCCTGTGCGATCGAAAGCGCCGCCAGCAACGGCGCAAAAGTGCCGACCGCCACCCGCCACAGCGCATAGGTGGAGCGCCGCACCCGCCGCCCCGGCACGCCCTCGGTCAGCATGTGCTGCCCCATATGCCGCGCGGCGACCTGTCCTGGCCCGAGGATCAGCAGGCCCAGCAGCAGGCCCGCCAGCGCATGCCATGGCCGATGACTGCGCAGCGCCTCTGCGGCCTGTTCCTGGCCTATCTCCAGAAAAGCGGCTACGCGCCGCCAGTCGCGGGAAAAGGCATGGCCAAGCCCGGACCAGAAGCCGGGCGACAAGGGCGATGGCGAGCGGGTCGTGATTTTTTCGCTAAACTGTTCCGCCTCGCTCCGTTCGATCTCGTCGGCCAGTTGCTGCGCCTCGACACCAATCAGATTGCCGCGCTTGATCGCCGAATCGATCGCGGACCGCTGCCGCGTCAGGGCCGCACGCTGCCGCTTGATGTCGGGCGCTTCGCTGCTGCCCGCCGCGACGGTGCCCAGCCCCGTCAGCTTGGCATCGAGCAGGGCCAGTTGATCCTGCAAGTCGACGGCTGCGCCTGACGCGACCGTCTTGGCGGCCAGTACTTTTGCCAGCAGCAACTTGCGATCATCGGCATCCATGCGCGTGTCGAGGCTCTGGTCGACCGAGCGCACATCCTTTTCCGCTTCCGCCAGCCGGGCGGCCGGATCAGTCGCCGAAGCCGCCTGCGCCCAAGCCGGCCTGGCTAGGCCGAGGCTCAGGACCAGAAGCATGGCCATCATCAGGGCATGCATATGCCGGATCGGATCAATTGCCTGATCGTTTCTAACCAAGGACCACCCATTTTCTGCGCGACGTTACCGCCCTCTCTATGGTCGGCGATGGTTCAGGTCCACAGCACGCAAACGGAAATCAAGTCGGGCGCTGCGCCATGAAGCCCGCTGGCTGTACTGCAGAAAAAGCGTGTCCCGAGCTTGACATGCAGACTTGCAAACCTGTGCAGCGGGTCTGCGCCCTAAACGCTGCTCATCGCATCAGTTGAATCCGGTTGGAACGAGAACAAACAGCGAAATCCCGAGGGAGAAGGACCCCAGCATGCACGACCTGAAGCCGCCATTGAACTGGTTCGGAACGTCTGCAAATCTCGGACGGTCGCTTAAGGCCGGACCGAGCAAAATGTCCCATGATCGGGTCCGCCGCAGCAGCTCAGCAATTGCGCTCACGGGCTCTACGAAGGATGCGCGAGAGTTCATCGACGGAGTAAGGCTTGTGGAGCAAGGTGAAGCCATGGCGCGTATCATCAGCGAGGACATGGCTGTAACCGCTTGTCAAAACAACCGTCAGCTCCGGCCAGCGAGAACGCACTTTTCGTCCCAGCTCGACCCCGTCGATGCCAGGCATGATGACGTCGGTGAAGACGATGTCGATGTCAGCATGATCGCTTTCCAGGACGAGTAGCGCTTCGCGGGCATTGGAAACGCGCCGTGTGGTGAACCCCATGTCGGCCAACAAGTGCGACGCGAACTCGCCGACCTACTCATTATCCTCAACGATCAGGATGCTGGCTTCGGTTGCAATCACGGCGTGGGACAGAGTGATGTCGCGCTTATCGTCAGGAGCTGATGTGCGCGGAAGGTACAGGCTGAACGTCGTGCCTTTACCCGTATTGCTGATGACGTCGATCTCTCCGCCCGACTGCTTCGTGAATCCATACACCTGGCTTAGACCCAGTCCCGTGCCTTTTCCCACTTCCTTGGTCGTGAAGAAGGGTTCGAAGATATGCTCGAGCTGCTCTGTGGGAATGCCAGAGCCGGTATCAGTGACAGAGACCTTTACGAAGTCGCCCTTGGCTGCAGCATGCCCTCGTCGCGCAGGAACCGAGCCGGCCGCTTCAATTGCGAGCACGATGCGGCCCTCGCCATCCATGGCATCGCGTGCGTTGACAGCCATGTTGATCAGCGCCGTTTCGAACTGCGAAGCGTCTACCTCCACGAAGCAAGATGTGCAGATGGCTTCGACCTCGAGCGCCACGCGGGCGCCGACAACGGTGCGGAGCATGTCAGCCACGCTCTCAACCTTTGCCGAGGCATTGAAGATTTCCGGACGCAATGCCTGTCGTCGCGCGAACGCGAGGAGCTGGCCGGTGAGTTTGGCAGCCCTATCGGCTGTCTCCGCAATTGCGTCGATATATTTCTTCTGCTTGTCACGCGGCAGCTCTCGACGGCCGAGCAGTTCCGCCGATGAACGAATGATCGTGAGCAGGTTGTTGAAGTCATGTGCGACCCCACCGGTCAGCTGGCCGATCGCTTCCATCTTCTGAAGCTGTCGAACCTGGTCTTCCGACGCCATGAGTTCGCGCGAGCGCTCCTCGACCCTAAGCTCCAACGTCTCATTGAGCTGGCGCAGCGTTTCTTCTGCGATCGTCCGCTCGAGAAGATCGGCGGCCTGACGCGCGACGATGTCGAGCATTCGAAGGTCGCGATCGGTTGGTTGATGCGGCCTGTCCCAATGCGTCGAGATCATCCCAAGCAACTTGCCGGTCCGCGACAGCAGTGGGGTGGTCTGAGCCGATCGAATTCCGGTTTTGCGAAATGCCGCCAGATCCGGTGTGCCAGCGATATCTTCCCATTCTTCGAAGTCAGGAATGATCGCGCGCTGGCCGAATTTCAGAGCCAGCGTACAGCTACTATAGGCGCGCGGGTTTACCCATTGCCAGAAACCAACCGCCTCGGACGGCAGGCCGCGATGCGCGAGAAGCTGGAGTTCTCCGCCATGGCCCGAAGGATCGTCTGTTGGGCAAAGAAGTTGCATCGTGCCGAACTGCGAACCTGTAATGGCCACAGCCGCCTCAACAATCTTACCGTAGAGTTCAAAACGGTCTTGCTCGCCTATAAGGGCGACGCTGATGCTGTGCAGCAAATCGATGTCGGAGAGGTTGCCCTTGCTGAGATCGGCGGCGGCGCCAATCGGCAGCGCCTGCGTACCTTGCTGTAAGATCGACATTCTATGAGTCCCCATGAGCGACATGCCTCGACGCACTTAAGGGGCAAAAGTCGCTGTCTCTCAGGAAGTTCCTTCATCCCGGAGGTCTGCGCGCCTCCAGGACAAGCTGGTTCGGATCAGTCGAACAGCTCCTGCACAGCCTTTGCCACATTATGCGTGGTGTATGGCTTTTGCACGACCATGGCCGACCTGTGCTCCATGGGAAGGCTTGCCTGCTCTCCATAGCCTGACGCGAAGAAATAGGGGACGCCTTGCTCTTGCAGCCTGTCGGCGATCCCGAAACTTGTCTGATCGCCCAGGTTGATGTCGAGGATCGCGAAGTCGAAGCGGGCCTCATCAAGCAGGTCGTGGGCCGCCTCTGCGGTGGACGCGGTGGATACAGAAGCGCCAAAGCGATTGAGGATGTCTTCGGCATCCAGCGCGATGATGAGGCTGTCCTCAACCAGCAGCACTGATTTCTGGCCGGCCACCCCGGTGTCGACAGGGTGCTGACTCGACATGTTCGGGCGCTGGATGTGGATCGTGGGACCATCAACCTTGCGAGCGTCGGAGACGTGCCGGGAAGGAATGAGAAACTCGGCGCGCACACCCTCTGAGGCGTATTCAATGTTTGCCTGACCACCCAAATCGTATGGGACCGAGCGTTTGATGATGGTGGTTCCAAAACCCTTCCGCTTGGGTGCCTGGACGGTTGGACCGCCGCTTTCCTTCCACACAAACCGTAGGTCGCCCTTATGATCGCGCGACCAGTCGATATGCACTTCGCCCGTTCCGGACAGGCTGCCATATTTCGTGGAGTTGGTGACGAGTTCATGGACCACCAGAGCCATAGTCGAATAGGCCTGGGGATTGAGGAGCGTCGGTGTGCCATTGGCAATGATCGCACTTTGCCGGTCGGCGGCAAAAGCCGCCGCTTCGGCATCGATCAAAGCGCCGAGCGGTGCCGGCCCCCAATGGTCATCGGTGATCTGGTTATGCGCCCGCGCCAGCGCATGAATCCGGCCATCAACGAGACGGACAAATTCTTTCACTTCGGGACTGTCGGGCTGAGACTGCCGGATCAAACCACGGATCACGCCGAGAATATTGCGCACACGATGATTAAGCTCTGCAATCAGCATTTCCTGACGCGCGGTCGACTGACGCCGTTCGGCGGCCGCCTCATCGGCCAGACGCAACACAACCTCGATCAGGGTCGCGCGCAGAGTTTCCGCGACACGCAACTCGGATTTCGTGAACGGCTCGGCATGCCCTTCCACCGTCTCTTTCCATTCAGCGAAACTTTCGCGCGGGGTGAGACGAGGGCCATTGGGGCCATATTCAATTGGCTTATGGGGATCGCCCGCCCAACGGACCGACTGCTTGAGTTCTTTTCGGAACAGCATGACATAGTCGCGAGGTGAGCGAGAAATCGGGATCGCAAGGAGGCCAGCGGCCTGCTCGGCATATTCATCAGCACCATCGACAAGGCTGCCGATTGTATCGGTGGTGAAGACACGGCCAGCGGCCAGCCCGTTCAATGCCCTGACGATGCGTCGAAACTCTTCCGTCGGCGGGGTGACACCGGAGAAGGCGTAGTTGCCGTTGATCCAGACGCCGACGCCGTCAGCGGGGATTGCGCTCGTCAGAATGTCTCCAAGCCAATCGGGATCCTGCAGCAGCGTCTCGTCCGATGCCACCGCACCAAGCAGCTGATCAGAGATGTTGCGAGCGCGCTCCTCATATTCGGCAACCTGGCGACGTTCGCGCGATTCGAGGCGCATTGCGAACATTTCCGCGAACAGCTCACACACCGAACGGCGTTCGAACGTCGGCGAGCGCGGCGAATAATGGTGACAGGCGAACAGCCCCCAGAGCTTGTCGTCGACCACGATCGAGATCGACAGGGAGGCTGCCACTCCCATGTTCTTCAAATACTCGATATGAATTGGCGAAACCGATCGCAGGATCGAGAGCGACAGATCAAGGCGCTTACCCGACCGATCAATCTCGGGGACGACGGGCACCGGCTGCGCGTCCACATCGCGTATCACCCGGACGAGGTTGCGCTTGTAGAGCTCGCGCGCCTGGCGGGGGATGTCGCTGGCCGGATAGTTCAGCCCCAGAAAGCTGCCGATGCCTGTTTTACTCGCCTCGGCGACGACCGCACCGGCGCCGGAGGCTGCAAATTTATAGACCATGACCCGATCATAACCAAGCAGAGCGCGCACCTGCCGGGCGCCCTCGCGGAAGAACGCCGTCATGTCTTTCGTGCGGTCGAGCCGTGACATCATCCCGCGAACCGCGTTGGTGGCATCGCCACCTGCCGCCGAGCCGGGTTCCGCTTCGATGACGATCTGACCGTTCGAGAAGTGGACTGCCACATCGTAAGGCTGGCCAGATGTGCCGATCTGGCAGGCGAACAGACGCTCAACCATATCGGGCTCAGCCAGCAGGGAAATACGATTGCGCAGGTCATGCAGGAAGGTCGCGGGAACATAGTCTGGCAGCGGCGCACCAATCAGCGCCTCCGGATCGGAGCCCAGAAGATCGCGGATGTTTGCGGATACCCGGGCAATGATCCAATCAGTGCTGACCGCGATCAGGAAGCCGGGCTGCTGGATCGCGCCGAGAAGATGGATTGGCTCACGATCACAGTTCGTCAGATCGGTCTTGTCAAAATCCGCCACGCTGTCCCCAAGGTCTTTGAAAGTGCGAAGATCGGGCATGCGCCCGGTTCGCCCATCGGGCGCATCCTTAACTCTGTCCAGCTCAATTTGGTTTCGCAATGCTGCCAGACACCGGGGGCGGCGTTTCACCTTGATCGAGATCAGTGATGGCGGGTTATTGCGGTCATAAATCCCCTGCGAGCCGATAATCCGGCCGTCGTCTGTGACGCAATTACCCTATCATAAAATCCCAGGCGATCTGACACAATCTTAACTTAGATTAATTTGTCGAGGGTTATCGGCAAATCGCGCACACGCCTTCCAGTCGCATTGTAGATCGCGTTTGCGACTGCGGCGCCCGTGCCGGTGATACCAATTTCGCCGACGCCCCGCGCGCCCATGGGTGTGTGGGGATCTGGAACGTCGGTCCAGATAACGTCGATTTCGGGAACGTCCATATGCACAGGCACATGATATTCGGCGAGGCTGGGGTTCATGATCCGTCCGCTCCGCTCGTCAAACTGTGCCTCTTCCATCAGCGCGAGGCCCAGCCCCATGATGATGCCGCCCCTGAACTGGCTTGCCGCGGTCTTGGGGTTGAGGATGCGACCGCAGTCAAACGATCCCAGGAAGCGGGAGACGCGCGGTTCGCCCGTAACCATGTTGACCCGCACTTCGCAGAACATGGCGCCATGACTGTGCATCGACCAGTGCATCGTCTCAAGCGGCATGGGCGGCTCGGCTTCGATGACGACGGCGTCGCGCTGGGCGCGCGAGAGGATGGAAGCATAGCTTTCATACCGCGATGGATCTTCCAGGCTGGCAAGGCCGCCATCCCGGCTCCCCACCTCTGAATGTTTGAGGCCAGCGAGAGGGGAATCGTTCCCGGCCAGCGCCAGTAGTTCCACAACCAGCTTGTTATAGGCCGCGATCACGGAGGCTCCGATTGATGCCGTCTGTTGCGACCCGCCTGCAAGGACCAGACCGGGCAGGGTAGAGTCGCCATAATTGAAGCGAATTTGCTCCATCGGCAGGCCAAGTCGCTCGGCTGCCACCTGCGTCTGGGCAGTGGCGGTACCCATGCCCATTTCATGGGCGGCGATGTCAATTATTGCCTGGCTGTCGCGAGACAGGGTGATACGGGCAGCACCGCCGGGCATGCGGTAATAGGGATAGGTCGCGGTGGCGCATCCCATGCCGACCAGCCATTCGCCTTCCTGCTGCATCCGGGGCATCGGGTTGCGCGCGCTCCAGCCGAAACGCTCGGCCCCGTCGCGCCATGCCTGGTCAATATGCCGGGCTGAGAAGGGCAGGCCGGATATCGGATCCTTCTCCGGCTCGTTGCGCAAGCGCAGTTCGATCGGGTCGATTCCGAGCTTCTCTGCAAGTTCGTCCATCGCGCATTCAAGCGCAAAGGTGCCGACCGCCTCGCCGGGCGCGCGCATGAAGGTGTTGCTGGTCATGTCGATCTCGACATGCTGGACGTCCAACAGGATATTCTCCGCGGCGTAGGCGCTGCGCGTCGGGAGAATGAATGGCTCGGGCATGACATTGTGCGATGTCTTGGCGGTTACACCGCGATGAATGAGTGCGGTGAGCTTCCCCTGCGCGTCTGCGCCGAGGGCAACGCGCTGCTCGGTCGGTGAGCGACCACCCACCATCCGATAGACGCCTTCGCGCGTCAGCATCAGTCGCACAGGTCGCTCGGCGAGTTTCGCCGCTGCCGCTGCGACGATCTGATGCTGCCACAAAGTTTTGCTGCCGAAACCGCCGCCGACATAGGGCGAGGTGATGACCACCTTGTCGGCTGGCAAGTCGAACACCTGCCCCAGCGTCCAGGCCGAATGTGCGACGGCCTGCTGCGCATCATGGATGCGTAACATGTCACCCTGCCACGCTAGCGTGACGGCATGAAGCTCGATGGGGTTGTGATTGTGGCGCGGCGTCGAATAGGCCGCGTCGACCTTGACGGCGGCCTGTTCGAATGCCCCCTGCGCATCGCCCACCTCGTCATGCAGGGGCTGGCCCATGAACTGCGACTGGGTCGTCCCCTTGGCGATCGCCGCGTGGAAGTCGGTTTCCGCCGGCTCTGCTGCATATTTCACATCGACCAGGGCGGCGGCATGGTCTGCCTGCTCCTGCGTGTCAGCAAGCACAATGGCAATCGGCTGACCATTCCAGTAGATTTTCTCATCCTGCAGCACGGGAATGCTGTCGCCAGCTGCGGCCTTGGGATCGCTCATGAACAAAGGCGCGGGCTTCAACCTCGGGGCATTGCGGTAGGTCATCACGAGCACGACGCCGGGCGCTGTCTCCGCCGCCTGGACATCTAGCGAGGTGATCCGGCCTTTCGCGATCCTGCTATAGACGATGGCGGCATAGACCATGTCCTCCAGAGGAAATTCTGCTGCGAATAGGGCTGCGCCTGATACTTTAAGCGGGCCGTCGATGCGTGACACGGGCTTGCCGACATGGCCATGCTGGTGGCGGATGAGCGGATCAGGTTCGCCGCCCGGAATCCAGCTGTCGGGTGCAAGTGCCACGACCTTGGCCATCGCACCCTGCATCAGGCCTTGCGCCAATGCCTTGCCGCTATCGATCAGGCTCATGCCATGTCCTCCATCAACTGCGTAAGCACCGCGGTCATCGTCCGCCGCGCTAGCTCGACCTTGAAGCCGTTGTCCCGGAGCGGTCGGGCCTGGGCCAGTTCCTCCGACGCAGCCTTTGTGAAGGCATCTATCGTTGCGGGTGACCCACGCAAAAGCGCTTCCGCCCTTTCCGCACGCCATGGCTTGTGGGCAACGCCACCGAGCGCGAGCCGGACGTCCCGCACATGTCCCTGTTCCACATCGAGCACAGCTGCGACCGAAACGAGCGCAAAAGCATAGCTCGCCCGATCGCGGACCTTGCGGTAGGTCGAGCGCGCGGTGGGTGAGGCTGCTGGCAGTTCGATGGCGGTGATGAGTTCGCCCTCATGCAAATTGGTGTCGATATCCGGGCGATCGCCGGGCAAGCGATGAACGTCAGCAAACGCGATCTGGCGTTCCCCGTTCGGACCCAGCAGATGAACAATGGCATCGAGCGCAGCCAATGCCACGCACATGTCCGATGGATGGGTGGCGATACAATCATCGGACGCGCCAAGGATCGCATGATTTCTGGTGAAGCCCCCAATTGCATCGCACCCGGTTCCTGGGATGCGTTTGTTACATTGCGTGCCATCCTGATCATAGAAATAGAGGCATCGGGTGCGCTGAAGGACGTTGCCGGCGACGGTCGCCATATTGCGGATTTGGGCGCTGGCACCGGCGACGATCGCGCGTGAAAGAAGTGGGTATCGTTCGCGGATGGCACGATGTTCTGCCACCGCCGTGTTGCGCGCCGCGGCGCCGATCAGGATGCTGCCATCAGACTGTTCTACAATGTCCGTGCGCAGGCCTGTCACATCGATCAATGCCGAGGGACGCTCGATATTTTCCCGCATGAGATCGACGAGGTTGGTTCCTCCGCCAAGATAGCGGACCCCGCCGCCGGCCTGTCGAAGCGCCTCGTCGGCCGTGGTGGCGCGATGATAGGTAAAGGGGGTCATTGGGCGACCTCCGCAAAACTCTCCAGGATTGCGTCGACAATGCCATTATGCGCGCCGCAGCGGCACAGGTTGCCGCTCATCCGCTCGCGTACCTCGTCGCGCGTGATTGCGATGCTGCGGCTGTCGAGCGCTTGCGTTACATGGCTGGGGACACCGCGTTTCAACTCGGCGGCCATTCCGACCGCAGAGCATATCTGTCCCGGTGTACAATAGCCGCATTGGAAGCCGTCATGCTCGACAAAGGCTTGCTGCAGAAGGTGCAGATTGTCGGCGCTGCCCAAGCCTTCGATTGTTGTAATCTCCTGCCCCTCATATTGAGCGGCAAGCGCGAGACAGGACAGAATCCGCTCCCCATTGGCCAGCACGGTGCAGGCGCCACATGCACCTTGATTGCAGCCTTTCTTCGATCCGGTGAGACCCAGATGCTCCCGCAGGAAGTCGAGGAGAGAAATGCGGGGGTCTTTAGGACCCTCGGCCACGGCGCCATTTATAAGGATGCTCATCCATCACCTCCCCACAGTCGGGTGCGTAAACATGATAGAAATGCGCGGGTGGAGGTTTCGGGCCCATCATCTCCTTTTTCAGATGATATTGCCGATCGAACTCCGCCCGGTAACGCTGGAAACGGCCGCCTGCGCAAGCGATAATCGGTTCGGTCGCGCCGCTTTTCTGGAAGCAGAGGCGTGCGGCGGGACGCCCAGATTCAAGAAGACGGCGTATAAGCTGAGAGCCAGATTATTCCCGGATTCGTCTGCCTGATCTGCCTATTTTAAGGGGCGTTGCCTCAGATCTAATGATGCATCGAATTGCTGGATCGTGCGCGGACAAGCGCTGATGGTGCGCTCATGCGTAAGCTGATCCGGACCGCCGTTCTTATCTCGATGACTTCGCCCGCTCTCGCCTAAGGACTGATCGGCCACCGGGCGACCGGCGCCATCGCCGACCGCAACCTGAGCGGCCCGACCCGCGCCAATGTCCAGGTTCTCCTGACCGCGGAGGATCTCGCAGAGGCGGCGACCTAGCCCGACAACAGGAAATCTGATCCAGCCGATTTCTGGCAGAAACAGGCCAGCCCCTGGCATTATGTGACGGTGCGCAAAGGAGACGCCTATATGAGGGCCGAGGCGCGGCCCGAGGGCAATGCGATGACGGGCCTTGCTTAGTTCACCGCAACGCTGCGCGATCCAGCCGCCTCGATCGATGACATTCGCGAACTGACTCGCCGACTCCATCGGGGAAGGCAACTGCGCCCACTTCACAGGGCGTCACCGCTCGCACTCGCGGAATTGCCCGCGGTGCTTGCTATGTGATTGCTGAAGCGAAAATGCCGTTCCTTACACTTGGCAAGAAACGGCGGTTTTCCTTGGTCGGGACGAGAGGATTCGAACCTCCGACCCCCACACCCCCAGTGTGATGCGCTACCAGGCTGCGCTACGTCCCGACCGGAGGGCGCCCAATAGAGGGATGAATTGGAAGTTGCAAGGGATTCGATGCAGGCTTTTTGCGGGGCGTGCAAATGACCGGCTTTCCCGCCCGCTGCCCGATGCTTTCAAAGCCCGTCATTCCGGGCGCGAAAAGCCAAGCATGTTGCCTTGCCCCGGCCATCTGTGTTAGCCGCCCGCGCTTGATCCCATGCCCGCGCCCTGCGGGTTGGGGAGACCGAAAAACAAGGCGAAAGTCCCACCATGTTCATTACTCCAGCCTTTGCCCAGACCGCGGGCGGGCAAGCCTCCGGCGCCGGTGTCCTGGTGCAGATGGCACCGCTGGTCCTCATCTTCGTCGTCTTCTACTTCCTGCTGATCCGTCCGCAGCAGAAGAAGATGAAGGAGCATAAGGGCAAGATCGACGCCGTGAAGAAGGGCGATCAGGTCGTGACCGGCGGTGGCCTGGTCGGCAAGGTCGCGCGCGTCGACGACATCTATGTCGATATCGAGCTGGCGCCGAACATGAAGGTCAAGGCGGTCAAGTCGACCCTGGCCGACGTGATCGACCCGACCACCGCCAAGCCCGCGAACGACTGATCCAACCATGCTGAACTTCTCGCGCTGGGCCATCGCCGGCATCCTGTTGCCGCTGATCATCGGCATCTTCTGCGCCGTCCCGAGCTTCCTGCCCGATTCGACGGTGGCGAAGCTGCCCCCCTTCATGCAGACGCGGGTCAATCTGGGCCTCGACCTTGCCGGCGGCAGCCATCTGCTGCTGGAAGCGTCGACCCAGGATGTGGCCAAGCAGCGGCTCGCCAATATGGAGGAGCAGGTCCGCACGGAACTGCGCCGGGGCGAGACGAAGATCGCGATCGGCGATATCTCCAGCCGTGACGGGAAGCTCAGCTTCATGGTCCGCAACCCCAGCGAAGTGGATGCCGCCGTCGAGCGCATCCGCCCGCTGACCCAGGGGGCGGGCCTGACCGGCCAGCGCGACTTCAATGTCGAGGTGGTCAACAGCTCCACCATCGTCATCACGCCGACCCAGGCGGGAATCGACAATGCGGTCAAGAGCGCGATGCAGGTCGCGACCGAAGTCATCCGCAAGCGCATCGACGAAATGGGCACGCGCGAGCCGACCATCCAGCAGCAGGGCGCCAACCGCATCGTCGTTCAGGTGCCGGGCCTGCAGGATCCCAAGGCGCTGAAAGCGCTGCTGGGTCAGACCGCGAAGCTGGAATTCAAGCTGGTCGACATGAGCGCCAATCCGAGCGAGGTGGCCCAGGGCCGCGCGCCGGTGGGCAGCGAAGTCCTGCCCTATCCGACCAATCCGGCCGGGCCGCCGATGATCGCGGTCCACCGCCAGGTGATGGTGTCGGGCGAGGAACTGACCGACGCGCAGCAGACCTATGACCAGCAGACCAACGAACCCAATGTCACCATCCGCTTCAACGGATCGGGCGGCAATAAGTTCGCCAAGGTGACGTCGCAGAATGTCAACCGCCCCTTCGCCATCATCCTGGATGGCAAGGTGCTGTCGGCGCCGAACATCAATGAGCCGATCCTGGGCGGGTCGGCGACGATTTCGGGCAGCTTCACCGTCGAGGGCGCCAACCAGCTGGCGATCGCGCTGCGGTCGGGCAAGCTGCCGGTCAACTTCGTCGTGGTCGAGGAACGTACCGTCGGTCCGGGCCTGGGCGCCGATTCGATCCGCGCCGGCCTGGTCGCATCGATCGTCGCGGTCGTCGCCGTCGCTGCCTTCATGTTCGTGAGCTATGGCCGGTTCGGCATGTATGCGAACCTGGCCGTGGCCATCAACGTGCTGGTGATCCTGGGCGTGATGGGCATATTGGGCGCGACGCTGACCCTGCCGGGCATTGCCGGCTTCGTGCTGACCATCGGCACCGCGGTCGACGCGAACGTGCTGATCTATGAGCGTATCCGCGAAGAGCGGCGACGCGGGCGCGGGGTCGTGCAGGCGATCGAATTTGGCTACAAGGAAGCCAGCCGCACCATCTTCGAAGCGAACGTGACCCACGCGATCGCCGGTGGCATCATGCTCGCGCTGGGCTCCGGCCCGGTCAAGGGCTTCGCCATCGTGCTGCTGATCGGTATCGCGACCAGCGTGTTCACCGCCGTGACCTTCACGCGCGTTCTCGTCTCGGGCTGGGTGCGTCGCACCCGTCCCACGGACATCCACATTTAAGAGGGGCGGGAGGAACAACCCATGAAACTTCTCAAGCTCGTCCCCGACAACACCAATATCGGCTTCGTCAAGCTGCGCCACTGGGCCTTTGGCCTGACGCTGCTGCTGACCGTGCTGGCGGTCGGCGCGACCTTCTACAAGGGCCTGAACCTGGGCGTCGACTTTGTCGGCGGCCTGATGATCGAGGCGAAGTTCCCGCAGGCGGTCGAGACCGACAAGGTCCGCGACACGATCGCGGGGCTGCGCGTGGGCGAAAGCTCGCTGCAGCAGTTCGGCGATCCCAAGACGGTGCAGATCCGCCTGCCGCTGCCCGAGCAGGGCGGCGCCGGCGCGGCCAATGCGGTGGTAGAAAAGACCCGCAAGGCGATGGAGGCACAGTTCCCCGGCGTCACCTTCTCGCGCTATGACACGGTGTCGGGCAAGGTGTCGGGCGAACTGATCCAGAATGGCGTGCTGGCGGTCGTGCTGGCGATCATCGGCATCGCGATCTTCTCCTGGTTCCGCTACGAATGGCAGTTCGGCGTGTCGACCTTCGTCGCGATCGTCCACGACGTGCTGATGACGCTGGGCTTCTTCGCGGTCACCCAGTTGGAGTTCGACCTCAACATCATCGCCGCCGTGCTGACCATCGTGGGCTATTCGATCAACGACAAGATGGTGATCGACGACCGTATCCGCGAGAATATGCGCAAATACCGCAAGATGGACATGAAGTCGCTGATCGACCTGTCGGTCAACGAGACGCTGCCGCGCACGGTCATGACCTCGGTCACCATCCTGCTGGCGCTGGGCGCGCTGCTGCTGCTGGGCGGCCATGTGCTGCGCGGCTTCACCGCGGCCATGATGCTGGGCATCATCGTCGGCACCTATTCGTCGGTCTATGTCTCCTCCTCGCTGCTGATCACGCTGGGCCTGAGCCCGCAGACGTCCGAGAAGAAGGCGAAGAAGGGCGGCATCGCCGCCCAGGCCGAGCGCATGGGTCCGCGCGACGGAGCCCAGCCCTGAGCGACCGTCACACCGGAATCGAACTGCGCCGCGACGATAGCGGCCAGGGTCCGATCGTCACCGGCTTTCAGGGCCGGGGCTTCCGGGTGAAGGACGATGTCTTCCCGGACGGGCTGTTGCTCAGCCCGGTCCGGGCATTGGCCTGGATGCAGGCGCCGGTGGTGTCGGCGATGAGCGTCGCGGCGCTGGGCGATTTGTTCGACCATCTGGAGCTGAAGCCCGAATTCCTGCTGCTGGGCACCGGCAGCGGGTTGCAACAGCCGCCCCGCGCCTTCGTGCGGGAACTGGAAGCGCGCGGCATCGGCGTCGAGGCGATGGACAGCCGCGCCGCTGCCCGTGCCTGGGGCGTACTGCGCGCCGAGGAACGCTGGATCGTGGGTGCGCTGCTGCCGCTCTGATCAGCCAAGCTGTAGTAGGGGATAGCGCGCCAGCCATTGCTTGGCGCGCACCCGTTCATCGAAGATCGTCCGCCTGGCGCCGAGAAAGGCCGGGCCGGGCACCAGCCGCAAGCCGAACAGATCATCCAGACCGAAGGGGGCGTTGACCTCCAGCCGGTCGTCGGGCGTCAGACGGACGCCGATGGCGGTCGCCGTTTCGGTCCAGTGGCGCATCGCATCAGCGGCATCGGCATAGGGTGCGTCCCGATTGCGCAGGTGCATCCGCGCCTGATTCTTGACCGACCAGTCGACGTCCGGGCGCAGTGCGGCCAGTTGCTGCTCGATCTGCCGGTCGAGCGCAGGATCGGTCCGGGCGGGATCGAACCAGATGATGTCGATATCGCCGACGGGGATCGACGGGGCGTGGCCGTGGAGATGGTCCCAGACCGCATCGCGCACGAAGCCGGCGGCGACCCAGCCATCGGGCAGGTCGAGCGAGCGGAGCAGATGCAGGATGGCCATGCGCCAGGGGTCGGCGTTCAGCAGGTCGCGCAACCGGGCTTCCATCGCGGTCACGACTTCATTGACCAGGCGGTCAGTTCCTCCAGGTCGAGGTCACGTTCCAGTTCCTGCAGCACATGTTCATCAATGTCGCCGGCGCGGTGCAGGCGCAGCAGTTCGGCGCGGCCGGCGGCGATTGCCTCCAGCACCAGATCGAAATGGGCGTGGAGCCGGTCGGCGAACTGTTCTTCCTGCCCGGCATAATTTTTCGAGAGGACGGCGCGGCGCTGATAGCGTTCGAGCAGTTGCGGGTGGATGAGTTCACCCGCCGCATCATAGGCGAGCTGTTCGACGCGCACGGCCTGGACCCTGGCGATGGCGGCTTCGGCATCGCTCATGCTGAGGCGGGGGCGATCATGAATCGGGTCGGAGAGGCCCGCCCAGCGGATCAGCAGGCCAAGCGTCGTGCCCTGGATCAGGACGGTGCCGAGGATCACGCCAAAGGCCGCTACCAGCAGGAAGTCGCGTCCCGGAACGCTCTCCGGCACGGAGAGTGCGACCGCCAGCGTCACCACGCCGCGCATGCCGGCCCAGCCGAGCACGGTGGCGCCGCGCGGGCCGACCGGGCTGTAACGGCGCAGGCCCATCGCGCGCAGCAACATGATGATGGCGTCCGAGCCGAACACCCAGACGAAGCGGGCGGCGGTGAGGGCGAGCAGGATGAGCAGCACGGGCACCGCCATATTGTCGAGCACGACGGCAAAGCCGCCGACCCGGTCAACCACGCCGCGCAGCGATGAGCCGATCAGCATGAACACGGTCGCTTCCATGAGGAAGATCATCACCGCCCAGAAGGCGGTGCCGCGCATCCGCACCGAGGCGGACCAGACGATATGCTGATACCAGCCGCAGATGAGGCCGGCGGCCACGGTGGCGATGACGCCGGAGACATGGAAGGCTTCGCCCAGCAGATAGGCCGACCAGGGCACCAGCATGGAGGAGGCGATCATCAGATAATCGTCGCCCAGCCGCCGGACCAGCAGCACCCAGATGGCGCCGATCGCGCCGCCGACCACCAGCCCGCCGACGGCGAGCAGGATGAAGCTTTCGAGGCCGGCGACCGCGCTGAAACTGCCGGTGGCGACGGCGGCGATGGCGAAGCGGAAGAGAACCAGTCCGCTGGCGTCGTTGAACAGGCTTTCGCCCTCCAGCAGGACCGACAGGCGGCGGGGGAGATGCACGCGTTGCAGCACGGCGCGCGCGGCAATGGCATCGGGCGGCGAGACGATCGCGCCCAGCGCGGCGCAGGCGGCCCAGGGCAGCGACGGCATGAGGGCATGGGCGACCGCCGCCACGACGAGCGTGGTGAAGATCACCGCACCGATCGCCAGTGACATGATGCCGATCAGGTGGCGGCGCAGATGGCCCAGCGCAATGAACCAGGCGCCGTCCATCAGCAGCGGCGGCAGGAAGATGGACGCCTCGAAAAACGCTGGCCTTTGGGGGGTAGATTTGATTCACTTCGCCGACGCTGTGGCGGAGGCAGAAATG
>NZ_JBVVOJ010000025.1:0-38053 GCF_057063145.1 Sphingobium sp. SG1 | reverse complement strand
ACCACCTCGCAAATGCAAGGCTCAACACCTACCAAATCGCGAAATCATGAGAATGTGGGGGATTTTGACCGCTTACGCCTGATCGAGGTCGGCCGGGTTTTCAAGGGTGGCCTGGCCGAGGCTTATCTGATCCGCCTGTCCACGCCATGAAGATCGCAACCTACAACGTCAATGGTATCAACGGGCGGCTTGCGGTGCTGTTGCGCTGGCTCGCGCTTGCCGAGCCGGACCTGGTATGTTTGCAGGAGCTCAAGGCACCTGATGAGCGCTTCCCCGAAGCCGCCCTGCGCGACCTTGGCTATGAGGCGATCTGGCTGGGGCAGAAGAGCTGGAATGGGGTGGCGATTTTGAGCCGCGTCGGCGAGATCCACGAGACGCGCCGGGGGCTTCCGGGGGAGCCGGCGGATGTGCAGAGCCGCTACATCGAGGCTGCAGTAAACGGTGTGCTGATCGCCGGCCTCTATCTTCCCAACGGCAACCCGAGACCCGGCCCCAAGTTCGATTACAAGCTGCGATGGTTCGACAGGCTGCATGATCATCTTTCGACGCTTCTGGCTCTTGATGCGCCGGTGGTGATCGCTGGCGACTTCAACGTCATGCCGACCGATCTCGACGTCTATGTCCCTGACCGCTGGCGCGACGATGCGCTGTTCGCGCCGGAAGTTCGCGAGGCTTATGCGCGGCTGCTCGAGCTGGGCTGGACCGATGCCCTGCGGCATCTTCACCCTGACGAGCGCATCTACACCTTCTGGAAATATTGGCGCAATTCGTTCGAGCGCAACGCGGGCCTGCGGATCGACCATATCCTTTTGAACGACAGGGCCGCAGCGCGGTTGATTTCGGCCGAGGTCGATCGCCGTCCGCGCGGCTGGGACAGGACCAGCGACCATGCCCCGGTTGTCGTGGAATTGGCCGACAAGCTCAAGCGTAAGCGAATGCCCTAGCCCTCCCCTTCGGGAAGGCCGGCATACCATTGTGCATAGGGGCCTGTGCGCGCGAGATGGCGGTTAAGATCGGGTGCGCCATCGCACCACCAGACCGGGCCACGTTCGCCAAGCGCCACCTTGGCGCGATGGACCGCATCATGCGCGATTGTCTCGGCGGCAGCATCGGCTGCGCGCCGCGCCGCGCCGACGGCACGGCGAGCGTCCATCAGTTCCTTCACCAGGCGTTCACGCTCGTCAGGTTCGAGAGCAGGGTTGCTCATGCGCCAGAGCCGCCCGCGCACCGCGAAATACCGTCCGTCCGGCGTGATGGGATAGGAGCGGCTGCTCACAGCGTTCGGACCTTGTCAGAAATGCTGCGGAAGGTGATCGACCAGCGCGGCACCTCGATAGGGGCAATGCTATGTTCCCAAGCGTGACGTACTTCACCAGACAAATGATAGATGGAGCGCGGTGGCAGCGAGACTTTGGCGCGATCGAACCCGGCGCTCGTTCGACGGCGCAGGCGCAGGACGGCTTCATTGCCAAGCGAAATGCCCACGACATGCTCGAACACCGGCCTGTCCTTGTGCCAGCCGATGCCGGCACCTGGATCGTAGCGGATCAGCAGAGCCTGAGCGAGATCGTCTGCTGCAAGCCTGGAAAAAGCAGCGGCGCGGCTTCGCACTTCGAGAAGCCAGTCCGGCATTGGTTCGGCTGGCGCGAAGCGGAGATGCTCGAAGTCATAGTTCCAGCCATAGCTATGGGTCAGGCGCTTCCCAGTCCATTGCTGGAACCGAAAGGGGGTGAGATTACTGCCATTGATACTAGCGATGAGCTCAGCTTCCTCCATTTTGGTCAGCAGATCGTCCCGCGCCGCAAGGCCAGGAACCACCGGCATGTCGAATAGATCTGACATCATCGTCATCCATGCCATCGCGTCGTGGTGCAGGAGGCGGTTGGGCTCATTTTGCTGATTGCGATATAGGATCGCTGGTCGCCGATGACAGTGGCGCAGCTATTTGCGACAGGCCGCCGGTCCGAACGTGGCGAACAACCCCGCTGTGGGCAGCGTTCATCCCCATGGCGCGCGCCGATTTCCTGATCCAGTGCAGTCGCTGGCTGCCCATTCGTGATCGGTCCCGCTGATTTCGCCCTGATCCTGTCTAATGAACGGAGAGGTTCCGCTCGTCGCTGCGCCCGGCTGGCGGTTCGAATTGCAGATATTCGGGCGTAAAATCTCCAATGTCACATAAGGACGGCCAGTCCAGGATAATCAGTTTCCGCGGTTCAGCGCACAGCAGGCCTTCACGGCGCAGCGCTTGCAGCGTCCGATTGACATGCACGGGAGTAAGCCCGGTGGCGTCAGCAAGTTGCTCCTGCGTCATGGGCCATATCTCGCGAGGAGAATTCCGGTTGGTCACGGCATTCCGGCGCCATTGCATCTCACATATCAGGTGCGCGACACGAGCCCGTGCGTCTCTTCGTCCCAGATTGAGCAACCATTCCGCAAGGATCGAGGCATTTGCGCCCATATCTGCCCACAGCGCGATAGCCACAGCAGGCATGTCCCTTGCGAGCGAAATCAGGGCATTACGAGGGATCAGTGCGACTGCGGCGCTCGAGAGCGACTGGCAGTTCGAAGTCGTCGTTTCTGCCGTTCCGTCATGAACGTCCAAAAGGTCTCCAGGCAGGTGGATGGAAATCACCTGTCTGGCGCCGCAAGCGGTGACCTTGTGGCACATCGCAAAGCCCGAGAGCAGTACACTGCAATGGGTGGCGCGGTCACCCTCTCTGGAGAAATAGCGGTCCCGGCCAAGTTCGAGAACATGGTATGGAAGTGAAGAAAGCGCCCTTTGCTCAGCAAGATTGAGGCGCGAACGGCTGCCGAGCTTCTCGACCATCGGCGCTAATATGTTTGAGGTTGAAGCCATTGCTTCCTCCATAGGGCGAGGACGCTATCCCTCAGCGCCAGAACCCAAGGAAAGCTGGCGATCAAATATAGCCCCGGAAGGGCACAAAAAGTTTCACCCAATTTTGTTTTGTCCGATCGATCGGGCGGCAATCACGACGGGGCCCTGCCCGGCGGATCGTCTCATCATCGTTCGAGGGCGCTTTGACGCGTCGACGACAAATGTGAGGAAAGGGCGCGCTCATCCTTCGTTCAATCCGGACTTACCCGAAACACAGGAGAGATAGCATGGCGCAAAATGACATCGCCACCGACGAAACCAATCGCCTGATCGCCTCGAACAAGGTCGAGGGAACGACCGTATATAACGGCAGTGCCGAGAAGCTCGGATCAATCTATAATTTCATGGTCGATAAGCACTCGGGCAAGGTCGAATACGCAGTGCTCCAATTCGGCGGCCTGTTCGGCTTGGGGAGTGATTACTATCCGCTCCCCTGGGATGTCCTGACATATGACACGGAGCAAGGCGGCTATGTCGTCAACCTCGACAAAAGTGTGATCGAAGGCGCGCCGCATTATGCAAATGGTCGCGAGCCGGCGTTCGATCAGACCTATGGTCGGCAGGTATATGACTATTATGGGATCGGCTATCCCTACTGAGGACAAGGATACGGCCAGCGGGCTGCGCTGGCCGTCTCTTCCCGTGAGCATGACAGGCTCCACATGTGAAGCTGTGCTTGCAATTGATGCTCTTCTTCGCGCGAGCGCGGCCGCTTATCAACGGGATAGCGACATCAACCGTCGATGATATTCTCGGCGATTCGCTTCAATTTGCTACCGGACCTCATGGCGCGTCCCTCATTGGACGGTAGGAAGTGCGGCGCGGCAATCTGCCGCACATTCCCGGCACATATCAGCGCAAAGCTTGCAATGCGCATGTTCATGGCGACTGCATTGGGCCGCGCACAGATCACAAATGCGCGCACAACTCTCCAGCATCAGTCCGACAACTTCTATATTGAGGCCTGAGCGGCGCACGGCGATCCGGCCCATCGCTATACAGACGTCGGCGCAATCAAGGCACGACCGGATGCACTGCGTCATCTCCATCTGTTCCGCCATGCAGGCGTCTGCGCATGAGGTACATATTTCAGCGCAGAACATCGCGTGGCGGGCCGCGGTTGCCAAAAGCGGATTGAAATCCTGCCCTACGTTGGGATGAAGCGATATCATCTTATGGATGGACATCAGCCATTCGCCTGCTTGCGGCGGGTTTCCCAGCCTTTTTTAGCCGCTTGCGACCGCTTCTCATGGCTTTGACTTGATCCGGCGATGCGGCCGCCCTTCCTGGATGAATCATGATTCTCGCTTTTGCCGCGACCTGAACCGGATTTATTGCCGCCTCCGGATTCCTTGTTCACTGTAGCCCAGGCACGGCGCTCGGCCTCTTCATGGCTGACGCCCCGATCCTCATAGCCTTCTTCGATATGCTGGGCCTTGCGCTTCTGCTTATCCGTATAGCTCGACTTGTCTCCGCGCGGCATGGCGTCTCTCCTCATATCTCATATTCTTCTGATCCAACACGGTTGGAAGCGTTCGTGTCCGGCTGCAATCACGAGAAACTTTCTCACTTAAGTTAGGAAGAGCGGGAATTTGGCTTCTAATCAAACGCATGGTCCCAACGCCTTCATTCGGCGACATCGGTAACTTGATCCATGTAATGGAAGGTCAAATGACCAGGAGGCATTCCATGGGAGAGATGAGGAGAAATCACGATGCACCGTCAAGACGATGCCGCCTATTTTCGCAGGCGTGAGATTCAGGAACTTGCCCCGGCGGAGAAAATCGCAAGCCCTCTCGCCAAGCGGCTGCATTGGGAAATGGCGCAGCAATATGCGATGCGGGCGCGTTTGTCCGAGGACATGCCCCGCGCTCAGGGACCGCTATCGCAAAAAGAGTAGGAAAGTTCCGCTGATCGCTGCGGGGTTAACTCGACGTCAGTTCCTACGGTAATATGGGGCCATGGAGGCCCATGTCGACGTCGCATTCGGGACGTTCGATTATATCATGGCTTTTGACTGTAGGATGGGCCGGTATGCGCGGTGGCGGCATTGTTGCCGGCTGCCTGATCTTCATGCAACTCCTCTGCTTGCCAGAAATTGTGGCACATGAAGATCGATAGTAAGAGAGAAATCACGATTCCCACTATCAGCAAGACGGCCCTGCCCTTCTTGCGCGGCGACGAGGGGGGCAGCCATCCATATCAAATCCTTCGGAAATGGCCTTTCTGCTCAAGCCCGTTCCTTGCTAAGAGCCTGAGCTTTGTGCGCAGCACGCTTGCCTGTATTCGTCTTGACAATGAATTGCGGGTTATCGCGGGAGGCTGCTACCTTGTGACCCTTGATATGGGTTGGCACCGTAACTTTCTTCACCACAGTGCCATGTGCATCACCGCCAGGGATTTTCCATGAAACCGCATCTCCAGCCTTCAGGGGCTTTTTCATCACGCCACCCGTGGATGCGATGATGATGAGATGTCCCGCTTGGCCATTGCCTCGATGACAGCCCGCATGAAGGGGGAAGCATTTTCGATCTCTTTCCCGGAGGCCCCCTCCCAAGTGTCGATCAGTTCCTTGTCAGTCATGAGCCCGACATCGTCCTCGTGCGTCTTTCGTACCGTGTCCGTCATGTTCCAATCCTTAGCTTCGCCTGGCTGTCAGCCGTCGTCCATGATGGCCCCGCCATCCTGTTCCTCTTCGAGCAGGATTGCGGAATCGGCATTAGCCGAAAGGCGCACCTGATCGTTTTCCACCGCAGCCACCAGGCCGGTCGAGATGAAGTGATGATGGTCCCCATGAGAACCGCTATCGGCCTTCACCATTTTGATCCTGTCACCTTCAAGCCGGTCCACGGTCCCGATGTGGACGCCATCAGCGCCGATTATGTTCATATGCTCAACTATGGCGGTCAGATCTGCCATGATCGTCTCCTGCATTTCAGATGTGCAAAACGGTTTTGCCAGGGGCAACCGCGGCTGCGCGTGCGCTTAAACCTTCGGTCAGCAACCTGTTAACGACGCGACTGTTCCGATAAAATTGGCTCAGATGCCTCCCGCTTAACTTGTGTTGGTTGGATTCGCCCTATTTCGCTTTCCGATCATCCTGAAGTGGCGGAATCCCGATCGGGGCGCGCACTCATGCAAGCTAACCAGGGGCAATCAATCACCGGCAGAAGCAAGCGCCATTTCTCCGCACGGAACCGCCTTTGTGCCAGCATGGTTGAGAAGGAAAGATATCAGGAGAGTATGATGGCAACGGACAGCTATTTGTCACCACTCGCCAAGACATCGAAACCCATATGCGGGGCGAGGTGCATGATCTCTTTCCTCGTCTCAAGTTGGCCCTAAAAAAAGGCAGATGGCGATGATCCTATGCGCCAGATGTATCGGGAAAGGCTCAAGCTGGCCTGACCCAGGCGGAGATTCTCTCGCTGGCGCCAGGTCGGTTCTTCAACTGCTATTTCTGCACAGCAAAAGGCGAAATTCGAGGACGTGGCGATGACACAGTGGATTACCGAGCTTGTTGGCCAGCTTGGTTATTTGGCTATCGCTCTATTGATGATGCTGGAAAATATCTTTCCACCGATACCATCCGAGGTGATCATGCCGCTTGCGGGATATTCGGCGGCAGACGGCGAACTCAATATCATTTTCGTCATCCTCTCTGGCACGGTCGGCACAAGCGCCGGCGCTTTCTTTTGGTGGTGGATAGCCAGCAAAATGGGCGAGCGGAGATTGAAAGGCTGGGCCGGCAGTCATGGTCGTTGGCTCACGCTCTCACCGGCTGAAATCGATCATATTGACGGGTGGTTCGAGCAACATCGTATCTGGGCGATCCCGATTGCCCATGTCATTCCGGGTTTTCGCACCCTCATATCCATACCTGCTGGCCTGTTCGGCACAAAATTGCCGCGTTTCCTGATGCTGACGATCATTGGCGCAACCGCGTGGAACAGCGTGCTTGCTGGGATGGGATATTGGCTTGAAGGCAAATCGGGAGCCGTAGATCAGTATCTGGGGACCGCCGGCATGGTAATCATGGGGGGGATCCTCCTCTACTATCTCTACCGCGTCTTCACTTTCCGGGCTCGAACCGACAATGCTTGAAGACGATCTCATGACGACGCTCGCAAGGCTCGGCCTGGCGACTGCACTGGGTCTGGCACTCGGTTTCGAGCGTGAGCGCCGCGGCCATGATGCCGGTCTTCGCACGCACGGGCTGGTTTCGCTCAGCTCCAGCATGCTGACCTTGTCGGCGCTCGAACTTGTGGAAAATCACGGTGAAGGTGACCCCGTAAGGGTGATACAGGGGCTCGCTCAGGCGATCGGCTTTATCGCCGGCGGCCTCATATTCGTGCGCGGCGGCGATGTCCGGAACATGACGACAGCCGCGAGTTTGTGGATGGCAGCAGCCATAGGAATCACTGCAGGTGCAGGTCAGTATCTCCTCGTGCTGGCTGGGACGGTTCTGGCCCTTTTGTTGCTCGTAGCAGCAACCCTGGTTGAACGCCTGTTTCCCCATCGCGACCCGGTGCCCGATCATGCTGACGATGACATTCAGATGCCCAACCGTCGTGGCACTGTTTCACGCGGCAAAGCTCGGGGGCCCCGCGACGCACGCGACAAGGCCAACAGCGCGGAGTAATCGGCGCTTCATGCGTCATGCAATTCAGCGGCTGCGTAGCGGGGTCGAGCTTGGCGGCGATGCATCTGGCCGAAAGAAGCTTAAGGCCGATAACGGCGATCGCGTGGATAGGCGCGGCAAACGCGCGATCAGCTATTGTCTCCTCATCCAATTTCTTAGTGAAGCAGATCAGTGATGCGCTGCTTCATGGCCTCCATCGAAAACGGCTTGGTGAGGATGTGCATACCAGGATCAAGATGCCCGTGGCTTAATACCGCATTCTCCGCATAACCGGTGATGAAGAGGATTTTAAGGTCTGGCCTTTTCACGCGGGCTGCATCTGCCACCTGCCTGCCGTTCATTCCACCAGGCAAGCCGACATCCGTGATGAGCAGGTCCACTCGTGCATCGCTCTCCAGAATTTTTAGTCCTGCCGCGCCGTCTACGGCTTCAATCGCACCATAGCCAAGACCTTCCAGAATCTCGACGACCAGCATCCGCACGGTGGGTTCGTCGTCAATCACCAGAACGGTTTCGCCTTCCCGTGCTTGAAGCGCCAGCGCCGGCTCGGCTTCCGGTGTTACAGGACTGCCCGCTTCCCCCAGATGGCGTGGAAGGTAGAGGCATACCGTCGAGCCGCGACCGAGCTCGGAATAGATCCGGGTTTGCCCACCGGACTGGCGCGTGAATCCATAGATCATCGAGAGGCCGAGCCCCGTTCCCATCCCTATGGGTTTCGTCGTGAAAAATGGATCAAAAGCCTTGGAGATTGTCTCCTTGCTCATCCCTGTGCCGGTATCCGATACGCAGAGGGATACATATTGCCCTGGCTCCATGTCCCGCTCGACAGCGGTCCGGCGATCCAGCCATCGGTTTCCTGTTTCGATCGTGATCTTCCCGCCATCGGGCATGGCGTCACGCGCATTGATGCACAGATTGAGAAGAGCATTCTCCAGCTGGCTCGGATCCACAAGGACCGGCCAAAGCCCGACGCCGTTGACCGCCTCCACCTCAATGGAGGGCCCCACGGTGCGCATAACGAGGTCGACCATGCCATTCACGAGGTCGACAACGCAGGTTGGTTTTGGCGCGAGAGTCTGACGGCGGGAAAAGGCCAGCAGCCTGTGTGTCAGCGCGGCCGCGCGACGCGCGGCACCTTGCGCTGCGTATACATAGCGGTCCACATCCTCATGCCGACCCTGCGCCCGACGCATCTGGATCATCTCGAGCCCGCCAGTGATCCCGGTGAGCAGGTTGTTGAAGTCATGCGCCAGTCCACCCGTCAACTGCCCGACCGCCTCCATTTTCTGCGATTGGCGCAACGCTTCTTCGGCGGCTATCAGGTCTCGCGTTCTCTGCTCGACCTGTTGCTCGAGAGAGGCCGCCAGCTCGCGAAGTTCGATTTCAGCCCGTCGCCGTTCGGTAGCGACACGGGTTCGTTCCGCAACTTCCCGGACAAAAGCGATCTCGTCGTCGAGCCATTCGCGCGCGGTGGCATGGTTAAGGTAGAGCAACGCGACGAGGCCGCCCTGCTCGGTGAGCGGCATATTGACCACTGCCTGCGCGCTTATGGCCTTGAGTGCATCAGCCCCCTCCACCGACCGCGGATCAAGGTCAGCGTCGGCGATGATGACGTCTTTTCCGCGCTTGAGATCCTCAATGTAGGATCCATAGTCCCGGAACTGCAGCACCCCGGCCAGGGACGATATGCCCTCGGCATTCCAATCGCGCTCGATCGTGATCGTCTCAAGAGCCGGATCAATGACGCCATAGCCCGCCCTGCTGACTTCCAGTGCCTCGCCCAATATCCGGGCTGCAGCAAAGGAGATGTCTGCGGGGTCCTGCACGTCGCGCACGACATCGCTCAGTTCGACCAGCGCAACGCGCATTCGCTCAGCGCGCCTCTGCTCTGTAACATCGGAAGATATGCCTGCAAGCCGCAAGGGTTTGCCGTCGGCGTTGGGAAACGGCTGACCGCGAGACGTCAGCCAGCGGATTTCACCCTCCGGGGTGACGATCCGGTAGGTGACGTCGAAATCCCCTCCCGTAAGCCGTGTCAGGTCGATCGCATCGATGTTAGCCGCGCGATCGGCGGGATGAATAGCCGCGAGGCGGTCATCAAATGTAAACGGCTTTTCCGTGTCTACGCCAAACAGCGCCCGGCACGCAGGAGAAGTGGTGAGCTCTCCGGTTTCGAAATTGATACTCCAAGTCCCGAACTTTCCGGCCCGAAGGGCAAAATCGAGCTCGCGTTCCTGCTCGTTCTGGCGTTGGAGCCGGCTGGTGATTTCAGCCATGAGGGCAGCGTTCGAATTTTCGAGCCCCTCAAGGCGTTCGCGCTCCAGCGTCACGTCGACCTGGCTGGCAAAGAAATATGCGAGCATTCCTGCTTCGTCGAATACGGGGGCAAGCAGGAGCCGGTTCCAAAATGGCTCCCCGGACTTACGATGATTGCGAATGTCGATCTCGATAGGGCGTACCGCCTCCACCGCATCGTGAATGGCCTGGACATCCGCCCGATCCGTCTCTGGCCCCTGCAAAAATCGGCAGTTGCGACCCAATATTTCCTCGCGCTCGTAACCCGTCAGCCGACAGAAGGAGTCATTGGCGAACACCACCGGATTATCGTGCAGACGCGGATTGGTTATGATCATCGGCATGCGCGTGGCGCGCACCGCAGCTACGAAGGGATCCGTCCCTGTGTCGAGGCCCAGAACTTCAGCTTCAATCCTTTGAGCGTCGGCGGTGCCGTGTCCATTCGTCACTGTCTCGCTCATTCTTATGTCGATCCCGCCTACGCCTTTCGTTTCTGCCAGAACCGAGGCAAGTAGAGTGCGGTTCCATCTCCATGGCATTGGAAAGTTTGAGCGCATGACAGATCGAGGCGCTCGTAATCCCTGCCGGCAGCGCCTTTGGCTTTTCCTCTATCGAGATGGGTTGCGATGAAGTGGCCTTTTTTGGGAGAAACGCTGGCACGCTGATTTCATAGTTGAGCGCATACGGTCGAACATAGGCAAAATTGTCGTTCACCACTGCATAGATCGGCGGTCGCTTTTTGCACGTCAGCTTGGCGAGGAACCCCATGACTGCGTCAATGGGCACACAACTGGAACTTAGCGCACCGGAGCTCCATTTAGGATATGGAGGTCAAGGCGATGGCAAATGGTTGGGCGCCCGATGGCGCAGTGCAAGACCAGATTGACGATACGATCAAGGACGCGGTTCGGCGTGCGCGGACGATGATGCCGGCCGGCGAGAGCGCGGTATATTGCGATGATTGCGGCGAGGAGATTCCCGAGCGACGCCGGCAGGCCTTACCTGGCACCCGGACCTGTGTTGCGTGCCAGTCCAAACGTGACAGGGCTGCCCGTTCCGTCGGGATCAATCGCCGTGGCAGCAAGGACAGTCAGTTGAGATAATTCACCGCAGACTTTGTCAGCCAGACAGTGGTTCAAGTGCAGATGAGTCGGAACAAAGGGGGCACGCCCTGGCGCATCATGGCTGCGCGGTTCGGCATCGAACCTTCTTGTCGCCAAGCTCGACCCAAGCCGGCGCATGCTCGCTCGATATCTCCCAACCCCGCATAGGAGCATCAACCTGCGCATCAATGCGCTGAGGATCGCGAAGCTCTTCTGGCCATGCCAGATGGAAGGATAGCCAAGATCGCAAAACGCGCTTTGCAGGAACCTCTCCTCCGGCGCGTTGAGTCCCTGGAGCATGACGATGGCCGACCCGGCTTCGGCTATTCAGCGAAACGGGACCGGCAAACGGCCGTTCACGCCTTTTACATTGCAGGTGGCGATCTTCACAAATCTGGCAGGACCTGGTCGGCACGGCCCCATTGCGCGAGTGCCTTAGACCGTGCTCGCTTCACCATCTCCATGGCATCGCCGATATGCCAGTGGGCCGGACTGTCCAGATCGCGCAACTCCTCCCAACTGAGCGGCACGGCGATCGGCGCAAAGGGGCGTGAACGCGCGCTGTACGGCATGACGGCCGTGGCGCCGCGCTGGTTGCGAAGATAGTCGATGAAGATGCGTCCGGTACGCTTGGCCTTGGCCAGGGCCGCAGTGAACCGGTCGGGATCGGCCTGCGCAAGGGCCATGGCAAAGCGGTGCGCAAAATCCTTGACCACTGGCCATTGGGCGGTCGGCGTGAGCGGCGCGATGACATGAACGCCCTTGCCGCCGGTCACCATCGGGAAAGTTGCGAGACCCATCTGACCCAGCACGTCCTGAAGATGGGCAGCCGCCGAGACCACATCCTTGAACTCCACCCCCTCGTCGGGGTCCAGATCGAACACCAGTCGGTCGGCCATCTCGACGTCCTCGATCCGAGCGCCCCAGCCATGGAACTCGATCGTGCCCATCTGGACGCAAGTCAGAAGTCCGGCAGGCGTGTCCACGAACAGATAGGGCTCGTCACGCCCATCCTTCTCGCGGATCGCGACATGCCTGACTGCATCGCCGAAGCTGCCTGCATCATGTTTCTGGAAAAAGCATTTCTTGTCTCGGCCTTGCGGGCAGCGCACCAGGCTGATCGGCCGGCTGCCGCTCCAGGGCAGCATGATCTCCGCAACAGCTTCATAATATTCGGCGAGTTGCCCCTTGGTGAGCTTGCCCTCGGGAAAGATGACGCGGTCGCGATTGCTGATCTTGACGGTACTGGTAGCGCCCGGAGCGGTCAGTTCGCCGACCAACGCTTCGGTTTCGACCACCACCGCTTCGGGCTTTTTGTCCTCTCGAAGCCCCAAATAACTCGAATGGCGCAGCACGCCTTCCTCGGTGAATTCGATGAAGGCGACCTCGGCGACGAGTTTGGGCTTGATCCAGTGGGCGCCGCGCACGGCTGCTCGCGGTGCCTCCACCGTCGCGGTCTTTTGTTCTAGCGGCGCCATCAACGCCATCAGGCGCTCGATCTCGTCACCGGTGAACCCGGTCCCAACCTTGCCTGCGTATCGCAGCACGCCCTTCTTGTTCACTCCCAGCAGTAAGGCGCGAAAGCCCCGCTGCTTGTCGGAGGGGGTCCATCCGACGACGACAAACTCCTGCCGACGGATGCACTTGGTCTTCACCCAGGTCCCTGAGCGCGAGCCTGAATAGCGTGCGTCGATGCGCTTCGAGATGACACCCTCCAGCCCCGCGTCGCAGAAGCTGTTGAAGAGCTGCTCGCCGCGCCCGACGATATGGTCGGAATAGCGCAGATGCCCCCGGCCCTCGCCAATCAGCGCGGAGAGAAGCGCCTTGCGCTCCAGCAAGGGCCGTTGCGTCAGATCTTCCCCGTCAAGTTCGAGTAAATCAAACGCGAAATAATCGATCGCGTTTGGGTCGTCCTTGAGCGCTGCCTGCAAAGCCTGGAAACTGGTCCTGCCGTCGGGCAACACCACGACCGCTTCACCGTCGATCAAGGCGCTTTCAGCATCAAGCGTGACGGCGTCGCCAATCATTCCGGCGAACCGGTCCGACCAGTCCAACCCCGAGCGTGTGTAGGCACGGCCTTCGCCATTTCCGATCGCCAGCAGCGTGCGGTATCCGTCATATTTGAGCTCGTGCAGCCAGCGATCACCCGGCGGCACATGGTCGACAAGAGTCGCCAGCTGTACGGGCTGGAACGGCGGCAGGATACGGGCTGCTTTCCTGCGCTTCGTTGCCCTGGCAGGCTTCCTGGCTTGCGCCTTTATTGAGGCTGAGGCCGATGGCGATGCCTTGGCCTTCGATCTTGCAACCGGTTTGCCCGCAGCGATCTCCTCCATCGTGCGCCCGCTATCGATGCTGGTCAGGTGGAGCCCGACCAGATCGTCCGAGCCCCCGGCAAAGGCATCCTTTACCTTGCGCAATATCCAGTTCTCGCCCTTTTCCCGGCCACGCGGCTTCATGCGAAAAAGGATCCATTCGCCCTGCATCCGGCGCCCATGAAGGATGAAATGGAGATGGCCTTCAGACAGGGTCGCGCGCGGATCCTTGCCCGCGGTCGGTTCCCACGTTCCGTTGTCCCACAGCATGACGGTACCGCCGCCATATTCGCCCTTGGGGATGGTGCCTTCGAACCGGGCATAGTCGAGCGGATGGTCCTCAGTCCGCACAGCCAGCCTCTTGTCATCCGGGTTGGCACTGGGCCCGCGCGTGACGGCCCAGCTGAGAAGAACACCGTCCAGCTCCAGTCTGAAATCATAGTGTAGACGGGACGCGGCATGTTTCTGGACGACAAAGCCGTTACCGGCGGCGGGCTGTGTCGCCCCGGAGGGTTCGGCGGTGCGCGCGAAATCACGCTTGGCGCGATAGGTGGCGAGCCTGTCCTCCTTCCTGGTCTGTATGTTCGGCATGTCGATCCCGGATCCCTTCGCTCTCTTAATTCCCGGATGCCATGACTCGTTCCTGCGCGGCTCAGGTCTGACAAGCGCGGCGAAACCGGACTGCGATCATTAGCGGTCGATTGACCGCGCGAACCGGTAGCTGGTCTGCTCGAACTTCAACGTGCGGAAGAAATTGTGGGCATTCCTCACCTCAATGTCGCTCATCGCTTCAAGCCGCGTGCAACCTGCCTTGCGTAGCGACGTCACGGCCTCATCGACCAGAGCGGTGGCAATGCCCTTTCTTCGATATGCTTGCGCAACGAGGAGCAACGTCAGTCTGCCGACCAGCCCGTGCTGGATCGTGGGTATGACGGCCCAGGCGCAGCAGCCGACGACTTCTCCAAATTCAGCGACGGCCATGTAGGCCTCCGCCTTGAGCGCTGCTTTCAGATTCCGAGCGACACCGGGTTCATCCAGCTTCACCCCGGACAGCTGTCGCACCAACGGGACAAGCGCTTGCGCGTCGGCTGCCTTTGCGGGGCGGATAAGCAGTTTCGGCTCGGGCACCGGCGCAGGGTCTAAGCGGCGGTCGCTTGGACGAAATGCTGAGCTGACAATCGCAGCTGCTTTGGCCTCGTGTTCATGCCGATCTACTGGCGGTTCTTCGGCTTTTTTGCGACCTTTAGCATATCCTCTGTTTGGAGTTTGTGGCTGTTTCCCAGACCTGCGTGTCGAACGCGGCCGAATGGCCGATTCCATATCCTGGCCGTCGTCGTTATTGGTGCCTGCTGGTCGGGCTGTCGATACTGGTCTGGCCGGGGTGCTTTCCGCCGATGCCTTCCAGGTGCTGGCGGCACCGGCCCGCAGATAGGCCTCGATATCTTGCGCCGTCGCTTCCAGCCCTTGTGCGCCAATGCCGAACAACGGATTGCCGGCTGCATCGGTCAGCCCGAACATGCCATAGTCGCCGACACCCGGTTTGCGCCTGCGTGATTTCACGAGCTTGAGAGCCCGATCCAAAAGTTGTTGAGCAATACCAGCATGTTATGATTCACGCCGTCCTTGCGAGAGATGGAGTGATCAATGGCATGGACTGGCATTGCTCGAGATGAGCATAGCCGCAAAGGACTGCGGTATCCAAGCGACATGACGGACAGAGAGTGGGCGCTGGTGGCACCGTTCATTCCTCCGGCAAAGCACGGCGGTCGGCGTCGCAGCACGAATATGCGTGAAGTGGCCAACGCGTTGCTCTACCTGGCCTCGGCCGGATGTGCCTGGCGCCTGCTGCCCAAGTGCTTTCCACCGGTCTCGACGGTCCGGCGCTATTTCTACGCCTGGCGTAACGCGGGATTGTTTGAGGTGATGAACACGCTGCTGGTCATGAACCTGCGAGAGATCGAGGGGCGCGAAGCCTCTCCCAGTGCGGGCATCATCGATAGCCAGAGCGTGAAAACGACCGAGAGCGGCGGTCCGAGTGGGTATGACGCAGGCAAGAAAGTCAAAGGTCGAAAGCGTCATATCCTGACCGACACCTCCGGCTTTCTGATCTCCATCCTCGTGCACACCGCCGATATTCAGGACCGGGATGGCGCCGTCGACGTGCTCAAAAGGATTTGCCAGCGCTTCCCTTGGCTGCGCCATATCTTCGCCGATGGTGGCTACGCCGGTGACAAGCTCAGAACGGCACTCGCCAAAGCCGGGAACTGGGTGATCGAGATCATCAAACGATCTGATCAAGCCAAGGGCTTTGAAGTCCTCCCGCGCCGCTGGGTCGTCGAGCGCACCTTCGCCTGGCTGGGACGGTGTCGCCGCCTCGCAAAGGACTGGGAAGCGACCATCGCCTCTTCAACCGCCTGGGCTATGATCGCTTCTATCCGCATGCTCATCCGCAGAACCGCAAGGTATTGCTACGCCTGAGAAACTTTTGAATCGGGCTCTGAGGCCACGATGCTCGGCCATGTCACGCAGTTTTTGGTCGATCGCCACCTCTGCCATCTTGAGACAACCCTTGAGCCGGCGCCCGGTTCACGGAGCCCCACCCCCGTCTGCGCGAGGCCTTCATCCGACCTTGTTTCTGATTCGGCTCGTCGGCCGGCAGGGAACGCGACATCGGTAATTTCGCTGATTGCTGATGCGCGCCTGCCGTTTCAACAACTCTTCGATGATCGAGCGCGTCACGTTCGATGATGAGGCGCACACGCTTTACATCTCATTCCGTCAGACCGGCAAATATCTCTACTATCATGTGCCCGCCATCATCTTCGACGAGCTGTGCAAGGCCGGCTCGGCGGGAGCCTTTTTCAACGAAAGGATCAAGGGTCACTTCGCGTGCCGTCGCGACCCCGAGCGCCGACGTTTCGGGCCGACAGATTAAGGGCGCTTAAGCCTCTCCGAGCACCCGGTAGACCGACATCAGATGCTGTCCTGCAATGGCGCGCGCGCGAGGCGATCGCACAGTTTCCTCATTGGTTTCGTGGAGCATCGTCAGCATGTCGAGAACCTCCTGGCGCGGCATACCGGTTTCGAGCAAATGCGTGCCGATCAGCGCCAGCAAATTGCTCCAGAGTGTGATGGCACCCTCCGCGAAAGCATCATCACCGTCATCGTCGCTGCCGGATACGCTCGGGTCTTGACCGGTCATGAGGTCACGCCCGCTTGCGCGTCGTCTTCGCTGGAGCCTTCACTGCTGGCTTCTTATCGGCGCTCTTCGCTGCCGTTTTGGCTGGCGCCCTCTTCCCAGCAGGCTTGGAACCGCCACTGCCAAGCGATTTTTTAAGTGCGGCCATCAAATCGACGACGTTGCTGCCGCGGGGGTCGCCTTCGCCATCGTCCGCATCGATATTGAGGGTCTTTCCCTTCTTCTTGCGCTCGATCAGATCCTTGAGCGCATCGACATAGCGGTCATGAAAATCGCTGGCATCGAACTTGCCGGTTTTCTTATCGATCAGGGTCGTGGCAAGATCGAGGAGTTCATCATCAGGATCGCCATCGCCGATTTCGCGGAAATAGCTCGCTGCCTTGTTGACCTCATCGGCATAACGCAGGGTTTCCATGACCATGCCGCGGCCGCATGCTTTGATGCTGACGACATATTCCCGCCCACGCATTGCTAGCTGGCCAAGACCGATCTTCCGGCTGCGGCGGAGCGCCTCTCGCAGCACGATGAAGGCTTCCTCGGCCAGGTCGTCGGCCGGCACGACATAATAGGGCTTTTCGAAATAGATCGGGTCGATGTCGTGGCTATCGACAAACTGCGTCAGTTCGAGCGTTTTCTTGCTCTCGAGCTTGACGCCCTCGATCTCCTTCTCATCGAGCAAGACATATTCGCCCTTGGCATATTCAAAGCCTTTGACGATCTCATCCAGATCGACCGGGCCGATGCCGGGCACGACTTTCTCATATTTGATGCGCTTGCCCGACGGCTCATGAATTTGATTGAATGCAATGGTCGCGCCGCTCCTGGTCGCCGAATAGATTTCGACAGGGATCGAAACCAGGGCCAGCCTTATCTGGCCTTTCCAATAAGGTCGTGCAGCCATGATCGTCTCCAACTCGTTCTTCCGATAACTTTCTCCGGTGGACAGCGTTCCCACGCCCGAGGGCGGCTCAGTTTACCACCGCCAACGACGAGTTCTGGGCGAAAGAAGGCACGCGGACTGGAAGTGGCTGACATTGCAGACGAAACGGATGGACACAAACCGAGTCCAACGGGTTCATTTCGATCGATTTTCAAAGAGTTGCGTGAAGCAAGAATGTCGGATGGGCGCCGGGCGCTGATGGTCGCGCACGAAAACGGCATATCGATGTCGGCTTTTGCTATCCGAGTCACAGAGGGCATAGCAGTTGACGAAGCGGCAACCATACCCATGCGCACACACATATGTTGATTCAGATCAATTCACTTGCCATGTTTTATCTGACAGAATGTTACATGATCGGATGCACGCATCTGAATTCTGCGGCTATAGCCGCAGCAATGAATGACGAAGAATTGGCTCGCGCGCATGCCGCTATTATCGAACTGTGATCTTTCCGGTGAGCAACAAGCCGTTAGTGCGCTTCACGCGCGTACTCATTAACCATGATCTTAAGATGAGAGAGGTTGGCGCGGTGGACTGGAATCAATTCGCGATATTGTTCTTGAAGCCGAGTTCTAGCCCGGATGGCCGCGAAAAGGCTTTGTTCGAAGGCTCTCTCGCAGACTCGGTTGCGAGACTGACGAGCCAGATGTCTTCGAGCCACGTCATTTGGACAGCTTCATTTGTCTACTCGGGCGCAACCCTCCAAGCCTTGCTCGACCTTAGGGACGCTATCAATGGCGTCGATATTGGCAAGTCTGCGAACAGCCACCGATTCGAGAGTGCATCAGGTAAAGAAGATATTGCGTTTCGGATGAGGCCATCCGGTCAACAGCCCATGGATAGTGATTAGAAAGCCGGTCTTCGCCGGTGCTGCGACCTCTTGAACGGCCAAAGCTTTCGCTCCATCTGTCGCGCGCAAATCTGTGAATGCGAGCCAGAGAGACGATGACAATGGATACCGTTACCGCCGCTGAAACGCGGGCCTTCGAGGCAGATGTTTCCAAGCTTTTGCACATGATGGTCCACTCGGTCTATTCCGACCGCGACGTTTTCCTGCGCGAACTTATATCCAATGCTGCCGATGCTTGCGAAAAGCTGCGGTATGAGGCGATCTCCAGCCCGGCGCTGCTGGGCGATGAACCTCAATCGCGCATCAGTCTCAAGCTGGACAAGGAAGCCGGCACGCTCGTGATCGAGGATAACGGCATCGGCATGACCGCCGCAGATATGGGTGAAACACTGGGCACCATTGCACGGTCAGGCACCAAGGCATTTATGGACAGGCTTGCCGCAGACAAGAGTGGCGAAGGGCAGCATCTTATCGGCCAGTTCGGCGTCGGCTTCTATTCTGCATTCATGGTGGCGGCTAAGGTCGAGGTTGTTTCCCGTCGTGCCGGAGAGACGGATGCAGCCATCTGGTCCTCCGACGGGCTGGGTACTTACACGATTGCACCGGCCGATCCTGCAGCGGCGCCCGCGCGCGGTACGCGCGTCACATTGCACCTGCTGGACGATGCCAAGACCTATGCCGAGCGCTACACCGTCGAGCGGATTGTCAAAGCGCAGTCGGGTCATGTCCCGGTTCCTATCTTCCTTCAGGAAGCGGGCAGCGAGGATGAACCAAAGCAGGTCGCCGACGGCGTGGCGCTTTGGACCAAGGCAAAGACCGACATCAGCGAGGAAGATTATACCGATTTCTATCGAAGTGTTGCAGGGCAGTTCGACGAGCCGGCGCTGACGCTCCATTATCGCGCAGAAGGGCGTCACGAATTTTCGGTTCTGACCTTCATCCCCCAATCAAAGCCCTTTGATCTATTCGACCCTGATCGCAAGGGCCGCATCAAGCTCTATGTGCGCCGTGTATTCATCACCGACGAGGCGGATATTCTCCCGCGCTATCTTCGTTTCGTACGCGGTCTGGTGGATTCAGCCGACCTGCCTCTCAACATGTCGCGCGAGATGATTCAGGACAGCCCGATACTGTCCGCCATTCAAAAGGGCGTAAGCAACCGCATCCTCACCGAGTTGGACAAGCTTTCAGGCAGTGAACCGGAGCGCTACACCGCGATCTGGGAAAATTTCGGATCGGTTTTGAAGGAAGGCCTTTACGAAGATTTCGAGCGTCGCGAAGCGTTGCTGGGCCTGGCTCGGTTCAAGAGCACGGCGTCCAACGGCGCATGGCGCTCGCTCAAGGACTATGTCAGCGATCTGAAAGAAAATCAGACAGCGATCTATTATGCGACCGGACATGATCTGGATCGGCTCGCGCACTCCCCGCAGATCGAAGGCTTCAAGGCGCGCGGCATCGAGGTTCTCCTCCTCCCCGATCAAGTAGATAATTTCTGGACGACGATGGGCGTCGATTATGAGGGCAAGCCCTTCAAGTCTGTCACGCAGGGTGCTGCTGACCTCAGCCTCATCCCCCTGGCCGACGGGAGCAGCAAGGCTGCCGCGCCGAGCGAGGAAGCCAGTAGCTTTATTGCCTTTGCAAAGGAGGCTCTGGCAGATCAGGTGTCAGATGTTCGCATCTCGGACCGATTGACCAGCAGCGCGGTGTGCATCGTTGCCGCGGACAATGCCATGGATCTTCAGCTGGAAAAAATGTTGGCCTCTGCCGGCCGTGCGCCGGAAAGAGCCAAGCCCGTTATGGAGGTAAATGCCAGCCATGCACTCATCGCCAAGCTGGGGCAGGCCAGCGGCGATGAGGAAGGACGAAGGGATTTGGCGTTCCTTTTGCTTGATGAGGCTCGAATTGCTGAAGGCGAAGCACCGGCTGATCCGCGCGCTTTTGCCGAACGGCTGGAGCGTTTGATGGCGAAAGCCTTGGGATGATATTGATGGGGAGCCCACCGGCTCCCCTCCTTCAAGCCAGGGCAGCCGAGCATTCTCGACCGCTTGCTCGCCGATGCGGAGATGCCCCTGGCCAGACTATGGAATTCCATACCCGCGAGATGATCCGTGAGGGGGTGGCGCAGGGCATCGGCATGAGCCTGATGTTCGAGAAGGAATGCCCACCCGACAGCCGGATTCGCGTCTTGCCGCGCGATACGAGTTCTCCGCTGATCGAGGTGAAGGGGTATCTCGCCCTCAGGACGGAGCGCAAGCGCATGCCGCTGATCCGTCAGTCACTGCGATCGCGCGAGAGATGGCAGGCGCGAGATAACGCCCCCTTGCGGTCGTTGAGCACTCGATTTTTCGCTCCCAAGTGCGACGACTACTACGCAGCGAGCCACCGACTAGCTGCCGCCCGTGAGGTCGCTGGCCTTCGCTGGCAGCCGTCTCTGCAAGGGGCAATCGATGCGCCATAGGTTAATCATATCGAATTTCGATAAATTCGGTTGACGCCGTGGCACGATAACCTTATTGATTATCGATAAGGGGATTAACATGAAACAGCAGGACATCTTGGTTCGCGGCGCCGCCATCACAGTGCATGCTGCGCTGCTTACGAACAGGCTTTTTCTTGTGGCCGTGCCCACTGGCTTCGTTGCCACATGGGTTGCACCTGGCTTTTTCGGTCGCATTCTTCTCCAGGCGGATCCGGTGACCGATGCCACGGCAGCACTCACTGGCGTCCGGCTGCTCCTGCTGGTCGGCATTGTCATGGCGGTCGCGACAGACAGGCTGCTGTCGGCCCTCGGCGCCGTTGTCGACTCCGCCGCCCATCGCGATCCATTCGTCCCCGCCAATTCGGGGCGCCTGATGACCATCGGCTGGAGTCTGCTGACGCTGCAGATGCTCGATATTCTGTGTGCGGGTCTGGCCCATTACTGGACCAGCCTCGGCACTGCGGCACCGCGCGGCGACATCTCGATTGGCGGCTGGGTCGCGACACTCATGGTGTTCGTCCTTGCCCAAGCTTTCGCCGCAGGTGCGGTGATGCGCGAAGACCTGGAGGGAACCATCTGAAGATGGCGATCCGCGTCCACCTCGACGACGTGCTGGTGCGCAGCGGCATGTCGCTTACCGAATTATCGCAGGCCGTCGACCTGACACTGGCGAACCTGTCGATCCTAAAGACCGGCAAGGCCAAGGCCATCCGTTTCTCGACGCTGGAAGCCATCTGCACGGCGCTTGCGTGCCAGCCAGGCGACATTCTCTCTTTTGAACCGGAAGACGACGCCTCTGCTTGAGCGCATCCGCGCCAAGACCTCTTCCACCATCGGAGCCCTATCATGAACGGTATCGCCCTCTGGCGCGTCAACCTGTTGCGCGCCGGCTATCTGCTGATCGTCCTCGGCCTTGGACTGGTCGTCTGGCCCTCCATCCTCAACCCCGCCAAGAGTTGGGAGCCCGCGCACGGCGTGATCGCTGCCATGCTTGCCGCCCTCTCGCTGCTGTCGCTGCTGGGCGTGCGCAGCCCGCTTCGCATGTTGCCGATCCTGTTGTGGGAAATCGGCTGGAAGATATTCTGGCTGGCCAGGGTCGCACTGCCGCTCTGGCTCGGCGGCCGCCTCGACGGGGAAGCGCTGGGAACCGCGATCGAATGCGCCGTTGTGCTAGTCGTGATCGCGGTGGTCCCCTGGGACCATGTCCTCCGCACCTACATCGCCGGCACCGGCGAGCCGTGGCGGAAGCCTGAAGGCCACGCTGCCGTACGCTTGGTCCGCGAGTAATGAGCGGCGGCGCGCTGGTCGTCTCCCGGCGCATCCTCTTATGTGATGCAGCCTGGCCCGTTTGGGGCGACAGAAGGAGCAGGCGTCGCTATGGATGTGGCGGGCCAAGCCATGCACCTGATGAACGTCAGCTTGTGTCGAAAGTGGTCGATCACTGGAACACTCGGGAAGGGCCGCAAAATCCCACGACGTTGCGTTCACCTTCGGTGGCAGACGACCCTTAGTTGTCGTTCAATCGCCGATTTATCGCTCCCCGCTAACGACTGTCCGCTTACAAATCTCCGCAATGGCCCGCGGCCTATCGCCGGGCGAACAGATCCATGTTCGCATCGCCCCATGCCTTGAGTGCCTCGATTATCGGCAGAAGGGTGCCTCCACGCTCGGAAAGACGATATTCCACCCGAGGCGGCACCTGCACGAATATCTCCCGCTCGATTAGTCCGTCCGCTTCCAGTTCGCGCAGCTGGGTGGTCAGCATGCGCTGCGTCACGCTCCCACTGCGTCGACGCAGTTCGTTGAAACGAACCGGCCCGTCCTGGAGATGATAGAGGATCACGGCTTTCCACTTGCCATCGATCAGGCTGATGGCGTCCTCCACCGCGCAGCCAGGCGCGCAGTCGAGGCGAGAATGGCGGGGCTTGACCAATTTACGGTATCCTTTTTGATACTATAGGCAGATTTTGTGCGTATCGCATGAAACGGCACTGCCACCACATAGGGACGGCAACTGCAAAAGGAAGCATTCTCATGCGTGCCATCGCCTATCATGATCCAGGTTCCATCGATCGGTCCGACGCCCTTCTGGATGTCGACCTTACTCTTCCCGCTGCCACTGGTCGCGATCTGCTGGTTGCGGTGCAGGCGGTATCGGTCAATCCCGTCGATACCAAGGTCCGCGCCGGCGCTCCGCCATTTGATGGCCGGGCGGAGCGCATATTGGGGTGGGACGCGGCAGGCATCGTCGAAGCCGTCGGGCCCGATGTCACGCGGTTCAAGGCCGGCGATCGCGTCTTCTATGCCGGCAATATCGCCCGCGACGGCAGCAATGCCCAATATCAGCTTGTCGATGAGCGCATCGTCGGCCACGCGCCTTCCACGCTCTCGGCAGCACAGGCGGCCGCATTGCCGTTGACGGCCATCACTGCCTGGGAAACATTGTTCGAGCGGCTGCGGGTGCAGGACAAGGCCGGGACAGAGCCTGCCGCCATCCTGATCATCGGCGGCGCGGGCGGCGTCGGGTCGGTGGCGATCCAGATCGCGCGGGCGCGCACGGATCTCACGATCATCGCCACGGCATCACGTCCCGAAACGCAGGACTGGGTCCGCAGCCTTGGCGCGCATCATGTCATCGACCATAGCCAGCCCATGGCCGCGCAGATCGCGGCTCTCGGGCTTGATGCACCGGCCTTCGTCTTCTCGACCACCCATACCGACCGGCATCTGGCCGACATTGCCGATCTGATCGCGCCGCAGGGGCGCTTCGCGCTCATCGACGATCCTGCAAGCCTCGACATTATCGCTTTCAAGCGGAAGGCTGTGTCGGTGCATTGGGAGTTGATGTTCACCCGGTCGCTCTTCGACACACCCGATGTCGCAGAACAGGGGCAACTGCTCGAGGCGGTTTCTGCGCTGGTGGATCAGGGTGCGATCCGCACGACGCTGACGCAGACAATGTCACCGATCAATGCGGCCAATCTGATCGCGGCGCATCGTCAGATCGAAAGCGCAACCACGCGGGGCAAGATCGTGCTGGAGGGGTGGGATCATGACTGATGCGGCTGGCGATGCCACCGTCCACCTCGTCGCGCGCCTGGTGCCCCGGGCCGGCAAGGCGGATGACCTCCTGCAAGCCGTGCTGGCGATATTGCCGCAGGTCCGATCAGAACCCGGCTGCATCGCCTATCTTGCCCATGCGAGCCGGGATGAGCCGGGCGTGATCGTCATGATCGAGACATGGGCGGATCAGGCCGCGCTGGACAGCCATGCCACCGCTCCGGCCTTTAGCGGACTTGCCGCTCGGTTTGCAGACCTGCTCGGCGCGCCGCCATCGCTGGAACGGTTGCAGCACATCGGTTGAACGGAAGCCTCAGGCCGTGCGCATCAGCCGACGCAGCGCCTGGGGCGGCTGTCCATAATTGCGCATGAACACCTCGCGCATGCGACGCAGATCGATGAACCCGGCCTCACGCGCCACCGCTTCCAGGCTGTGGCGCGTGTCCTCCAGCAGAAGCCGGGCGGCCTCGAGCCGCAGCTGTTCAACCGCCTTGGCCGGTGACTGACCGGTCTCTGCGCGGAAGGCGCGGCTGAACTGGCGAGGGGAAAGGGCCGCGACATCCGCCAGCTCCTCGACCGTCAGCGGATTTTGCAGATGGCTGCGGGCATGAACGAGCGCCTTCTGGATGCGATCGCTGCTGGGAGCGAGGTCCAGCATCTCGCTATGTTGCGACTGTCCGCCTGCGCGGCGGTGATGCATCACCAGGCGACGCGCCACCGATCGCGCCACATCAGCCCCCAGATCCTTCTCCACCATGGCGACCACGACATCCAGGCCCGCCGTCAGTCCGGCTGATGTCCAGACCGCCCCTTCATTGATGAAAATGCGATCCTCCTCGACCCGGACATCGGGAAAGCCGTCACGCATCATCCGCGCATAGGCCCAGTGCGTCGTGGCCCGCCGCCCATCGAGCAGGCCCATCTGCGCGAGCAGAAAGGCACCGGTGCAAAGCCCCGCAATACGCCGGGCGGGCAGGGCGGCAGCCTGGAGCGCAGCCAGGGTCTCCGCGTCCTGGGGCGGCGGCGGCATCAGCCCCGCCATCAGCAGCAGCGTGTCGACCGGCCCGGCCTCGCCAAGCGGGACAGTGGGGATTTCAAACCCGCTGGACGATGCGACCGGTCCGCCACCGACCGAATAGATGCCGAGCGTATAGAAAGCGTCTTCCACCACGACATTGGCCAGTTCGAACGCGGCCTGCGCGCCTAGTGCCAGAAACTGGAAGCCCGGCGTCAGAACCATCGCGACATGCGGCATCTCTTCATCTCCCTATGTCCTGAATTATGTCGTTATACGTCATTTAAGACAAGGTCCATCCTATCCATAAAGGGGGTGTCGAAAGCCACCGACTGCTTCTTGCAAAAGGAACCATCCCATGTCCCATGGCACTGCCCTCATCACCGGCGCATCCAGCGGGATCGGCGCCATCTATGCCGATCGCCTGGCTCGCCGCGGTCATGACCTGATCCTGGTCGCCCGCAATCAGAGCAAGCTGCAATCGCTTGCCGCCAGGCTCTCGGACGAAACCGGCCGCGCGGTCGAGATTATCGCGGCCGACCTTGGCGACAGCGCCGACCTTGCCCGGGTCGAGACGGTGTTGCGCAGCGACGCGAGCATCACCATGCTGGTCAACAATGCGGGCGTAGGCACGCACAGCAGCCTGCTCGAAAGCGATGTGGATCGCATGGAGGCGATGGTCCGCCTCAATGTCACTGCCCCCATGCGGCTATCCTATGCCATCGCGCCCGCCTTCGTGGCGCGCGAAGGGGGCGCGATCATCAACATCGCCTCGATCGTGGCCATTACGCCTGAAACACTGAATGGCGTCTATGGTGGCTCGAAGGCGTTCGTTCAGGCCTTCAGCCAGTCGCTCCACAAGGAACTGGCCGACAAGGGCATCCGTATCCAGTCGGTCCTGCCCGGCGCGACTGCCACCGACTTCTGGGCAATTGGCGGCCTTCCGGTCGAAAATCTGCCCACGGAAATCGTCATGCGGGCCGAGGACATGGTCGATGCTGCGCTGGTCGGGTTCGACCGCGGCGAGACCAGCACGATCCCTGCGCTCGCGGACATCGCTCTGTGGGATGCGTTCGAAGCCGCCCGTGCTGCCCTTGCCCCCCAACTGTCCGCTAGCGCGCCGGCCGCCCGTTTCGGCCTTGCCGAGCGCGCAGCGGCCTGAATTCGCCCATCTGAACTCTTTCCCAAAGGAACAAGATCATGTCGACCATCGCTCTTCTTTCCGACGCCGATGCCACGCCCCACTCCGCCGCCATCTTCCGCGAGGCGAAGGCCCGCATGGGCAAGGTGCCAAATCTCCTGCGCGTCATGGCGCAGGCCCCTGCCGTGCTGGATGTTTACTGGGATGGGCGCGGCGCGCTCGGCCAGGGCGTGCTTCCCGCAAAGGTTCAGGAACAGATCGCCATTGCCGTCGCGGCGGCCAACGGGTGCGACTATTGTCTGGCGGCACACACCGGGGCCGGCCGTGCCGCCGGCCTGTCTGCGGCCGACCTTGCCGATGCACAGCATGGCGAGGCCAGTGATGGCCATGCGGCGGCGATCCTGGCGCTCGCGCTGGACGTGAACGCTGCTCATGGTCGCGCTGGCCCGGATATTCTGGATCAGGCCCGTGCTGCGGGCCTGAACGACGCCGAGATACTGGAGACGATCGGCCATGTCGCGATCAGCATTCTCACCAACAGCATCAACAATATCGTCGGCACCAGCCTCGATTTCCCGCGCGTCGCACGCGTCGGAACGGTCGGCGCCTGATCCTGAAACCCCGATCCCGAACATCAGAAACAAGGACGAGATCCATGAAACTCACCGGCAACACCATCTTCATCACGGGCGGTACCAGCGGCATCGGTCGGGCCCTCGCCGAGGCGCTGCACAAGCGCGGCAACCAGGTCATCATTTCCGGGCGGCGCCGTGCCCTGCTGGATACCGTCACGGCTGCCAATCCGGGCATGGCTGCGATCGAACTGGACATCACCGATCCCATCAGCATCGGCCGTGCAGCCCAATCGATCATGCGCGATTTTCCGGCAACCAATGTGCTGCTCAACAATGCCGGGATCATGCCGTTCGATGATGCGGCTGCGCAAATCGACGATGATATGGCGCAGGGCCTGCTCACCACCAATCTGCTGGGGCCGATCCGTATGACGTCGGCGCTGATCGAGCATCTCAAGGCTCAGCCCGAGGCGACCATCCTCTATACCAGCAGCGTGCTTGCCTTTGTCCCGCTCGCGACCAACGCCATCTATTCGGCTACCAAGGCCGCGCTGCATTCCTACGCTCTGTCACAGCGGTTCCAGCTTCGGGACACCGGCGTGCGGGTCCAGGAGATTGCCCCTCCATGGGTCGATACCGATCTTATCTACAAGAGCGGTGATCCGCGCGCGATGCCGTTGGACGACTTCATCGAACAGACGCTGGTGGCGCTTGGCAGCGATGATTTCGAAATTCTCGTCGATGCGGTCAAGCCGCTGCGTGACAATCCGGGCGCGCAGGAACATGCGCTCGTCCATGCCTTCAATCAGAGCGTTGCGGATAATCCGATCCCGGTCGCGGCATGAAAAGCAGAAGGCGGGGCCGTAAAAGGCTCCGCTTCTCGCTCCGACCCATTCTGGCCGCTCAGTCACCGCTTCACATTCACGAAATGCGGACTGTCCGCAATCCGGCAGCGGGAATCCCATGCACCGTATGTTCGATACCTGTCTGGAGGAATTAGACGGGGTCACGTCACTTGGTGCGTCCAGATTGTCGACAAAACTTGGGCGGGACGCATATGGTCAATTGACGCTGCGCCACTGTGCGGGCGTCACGCCCTCCCAGCTCCGGAACGCACGATAGAAGGAGCTGGTGTCCTGATAGCCGAGCAAGAAGGCGATTTCGTCGATCCCGTTGGCACCGCTCGCCAGCATCTGTTGGCCGATTTCATGCCGTGCTTCGTCAAGCAGGCGACGAAACGTCGTACCGCCGTTTGCTATGCGGCGCTGGAGCGTGCGCTCGCTTGTGCCGAGTTCACGGGCAATTTCCTCAACGTCCGGCTTGCCACTGGCCAAACGACGCTTGATCACGACCTTGACCTGATCCGCAATAGAGCTTTGCGCCTTCATCTCAGTTAGCGAGTTTGCGAGAGCGGGGGCCAGGACGGCGAGCATTTCTGGATTATATGCAGCGAATGGGCGATCCAGATCGGCAGATGAAAGCACGATGAGATTTCGCGATCCTCCGCACAGCACGGGCGCGCCGATATAGTCGATCAGGGTTCCATGAACTGGTCCCTTACGCGTCAGTTCGACGCGGTGTGGCATGATCTGCGCCCCGGTTCCGCGTCGTCCCAGTTCGAGAATGGCAGCCAGCGTCACGTCGACTATAGCGTCAGGCTCGTCATCAACAGCGATCGCCCAGTCGAAACTGACCACGCATTCCGCTTCTTCCTCGACAACCTCCAGTTCCTCGGGCGTACAAAGCCGCTTGTAGCGCGCGAGGCGGGCCAGCGCGTCCCGATAGTCGCGCGCGAAGAAGGCCGACATGGTGGCAGGCGGATGCCCGGCAACATCGGTGGCGAGCGACATGGCGATGCCGATCGCCGGATCGCCTGAAAGCGTTTCCACCGCACGCCACAGTGCGCAGTACTGCTCCACCGTCAGCCAGGCGTCTTCAGCAAGGTGGAGCGCTGCGGGCAGACGCGCCTGCCGCAGGATCGCCTCGGGCTGCATTCCGGCCCGGCTTGCCGCCCGCCAGAATGCGGGCGGAATCCTGCACCGGTCAGCGTGTCTCCTGCTCATCGTCGCGGCTCCCTACATCTGGCTCTTTATAAGACGATCGAACATGCGGTCGCCCAGCCATTTACGCACTCCGATCATCAGCTTGGCGTACTTGCCTGCAGCATAGCGCGTGCGCGGCCGCGGCAAGCTGACGGCCTTGCTGACGACATCGGCGATCACCTCCGGATCAGTGCCAAGGCCATGGCCGTAGGACGTCTCCAAGGAACGTGCCACGCGGCGGGCTACCTCGGCGTATGCGCCTTTTCCGGAGCGCTCCAGCAATCCCTGCGAGGCGGCATCTCCGAAGCCGGTCTCGATGAGGCCCGGTTCGATCACGACAACGCGGGTGCCAAAAGTCTCGAGCTCGAGGCGAAGGCTATCCGACCATCCCTCCAGCGCATGCTTGGTGGCGTGATACCATGCACCGAGCACCGTGTAGATCTTGCCGCCCATCGAGGTGACGTTGACGATGGTGCCAGCACCTCGGGCACGCATCGCGGGCAACAGCAACTGGGTGAGCCTGGCTGCACCGAACAGATTCACTTCGAACTGGTAGCGAGCTTCCTCCATCGTGATCTCTTCGACGGGGCCATAGAGACCGAAACCCGCGTTGTTGACGAGCACATCAACGCCGCCAGTCTGTTCGGAAATGGCAGCAACGGCCGCGACAATGTCGTCTTCCCTCGAAATGTCCATGCCCAGCACCACCGCGCCGAGCCGGGCCAGGTCCTGCATCCTGTCTGCATTCCTGGCCGCGACAAAGACATGGTAGCCGTCGGCGATCAGGCGCTTGGCGATGGACTTGCCCATGCCGGAAGAAGCTCCGGTTACCAAGGCTGTCTTGCGGTTGGGAACGGACACGAAATCACCTCATCGTTGGATGCACCATCGGGTGCGATGAGGCATAACTAAATGTCGCAAGGCGCCAAGGCAGTCGCCAATGGCGCCAAGGTTGCTGCGGATCGCGCCAATCTCGGGGGCAAATAGAAGGGAACCGAAGGACAGCACCCACCCATCAACATAAGGTTTGTTACGCTCGATATCGTGGCGCCGCCAAGCAGAACAAAGGCTTCCTGCATCATCAAACCGATCCACCGTCGGCTGGCTTCGGCGCCTGGCAGAAGTCCCAGTGCGGGCATCTTGACGCCCTTCTGGCTCGACCCTTTGCGGCCGTTCACGGAGCAATTTTTGATCCCCAGGAGCAGACGGTCAGGTTTTCCGTTTCAGCCGCGCGCTCCTAACCAATCTCGCAAAGCCAGCAACCACTTGCAGTTGGTCCCAGCCTGCCTTCAAGCAAGACCATTAAACAATCGGGAATTGTCGATGCTTTGTTGACGAGGTGATTTGCATCGGATAATCCCGATGGATGGACACTGATGATGCACTCTCGATTCTTTCAGCTCTCAGCCATCCGACGCGGCTCGATGCGTTTCGGCTGTTGATCCGACATGAGCCTGATGGCCTGTCGACCGGCGAATTGGTAGATGCATCGGGACTGACGCAGAGCACGTTTTCGACGCATCTGGCCGTGATGGTGAAGGCCGGCCTGGTGTTTTCCGAGAAGCGTGGCCGCCAACAAATCCAGCGCGCCAACCTCGACGCGCTGCGCGAACTGATGATCTATCTGGCCAAGGATTGCTGTCAGGGGCGCGCCGAACTGTGCGAGCCGCTTCTGGCCGAACTGACCTGCTGCTGAAGAGGCGATAATGACCGATATCGTGATCTACCATAACCCGCTTTGCGGGACCTCCCGTAATGCCCTGGCCATGATCCGCAATGCGGGCATAGAGCCCCATATTGTCGAATATCTGACGACGCCGCCAAGCCGTGCGCAGCTGGTTGAACTCATCAAGCGGGCCGGCATTACTCCGCGCGCTCTGCTGCGCGAGAAGGGAACGCCTTATGCCGAACTGGGCCTCGGCGACGAGACCTTGAAGGACGAGGCATTGGTCGACGCGATGATGGAGCATCCGATCCTCATCAATCGGCCGCTGGTCGTGTCGCCGCTGGGCGTGAAGCTCTGCCGCCCGTCCGAAGAAGTGTTGGATTTGCTGCCGACCGAGCAGCGCAGCACGTTCGTCAAGGAAGACGGCGAAGTCGTGGAAGCGACCCGGCGATGACCCTTTCGGTTCGCAGCGCAACGATTGGCGATGCTGAGGCCATTGCCGCCATCTATGCGCATCATGTCCTGAATGGCACGGCGACTTACGAGGTGGTGCCACCGACCGAGGCCGAGACCGTAGAGAAGGTACGAATGGTGACCGAACGGGGCTGGCCGTTCCTTGTTGCCTGTGACGGATCAGCGGTGGTGGGCTACGCTTACGCCACGCAGTTCCGCGATCGACCAGCCTATGCCTATGCCTCCGAGAACAGCATCTACGTGGCGCACGACCGGCGCGGCGGCGGCATCGGCAAGCTGTTGCTCAAGGCCTTGCTGCAGTCAGCTGAAGCCTATGGCTTTCGGCAGATGGTCGCCGTTATCGGCGGCGGCGAACCTGGCTCGGTAGCGCTCCACGAATCCTGCGGTTTCGAGCATGTCGGCCGCCTGACCGGCATGGGCTGGAAAGCCGGGCGTTGGCTCGACACGGTTTACATGCAGGTCGCCTTGGGTGGCGGCACCACGACCGCGCCTATCGCTCCCGGGAAGGACTGACGACCATGTCGCTGTTCGAGCGCTATCTCTCGCTTTGGGTGGCCTTGTCCATCGTAGTCGGGATCGGTCTCGGCCACTTGCTACCTGCCGCCTTCGAGGCGATCGCAGCACTGGAGATCGCCAACGTCAACCTCGTGGTGGCGGGCCTGATCTGGCTGATGATCATCCCTATGCTGCTGCGGGTCGATTTCGGCGCGCTCCATAGCCTTCGCCAGCACTGGCGCGGCATCGGCGTCACCCTCGTGGTGAACTGGGCGATCAAGCCATTCTCGATGGCGCTGCTCGGCACGTTCTTTCTTGGCTATCTGTTCGCGCCGATGCTGCCTGAAGGCGCATCGTCGTCCTACATTGCCGGGCTGATCCTGCTGGCTGCGGCGCCTTGCACCGCGATGGTCTTCGTCTGGTCCAATCTCGTCGGCGGTGAACCGAACTACACCTTGAGCCAGGTCGCACTGAACGACCTGATCATGGTCTTTGCCTTCGCGCCGCTGGTGGGTCTGCTGCTGGGTGTGGCATCGATCACCGTGCCGTGGAACACGCTGGCGCTATCGGTGGGCCTCTACATCGTCGTCCCGGTGGTCGTCTCGCAACTGCTTCGCCGCGCGCTCCTTCGTGGGGGTGAGCAGCGGCTCCAGCATTTCCTGTCCGCCATCGGCCCGATCAGCCTTGCCAGCCTGCTGCTTACACTGGCGCTGCTGTTCGGCTTTCAGGGCGAGCAGATCATCCGGCAGCCCTTGGCGATCGCGCTGATTGCCGTGCCGATCCTGTTTCAGGTCTATCTCAATGCCGGCATCGCCTATTGGCTCAGCCGCCGTTTCGGCGTGGCATGGTGCGTCGCCGGCCCTTCGGCGCTGATCGGTGCCTCCAACTTCTTCGAGCTGGCTGTGGCCGCCGCCATCAGCCTCTTTGGCCTCAGTTCCGGTGCCGCGCTGGCAACGGTCGTGGGCGTGCTGGTCGAAGTGCCGGTGATGCTGTCGATCGTCACCTTGGTGAAGCGGACCCGCCCCTGGTACGAAAAAGGTATTTCCGCATGAGACTGCGCGAACTCACCGCCCCCGATCATCTTCCTGCTTTGGACAAGGCTTTCGCGCTGGCGCGTCCCGCCATCGGCCTTGGCCCTGATCAACCGCCTCCGCGCATTTTGCTGCTCTATGGCTCGCTGCGGGAACGCTCATTCTCGCGGCTCGCTGTGGAAGAGGCCGCCCGCCTGCTGCAATTCTTCGGAGCCGAGACGCGGATTTTCGATCCCAGCGATCTACCGCTGCCCGATCAGATAGTCGGAGACGATCACCCTGCTGTGCATGAACTGCGCGAGCACGCGTTGTGGTCGGAAGGCATGGTCTGGTGCAGTCCTGAGCGGCACGGCCAGATCAGCGGCATCATGAAGACGCAGATCGACCATCTGCCGCTTCAGATGCGTGGGATGCGACCGACGCAGGGGCGAACGCTTGCGGTCATGCAGGTGTCCGGCGGCTCTCAATCTTTCAACGCCGTCAATTCGCTGCGCCTGCTGGGCAGATGGATGCGGATGTTCACGATCCCCAATCAGTCCTCAGTGGCGATGGCCTACAAGGAGTTCGACGAAAACGGCCGGATGCGGCCATCGAGCTATTACGAGCGCATCGTCGATGTGATGGAGGAACTGGTGCGCTTCACGGTGCTGATGCGGCCGCATGCGGCGCAGCTCGTTGACCGATACTCTGAACGGAAGGAGACTGGTGTACCTATCGCTGCCACTGCGGACCATTCTGCCATAGCGATAGCGGGCCAGTCCTGATTCTGCGGTCGACCCATCCAAGACGCTCAGCACCGATTTTGCCGTTCTCAGGTGCGGTCCTTCCGCTTTCTCGTTCTGGATGCCCATGCCTGGCCGACTGCTGACCGGAAGCTCCAGGGGGGCAACAGGAGCCACGCTGCCGGTCGCCTTTTGGGTCGCCGCTGGACTTGGCGGGATGATAGAAATTCCGCGCGTCGCTGGATGATCCTTTATGTTAACATTAGGATCATCGTCGAATGGGCGTTGTATGCCGAAATTTCACCTTGCAGCCGAGACCATGCTGTCAATCGCAGCCGGTAGCTCATCCAACTGATCCAGGCCAACGTAGCCTTGCACCGGCAGCGGGGCGGTCCCGACATTCAGCCCGAGGATTTCCGCGATCCCATAGATAGTGCGCAGGCTACCGTACTTTTCAAAGAGCGCCCACATGGGTGCGCAAAGCGCCTGCAGCCGCGCAGTTTCCTTAGCATCGCCCGCCATCGCAGCCTGCGTGAGGCAGATTGCCGGCTCCGGCAGCACGCCGGCAACGACGCTGTGCCAGGCATCGGCGCCCGCCAGGAATGCCGGTGCCGCGCACCAGTCACCGCTATAGCCTATCCTGAAGTCCTCCGGCATTCGGGCTCGAAGCTGCTCCATCTCGTCGGCGTAGGCTCTATCATCGCGGGGCGGCATCTTCACCGCCGCGATACCCGGTACATGTGCGAGATCGACGATCAGGTCGTGCGAGAATTTGAAATTCGTCGTGCCCGGGTTGTTGTAGATGCAGAGCGGCAAATCCGTCGCCGCAGCGACCGCCTTGAAATGGTGCTCGACTTCTCTGGCGGACAACTGCGCGTAGGACATTGGCGCAAGGAGAAGCCCGCTGGCACCGGCGCTTTGTGCGGCAACGGCAAGTTCGCGCGACCAGCTTGTTCGCAACGCGCCGATACCTGCTACCACGGGCACACGGCCGGCAGCCGCTTCCACTGCGGCTGATACAGCACGATTGCGCTGCTCCCGATCCAGGTAGGCATAAGTGCCCGTGCTACCCAGAACGCTCACTGAATCGACGCTTGCTTTAGCAAGGCGATCAACGAGAACACCGAGAGCGTCCGTATCGACAATGCCGTCTTCGTTTGCCGGCGTCGGCGGGAATGCGGAAACGCCCTTGAAAATAGTCATAACGGATAACCCAATCTACTATCGGCCGAATAGCAGGCGCACGCCGGCGCCAGCGAAAACTGTACTGAGCGCTCCATCGATCCAGCGTCGAGCTCTGGCATAGCCTTTGATCATCGGCAGCGTCGAAAACAGCACGGCATAGCCAAAGAAGATTAGCACCCCGAGAAGGACGCAGCCGCCAAAGGCCAGTACCAGGTGCTCAGTAGAAGCAGTTGCTCCGGCGCCGAGGGACATGAGGGCAACCCAGGCGAGGATCGCCTTCGGATTCCCGACGTGCATGAACACTCCGCGCCGATACATGGCGCCAAGATTTTCCTCTCCTGCGGAAATCACCAAGGGCGCCGCATCCGCTTGCATGGCTGACCGGGCGGACTTGAAGGAAAGCCACAGCAGGTAAAGACCGCCAGCGAACTTCAGGATCGCGAGTGCCTGTGCATAGCGAATTACCAGCGCTGCAAGCCCAGTCACGGCGATTAGACCCCACGCGAACGACATCGTCACCACGCCGGCTGCTATCGCCGCAGCAGGTCTGCGTCCATGCCGCATGGCGATTCCCATGATGCCCATGGTACTGGGGCCGGGGCTGCCTGCGGTCAGGATATAGGCGCCGTACACGAGGAACAGATCATTCCACATGTTACGCGGTCGCGAAGAACTTGGTGCCGACGACGCCGACAACAACGAGAAAAATAAAGACCATCTGCACCGGATTCAATCGTTCCCCGAACAGGATCACGCCCATGACGGCGACGCCGACTGCGCCAAGACCGGTCCATACCGCATAGGCCGTACCTGCCGGAAGTGTCCGCATGGCGAAGGCCAGCAGCCCCATGTTGACGAAGTTCAGGATGATGGGGAAAGATGCCGACGTCCAGCTTCCCTGCGTCGCGGCCCATTTCATGCTGAGCGCCCATGCGATTTCGGTGATCACCGCGCCCCCGAGTACGATCCACGCCATGGCCTATCGTCTTTCCGTAGCATTTGTGCCGGGGCGCCGATCTGTCCGGTCCCACGGGGCAGCATAGCGATGCCTCACCGCAACCTCGGATATTGCGACCAGCCATTGCCAGATCGATGCGATTGATGCCTGCCTGCCGCTGCCGATCATTGTGCTATCCGGATGCCGAGGCTGAAATGAACCAAGCATGGCGTGGTTCGTCGTCAAGCGGGTCATAAGGTAATCCTTCCGATCAGCGATGCCGCCAAGGTCAGCATGACGACGCCAACGATGGCATCGAGGACCTTCCAGGCGGCGGGTCGAGCAAAGAGCGGGGTCAGGACACGTGCTCCATAACCGAGCGCTGTGAACCAGCTGATGCTTGCCGTCGCCGCACCGGCAACGAAGACAGGACGCAGAGCCGGCGCATGCGCAGAGCCGGCTGCCCCCATCAGCAGAACGGTATCCAGATAGACGTGCGGATTGAGGAACGTGAACGCGGCGGTCGCTCCCAGTGCGCTGCCCAAAGTGAGCTTCCCTTGGGTCGACACAGCCATGGCTTCAGGCGCCATAATTCGCTGAAATGCCTTGAAGCCGTACCAGGCGAGAAACGCGGCTCCGCCAAGGGTAAGGGCTAAAGTCAGTTGGGGCATTGCGCCGAGTAGCGCACCCACGCCGCCGACGCCGGCGGCAATCAGGATCGCATCGGCGCAGCCGCAGAACAGGACAATCGGTCCGACGTGTTCGCGCTTGAGCCCCTGTCGCAGGACAAACAGGTTCTGTGCACCGATCGCCATGATCAGTGCTGCCGACATGGCGAATCCGGTGACGAAGGTGGGCAGGATGTTGGTCATGGACCAGCCTATGCCTGCTCTCCTCGATTCAAGAAAACTTGTTATTCTAAATCTAATGAAGTAAATCTAAATCATGCTCGACTATCCTGCACTCGCCGCCGTCGCCACTGTTGTCCGCGAAGGAAGCTTCGAGCGCGCGGCCGAACGACTGGGCGTGACACCCTCGGCGGTGTCCCAGCGAATTCGCGCTTTGGAAGAACGGCTCGGCAGCATCGTGATTGTCCGTGGGCAACCGTGTCTTGCGACAGAACTTGGGCGCAAGCTGTGTGCCCATGTGGACATGGTGCAGCTGCTGGAGGCCGACCTTGCGCCAGCGCTGTCGTTCGCAGGCGGTCGAGCAGAAAAGCCGATCACGCTGAAGCTCGCCGTGAATTCCGACAGTATGGCAACGTGGTTCCCCGAAGCCGCAGCGAAATTCTCTCATGCCACGGGCCATCTTCTTGAATTCATCATCGAAGACGAGGCGCATACTGCAGACCGCTTGCGCTCTGGCGAGGTCATCGCCGCCGTTTCTGACGACCCAGGGACGGTCCAGGGTTGCAAGACGATCGAGTTAGGAAACCTGCAATATCTCGCCTGCTGCAGCCCGGAATTCGCCGAGCGGCACTTCCCCGACGGTGTCACCGCAGAGGCCCTCCAGAATTCTCCCTGCCTGCGGTTCGAACGCAGGGACGGCCTCCAAGCCCGATGGGTCCGTGAAAACTTCAAGATCGAACTGGACGCGCCGATGCACTGGGTTCCTTCCAGTCTCGGATTCCTGAACTTCGGTTTGGAGGGCTTGGGTTGGGGCATGCATCCTGCCATGATTGCGGAAGCGAAGATCGCCGAGGGTCAACTCGTCGAACTTTTGCCCGGGCATCCGCTCGCGGTGAAGCTGTACTGGACCGTCACCAGATTGCATGCTTCCGCACTTCGCGCCTTTACCGAGGCGGTTCGCAGTGTTGCCAAGAAGACCCTGATCTAAGAGTTCGACTGGCGCACAAGCGGCCGCGCACCTTTCAGTCGGCACTGCGCTAAAGGTCAACTTCCAGCATCGACAATTCGATCGGCGAATGGCTGAAATGGGCGCGTAACAGCCGCTTCCGCACTCGACCCTTTCCGGCCATTCAGTTGTCGATTTGCATTTCCAAAAAGCAGACCGACAGCTTCCCCATTATCGCTTACGTCTCAACAATTATGATCGAATTCGTCCACAATAGCAGGTAATATTCAACGCTGTCAAAATATTCGACATTATTTCTTGGATCAATTACAATAAAATCATCAATTTTTTGAATTTTCACCACCGTTATCTGGATTGAGTTCTTCAGGTTCGCGGCTCTCCTCGAGCAGGCTAACGATTGCGTTGAAAAGGTAGTCGGTTCGTCGCGTGATCGTGCGTACGCAGGGGCTATAGCTGATCTCCCCGTTGGTTGCCGAATACATGATGATGCGCGGCGCCGTGATGTCAGCGTAGAGCGGCTGCGAATTATAGAATTCGAATTCCGCCCAATCCGCTGGGTCAAGCACCGCAGCCGCTCTTTCCTGTTCACGTTTTGCGATCGCCTCCACAAGTAGGAAGCCGCCAGGGATGCCCCTACCCTTTGCGATGAGCTGGTTCATCGAATCGACCGTCGTGATGCCGTGCTTCTCGGCGATTTGGTTGTTCGGGACAGCGCGATATTGGAGCGGGCAATTGATTAATTTGGTCTCTTCGCTTCGGTTCATGTCATCTGGTCTCCCACCATCAGTCACAATCGCATCGAAGCGGGAAGCATGATCTTTGAACGTGTTGATAAGTTTCATGGCTTCTTCGTTCGTGGTGACCGCGACCACGTTGACGCCGAGTTGGGTGAGCAAATCAATTACCGACGCATTGTTTTCGGGCTCGTCATCCACCCAGAGGATCCGAGAGCCTCGAATGATCGCTTCGTTCATCTGCGCGCGACGCACGGCGGCGTTGAGCAGCGGCATATTGAGAGCAAAGGGCGACCTGCCCTTTCCGTCTCCGTCGCTGTCCTTATTCAGTCTGTCACGAAGTTTCGCCGTTCGGCGGTCAATATTAGGTTTCGTGGACAAAGGTTGACAGCAGGATCGGGCGTTGATTCAAGGCTGCCTTTTGGAGGTGGCGTTGGGCGAG
>NZ_JBVVOJ010000024.1:0-39958 GCF_057063145.1 Sphingobium sp. SG1 | reverse complement strand
TCATCATTCCTCTCCTTCGACTGCCGGTTGCACAACGATGCTCCGGGGTGGGAGAGCCGTCCATCCCATTAGCTGGCGCAAGGAATATGGCGGGCTGAAGACCGACCAGGCACGGCGGATGAAGGATCTGGAGAAGGAAAACCAACGGCTGCGCCGGGCGATCTCGGACCTGACGCTGGACAAGCTGATATTGCAGGAAGCTGCACGGGGAAACTTCTGAGCCCCGCGCGGCGACGGCGCTGCATCGATCATATACGACGGGATCTGCCAGTCCGGCTATCCGAGCGACGGATATGCCGGGTTCTGGGGCAGCATCGATCGACACAGCGTAAAGTGCCGCGTGGGGCGGATGACGAACAGGCGCTGACGGAGGACATCATCGCCTTGGCAAAGCAATATGGTCGTTACGGCTACCGCCGGGTCACGGCGTTGCTGTGCCATGCGGGGTGGACGGTGAACCATAAACGGGTCGAGCGGATATGGCGGCGCGAAGGGCTCAAGGTGCCGCAGCGCCAGCCCAAACGCGGGCGTCTATGGCTCAACGACGGATCATGCATCCGCCTGCGGCCTGAGTATCCTGGGCATGTGTGGGCCTACGACTTCGTCGAGGGGCGCACGCATGACGGCCGCAAGTTCCGCATCCTGACGATCATCGACGAGGCCAGCAGGGAATGTCTGGCGCTTATCGTTGCGCGACAGCTCAAACATGAGGATGTGCTGGCGGCCTTGGCGGACCTGTTCATCTCGCGCGGCCCGCCTGCACATATACGGTCAGATAATGGCGCCGAATTTATCGCCAATGCCGTCCAGCAATGGCTGCGGCAGATCGGCGTGAAGACGCTCTACATCGCGCCGGGATCGCCATGGGAGAATGGCTATAATGAAAGCTTCAATGGGTCGCTGCGCGACGAACTGCTCAATGGTGAAATCTTCTACAGCCTCGCCGAGGCCAGGGTGCTGATCGAAGCCTGGCGGCGGCATTACAACACCGTCCGCCCGCACAGCAGTCTTGGCTATCGGCCACCGGCACCAGAAACGGCGACACCGCCATATCCGGCCTCCGGTTCCGCTTCGCTCCACCTCCGTCCGGATATGGCGGCGATGAGCTTAATGCACTAACAAACCAATCGGTCCACTCGGTGGGGGCAAATCAACGGAAAACCGGTCTATTGATGACTCCCACGGACAACTCCCGTCATATGCGGGCGATCCTCGCATATCGAACAATTCGAGCTGGTGCGATGGTTTATATCAATGAGAGAACGGGCGCTTTTTCCCATGCCGCAGCGCCCCGCTCTCAGCGCCCTCCAGATCAAAAGACACCGTTCGCCAGGAAGTGTGGGAACTCCTCCTGGTGCCGATACCCGCCGTCGGGCGGACATCAACCTGCCGGGCTGCAACGCGAAGAAACTCGCAAGGCGAACGAGGCCATCCACCGAGGGCGTGCCTGCAGGGACCGTAGCGGCACATGGCGCTAGCCGCTTCCTCATGCCTTGGTCTTTTGCGGCGATCACTCGGAGGAATGATCACGGCATCCTCCCAACGGTTGGCCTTATGTCGCGGGTTCGTTCGCCAGCGCGAACGCCTCGACAAACTTTGCGCAGAAGGCAGGCAGGTCATCGGGCTTGCGGCTTGTGATTATGCCCTCATCAACCGCAACTTCCTCGTTGACCCAGTTGCCGCCAGCATTTTCGATGTCGGTACGCAGCGTCGGATAGGACGTGATCGTGCGATCTTCCAGCACCTCCGCCTCAACCAGCAGCCATGGACCATGACAGATCGCACCTACAGGCTTTTTCTGCGCCACGAAATCGCGCACCAGCGCCACCGTTTCGCGGCTGGCCCGCAGTATGTCAGCGCCGACCGTGCCGCCGGGAATGATGATGCCGTCAAAATCATCTGCCGTCACTTCCTGGACCACTTTGTCCACGGCATAGGCGTTACCGGGGTCTAGATCATCATTGTTGGTCTGCGCCACCCCGCTTTTGAGACTGACGACAGTGACGCGTCCACCCGCGGCGATGATCGCGTCGCGCGGCTGGACGAATTCCGGTTCCTCAGTGCCCTTGGGCGCAATCAGAATGGCGATAGATTTGCCTTCCAGGGTCATGTTGATCTCCTGCTCAGTGGTTCATGCGAGGCCTGCGCCGTACCGCGTCGTTTCCTCGCGATAGCGCTGCGTCATGCGGGTCTGCACATCGGCCGGCAGTTCTTCATGCAGCTTGAGGAAGCGGCTGCCTTCCTCTTCATAGACATGGTGCGCGACTGCGCCCCGCAGGTGACCGAGCTTGTCGGCCCAGTCCTGCGACAGGGGATCGAGCGCTTCAAGAAGTGCGACCTGCACCTTGGCGGCCTGCTGCTCCTGATAGCTCAGGCCCATGGGGCCTTTGTGGTCATGCGACAGCTGCGGATAGACCACCGCTTCCTCCGCCATCGAGTGGCCGGTCAGCAGCGCGCCCAGCTCCTTCAGAGCAGCGGTCCGATCAGTTGCGCCGGTCGCGCCTTCCGCCTTGTCGAAGGCGGCGTCGATCTGTTCATGATGAATGAGGATCTGATCGAGCCAGTCGCCGCTAACGGCTGTCCGCCGCGCCTCCTCCCGTGCCTTGGCCCGCGCTTTTGCACTTTCGGGCGGCGTCACCGCCGCGATAACCTTGTCCAATACCGACATTGAGGGTCTCCTTGTGATAGAGTGACGTGTCTCGCTCAATTCGGCTGCGCGGTAAGGAAGCCAGCCGCGTCCAGGTCGACCTTATATTCTCGATCCCAAAGTCGCAGCGCCGCGCAGTTCTGAAGAAAACCGGCCACGCTGTCTGCATCGGTCAGCGCGACCAGCCCCTCGTCCATGTCCGCCTCGCCTATCCCTGCCGCGTCGATTAGCGGCAGCGCATCTTCGGTGTAGCCGATGAACTTGGCATGGGCGTAGGCATCGCTGACGAAGTCTTTTGCGGTCTTGTCCCGCGCCAGCTGCGCTGCACCATCAGGGGCCAGCAGCAGGACAACCGCGTCATAGAGGACCGATGGGCCGCCATCGATCTTTTGTTTCGCTTCCACCTGATTTCCGTCATCCAGCATAGCGCCGGCAATTTTGGGCGCGATGATCTCGTAGACGGCCCCCGTCGCCTCGACACCCGCGACGAGAGCCTTCAGCAACTTGGCCGGGGCCTCGTCGCTGACCACTATGCCGAGCTTTCGGCCAGCGAAGTTCTTGGGCCCCCGCGCCAGGATGCTGAGCGCGGGCGAAGGTGGAAGGTCGGTGCGGGTCGGCACCGCTGCCTGCGCCCGCTCCGGCAATTTCGGCAAGCCAAGGCCACCCGCGACGACCGCCGCCAGAGTCTCGTCGATATGGCGCAGATGGCCGACGATCCGCTCGCGAATGTCCACGCGCTCGCATTTCGAGAGTTCGAACACCAGCGCGTCACCGATATGCTTCTGCTCGATCGGGGCCTGGCTGATGAAGAATTGCCGCGCCTGGCTATAATGGTCGGCGAAGCTGGCCGATCGGACCTGCGTCTTTCGGCCGTTTACCTCCTCGCCGAAATGGCGATAGCCGGTCGTCGGGTCGGCGCGCGGATTATGTTCGTTCGCGGCCCAACTATTGGGCTCATAATTGACGCGCCCCTTGGTGTTGCGCATCGCCATATGTCCATCCTGCTGGAAATTATGGAATGGGCACCCTTTGGGCGCATTGATCGGGATATGGGTGAAGTTCGGGCCGCCCAGGCGCTTGAGCTGCGTATCGAGGTAGGAGAAGTTGCGGCCCTGAAGCAGCGGATCGTTAGAGAAGCCAATGCCAGGCACGACATTTTGCGTACAGAAAGCGACCTGTTCGGTTTCGGCGAAGAAATTGTCGACATGGTTATCTAGCACGAAGCTGCCGATGATGCGGACCGGCACTTGTTCCTCCGGGATGATCTTGGTCGGATCAAGCACGTCGAACTCGAACCGGTCTGCGAAATCATCGTCGAAGATCTGGACGCCGAAGTCCCATTCTGGCGGGCTGCCCAGATCAATCGCGTCCCACAGGTCACGGCGGTGGAAGTCGGGGTCCGCTCCGTTGATCTTGACCGCTTCGTTCCAGAGCACCGATTGCAAGCCCTGCCGTGGCTTGAAGTGAAATTTGACGAAGACGCCCTTTCCGTCAGCATTTATCAGACGGAAGCTGTGGACGCCGAACCCTTCCATGAAGCGGAAGGAGCGCGGGATCGCCCGGTCCGACATGGTCCACATGATCATGTGCATGGACTCAGGCGTCAGGCTGATGAAGTCCCAGAAATTGTCATGTGCAGTCTGCGCCTGCGGAAAGCCGCGATCCGGCTCCTGCTTTGCGGCGTGGACAAGGTCAGGGAATTTGATGGCATCCTGGATAAAGAAGACAGGAATATTGTTGCCAACAATATCCCAATTGCCCTCCTTGGTATAGAATTTGGCAGCAAAGCCGCGCACGTCGCGCGCTAGGTCAAACGAGCCCTTATTGCCTGCGACAGTCGAGAAGCGCACGAACATCGGCGTCGTCTCGCCTACCTCGGTCAGGATTTTGGCTGTGGTGAATTCCTCCAGGCTTTCTGTCAGCGTGAAGGTGCCATGCACGCCAAAGCCCCGGGCATGAACGACGCGCTCTGGAATGCGCTCATGATCGAAATGGAAGAGCTTTTCGCGAAGGTGAAAGTCATCCAGCAGTGTCGGACCACGCTCGCCGACCCTTAGGCTGTTCTGGTCGTCGGCTACCGGAACGCCCTGCTGGGTCGTCAGTACCGGGCTATCGCCACCGGGCAACTGATGCAGCTCGCCCCCATTGCCCACTTGCGTTTCGAATGTGCCGGCCTGCGCCGCTGCGCCTGTGTCCTGTCCAATCTTGCGCGCCATGCAACATCCTCCTTATGTGGATCAATTATGTGGGCTATCAGGCGGAAGCGCCGCCCAGGCGTCCGCTACGCAAGGAAGTTCGCAGGGGCGGCGATGTTCCGCACAAAATGGCACCGACTAATTTGCATCAGTGAGATTCCTGAACGCAGGCCTTCCGCGCGTCACTGGTCCAGATGAACATGTTCGCCGGGAACCGGCGCGGCCTATTGTCCTAAACTTTGCAAGGAAAGAGTGATGAACAGCGACGCCCACGACCCGCGCAGGAGACGCACGATCCGAATATATTGACGCGGAATCAGCCCTAAGGCACGCCGCGTCGTCCCAGCGATACATCGGCATTTCGGCGAAATCGGGTGCGGTCCGGTGCGCGTTCATTCACCAACATTCGATCCGGCCGATAGGGTACTTGGCGCCTGTGGTCGGAAAGATCACGGAAATCGCGTATAGTGCATCTGCTGATCTATAGCTCAAGCAGGCAACAATGAACGACAGCTAGGGCAGGATATCCTCAGAAGGGTCCGGAGTTCGCATGGTTTGCTCGATGAGAGCCGGAATGAGCGGTAACAGTTCGCGTGCCAGAAAGCCTATCTCGCCGATTGTCTCAGCAAGGATGTTGCCGGCCTTTCCATGGATCCAGGCGCCCCAGGCGGCGGCCTGAAATGCACTCGCACCTCGAGAAGCCAGGCCCCCTATCAGTCCAGCCAACACATCGCCCGAGCCTCCCGTGCCGAGCCCGACGCAGCCGCCCTCATAAACGAGACATTGGCCGTCAGGTTTGGCCAGATAGCTGATATCTCCCTTGAGGAGGATGACCGCGCTCCATCGCGCCGCCATTTCGGCTGCTATCGCTGCTGGCCTCGCCTTGATTTCGTCGATTGGCAGGCCGCTCAGCGCCGCCATCTCTCCATGGTGAGGCGTGAAAATTACATCCTTGCATACTCGCCACCGTAGTGGGTCGAAGTCACGCAGTGAAACCAGAGCTGCAGCATCGAGAATGAGACTGGCAGGAAAATCAGCGCGATCAAGGAGATGGGCGACAAATGCCTGCGCCGCCCTGCCCGTGCTCATGCCTGGTCCCAGGACGAGCGTGTCGCAGGCCGTGATTCGATCTTTCAATATTTCTGCTGCCGCAGGAGCGATTTCTCCGTCTTCGTCGGCAGGCAGGGCAATCATGGCAGCCTCCGGGACGAGCACGCCCAATGACAGGGCCGAAGATCGCACGGTCGCCATCTGCAGCTTTCCCGCACCTGCGCGCAGCGCGGCTTCACCGGTAAGGCGCAGCGCACCTGGCACAAATTCGGCCCCTCCAACCACCAGGATGCGACCGCGACTGTTCTTGTCGGCGCCTTGCGCGATCGCCGGCAGCGGATGGCGCTTCAGCCACGCCTCGTCGAGCCGTCGGCAATTCATCCGCGTGCACCGGCTATGGCATCGGGCGCGCGGGTCACGGGCGTGTCTTCCTGCTCGACCGGGGCCGTCACATTGTATCGGACAAGCAATAGCCCTCCATCCTTGCCCTTTTCCGCGTCGAATGCATATTCGGTGATGGCGCAGTTGGCGACATCGCCTTCACGGTCGACGTCCAATATCTCGGCCTCGGTCATGCCTTCGATGATGTATCGCAGGCACAGCACCACCACCTGATGGGTGAAGATCATCACATGCCGGTCAGCATGATGAAGCGCGATCGTATCCATCACGGAGCGCAGTCGCAAAATGACGTCGCACCAGCTTTCACCCCCTGGAGGGCGATGATAGAATTTGCCTAACAGCCTGCGAAATTCTGCTTGCTGCGGCTCGATGCTGCTTATCCCCATGGATGTCAGCCCATCGAGGATGCCGAATTCCTTTTCCCGCAGCCGCTCGTCAAAGCAGATGGGCACATTGTTTGCGCAACCTCCGGCCTGACGGAATAGATCGGCGGTCTCGCAGGCGCGCCGATAGGGAGAGGCAAGGAGAACATCTGGACGCTCATGCGGCGCCTCGCCGGCATACCAACGTCCAAGCGCTCCAGCCTGGTCGCGGCCCAGTTCGCTCAGGGGCACGTCAGCATCTCGCTCGGACAAATCTATGCGATCGACATTGGCCTGCATGGCTGCATCCCGCGCGACGTTGCCTGCGCTTTGGCCATGCCGAACGACCGTCAGTTTCCTTGGCCAGTGCATCCTGATCTCCTTTCCGGAGAAATGGATGGGCTGGCCAAATGATCCCCTTTGCGTGCGCGGGAATGCAGCCCGATCAAGGATATTTCTCTGCTCCGTCGAGTTCACCGAAATGAGAGGAACATAATTGCGGGGAATCACGCATGCGTGATGATGTCGAAGCCCTGACGCTCAAGGGCGGAGGAAATCTCGCTGCTCCGCGACGTTTCTACGCAGGATGGAGCGCGATCCAAGCTGGATCGTCGCCCGTCACTGTCCGACGCCCAGGCAGCGGAAATTTGCGCTATCGCAGGCGAGGAAGCTCGCACAAGGCTGATCCCGTCCAAGCGGATGCGTACTTGTAGCGCCGCTTCGCTGGGTGGCCCGTTATTCCTGTTCATGCGTTGATGCCGAAACAACAGGAGCAGACGGTCATGTCCATGTCGCTTGAAGATCTGTCGCGCAAGATGAACGAGATCGATTTCGCGATGCTTGCCACCCATATGGGTGGAGGCGCGATCGAATCGCGTCCGATGAGCAACAACCGCGCGGTCGATTAAAACGGTAGCGCCTGGTTTTTCACGGAAGAGACCACGCTCATGGTGTCGGATATCGAGGCCGATCCCGCAGTAAATCTAAGCTATCAGGGTAAATCGGGCTTATTGGGGCAACGCCCCTTCTTTCTGGCGGTGGAAGGGAAAGCCATGCTCATCCGCGACAAGGACCAGTTTGCGGATTGGACGAAAGGCCTGGAACGGTGGTGGCCGCAGGGCACGCAGACGCCTGGCCTAGTGCTGATCCAGGTGATCGGCGAGCGCGCGCATTATTGGGATGGTGAAGAGGAAGGCGAGCTATTGCTGGAGGTCGCTTACTGATGGCATCGGATGAGAAGCCCTCGCCGCGCCGGCTCGGAAAGCCCGGCACATTCATTTGCGGCGTCATCATCGCCCTGTTCATCATCATATTCGTCGCGAAAAATGTCTGGCATGGCGAGGAACTGGAGCAGGATCAGATCACCGGTAACAACGTCGCGACCGAGCATAGCGGCCCATCCTATAACCAGCATCCTTGAGCCGCACAGGTTGCAGCGGAGCCTGGAAGCTGGCCATGTTCGAAGGAGCCTAGCTTCTGCCAGCCTGCAGCGACATGAGAGCCTGAATGATCGCGAGATGGGTCAGTCCTTGCGGCATGTTGCCCAGATAGCGCCCGGACACGGGATCTATCATTTCAGGATATACGCCAGCTGTGGGTGCCAGCCCCTCAATCGCCTCGGCAAATGCCCTGGACGCCGCTTCAGGCTGATCAAGCAGAATTTTGGCCTCGACCATCCAGAAGGTGCAGGCGAGGAAGCAACCTTCTTCCTTGTCGGCTCCGGAATAGCGATAATGATAGGGTCCACAGCCGAGCTCCCGATCGATCGCCTCGACCGTTCGACGCAGTCGATCCCGTCCATCGAACCCAAAGCGCACAGCCAGGGCGAGGGACGCATCGAGGCGATCCGAGCCGGGATAGAAACTGTAGGCGCCCAGGCTCTCGGACCAGCAATGCTCCGTTATCCAGGCCTCGATCCTGTCTCGTTCGCGTGACCAGCGATCGCGGCAGGTCGTCGGCAATTGTCCTGCGTCGGCCAACTCGACGGCGCGAGCCAGGGCCTGCCAGCAACTGATTTTCGACATGGTATAATGCTGCTCCTGCGCAAGCTCCCAGATGCCGCTATCCTGCTGGCGCCAGATGTCTGCACATTGATCGGCAAGATGGGCCAATATCTCTGCGCTGCGCGCGTCCAGGATATTCCCATGGTTTACGAAGCATGCCGCGGTCTCGAAGATATCGCCATAAATTCCATGCTGCCGCTGATCCGTGGCGCGATTTCCCGCAACAACCGGCTCTGAACGGCGATAGCCAGGCAGATCGACTGTCCGGACGTCTGAAGCTGCGCCGCCCCAGATCGAATAGCAGACGCGCGGCCCCACTTCCTCGATTTGCTTGAGCAGCCAGGTCAGGGCAGCCTTAGCCTCCGCCTGGGCACCAACGCGCAGGAAGGCGTTGATGGTATAGCCTGCGTCGCGGACCCAGGCGAAGCGATAGTCGTAATTTTTCGCCCCGCCAATCCGTTCGGGGAGAGAAGTGGTCGCCGCCGCTGCGATCGCTCCACTGGGCGAAAAGAGCAGGAGTTTGAGGGCCAAGGCACTTCTGACCAATGCCTCCCGATAAGGTCCGTCACATTGGACCGTCTGCGCCCATGTGCGCCATTCGTCATCCGAGCCGTCGATCCGGGCGTCTATTTCGTCAAGCGAAGGTGCCACCAGCGGCTCGTCTTCGCCTGCCACCATTGCGAGCAGTTCCGTCTGGCCTGCCTCGATCATCAGACTTGCAGTCGCGCCACTATCGCCCAGATGCTCGATGATCACGCCCGATCCCCGCAGAAAAATACCCAGCACGCTGCCGACGTGGAAAATATCATGGCCTCCGACATTCTGCATATAGGGGGAGGCGGTCCCGGCCCGATGCCCGAGCATCAAAGCGATGTCGAAATGTACCGAGCCTTCCAGCCCCTCGATACGCCGCGCCAATTCGCACCAGGGCAAGCGTCCCGCAGAACCGCTGTTGAGCGATTCGACCATTCGCGCCTTGCCGCCAGCGGTCGTGAATATCGTCTCGAGGACATTACTCTGGGGACGATAAGCCCGCTCGACCTCGAACGCTTCACTGGGCGTGATGGAGAAATAGCCGCCCTCCTGCGGATCAAGCAACCTATCGAACAGGGGCGGAGAATCGAGATTGGGGACACACCACCAGTCGAGCGACCCATCGCTACCGCTCAAAGCCACCGTCCGGCCATCGCCCAGGGCCGCATAATGTTCGAGATGAAGATAGTTTTCCGCGTCGCGCTGGGGGCGAGCCTTGTCGAGCCGAGTCCTGTTGATGACGACATTCCCTTGAACTGATTTCAGGCGAGAACGCACGAGAGGCGGCCTGTTTTCCTGATCCAGATCAGAGCTTTGAATAAGATTGCCATCCTGCTGAGCCCGGTGTGGAACTGGATGGCTCTGCGGCTCGTAGTTTGCCGTGTCGCCTAGAACGGCAAACTGGACTGTCGTCCATCATCCCCATCAGCAAGGAGTGAACATGGCAGAGCGTCTCACCATGCAGGACCCGCGCGCGCAATATCCCAAGCCCCCATTTCCCGAGCAGCCGCAGCCAGTTCCCGGCATCGCCGCGGACATGGATCCCAAGCCCGATCATGGTGAGGAAAGCTATGCCGGCTCGGGCAAACTCGAGGGCCGCAAGGCGCTGGTCACCGGCGGCGACAGCGGCATCGGCAGAGCCGCCGCTATCGCCTATGCGCGCGAGGGCGCCGATGTCGCCATCTCCTATCTTCCAAGCGAAGAGCAGGACGCAAAGGCGGTTATCGCCCTAATCGAGGCAGAAGGTCGCAAGGCGGTGGGACTGCCCGGCGACATCACGGACGAGAATTGGTGCCGCAAGCTCGTCGATGAGGCGGTGAATGGCCTTGGCGGGCTCGACATTCTTGTCATCAACGCTGGCCGCCAGCAATTTCGCGATGACGTGGAGGCCGTGAGCTCGGAAGATTTCGACCGCACGCTCAAGACCAATCTCTACGCCATGCACTGGATCACACAGGCCGCTGTGCCGCACCTTCCCGCCGGTGCGTCGGTGATCACCACCGCCTCCGTCCAGGCCTATGAGCCCTCGGCCATATTGCTCGATTATGCCACGACCAAGGCAGGCATCGTCGCTTACACCAAGGCTCTGGCCAAGCAGCTGATCGAAAAGGGCATCCGGGCAAATGTGGTTGCCCCCGGTCCATTCTGGACGGTGCTGCAATCCAGTGGCGGTCAACCGCAGGACAAAGTCACTAAGTTCGGTGAGCAGAGCCAGTTCGGCCGTCCCGGTCAGCCGGTCGAGATCGCGCCCGTCTATGTGCTGCTGGCCTCGCAGGAGGGCAGCTATATCACCGGTGAAGTCTATGGCGTGACCGGCGGCGCAGGGATCGCTTGACGCGAGGATGGCCCCGCGTCACCGCGGGGCCACCGTCCTGACAGATATGGTTCTGACAGGTTAACGCCGGGCCGTCACCTCAAGAAGGAGCGGCACGGCCAGGCCTTAGTCGCGCAGGCTGTCGGGAACCACGCCGCCATTTTCAGCGAGTTTCGCCATCACTGCCCTGTGCAGCGCGATATTCTTCTCTGCGCTGCCGTCAGCGCCCTCATGGACAGCCAGTTCTTCGGCCAGTTGCTTGCGCGCCGCAAGACTTGAATCGAGATCGAGGAGCTTCAGCAGATCGACGATCGAACTTTGGTAATTGCCACCGCCACCCCTAGCGTCGGCCATGGCCGAAAGGACCATGCCGACATCGACCTGCGGCAGGGACGCTGCCTCAGGTGACGCGGTGGCCGTGGCGGGCGACGCCGGGGGCGTAATGGCTGGCGGGGTCGGGCTGGCGGTCTGAACATTCGTGGCGGGTGCGGGGGCGCCACTGCTCGGCCTCTGATCGTCATGACCGAAAATCTTGTCTCTGATCTTGCTGAAGATGCCCATTGCCTGTCCTCCATGTGATGGCTCGATCATCACCAAACGGCGGGTGGCAAAGAAGGCTCCCGTGGGAACGAGCTTGGACGCGGCGGGTTGAAGTTCCAAGAGATGATGATCCGGGAGACGATCGATGAAGATGCAGTTCGCGACGGTGGCGATATCATTGGCAACGCTGGCACTTGGCGGATGCGGCAAGAAGGTCGATACGACGTCCAACAACGCCGCGGCGGTGCCGACGAACAGCGTGAACGCCATCGAACCGGCGCCGGTTGCGGACAGCGCAGGCCAGGCGTTCGCCAATGCGGCAGCGGCGAGCGATACATTCGAAATCGAAAGCTCCAGATTGGCGCAGTCCAACAGTCAGTCGACGTCCGTCAAGAAATTCGCGGAAACGATGATCAAGGCGCATGCCGATTCTACGGCAAAGCTTGGCCAGGCCGCGAGCGCCGCCTCCCCGGCCATTGTGCCCAAGCCGCTCCTGACTGCCGAGCAGCAACAGTCACTCGACGCGCTCAAGGGCAAGAAAGGTGCTGACTTCGATGCCGCCTATGTCGAAGCGCAGTCCAAGGGACATCAGGAGACGCTCGACACGCTCAGAGCCTATTCGGCCAATGGTGACGTCCCCTCGTTGAAGGAATTTGCGACCAAGCTTATTCCCATCGTGACAGCCCACCTCAACATGGCGAAGGGCCTCAAGTCCTGAACGTACGTCTCTTTTTTCAGAATTTCTGCGTGTACGGACGGGTCGCCATGCCCCGCCTCCCTGCCTCTTCGATCTTGCATAAGGCAGATCGACGGGGCTTTTGACCCTGCCAGCATTTCCAAAATGGCGATCGCTTCGAGCGTATCGGCTGTCCGTGGGGTCACCAACCTCAGATCGCCAGGCAGTTGAGATTCAAATCGGACGAGCTGGTGGAGTCTGGTTATGATTGCGCATGGAGCAGGAATTCAGGCGATCCCGTTACGTCGCCGCGTTTCCCAACCTTTTTCGCGGCAGCGGATCGGTCGGAAGCGCTCTGGCTGGAACCGCCTTTGCGCCCGCCCTTGCGCGAACTGTCGTGATGTTCGGCCTTGCCGCGCCCGGAACCCAGTGGTTTCCGCAGCCCGATTCCTTGTTGACCCTCGCCTAAGCGCGGCGCTCGGCCTCCCTGTGAGAAACGCTGCGATCCTCATAGCCCTCTTCGATATGGGCGGCCTTGCGTTTCTGCTTGTCGCTATAGCTCGACTTGTCGCCCTTGGGCATCGCATCTCTCCTTATTCGGCATCGGGCAGTTGCGCATTCGACGGCTCATGGAACGGGCAGCCGTTCAGCCGCCTGCGCAGTTCGGACGACGCGGCATAGGCCACCTTGCGCGCTCGCATCACCGCACCGAGCGGACGATGCGCCTCGATCCCATGCCAAGGGCTGAACGCTGTCTCATCGTCGAGCACCCGCGCCCTGTCCCAGGTCCAGCTTGCCTGTGGCGCAATGCTGATGACCGCGACCGCGACATAGGGATTGTTCTCTTCAGGCCAGGCGATCGACGCATCTTCGATCGGATTGGCAGCAAGATCACGGGCAAGCTGTACGCGTATTTCCCATTCGCCGCCTTGCGTCGCCAGCAGGCTGGCAATCTCTTCGCGCAGCGCATCGTCACGACCGGCGATGTCAATTTCCTGGCCTTCGAGCGCCTTGAAATTCTCTGAGCGCGGGACGACGCCGAGTTTGGCGATATAGTTGCCGTAACGGATCGGCGCCTGGGTGAAGAAACTCTCACCAAGGGGATGCGTGTGGCGGTGGCCGCCAAGCTGTTCGAGCAAGGCGCTCTCCCCGCCCAGGACTTCGACGCCCTTCTGGGCTGTCCGAAAGACAGCAGATACTGCCTTCTTGAGCCCCTCGACCTTGTCGGTAGTCTTGGAAAGCAGCTTCAGGTTCGCGAGGAATTTCTTTGGCCCCGGGGCCGGAAAGGCAACGCCATTGGCGAACAGGAAGTCCTGCGTACTGTCGCCTTCACTCCCTGCAAGCCGTTCGCCTTCGACACCGACGAGCTTGATGGCAAAGCCACGGATCAATGAGACGGTGTCAGGCAATATGTCGCCAGCACCGGTGGATATCCGTACCAGGGCATCATAGCTGTTCGGCTCGGCAAAAACGCCTTGCGCATGATGAGGCGGTAACCCTTCAAGCACGCGAACGCGCGCCTGAAGGAGGGCGTGACTCTTGGCATGGACGCCGCGAAACCCATGGCCCAGATCGCGATATGTGGTTTCGATGATCTGTCGGAATGTGTCCGCCAGTTCGGCATTTACGTCCGCCTCATCCTGATCAATCCGTTCGACGTCGGGCGTATAAGGGATCGGGCTATTCATCCGGCCTCTGGCGTTCGTTTGAAACATCTCAATCCGGGCGCGCGCTGTCGCGATCCCCGGCCGGATAGTCCTCGGGTTTTACCGTGCCGACATTGGGCCGGTCCTCCACCTTTTCGGAGGGTTTCCCCTTGGGCCGATCATCGTCAGCCTCATGGTCTGGACGAGCATCGCCGAGCGGCCCTCGCGCTACCTTGCGGGTATCTTTGGACATCTCAGCCTCCTATTGCGCACTGCCCGGCTCAGCCATCTTGCGATGCTGCTCAGCCAAAAACGATTGTGGAACTATACCCGCTGCTGCGACCTGCAGCTTGTTCGAGAAGCCCGAAACGATATGGCCCTTTCCGGCCAGGAGCGCGTTCCAGCCATCCTTTGCAACCTTGGCCGGATCGGCCTTCTTATCGTTGGCACCCACTGAAGTGTCGGCGCCCAGGCCAGCGCGGTCGAAAAATTGCGTGTCGGTCACGCCGGGCATCAGCGTCGTCAGCGTGACGCCCTTATGATCCTTCAATTCATTGCGCAGCGCTTCGGTGAAATTGTCGATGAAAGCCTTGGTGCCGTTGTAAACCGCGTTGAAGCTGCCAGGAATGAAACCGGCGATCGAGCCGGTAACCAAGATCTTTCCTGAGTCCCGCACCACCATCGGACCGAGCACCTTCTGCATGAGGTAGATGGTGCCAGTGATATTGGTGTCGATGACATGGCGCCAATCGGACAGTTGCTGGTCGAGAAACGCATGTCCCAGGCCATGCCCGGCATTGGCGCACAGCAAGTCGACCTGTCGCCCGCCGGCGCGATCGAGCAACTGATCGACGCCTTGGACCGTGGAGAGATCGACCTCCAGCCTATCCACCGCAACGCCAAAACTTGCAAGTCCGGCCGAGGCATCGGCGAAGGGCGTGTCGGCTACGACGAGGAGATCATAGCCATCTGCGGCCGCCAGCTTTGCCAATTCAGCGCCAATCCCGCTGGACGCGCCGGTGATGATTGCGAATTTATCAGCCATGTCTTTTCTCCTCACGCCGCGACGCGATCGAGGCCAGGCTTCAGCACGATTTTGGTCACCTCATTCTGCTGGTCGTGGAACATCTTGTAGCCCTTGGGAGCATCCTCCAGCCCCATCCGATGCGAGATGAGGAAGGTCGTATCGATCTTCCCTTCGACGATCGCATTCAGAAGTGCGGGCATATAATGCTGGACGCTGGTCTGGCCGGTCTTGAGCGTCAGCCCCTTCTCCATGAAAGCGCCCAGCGGGAATTTATCGACAAAGCCACCATAGACGGCCGGCATGGAGACGCGTCCGCCCTTGCGGCAGGCATGAATGGCCTGTCGGATCGAATGGGTTCTGTCGGTGCCAAGGAACATCGACGCCTTGATCTGATCGACCACATTATCGAGGAAGAAGCCATGCGCTTCGAGGCCGACGGCGTCGATGACCGCATCAGGACCGATGCCGCCGGTCATCTCCATCAACGCCTCATATGTCTTCGATTCCTCATAGTTGATGGTTTCCGCGCCGAAGCGCTTCGCCAGCTCCAGGCGATGAGGAAAATGGTCGATCGCGATCACCCGCTGCGCGCCCATCAGGAAAGCGGACTGAACCGCAAACAGGCCGACCGGTCCGCAGCCCCAGACCGCGACGGTGTCGCCCGGCTCGATGTCGGCATATTCGGCCGCTTGCCAGCCGGTTGGGAGAATATCGGAGAGGAACAGGACCTGGTCATCTTCCAGCCCATCGGGAACGACGATCGGACCAACGTCGGAAAATGGCACACGGACATATTCGGCCTGCCCCCCGGCATAGCCGCCGGTCAGATGGCTGTAGCCGAAAAGTCCGGACATTGGCTGGCCATACATTTCCTGCCCGATATCCTGATTGTCGGCAGGATTGCCGTTATCGCAGGCGGAATATTGGTGCTTGCCGCAATGGTAGCAGCTCCCGCAGGCGATCGTGAAAGGCACCACGACCCGCTGGCCCTTCTTCAACGTCGATTTTGCACCGGTCTCGACCACCTCGCCCATGAACTCATGGCCAAGGATGTCGCCCGCTTTCATGGTCGGGATGTAGCCATCATAAAGGTGCAGGTCCGAACCACATATGGCGGTCGAACTGATCTTGATGATGGCGTCGCGCGGATTGAGGATTTCAGGATCGTCGACGGTGTCGACGCGGACATCATGTTTGCCGTGCCAGGTGAGCGCGCGCATCAGTTCTTCTCCTCGGCAAATTGCTGGGCGGTGCGGGCGGCAGTGGCGACCTCACCGGTTTCCATAAGCTGCTTGAAACGCCGCAGATCGCGCCGCGCCTGGATGGCCGGTTCACGCTGGAACATCTTGGCGACGATCTTGCCGATGAACCCGGCGGGCGGATCATAGGTGATGGTGGCCGTGACGATGGTGCCGCGTTCGCCTGCGTCGCGAAATTCGATCCGGCCGCTATTGGGGACGTCAGCGCCTTCGACAGAAGTCCAGGCGATCAGTTCACCGTCTATCTCTTCTGTGATCACGGCATCCCATTCGACGGTCTTTCCCGCCGGCGCCTTCACCACCCAGTGGGAGCGATCAGCGGCCAGAATGTCCACGCGCTCCACATTATCCATGAAGCTGGGCAGCTGGCTGAAGTCGCGCCAATAGGCAAAAAGTTCGGTGCGAGGGCGGTTGATGGTCACGGACTTGCCGATGAGGCTTTCATGGCCCGCCCCCTCAACGGCGGTTGCGGCCTCTTTCTTCTGCTCGCTCGACTTTGCAGTGGCCGCAGGGGCATCGTCTGTCGCATGGCTCATGGGCATAGCTCCTTGGACATGGGAAAATAGGCTGCGCCAGCATATGTGGGCGCATCAAAGGCGATCCTCGGTCTCGCTCCCCCCCTCAACGCGACGGTCTCGACAATAGCCCCATGACCGGCAGCATAAATCTTATTGATAGAGATCAGTTTTGGCACCGCGCTATGCGCTGGGCCGCGCCACAAATGGCCCCGCAAGCCTTTTCTGGTGTAAATATCCTGCCTTGGGCTGCTGGAACGGACAGTGGGGTGAGCCGTTCGCTCGGCCATCCCCACCAGTCGAGGAGTGTTCCATGAAGACCGTAATATTCGTCCATGGCATGTTTCAAAATCCTGTCAGTTGGCAGAAATGGACCAGTTATTTTAGCGAGAAGGGCTATGATTGCGTGGCCCCGGCCTGGCCGCTTCATGCGGGAAACCCAGTCGATCTGCGTAAGAGCCCGCCTGAAGGCCTGGGCGATCTCCACCTTCATGAGGTGATCGAAGCGATCGAGGCCCAAGTGCGGCGTTACGACCTGCCGATCATGATCGGTCATTCGGTCGGTGGGCTCATCACCCAGATCCTGCTCAGTCGCGGATTGCTGTCGAGCGGCGTTGCGATCAATTCGGTCGCGCCTAACGCGATGATCGATCTTGACTGGGGCTTCATCAAGAACAGCGCGATCATCGCAAACCCCCTGAAGGGCAATGCGCCTGTGCTTATGGATGAAAAAACCTTCCATGGCGCCTTCGCCAACACGCTCAGCGAAGCCGAGGCTGCAGCCGAGTTCGAGGCAACGGCTACGCATGACAGCCGCAATGTGCTGCGCGATTGCATGGGTGAGGATGGCAGGATCGATCTCGATGCACCCCACGCACCACTTCTTCTGATTGGTGGTGAAGAGGATCAGATCATCCCTGCGCACCTCACCGAGAAGAATTTCAAGGCGTACACGGATGCCGCGAGCCTGACCGAGTTTCTGCCCTTCGCCGGTCGCAGCCACTATATTTGCAATGAACCGGGCTGGCAGGATGTCGCGGAAGCCGCCTACCAGTTTATCGAGCGCAACAGCGCCGCAACCAGCGTCGGCGCAATCATCTGATAGCCCCTGCCGGTTCGCAGGCAAGGCGCCGCGGGCCGGCGCAGACTTGTCCATTCAACTCCGGACTGCTGCCCACGGAGTATCACGTGGCATTCTTTACCGACGGATCGAAAGCCAGGAAGCCGTCACCCACAGGATCATGAGGATTGGAAGATGGTCATGGTGCGGAACAACGGACTGACGCTCGTCCTGCTATTGTTGTTTGGAGCGAGCATTATCGGACAATGGATCGCGGGCTGGCATGTTCAGGTCGAAGATGCGCACCGCCATGGCGAACAGGCGCTTTCGCTCAGCGCCTACAGCTTCAGCCCCGAATTTCTCTCCAGTGTCTTTGAAAATTGGGAGAGCGAGTTCCTTCAGATGTCAGCCTATGTGGTGCTGACAGCTTTCCTCATCCAGCGCGGTTCGGCAGAATCCAAGGATCCGGACGGCCCGCCGCGAGACGCAGACCTCGATCTCCAGGCGAGCAAGCCCGGTGCACCGAAAATCCTGCGATGGGGGCCAATCTGGCGCGCTCTCTATGCGCAATCGCTCGGCCTGGCTCTGGCCGCCCTTTTCGTCATCTCTTTTGTCATCCACTGGAGCCAAAGCGCCAGGGTGGCAGCGCAGGATGCAATAGCACATGGAGAACAGCCGCTGACAACGATAGCCTATCTCGGCGATCCTCAGCTTTGGTTTGAATCCTTCCAAAACTGGCAAAGCGAATTTCTCTCGACTGCAGTTCTGGTGCTTCTATCCATTTTCCTGCGCCAACGGGAATCGCCGGAATCCAAGGCTGTAGCAGCCCCCCATAGTCAGACGGGCGACTAAGCAGATGTGGATGGCTCCATACTCCCGGTCTCCTTCCTTTTTGCGGGTTCTTAGCGAGGAACCCTGGTTGGTGCCGACAGCTTCATTGGCCATGACCCCGTAGGAGAATCAGGATGGCCGAGGCGCAATTCACCGATGCGATCGCCTTGTTGAAGGGCGACTATCGCAAGGTCGAGGATCTGTTCGAGAAGTTCGAGGGTGCCAAATCCGCAGACCGCAAGTAGGCGCTGGCGCACGAGATTTGCGTCGAGCTCAAAATCCACACGCTCATCGAGGAGGAAATCTTTCATCCCGCCTTCCGAGAGTTGATCGAGGACGACACGCTCGACGAAGCCTGTGTCGCGCAATGATGGCGCCAAGGCGCTGATCAACGACATAGAAGCCGGGTCGCCCCACGACGCTTTCTACGACGCAAAGGTCAAGGTGCCTTCGGAATAAGGCAAACATTATGTCCATGAGGAGGAAATGCCGTCGGAGGGCATGTTCGCTCAGTGTCGGAAGACGGATGTCGATCTTGTGGCACTCCGCGACGCGATGGCCGTACGCAACACGGAATTGCTTGCGCAAGCAAAGGCAGACGGGCGCCCGGTGCAAAGCCGACAACTGTGAACCTGCTCGCAGCCTGATCAGCCGATAAAACGCAATGGGCCGGCGTCTGAAAATGGCGGCGGCTCATGTCTTGCAACCGCTATCCGACGCGATCCTTCACAGGAGCGGTCAGCCTCTCCGTGTAGCAAGACTCCGCCGCAAGAGCGCCGGCGACATTTCCCCCATATACTTGCAGATGGCGCTGGCGTGTTCCAGGCCGTTCCCGGGAATTGGGGCAAGGATATGTTACGGCAGCAATGCCCCCTTCCGCCATGTCGAGGCCGCGATCTGCGCTGACATTCCGGCACAGATACGGGCGGTTTCGTGAAGGTCGTGAAGAAACCTCAACTGCTCCGCCTCTCGTCAAACTCCGCCGGTGCCGCGGGCCATTCTCCCTCGGGAAGCGGTGCCAAACGATCGAACCACGCGCGTGAGCGCAGCAGCGTCAGCCGAGCACTGGCAAAGTTCATGTCCGCCCAATCCACAGCGCGAAGCTCTTCATCCACGCCCGCCCAACCGCCAGACGCAACCACGACGTAACTTACCCTTCCGCTCTCGCAGGACACGAGGGCTTCGACTGCATGTCCGATTGCCTCGCCTTCAGCATCAACGACCGGCATGCCAGCGACGCTCGTCGCGGTGAAAAGCGTTGGATAGAGGGACCGCTGGCTTGCCAGGGTGGCGGACTTACCGCCATCTTCATAGGCGCGCTGCTTGCCAAGCCAGCGCCAGACGCCAATGAGATTGACCAGAGTTAGAAATCCGTTGGTGGCAAGCAGATTCGTCTGTCCCGAAGAGAAACCGACTATCGACCAGGTGATCGATCCCAAAGTGAAGACCCCGAAACCCCAGCCCGTGACGCGTGCGCCCAGATTGGCTGCGGTCATCATGGCCGCAATCATGGTGGCGGCAGGGGCAATCCAACCGGCAAGATCTTCCAACTCTGGTAGCTCCATGATCAATAGGTGAGAAGCGACCAACGCGAGGCGGTCTAGCTGGTGCCGGATCGAAGGCAGATTTCTGAGATTTCTCTTTGCATATACGGCGGCAGCGGTTTTGCCCGAGCAAGGGCCGTACCAGGCCCACGAGATTAAGCTCCGCTGGTGGAAGGGGCATTTGGCGATGGTCGCGATCAAAAACGCTCCGAACAATTCATAACGCGGCGCCCAACGCCAGGCGACTGGGACCAGCAGATAGAGCCTGGGGGGAGTGGCTGGCTCGCATGGCTGCCAGTCGGGCGATTGTAGCGGATAATCTGAACATACGAAAATCTCCTATCCTGCAACAGCAGCCGTTCACTCGCGACAATTTGTTTATGCTGCACCGCACAATATGGAGGAGTTCGGCCAGCACGCAAGGCGTGACGCCCTGATCTTCATGATATCGAGAGCAATATATTTGTCGGCATATTCATAGAGGCGCGTCGTGCGAGCTAAGTTACGAAACACGTGAGATAGGAGCGAGCGGTTGCCCGGCGCGGTCCGCGATTCCGCGCGCCAGGCCATGACGATACGCAATCAGTCTCGCAAGGCAGGAAGATGGCTTCGGCGCCATTCCACCCAAACGCAGGGCAACCGCCAGTCACTTGGGCCAAATGTCAGCCGTCTGTTCGGCGTGGTGATACTTACGGCTTTGTTCTGATGTCCAGTCTGCCGGTTCAACCTTTGAGCCCATCATCTCGGCTCGTGTCGGTGCGCGAAGCTGGACAAGCTTATCTCCTTGGCGCTGCACGATGCCCAGACGCTCAAACGCTTCAAGCCAGCCCTCCATCGGCCAATGCTTCCAGCGCGCATGGAAGCGCCGTGCATTTCGTACAATATCATCGAGATGCTGCAGCGGTGGATCATGACTGTCATGATATTGGTGACAGGCTATGGCCTCACCGACAAATAGCAGCTTCAGACCAGCTGCCACTGCTCTGAACCCGAAATCCGTGTCTTCAGCGCCGTAGCCGATGAACCCTTCATCGAACCCGCCCAGCGCCTGGAACGTCGAGCGCCGCAGCGCGAAGGCGAGCGACCAGAACAGTCCGGCATTAGCCTCTTCTCTTAAGCCTTTGTCCGGAAATAAGCGCACCGGATGCGCGCGACCGCGCTTTAGCAAGTCTGTCTCGTTCCAGCAGTCGCGGGCATCATCTGGGCCAAGATAACGGATATCCGCACATAGAAGGGCATCATATTCGCTTAGGGTATCAGCCAGGATCCCAATGCACTGTCGCATGGGGATGCAATCGACATCCAGAAACACGAGCCTGTCATGACTGGCCAGCGAAGCTGCTCGATTTCGCGCCGCTGCCAGCGGGAGGCCGTTGGCTTCGAATTGATCGATATGCACGCGAAACTGAGCCGGTGGCAATGTGACCGGTTCATCGCTCATATCGACGACGATCAGTTCATCGGGTTGGCGATCACTCCGCTGCAAGCCGGCTACAAGCTGCGCCAGATGCAGGCTACGGTTGCGAACGATGGTGAGGACGGAAACGCCCATTAGCAGCGCTTCCACAGGTCTAGTCGATATGTGTCGTGCCGTTCGGCCAGCTCCACTTCGAAATTCGAACCGAGTTCGGTCCAAAGAGCCTCGACCGCCTCGTCGCCACTATGAGGGTAATCAGTCTCTCCGGTATAATGGACAAGGATTATACGGCCGCCGGCAGCAACCTGATCGTGCAACCATTCAGCTGCCCGATCGAGATCTACAAGGTCCCAATAATAAGCGACCTCAGACAAAATGACGAGGTCGTAGCCTTCGCCATCCGGTGTATCGTGCGGAAAGGCCATCTGCGCGAGCGTGACGCCAGGACGGTCGCCCACCCGCTCTCGCGCCTTTGTGAGCGCCTTGGTGCTGATATCGATTGCCAGCAGGCTATCGCACATTGGCGCCAAATGGCTGGTCAGAACACCATGGGCACAGCCGATCTCAAGCGCACGGGCATATCGGCGGTCCGCCAGGACATCATGGGTATGGGCGAATTTGGCGGCTTCATATTTGCTGGATGCCAGATCCCACGGATCATCATTTGAGGCGAATATGTCATCGAAATATTCCGCCTTGAGGCTGGTGACGGTCATTGTCGATACCTTCTCAATGTCAGTATGTCCCGTGCGGGCATGCGCAGCTTCTCGCGCGGGAGCCTGAAGCCATCGCCCATCATCGGCGACATCTGGCTGCGATGCGCCAAAAGCGCCTGTCGCCTGCGTCCAACAGCCATGGCAGGCGTCGCAATCCGTCGGGCAAAGGTCGGCGGATCGCTCCACACATGATAGGCGAACAATGTGACTGGCCGCTTTGCCCGGCGCGTCGCCGCCTTCGCAAGTCGATAGGCGGCGACATGGTCGCAATGCGTTTCGCTGTAGTCGGACACTGCAATCGCATCGATCCGGCGCCAGCGGATGAACGCTGCCAGTCTATCGGCATCTCGGCTGAAAATCTGGCTATCGACAAGATGGGGTTGGGCATCGCGCCACCCCATCCAGATCGCCGGGGCGGCGGCAGCATTTAATCTGCCAATGGCGTGCCTGGCTTCCTTGCGCCGGGTGATCGCAACGCGCGGCGTACCTTCGGGATGCGATCCCGCCCCGTCGGTCAGGTAGACGATAGCGCCTAATCGACCTCTGGCGGCGCAATCCGCTATCAGCGCGCCGGCCCCCAGCGTCTCATCGTCAGGATGGGGTGCCAATATGAGCCAGCGCGCCTGCGACCAGCGGCTGCGCGAAAGAAGCTCAGTGTTCACCACAAGCGTTCGCCCTCAACCCAGATATCGTGGTCGAGAAGCGCCTTGGCGGCCTCATCGCGGGCATGATCTGGACCTGCCTGCCGCAGATAGAGAGATAGGTCGCGGACGATCTTGTCAGCACGTTGCCCGTCTAGGGCACTTTGTGTCCCGAGGATCCGCGCGGCGGCCTCCATTACGATGAACCCGGCGTCCTCGACGACACCACGTGTCATCCGAGCCACGGCGACGGCATCGTCATGACCAGATGCGAAACGCTGTGCAGCTTCCGCCACCCAGAAGCCAGCGGTTCGGACAGCAACGGTGGCATCGGCGAACCGCGCGCGCTGAACAGGATCTTCGCGCGCCGCGTCGCGCATGGAGCGACGAATTTCTGTGACGAGCGCTTCAATTCCACCAAGCTGCGCGGCGCAAAAGCGCCATGCCCCGGCGGTAAAACGGGGATCCTGATCATAGTCACCTGGCTTGCCCAGCAGCATGTCAGGTTCGACCGTTACGTCGTCCAGCACATAGCGTCCGCTCACGCTCGCGCGCATGCCTCGTACACGCCATCCTGACAGGTCCGCGCGGACTTTCTCGTTAGCGCGAACAATGACGAGCCGACGGTGCTCGCCTTCACTCGCGGCCGTTACAAGCGCATAATCGAGCCCCCCAGCCCCGCTGGCAAATATCTTCTCGCCAAGTAGTGAGGGAGCAGTCTCTCGCGTCAATCGGACGCCGGGAGATGGCTCGGTCGCCCAAACTCCGAACCATGCTCCGCGATCGAGGGCATTTGCCAGCCAGCGGAACTGATCGGGCACCCCATACCATTCGAACAGGGACAAAGCGTTGACATGGCCTTCGTAGAGCCGAGCAATGCTGAGATCGCCGCGCCCCACTTCGCGCAAGGCCTGCGCCATCGCACGGCAGCGCGCTGCCTCGTCTTCGAAGGGGAGGCCCCCGCATATTTGGGGGGCAAACCAGCGATGGTGCCCGCTTTCGATCAGGGCCGACATGCTCTCGCTGGGGAAGTTGGGTGCCGCATCATAGCGCGCGCCCAATATTGCCAGCCGATCGACAATATCGATCGTTCCGGTGTCCTGACCTTGGATATCAGGGATCACGTAGCACTGCTCCTGTCTGCCGGCGATGCGCCGGCAAGGTCATTCAACCAGCGGGCGACGGGTTCGGCTCCACCTGTGTCCATCAGGCAGTCAGGCCAACATCTGGCGCGCTCGATCGCCTGATTGATCATTCCCGGCCAGTCGCCTGCCGGCGGCCATTCAAAGCATGCGATCGCGCCACCTACAGCCGAAAGCTTTTCCGCCTTCGATACCTGTTCGTCAAAGGGGCGTGGTTCGGGCACGCAGATGAAAGGACGACGCGCCCTCAATACCGCGCTGACCACGCCGTCTCCCGCACCCCCGATAACGACCGCTGAAGCTGCGATCTGCGCATCGGCATCTTCGACCCATCCCCGTAATTCCAGATTGTCCGGAAAGAATGCAGGCGCCGTGCAGGGGCCAATGATGCGAAACTTGCGCTCGGGTGTCGCACGGGCAATTTCGGCCCATCTATTCCCTTCAGAAATGCCGCCCCCGCGCCCAAGGACAATCAATACGTCGCCATCGCGTTCAATTGCCTCGCTGCGCGCTGATCGGACAATGCCAGGAGCATAGAAGGTCTTTTTGCGAATCCAGCCGGGGATTTCATCATCGTCCAGAGCTTCATGGAAGGGGGCAAGCAGAGCAGTTGCCCCGCGGAAGGCTTCAAGATGTGCAGCATCAAGTCTTCTGCCGTTCAAACGGACATAAACAGTGGGCACGGATGCGAGACGGGCTAGCATTGCCACCTCGGCCGAAACGTCTACCACCATCAGGCGCGGCCGCGCCTGCGCGATCCAGGCTGCCATCAATGCAATGCGCTGCCGGATTCCCTCATGATCCAGCGGAGCATAATGGAGCGACAAAGGCCGTTGGGAGCCGTCGACACCCCAGAACTCATCATCGAGGCGGTCATCGGGCAGATCAAGACAGGGAAGGCCTTCAGTGCGGGCCATCAGCCCCGTCCCCAGCAGCGTGACGCTCCCCAGCGACCGACAAAGTGCGATCGCGCGTTGACGGTGACCGTCGCCATGATGATGGACGTAATAGCCGATCGGGCGGCTCATGAGATAGCGGCCGGTCCTGGAAGCGGCATGTCACAAGGCAATGCAGGCAGGGTGCGTTCCGCCTCTACAAATGCCGCTGCGCTCATTTCGCGCCTGGCCTGAAACCGCCATCGTGCGCGCGCCTCCCAATGCGACAAAGCGGGAACGAAAGGTGTGTCTCCTCTCTGTGCGCAGCCCAGCCATTGCCGCATATCAGCCGACATGCCGCCATCGGCGCGCCCCACGGTGCGGGATGATGCCCGTGTCCATACCGCATCGGGGTGAACCAGTTTGCCCCCCTCTTTGATAGCTGCTTCGACCAAGGCTCGGTCCTCGCCTGCGCGAAGGAGTGGGACGCCGCCTGCGCGGATGTAAAGATCTGCCGAGAGCGCAAGGCTCGCGCCCGTATGATCGCCATGCCGGGGTGGCATGTCCCAATCAACCGGATCGATCGCATCCTCGATTGCGCGCACCGTCCGCCAATAGGCATCGAAGCGACGACGCAGCGAAAATATTTCCGGTGCTTGGGCGACCTCCAACTCATCCAGTTCGATCCGGCCGCCAATGATCCGATCCAGGGCGAAATGCGCAAGGTTGGCGTCGACCCAGTCTACCGGAGGCCGGCAGTCAGCGTCGGTAGAAATCAGCATACCACGCGGGCCCACTAATTCGGCGCCGAGATCCATCGCGGCACGGCGAGCAGACCCGGCGTGCGCAAGGACGGGGTCGAACTCCCGCTGGATCATTTTGAGCGGGAAACGGGCGTTGAAGCGCTGCGCGGCGTCGAGAGCGACGGCGTATGTCGCATCTTTGCTGTTATTGACGCAGATTGCCACAGCGAAGGGCGCCCCTGTTCCCTGCCGGGCCAAGGCTTTGATCAGGCGGCCGATATGCTCTGCCTCGTTGCGGGCCGGAACACAGATACAGACCTGCGTCATGCGACATCCGCGACAGGCGGGAGCCCGATATCCGGCGCATTCGGGATCGCGATCGGCGCCATCGCAAGATGCCGATACAAAGCCTCATATTCGTCGACCATGCGCCGCGAGCAGCAATAATGCTCGGCATATGCCCTGCAGGCGCTGCGCTCGAGCAGCGAGGCGGCAAGTACGGCCGATGCGAGAGAGGAAACATTGTCCGGTTCGGCGAGAACGCCGCAATCGGGCGTCAGGAGCGCAGGCAAGCCACCACGCGAGAATGCGGCCACAGGGGTACCGCAGGCAAGCGCTTCAGCCACGACCAGACCGTAAGGTTCTTCCCAGCGCGGTGTGCAAAGGGCGGCGACGGCACCGCCTACAAGCTTGGACAACGCGATGTGAGAAAGATGTCCGACATATTCGACATCTCCTCCCAATCGGGGCGCGATGAGCTTATCGAAATAGCCCTGGTTCGAGATCGGTCCCGCGATTCGCAAGGGCAACCCCGCCAGACGCGAGGCGTCGATCGCATAGTCCAGTCCCTTTTCAGGAACAATCCGGCCATACCAAATGAGATAGGGCTTCTGGTTGGCGATGGGCTGATAGGGAAAATGCCTGAGGTCGATACCATTGGGAATGACGTGGTGGGCATGCGCAACATGGCGCCACATCGCGGCCGTCGCTTCGGAGACCGCCACATAGGTCATTGGTCCGCGATTGAGCCTGATCCCGCTCTCGAGCCAGCAGAAGGGCGGCGTATGGAGGGTGGTGACGATGGGGACCGACAATGTTTCGGACATGCTGACCGGCAGATAATGCAGGGAATTGTTGTGAATGAGGTCAAATGAGCGTGACCGCAACGCAGTCATCAGGTCCAGATAAGCATGGTGTTCACGAAAGAAGGCGACATCGTTCGCCTCGTCAATACCGGTCTCGAGAAGCGACGTTTCCTCGCAGATCGCTTCTAGCCCCAGACTTGGGTCGGATCGCGTCGAAGCGAAAAGGGTGACGTCATGGCCCCGTTCCCGAAGCGACCGGGCAAGGATATGCGTGTGCATTTCCAGACCGCCAGCGAATGGCTCGCCGATAGCATATTTCAGATGGGCTATGATGGCGATACGCACTCCACGCTCTCCCAGCGACGATGCGCGAGGATTGCGATCGGCAAGCGTTCAACACAAATGCCGCGATTAATTTCCTCCGATTTCGAATCTAAATACCAGAAATCTTCATAATCCAGATCAATTTATAACCTAGGTTTGTTTTCCAAAGCGAATGCAACCGCGATTTACCGGTGTCCATTTTATGGCTGTGCTGGATCAACTTTTTTAGTGATCTTGTTTTATATCTGGTGCGTATCGAAGGCATGCAGAAGAAAGACTTGATATTTCTGGATATGTATCGGAGTTTGCCTTCGGTTCGGCTCAGTCGCCCAAGGCTTGGAGTTTGCATGAAACTTAGCGTCCATGTTCATCTCGATTATGAGCTGGCTGGCCCAACGGACCTGCTCTTGCAGATCGAGGCCGCTGATATTCCTGAGCAGGCGATCGAATGGAAGGACCTCATTCTTCCCCAGGCGGATCATATCGCCCATGTTCCTGCGCAGGACTGTATCGGCGAGCGGATATGGCTGCGGATGTCCGGTAAGATGGTCGTCGACTATCGGGCCAGGGTAGTGGTCAACCGTAATTTGGCTGACTGCCGACAGTTGCAAAGGGTGCCGCCGCATCAATTACCTGGTGAAACCATTCCCTATCTGCTTTCGTCTCGGTACTGCGAATCCGATCGTTTCCAAAGCTTTGTCGAAGAGGAGTTCGGGACGCTTCAGGGGGGCGAGCTTGTCATGGCCATGCGTGACTGGGTTCATTACCATGTGCGCTATGTTCCCGGCTCGAGCGACGTCATGACCACTGCGGCCGACACCTTCATCTCGCGCCGTGGGATTTGTCGCGATTATGCGCATCTTTTGATTACATTGGCCCGGTCTGCCGGTATTCCTGCCAGGATTGCGAGCGTCTATGCCGTTGGCGTTGAGCCTCCCGATTTCCATGCGGTCGCCGAGATTTTCCTTGAGGGAGAATGGCATCTTGTCGATGCTACGGGCATGGCGCGGGAAGCTGGCATGGCAAAGATCGGCGTGGGCCGCGATGCAGCCGACGTCGCGTTTCTCACGACGTTTGGCGGCGCCAGGTTGATCGATCAATATGTCGCGGTGGAGCCCTGCCTGGAGTGACGGCAAGTCGCGTTCGCCCCGGCTGACCGGATTGCCGGCGTCGCGGTCGCTAAAGCGTTTTCTAATCAGATGGAAACACCTGATGACTCGGAAAACGCGTCGGATCAGCAGTCTAGAGCAGTCGAGCTGACGAAGGCGGATCAGAATCTGCTCTAGTGCGTCCGAGCGGAGGTGCGGTCATTCTCCTGAAACGTGGCGAAAAACTCGTTGTTCGAGCTTTCGATCGGCGCGGGTCCTTGAAAAAGGCCCCTCCTGCAGCACCAGAACAAAGCTTTGTCGGCCGCGCAGCAGAGCATGAAAAGCGCCCGCAGGAAAATCTGCCCAAACAAGGTTTGCGCTTGCGCTCAGATCCTAGGGAGCGGATCGGTCGAGGGACATATAATAGGGTTGCTGAGCGAAGAGTTGGTGCGCTGGTATTGAGGCGCCCGCTTCCAGATATGTGCCCTTCCACCATTGCGATGGAGGCAGGCAACCGGACTCCGTGATAGCGGACGTCGCGCGGATGAGGACTGCGCAGGTCAGCTGCATTGTTTCGTTTCGTCGGGTGAAGGCAAGGATGTTTCCGGCTCTTGGCCCCCTGGCCAGTACAGGCTCGTAGCGGGAAGACGCAAAAAGCGAATAATTGTCCCGGCGCAGTGCCAGAAGCCTCTGAACGAGCTTGATCTTGGCATTTTCTGTCATTTCCCCGGAGGCAAGCAAAGCCTGACGTCGCGCATAATCGACGGCGCGGCGATTATCGGGGTCAACCAGGCTCAGATCCTCCAATTCGCAGCCCTGGTAAATGTCAGGAATGCCGGGGAGGCAGAATTTCAGAACGGTCTGCACCAGGCTGTGAGCCTGGGCAGCGGGCCCGATACGTCCGATCAGGCGCTCCATATCGTCTCTGAAGTCGGAGGCTCCGACAAGATCACGTACAAGATGGGCAGCCTTTTCTTCATAGTCGATGCATGGTTCCTCCCAGCTGGAGCGAAGCCGGGCCTCCCGGAGCGCCTTTTGTTGCCAGGCAAGGATGCGATCCATATAGGCGACAGTATCGCTTGAGCCGTCCCAAGTGCCAAACAACGTCTGGAAAAGCTGATAGCAATCGGCAGGATGAATGTCGCCATGATGTGTCCTGGCGCGTTTAATCCATCCTTGGACATGATGCTCCCAGAGATCTGACACGCCGCTGAGCACCGCAATGCGGGCGCGGCTATCCTCACCGCGCTTATGATCATGGGTCGCGGTTGCGAGCATGGCCGCCGGGAACTCGCTGGCCCGCTGCAGGATCCGGCGATGAAATTCCGCCGGTGAAATGGAAAATTCCGCCGGCGCCGATCCAACCTCATTGGCTGACAATAGTGGTGCCCGGCGATAAAAAGCGGTGTCTTCCACCCCCTTGGCGGCTATCGGCGCAGAAAGCTGCTGAAATCGGCGTACAGCCTCGGCCGCAAGCTCGGCCTGGCCAGGGCCATCACCGGCAAGCCATGCCAAAATCTGCTGTCCTACCGGTCTCTCGCCGGGGGGCAGAGAGGGCTTTGCCGCTTCCCACGCCTCGAGCCTCGCTTCCTCGTCGCTTACAGGAGCCGATTGTCCGTCGCCATAAGTGCGATAGACAGGAAAGGCCTGCAGCAGGCAGCTGATCGATCGGCGCAACATCGGCTCCGTCCACGCCATGATCGCGGCTTGTCCGCTGCTTTGGGCGACGGCGCTGAAAGCGTGAACGCAGGCAGCCAGCTGCGCCTCGAACTGCCATTCGAGCATGTCGCGTTTCGCGCGCCGGACGACATCTTGCGGGTCGGACTGATCAGGATCGAGCGCCTCCCACAGGCTTGCAAGAGGTGTTTCGCCAATGGGGTCGTGCAGCAGGGCCGTGACATCGCGCATGAAATCATAACCGCTGGTCCCCTCGACGCCCCAGTCGGGAGGAAGCATTTCCCTGGGCCCAACTATCTTTTCAACGAGGATGATGGCGCCGGGACGGATCTGGTCCATTCGCGATCGCAGACGGCGGCAATAACGCGCAGGGTCCGACAGGCCATCGACATGGTCGATGCGCAGCCCGTCAATCAATCCCTCCTGATAAAGGTGGAAATAGAGGCCATGCGTCGCCTCGAAGACGGCCGGGTCTTCAACCCTCACGCCAGCCAGATCGTTGATCGAGAAAAATCGGCGCCAGTTCAGCTGATCGCCAGCAGTACGCCAATGAATGAGGGCATAATGCTGTGCTCCCGCGATAGTCGCGATATCGCCCTGCTGGGGTCCGTCTGGACGCAGGGGAAGCTTTTGCTCACCATAGAGCAATAGATGGGGGGCTCCCGCTGATCCAACGACGAGATCGCCCTGCGCGATGACGTCAGCCAGTGGCCCGCCCAATAAGGGAAGCTTCAGGGGGCCGTTCCAGTCTATATCGAAATAGCAGGCGAACGGACTGGTGGGGCCCAATCGCAACACATCGTTCCACCAGGGATTTTCGCCGCCAGCTACCCCCATATGATTAGGGACGATGTCGATGATGATGCCCATGCCATGGGCTCGCAGGGCTGCAACCAGGCGGCGGAACCCGTCCTCGCCGCCAAGCTCGGGATTGATCCGGGTTGGGTCGATGACATCATAGCCATGGGTTGAGCCCTGGCGCGCCGTGGTGATGGGAGAAGCATAAAGATGGCTCACGCCCAGATCCGCGAGATAGGGTATGACTGCCCGGGCAGCTGCAAAAGGGAACTGCTTCGTCAGCTGGACCCTGTAGGTCGCGCGCGGTGTCATGGCTGAACCCTTTTTTGCAAAGCGGCCTTCGGACGGATCGTGGAGAGGCAGGCGATACGTTGCTGGACATCGGGGTCGGAAAGCAGCCTTTCGATCGGCGCGGGAAGGCGGCGGCGCCAATTGGGATGTTCGTTCGTGGTGCCCGGGAGGTTGGGCTGCTCGGCAAGGCCAAGAAGATCTTCCATCGGCACCAGCAACAGAGGGGCAGTTGATCGCGCCAGAAAGGCAAGCGCGCGCTCAATGACAGGCGCCGCGTCATCATCAGCGGGCTGCGGCGCGCCCCCACCGATAGCGGTCCATAAAGCTGATCGGGCCTCGGCCCGTTCTGCAGGCGTCTCCCCTCCGCGATCAAGCCTGCGGTTCCAGTCCAGATCGCGACCAGTCCACCAGCCCGTGATTGTAGCGATGTCGTGTGTTCCGCTCATGGCCACGGAACGTTCGGGATAGGCTGATGCTGGCCGGAATCCTTCTTCGCCACGGGTGAAAGGCAGAACGGTCATGCCATAGATATTTGCCTTTTCCAGCGCCTCGCCAAATCCAGGAGGTCGGGTTCCAAGATCCTCGGCAATGACGACGGAGGCTGCGCGCCAGGCCTCAAGCCTGACAAGGCGCAGCATGTCGGTGAAGGGATAGGAGAGATAGGCACCCTCGGTTGCCGGACGACCTTGGGGAATGACCCAAAGACGCTGCAGTCCAAAGCCATGGTCGATCCGGATGCCTCCGCCGCGGGGCATATTGGTTCGCAGCAAAGCGATGAAGGGCGCAAATCCGCGATCTGCCAGGCCCTGAGGGCTGTAGCTTGTAAGGCCCCAGTCCTGACCCTGCGGTCCCAGCGGGTCGGGCGGCGCGCCTATGTGCAGGCCTTGGAGAAAGGCACCCGGGTCTTTGCGTGCTTCCTCTCCCTGCGGATCGACGCCGACAGCAAGGTCTGTGATGACGCCGATCGCCATGCCCGCATTCTTTGCCGCACGCTGGACATCATCAAGCTTGGCACGGGCCTGCGCCTGTGTGAAAGCCTCGAAACTGTCGACTTGAGCGTCAGCGTAGCCCTTTGCCGCAGAGCGCCTGAACGCTTCTTCAAGCGCCTTGAGCTTGGCCGGACCAGCGACGTCCCATTCAATCAGCGTGGCTGACGGCGCCACGCCCCGCCTATGCACTGGTAGCAGTAGCGCGTTGAGTTCAACGCGGCTCGAGGGTGAGTAAGGCGCGAAGCGGCCGGGTGTGAGAAGCGATTGGGCATGGACTGGGCTGAGGGCTACTGCATCCGCGCCGCAGGCGCCCAGCCGCGTGACGGCCTCGATAAGAGTGTCAAAATCACCAAAATCCTTCTCTTCCTCGCGAAGCGAGGGAATCTGAACGGTGACGCCCCACCCTCGAGTCCTGATAGCAGGACAGGTGAGAGGCGCGACCGCCAGCATGACGCTGCCGCCCTCCAGATCAGCGCGATAATAGCCAGGAACGGACAAGCCGCATTCGGAATCGATTTTCAGGACGGCACCCGTCTCGTCCCGGAGGATGAATTTTCCGCCAGGCAGCGGGAGAGGCTCGCCGCAATCAACGGTCACCAATCCGGGGCAGGCAGAGCGTCGCCGGTGGAGCGCGGCGCGTGACACTGTAACAGCAGCGTCATTGTCGGCCGGAAGGCCGAGCGAGACCAGGATCGCGCGCAGGCTATCATCGCTTACAACCTGCTCCATACCGTCCGCATCGGTCCACAGGCGCGCGATGCCGGCCTCCTGCGCGAGCTGGTGAAGCAGTGTCATTGCGGTTGCCCGATCCAGATGGTGCAACTGGCCGGCGCGCCCGGATCCCCTGTCGAGAAGCAGGGCTGCGTGCTTTCAGAAAGGTCGACCGCCACGTCGCCAAGGTTGATGAGGATGGTAAGCAGGCGACCATTGCCAAGCATCCATCTCGCCTTGACAGCGCCGGTGGAGAGCGCAGTTGCGCCAAGCGCCCGTGCGCCAGCAATCCCCGGCATGACCGCCTGGCGGCGGAGGGTTAAAAGCGTGGCATAGAAGGATCGCCAGTCCGCGGCGTCCTGGCCTTGCGTAACCCTTGCCATGTTGAAGGTTTCGAGCGCGTTGGGATCGGGAATGCGTTCCCTGGCATCGCTGCTCGAGAAGCCGGCAAAGCCCTTGAACTCAAGACGCCGGCCCTCACGGACGGCATCGGCAAGATCATCGTGAAAATCCGTAAAAAACAGGAAGGGACTTTTGGCGCCCACCTCCTCGCCCATGAACAGCAGGGGGATGTGCGGCATGAGGAGCAGCAGGCTCGTCGCGGCCCTAAGCCGTTCTACAGATACAAGATGGATCAGCCGCTCGCCCAGCGCGCGGTTGCCGGTCTGATCGTGGTTCTGCAGAAAAGCGATGAAGGCGTGAGGGGGGAGGTGCGTACTGGGGCTCCCGCGCGGCGCACCTTTGTGATGCGGTGAAGGGTCCCCCTGGTAGATGAACCCTTCGCTGAGGCAGCGTGCTAACCTCTGTGCGGGCTGGTCGGCAAAATCCTCATAATAGGCATCCTGTTCCCCCGTCAGAAGAACATGCATGACATTGTGGAAATCGTCATTCCACTGCGCATCATAGGTGTCGGGGGTTAGTCTGGCAGCATCGTTTCGTTCATTTTCGAGCATCAGATATATGCGGCGGCCCGGCGTGGCTGCGCGGATATCACGCGCCAGACCGTCAAGAAAATCGTCGTTGCCGATCGCATGGACCGCGTCGAAGCGAAGTCCGTCAAAGCCATAATCGTTCAACCACATCAATGCATTTTCGCGAAAATAGGCCGCGACCTGCGGTCGGTCGACCGCCACCGCTCCGCCCCATGGTGTATGGCGCTGGGCGTGAAAAAAGGGCGTGGCATAGTTGCCCAGATAGTTTCCATCGGGCCCGAAATGATTGTAGACGACGTCGAGGAAGACCATCATCTCCAGGCGATGAGCGGCGTCGATCAGCGCGCGCAGGTCCGCCGGGCCACCATAGGCTTCGGCCGGCGCGAAGGGGAGCACGCCATCATAGCCCCAGTTGCGAGAGCCGCTGAAAGCATTGATCGGCATGAGCTCGATCGCTGTCACGCCAATTTCTGACAGAGCAGGCAGTCTTGCCGCTACGCCTGCAAATCCTCCACACAGTCCGACATGCAGCTCATAGATGACAGCCTCCTCCCAGGAGCGCCCCTGCCAGCCGCTAACGGGCGCGGCGATCGGAGTGACGACGCTCCAGCCATGAACGCCGCCACATTGTCGGCGCGATGCAGGGTCCGGGACGGCGAGGTCGGCGGTAAGGCGAAAACGATAGCGGTCTCCCGCTGTCGCTTCAGTCTCGAGATAGAACCAGCCTCCATCAGATGGTGCCATCGGCAGCGCCTGGGCTCCATCAATTTCCAGAGTGACATTGTCACGGTCCGGCGCCCAAAGCGCAAAGCGCCATCGCCCCTCGCCAAGATCGGTCGGCCCCCATTGCGTCATATGGCTGGCCTTTCGCCAAGCCAGCATATCAACACTGCCGCATGTGGCTCCACCTTGTAGACGTCGCCGATAGCAAAGGGCGCTCGCTCGGGCTGCGCACTGTCGATGAGCACCTGTCGCGGAGCGGAGGGTGAAGGAAGCGTGAAGTCGATTGCATCCTCGCTTGCGTTGAGCAGCAGCGTCAGAGCCTCGATGCGCCCATCCTCCAGCAGGCTTGCCCGTCGCATGACAAGGGCGCGCCCTTCGGGATTGTGCCAGTCGTCGTGCGTCAATTTTTCCCCGCGCTCATCCCACCATTCGATGTCGTTGATGCCGAAGCCTGGCGAATCCTGACCATAGAGGAAGGTTGGGGCACGCAGCACCGGGTGGGTCTTGCGCAACGCGATCAATCTGGCGGTGAAATCGAAAAGCGCCTTCCCTTCCTCGCTTTCCATCATCGACCAGTCGAGCCAGCTGATTGCATTATCCTGGCAATAGGCGTTGTTATTACCGCCCTGCGTACGACCAAATTCATCGCCCGCTACCAGCATCGGAGTGCCAAGAGACGCAAGGAGGGTCGTGAGCATGGCGCGACGCACATTGTGTCGTCGGGCGATGATCCTCGGGTCATCCGTCGATCCCTCCGCGCCCCAGTTGCGCGAGAGATTATTGTCGTGGCCGTCGCGATTATCCTCGCCATTGGCCTCATTATGTCGCTCCTCATAGGATACGAGGTCGGCAAGCGTGTAGCCGTCATGGCTGGCCAGAAAATTCACGCTAGCCCAGGGGCGCCGCGCGCGGCGATCGAAAATGTCGCCAGAGCCTGACAGCCGCGCCGCCAGATCGGCTCTCTGCAGAGAATCCCCTCGCCAGAACCGACGCGCGGTATCACGATATTTGTCGTTCCATTCGGCAAAGCCAGGCGGAAAATTACCGAGCTGATAGCCGCCCATGCCCACGTCCCATGGTTCGGTGATGAGCTTGAGCCTTCCAAGTACCGGATCCTGTCGCAGGACGTCAAAAAGGCCTGCATTGGGATCGAACCCATATTCTGTACGGCCAAGCGTCAAACCGAGGTCGAACCGAAAGCCATCCACACCAAAACTGTTCGCCCAATAGCGCAGCGAGTCAGCTACCATCTGTATCACCCTGGCATGGGTCAGGTTGAAACTGTTGCCTGTGCCGGTATCATTGAGACAATAACGCCGATCTTCGGGCAGGAGCCTGTAATAGGTTGCATTGTCGATACCGCGCCAGGAGAGGGTTGGCCCCAGCTCGCTTCCCTCGCAACTATGATTGTAGACGACATCCAGGATGACCTCGATACCGGCCGCGTGAAGCCGCCGCACGGCCACGCGCAACTCGTCATGCGTATCGCTCGCAAAATAGCTTGGCTCGGGCGCGAAGAAGCTCAGGCTGTTATAGCCCCAATAGTTACGCAGACCCTTTTCCAGCAGAAAGCGATCCTGGGTGAAAGCGTGGATGGGCATCAGTTCGAGCGCGGTGATGCCGAGGCGCTTCATATGGTCGATCACTTTGGGATGCGCGAGCGCGGCGAATGTACCACGTTCCTGTGCTGGCGCAGCCTCCAGGAGCCTGGTCAGGCCCTTGCTATGGGCCTCGTAGATGATGGTCTGCGACCAAGGAATATTGGGGCGTATATCGCGGGACCAGTCAAAGCTGTCATGTGTCACTACGGCCTTGGGCATGGCGCGTGCGCTGTCCCGGCGATCAAAACCCAGATCCTCTTGCCTGCCGCGGACCCGATAACCATGCAGCACGTCATTCCATCGAATATTGCCCGACAGGCGGCGGGCATAGGGATCGAGCAGCAACTTGTTGGGATTGAAACGATGGCCCTCCTTTGGCGCGTAGCGACCATGCACACGATAGCCGTAAAGCAGACCCGGGCGCGCATCAGGCAGGTAGCCATGCCACACTTCATCCGTGCATTCAGGAAGGGTAAGGCGCGCCAATTCCTTTCGCCCGCCAGGATCAAACAGGCATAATTCTATCCGGTCGGCATTGGCGGAGAAAATGGCGAAATTGACGCCAAGGCCATCGAAGCTGGCGCCGAGGGGATAGGGCGACCCGCCCTCGAGACGATCAGCATAAAGGCTCAAGGGCGGTGTTGTCCTGTGGCGAAGTCAGGCAAAGGGATTCAGCCCCGGGCTTTGGTAGATCTCTTTACAGTAAGCGCTTGGGCTGCAGCGCCGCTTGCCAGGGGGTTTGGCAGCTGAACTGCCGCTTGTGCCTGGGCAATTTCGGCTTCCGCCTGGCGCCAATGTTCGGTTGCCAGACCTTCAGGGTGACCCTGCGCTTCCCAGATGGCATGCGCGCGCTGGCGAACTCTCGCTTCACTTTCCTCTGTCATGATGGCTTCCTGGTTCGGGATCTGGAACAAAACCCAAATGCGTCAGAGCAAGATTGGATGCGTCTACTGATATAGATCAGGCAGTTTGCGAGGCTGTATTGAAATAGGCTCAAGCGGTGGGGAACGCTGGAGCCATGGGGATGCTGGCATGTCCATGAGCTGGGGAGGCGATGGCTGGTCAGTGCGGCGGACATGGTCGTGTCGAACAAGGCTCTCGGTTCATGCGGACGACAGGCTCCGCGCGGGCGGCCCGCCGACACGGCCGGGCCGCATCTTCCTTTTGCTTTTCTCACTGCATTTTGTCGCGCTGCCTATTGATTGAGGTAGGCTGCCACAGCCGCGACATCATCGCCTACTGCATCGACAGCCTCTTCCAATTGCGCTTGATCAACGCCGAAATGGCTGGTCCAATATCGGATCTGGTTTTCGTTGCCCAAAGCAACATGATCCCGATCCGCTGGATAAGCAGGGTTGTCGTTCTCAGGCATGCATGACCCTCCATGGAGATGAGGATCAACGCTGGTCCAGCAACAATGTTGCGAGATCAGGGAAGGCTACCGAATTTGGATACAGCATCCAGGAGGGAGGCTTTGGCCTTAGCCCGGATGAAATTCCAAAAGCCGCGTTATCATCCAGGTGAATGGTAATGCGTGGATCGTAGTGCCCGGAGAAGGTGATTTAATGCGACACAGAGGCGCATGGTTGCCGCTGCGCGCAAAAAATTAGCCGGACTGGGCAGCCCACTACATTCAGGCTGCGACTGCACCCGGAAAAGTCTGGAGAAGCATTTCGCGCGCCGCCTTGAGGCAAAGTTCGAATGTGGGGGCACCAATATGTGTTTGCGAACCATCGAGATGTCGGACGCTAAGTTCCCACAAGCTGTTCGACCGTACCGCGCATCGGCGCATGTCGGCATCGACAAATGAAATCGGTTCCTGGATATGTTCGCGATGCAGCAGGTATCGCTCCACGCTGATGGCACTTTCCCGGTGCGCATTATGCCAGAGCCGGAAATTTTCGGTGTTCGACGACAGCCATTCCAATATCCGGCAATCTGACATCCCAGTCTCCACGAAATGCAACTTTTTCACGCCAGTTGCTGCAGGGAGACGCGCTGAAGTCATCAATGTTCCGGACAAAATCCGTAGATTAACCTGGCTCAATAAGAAAGCTCCGGACTTCGTCCGGAATGTGATGGCGGAGGAAAATCGCGGCGAGGTGCTCGACTTTGGACCTGGCTCGATCGAGCCGCAATTGTCAGCCTGATCCAACCATTACGTCTTGAATGTGGGATCGATGCGGTGAAGCCGCGGCCGCCAAGCGCGTGTTGGCGACGGCAACGCGAAAAGCTGGTGCTGTTCGGGCAACCGCGGCCCGTGCTGACCGTTTAGCGGCTGCTTCAATCTCTTGAGGAACCGCCATGTCGCAACGCACCCTGCTTCAATTCTTCCACTGGTATTATCCGGCAGGGGGCGGATTATGGAATGATGTGGCCGAGCAGGCTCGGCATCTTGCCGAGCTGGGCATTACCGATGTCTGGTTGCCTCCTGCATATAAAGGGGCGTCGGGAGGATTGTCTGTAGGCTATGACAGCTATGATCTTTTTGATCTGGGCGAGTTCGATCAAAAAGGAGGTGTCGCGACCAAATATGGAGATCGGGCTGCGCTCGAACGCGCCACCACCATGTTACGAAATGAGGGGCTGCGAATAATCCATGACGTCGTCTTCAATCACAAGATTGGAGCTGACGAGACAGAGTCGGTATCCGTGCGCCGGGCAAATCCAGACGATCGTACTCAATTGGATGACCAGATCATCAAGGCCAGGGCCTGGACGAAATTCACATTCCCCGGACGAGGCGGGAAACATTCCCGTTTCATTTGGGATGCCCGCTGCTTCACCGGCATCGACCATATTGAAGATCCAGTGGAAGATGGCGTGTTTCGCATCGCAAATGAATATGGCGAAGGCGAATGGCACGATGAGGTCGATGATGAACTTGGTAACTACGACTATCTCATGGGTGCCGATCTCGAGTTTCGAAATCATGCAGTGTATGAGGAACTGAAATATTGGGGAAGATGGCTGGCAGATCAGGTCGCCTGCGATGGATTCCGCCTCGACGCTGCCAAACATATACCCGCCTGGTTCTTCCGAGACTGGGTTGGTCATATGCGCGATACGGTCAGGCAGGATCTGTTCGTAGTCGCTGAATATTGGCACCCCGATATGGATAACCTGCATCGCTATCTCGACCAGGTCGACAAGCAGCTGATGCTCTTTGATGTTGCACTGTGCCACCGCTTCCATGAGGCTTCCCTAGCCGGTGAGAGTTTCGACTTGCGCACGCTGTTCGACGAGACGCTGGTAGCGCATTCCCCCGATCATGCCGTGACCCTGGTCGGCAACCATGACACTCAGCCTCTACAGGCGCTGGAAGCTCCTGTAGAAGACTGGTTCAAACCACTGGCCTACGCGCTGATCCTCATCCGCGAGCAGGGCGTTCCATGCATATTCCATCCGGACCTTTACGGGGCTTCATACGCTGACACTGGTGGTGATGGTGATGAACATCAGATCGACATTTCCCCGGTAAAATGCCTGCCTCGATTGATCGAAGCGCGTCAGCGCTTTGCTCACGGCGCCCAATCAGATCTGTTTGACGATCCTCATTGCATTGCAGTGGTGCGTCACGGAACGGAAGACCTTCCCGGCGCAATCCTTGTGCTTTCAAACGCAACAGCCACAGAAAAGAAGGTGGCTCTGGGAGAGGAACATTCAGGCGCATGTTTTCGCGACTTCCTGGGACATGTCGAAGGGGAAATCTTTGCTGACGAAGAGGGTAATGTTGTGGTTGCTTCACCCGCCGGATCCCTTAGCCTCTGGGTAAGGTCAGACAGTTTGTGAACCCTGGATCTCGCTGCCGAGAGAGTGCGCAGCATGCCGGGCGCGGACATTTGACAAGCGCTTTCCCAGCCAGGACGGGGGATGTTCGAGCATGATCGTTTTCCCGGTTCCCCCGGCAGAAGCGCTGCATTGCATGAAGCCGTTCGCTCAGGGAGAGGGACGTGCGCAAAGAAAAGTCGCGCATAGCTGTCATGGAATGATGCCCTTGTTGCTGGACAAGCACAGCTGCCTGATCGTAAGCGGTAAAAATCCCCCACGTGGCCTTGAGAACGGGGCTGTAATTTGGACGATCAGGCGGCGCTTGCGATG
>NZ_JBVVOJ010000023.1:0-40087 GCF_057063145.1 Sphingobium sp. SG1 | reverse complement strand
CACCTCCGTCCGGATATGGCGGCGATGAGCTTAATGCACTAACAAACCAATCGGTCCACTCGGTGGGGGCAAATCAAAGGTGCCGTCCGGCTTCAACGCGACGTACAGCAGCTTGCGAGCTTCCGGTTCAGCTTCGTTGCGGAAGATCACCACATCCTGACGGGCGCCCTGAACGGTCCGCGACTTCGTTTCCACGAACTTCGCCTTTGACCAGCTCGCCGGCAATGTGCCCTTGGTGATGAGCTTGATGACATTGTCCTTCGCCACCTGCTGAACAGGACGATCCTGCTCTTCTTCATCATGATTGCCATGCGCCATCACCGGGGACACGGGAGCGAGAACAACGGCAGCTGCGATAATGAATTTACGCATCAGATTTTCCTTCTCTTATTATGAGTTGGGTCAGGGCTTGGCTGCGAAGGCGGAAAAGCCACCGGTCGCAGATGCAGTGATGGTGACAGGCTCGCTGGTCTTGTTCTTCCAGTACCAGCCATGCGTACCGTCGAAGGGGGCTGTGAAAGATCCGCTTTCACCGGCCGACGTGCCCTTCTCGTAGCTGGTGTATTCACCTTCAGGCGCGTTGAATTCCTCGCCATGCAATTCGTAGCGGATCTTCGCGCCATCGGTTTTCCAAGCGTAGCGCATCGCGCTGCCGGCGGTCATTACTGCCTTGATCTCGCGCCCTTCGTTGGGCTTGAGCGTAATGACGACCTGGACCGGTTCACCCGGGGCAGCCACGGCCGGCTTGGACGCCGTTGGCGTAGCCGGTGCGGACGACGCCACTGGCGCAGCATCATGTTCAGCCTGCTTCATCTCGCCCATCGGGGTGAGGCCGAGGGCGCCACCGACGCCGGTCGGATCGACGCCATATTCCGCTGGCAGCACGGCCGTCACCAGGATGGCCGCAGCGGCACCGAAAGCGATGAGTGTAGCCCGATTCAGTTGGCTAAGGGTGGGCAGTTCGCCCGGCATGGGCGAGTGGGGACGGGTCATGAAGGATCTCCCAGGAACAAGCCGGCGAGCTGATAGCCGGTGAGAACGAAGCCGGCGGTCATCAGCACGACGTTCGCGGTGAAGGCATGTTTGGCGAAGCTGCGCGTGCGCCGCCAATATCCCATGATGATGAGGATGGCCGACAGAGCCAGGATTTGGCCCATCTCGACGCCGACGTTGAAAGCGATGAGATTGGTGATCAGACCATCAGACGATAGCGCGAAATCCTGCAGCTTCGTCGCCAGACCGAAGCCGTGGAAGAAGCCGAAGATCAGCACGGCCGCCTTTGTATTCGGCTGGAACCCAAACCAGCGCTGAAACGCCCCGAGATTGTCGAGCGCCTTGTAGACGACCGACAAGCCGATGATCGCATCGACGAGATAGGCGCTGACATTGGTGCCCAGCAGCACCCCTGCAATCAGGGTCGTGCTGTGGCCGATGGCGAACAGCGTGACGTAGGACGCGACCTCGCGCATCCGGTAGAGGAAGAAGATGACGCCGAACAGGAACAGCAAATGGTCATATCCGGTGACCATGTGCTTGGCGCCGAGATAGAGAAATGCCCCTATCTGAGGGCCGGTCGTTTCTTCGATATAGCCTTTGTCGCCTTCCGCAACGCCATGGGCCAAGGCCACATCGACGACGAAAAACGCCAAGGCTGTAAAGACCGCAGCATAACATGCCCACGGTCGAGCCAGTCTGAGTTTCATATAGATATCCGTATGGTCGCCAGCGCCTCGACGCCGGCAGATCAGCACCAAGTGCGAGACCAACGCCTCGCACTGCCATGCTTCAGGATATCGATGGCGGCTCGAGTAGCGGAGCCATGGTGAATGGCGCCATAAAAGGCTGGCGATGCGCGCCGCTATGGATAGCCTTCCCAGTTGGGACAGGTTTCAGCCCATGGTCATCTGGCACGCGATCACCGACTAGATGAACGTGACCGCCTCCTGTAGCGCTGCCCGGCTCCTCATGGTTTTCTGAAAAATGTTGATGCTCTGTAGTAGCCTCAACGGATGATCGGTCGCTTTTGTGGAAATGCTGTGACACGGTCAGCAACGAGCCGTGTGAGATCATCATAGCGATTACGAGCAGGACAGAGAGGAATGGATAAGTTCGCATTCGCCACTCCTTCCTTCTCTCATTCATCCAAACGGCCGTTCAACGGGCGCCAAACCGCACACACGATAGATTATCGCGAATGATTCTCAACAAAATTGCGAGCGTCAGATGACCTATTCTCGTCACGAACCAAGTCGTCGGCTGGTTCTACAGGGCTAAGGCCCAAGGGCTTGCCCGAGGTGCAGGTGCGCTCCGGCCGGTTTACTTCGCTGATGCGCAGGACGCGATTGGTGATCGTGGCAGTGATGCCTTCCCCGACATAGGTCAGCCCCTGAGCCGGAGCAGTCAGGCGGATCGGCTGCGGTTGCGCGGGTCCACTCAGGATCATCACCAGCCCCTCATCGCGGTACGCCGCGTGGAGAAGGGAGCCATCATTGCACTGAAATTCATGATGCGCTTCGCGATCACTGAGCAGCGCCTGGTCGTCGGGACTGAGTTGGCCATTGCCATCGCCAGATGAACATGACCCGGCCGCCAGCGCCGCCATCATCACGATAGCCAGCTGGCCTGACCGGACAGAAAATCGAGAACGTTCGTCAAGGAACATGGCACTTTCCAATCCTCGAGGGTCTGGCGTTGAGCAAATCATAGGTGAAGCAGGCGGCAGCTCCGCCGCCGCCTGCCTTTCGATTACGCAGTTGCCGGTTCGGAATTACCCGACGACTCTTGCGCCTGTTTCTTTTTGAGGCGCCCCATGAATGCCGTGATCGCCGGCAACACGAGTAACGTCAGCGCCGTCGACGTGATGAGGCCACCAATGACCACCGTGGCAAGCGGTCGCTGCACTTCGGCTCCCGTCCCCGTAGCGAGGGCCATCGGCACGAAGCCGAGACTTGCCACGAGCGCAGTCATCAGCACCGGCCGCACGCGCTCCATCGCACCGCCGATGATCGCCTGATCCTCCTCTGCCCCATCCTCTCGATATTTGCGGATGGCACTCATCATGACGAGGCCATTCAGAACAGCGACACCGGAGAGGGCAATGAAGCCCACCGCAGCCGTGATGGAGAACGGAATCCCGCGCAGCAGCAGAGCGAAAACACCGCCCGCGAGAGCCATGGGCACCGCACTAAACACGATCGCTGCTGGGATAGCGCCGCCTAATGCCATGTAGAGAAGTGCGAAGATCGCGGCGAAGCAGATCGGCACCACGATCAGCAGGCGCAGACGCGCCGACTGAAGGCTTTCGAACGTGCCGCCCCAATCGGTGTACATGCCAGCAGGCAGTTGGAGTTCGCCCACCTTCTGCTGCGCCTCTGTGACGAAGCCGCCCAGATCCCGGCCACGCACGTTGATCTGCACGATCACCATACGCTTGCCATTCTCGCGGCTGATCTGGTTCAACCCCGATGTGAAGCTGAACCGTGCCACCTCGCGGAGCGGGATGGACCTTGCCACCTGACCTTCTGGGGTAGGCAACATCACCGGGATGGACCCCAGCGTTTCCAGATCGTCGCGCTGCGCATCAGGCAGACGGACCACGACCGAGAAGCGACGGTCACCTTCGAACAGCAGCCCGGCTTCCCGGCCCCCAAGAGCAGCCGCAACGGTATTGGCAACCTCTTCGACCGAAAGGCCGTAACGTGCGACCGCCAATCGATCGATCTTCACGTCAAACGTCGGCGCGCCGGACGTCTGCTCGGCACTGACATCGCCAGCACCGGGGATCTTCCGAACCACCGCAGCAATGCGCTGCGCCTGCTGGCTCATCTGATCGAGGTCATCGCCATAAAGCTTGATGGCCACGTCAGCCCGAACGCCGGCGATAAGCTCGTTGAAGCGCATCTGGATCGGCTGCTGGATTTCCGTCCGGTTGCCAATCAGGGGCTTCATCCTCGCTTCGATGCGCTTGAGGATATCGTCCTTGCTCTTCACATCCGACGGCCACTCACTTTCGGGCTTGGGGATGACATAGGTGTCCGAAGCGTTTGGCGGCATCGGGTCGGTACCCAGATCCGCGTTGCCGTTCTTCGAGAAGACGAGCGCCACTTCCGGCAGCGTCTTGAGAGTATTCTCGATCCGCAGTTGCATCTCGGTCGACTGGTCGATCGAAGCCGATGGCACGCGGAAGTTGGTGACCGTTATGTCCTTCTCGTCAAGCTGGGGCATGAATTCCTCGCCCAGCAGGCCGAAGCACAGGACGGCTGCCAGGAACATGCCACCGCCGGCCGCAATGAACGGCAAGGGACGCGCCACGGCTTTCTTCAGGAGCGGCTCGTACTTTTCCTTGAACCAACGGATCGGCTTCACTTCCGTCTCGCTCACTTTCCCCTTGATCACGATGGCGATCATCGCAGGGATAAAGGTAATCGAGAGGATGAAGGCCGAGGCCAGAGCAATCATGAGCGTAACCGCCATCGGTGAGAAGGTCTTGCCCTCGACACCCTGGAAGGTCAGCAGCGGCACGAACACGAGGAAGATGATGAGCTGCCCGTAAACGGTCGGTCGAACCATCTCGACCGCAGCCTCCGTCGTCTCGCCCAGCCGCTCCGACAACGTCAGCAGACGCCCTTCATGTTCCTGCCGTTCGGCAAGCCGTCGCAGCGCATTTTCCACGATGATCACGGCGCCGTCGACAATCAGACCGAAGTCGAGCGCGCCAAGACTCATGAGGTTGCCGGATTCCCCGATGGCGTTCATACCGCTGGCGGTCATCAACATGGTCACCGGAATGACCGCCGCCGTGATCAGCGCCGCGCGGATATTGCCGAGCAGCAGGAAAAGCACCACGATGACGAGAAGCGCGCCTTCGGTCAGGTTCTTCTCGACCGTCGAAATGGTCGCATTCACCAGCTTCGAGCGGTTATAGACCGGCTCGGCAAAGACGTCTGGCGGCAGACCCTTGTTGATCTGCGTGAGCTTCTCTGCCGCGCTCATCGCCACGATGCGGCTATTGTCGCCCACCAGCATCAGGACGGTCGAGATCACCGCTTCGGATCCCATGCGGCTGCCGGAACCGGTGCGGACCGCGCCACCGATGACCACTTCACCGACATCACGCACGCGGACCGGCACGCCAGCACGGGTCGCAACGACCGCCTCCTCGATTTCCTCAATCGACTTCAGGCGCGCATCGGCGCGAACCAGGAAACTCTCCCCGGCTCGCTTGATGTAGTTGGAGCCTGCCGACAGGTTCGCCCGCTGGAGAGCATCAGCCAGTTCCGTCACCGACAGGCCATAGGTGGCCAGCGCGTTGAGATTGGGCTGCACCAGATACTGCTTCACGAAGCCGCCGTTGGAATCGACGCCGGCTACGCCTTTGACATTGCGCATTTGCGGACGGATGATCCAGTCCTGCACGGTGCGCAGATAGGCCGCCTTCGCCAGTTCGGTGGTCAGTCGCTCGCCTTCAGGCGTGAGGTAGCTGCCGTCCGACTGCCAGCCCGGCTGACCATTGACGATCTTGACGTTCTTCCCATCGGGATGACGAAATGCCACCGAGTAGAAGAAGATTTCGCCAAGGCCGGTGCTGAGCGGCGCCAGATTGGGCTGCACCCCGGCAGGCAGGCTGTCCTTGGCCTGCGCCAGCCGCTCCGTCACCTGCTGGCGAGCAAAGAAGATGTCCGTGCTGTCCGTGAAGATCGCCGTCACCTGGCTGAACCCGTTGCGCGTGAGCGACCGGGTCATGGTGAGACCTGGAATGCCGGCAAGGGCCGTCTCGACCGGATAAGTCACCTGCTTTTCCATGTCGACCGGGCCGAGCGTGGGATTGAAGGTGTTGACCTGCACCTGACGGTTGGTGATGTCCGGGACGGCGTCGATCGGCAGCTTGGTGATCTGCCAGCCGCCAAATCCGACAATGGCGAGTGTCAGGAACAACACCGCCCATCTCATCCTGACGGATAGACTGAGGATACGCGCAATCATTCTGCCGACTCCTTCTCAAGCTCAGCCTTGAGGAGGAAGGCGTTGGTCGTCGCGATCTGCTGCCCCGCCTTCAGGCCAGCCGCAATCGCAACCATGCCGCCACTGCGACTGGCGACCTGAACGGTCTGTGCCTTGAAGCCCTTGGGCGTGCGAACAAAAACCACTGTCCGTTCGCCGACTGTCTGGACCGCATCCTGTGGCACCGTGACACCGCTCGCACCCTGACCACCGCTGGCGAAGATACGTGCCTGCACAAGCTGTCCTGGAGCGATCACGCTGCCACCGCCGCTCGGAGTGATGACGACCGTGGCTTGCCGGGTCTGCGCGTCGACAACACCGGTCGCCGAGCGCACACGCCCTTCCACCTTCTGGCCGTCGGACGTCGTGAGTTCCACCCGATCGCCAGCCTTTACCCGGCCAGCGTCAGCCACAGGAACCGCAGCCTCAATCTGGATGCTGCGCGGATCTGCGACCCGAAATAGTTCAGTCTCCGCCTGGACGAACGAACCCAGACTTGCCGTTGCCGATGTAATCCGGCCAGAGACCGAACTGACGACAGATACGGACCGGCCATCGCCAGCAACTCTTGCTGCACGCGCAGCCGCGTCCGCCTGGCGCGCTTCGGCCCGGGCTACCGCCAGATTGGCTTCGGCCGTTTCATAGTCCGCCCGCGCCGATACACCTTGCGCCAGCAGGCTCTTCTCGCGGGCCAATTGCCGCGCAGCCAGCGTCGCGCGCGCCGCCGCAGTCCCACGATCGGCCGCGATTGCCGAGGCATCACGACTTTCCACCAGCGCGATCGCCTCACCGGCCTGAACCGTATCACCGATACGCTTGAAGATGCGCGTCACCGTGCCTGGCGCTCGCGCGGTTAGAACAGCCTCGGCATCAGGCGTAGCTTCGACCGTGGCGCTCGCCATGACGATCCCCGAGAGACTGGAGCCGGAGACGGCTTCGACCGAGATTGCCGAGGTCTTGATGCCGTCCGCAGTAATTTCCACGGTATCGGCAGGCTGGGCCTCTGCTTCCACAGCGCTTTCCTCAGCCACCGGTGCGCTGGGCGCTGTCATGCGGGCCACGCCGAAGCCGGCTAGTGCCGCCAGAATGAGGCCGACCGCAGCGCCGGCATAGAGTTTGTTGTCGGACTTCATTGGACGGGTTCTCCGGTAATGGTGCGGCCCTCAAGCCGTGCAAGGCTGGCGCGGGCATCGAACTGGGCAGCGCGGGCATCGAGCACCACGCCGCGAGCAGCTCCCAGGCCATGGCGTGCAGCTAGCAATTCGATCAGCGGGGACTTCCCCGCTTCATAGGCGATACGTGCAAGCCGATAGCTTTCTTCAGCCGTGGATAGCGTTCTATCCGCAGCCGCTGCTCTGGCGTCTGCCGCTTCGTTGAGGGCAAGCGAAGCCTGGATTGCAGCCTCGGCCTCCAACCGGGTTGCCGCCTCCCGTGCCTGCGCGCCGCGCAGTTCAGCCTGCGCGGCATCGATGTTGCCGCGATTCCTGTCGAAGAGCGGGAATGGCACGCTCACAGCTGCCAGTAGAGCATTCGCGTTATCGACCTCAAGCCGTCTAACGCCGACGGACACCGTCACGTCAGGAATGGCCTGCCGCTTGGCGGATGTTACGCGCCGCGCGGCAGCTTCTGCGTCAGCTTTCGCTGCCAGATAAGGAGCCGTCTGCGTCGGGTCGATCGGCCCCTGCCCCTTCATCGGCGCCAGCCGGTCCAACATGGGTTCGGCAAGAGTCGAGTAAGACACCGACTGACCACTGAGCGCAGTCAGGCGGGAATAGGCGCCAACCCGCTCTGCTTTGGCCGTATCGACGACAGCCCTCAGCGAATTCACTTCGGTTTCAGCCTGAAGGCCACGAAGCCGAGCTTCCTTGCCCGCTTCAACCAGAGCGCGGGCGGCCTTAAGATCCGCTTCTGCTTCTTCCAGTTCATCTTCAGCCAGCCCGATCCTGCGATCGGCGACTTCAGCGCCAGCATAGGCACGCGCCAGTTCATATGCATAGGACAGCCGCCCGTCACGCGTACGCGCCTGAGCAGCGACCACGCCTGCTTCGCCTGCCGCAATGCGAGCGGAGCGCTTTCCGAACAGCTCAAGCGGCTGGTTTACCTGGAGCGTGTTTTCCGCACGACCGAAGCGGTTGTAAGGGCGTTGCCCGCCCACATTCTCCGTCATGACGCTCACGGTCGGATTGGGATAGGCGCGTGCCTGCCGTGCCAATCCTTCGGCTCGATCTACTTCGGCTTCGAGCTCCAATTGACGTGGCGCTTCGCTGGTTTGCCGAAAAAGCTCGGCAAATGGTGGCGCGACTTGCGCGCTTGCAGCCGTGCCACCCGCCATAAGGCAGGTCGCAACGACCGCGCCGGATACCGCAATACGCGGCAGCCGGCCTCGAAAGGCTTGCATTGTGTAATTCCCTCGTAGGTCTGATCAAAAGATGCGCGCAAATGCGCGCCAAGGATCAGGCCTCGGGTGGTCTCAAGAGAGAAGCTGGCCCCGTGGAACCCAACGCGGCAGCGTGGAACAGCTCCCAACGCCCAGCGACCGGCGCAACATCTGCAACTATGACGGGCTGCGACGGGAGATCTGTCGACTGATGCGCGGCATGTGCAGCAATGTGCATCATGTCTGCCAGGTCAGGCTGGTCTTTCGACTCATGCCGGTCATGGTGATGGTCGTGATCGGCGACGCTGGACGCGACCTGCTGGGCCGCATGCGCCTGAGGCAGGGTGTCATGCCAAGTTGTCAGCAGGGTCACACCCAACAAAGCGAGCAGGCCGCACAGCGTCGACACGCGCCGACGCCATATAAGCGCCGTGCTGTTACGCCGGGATGAGTGCAATGCTCGCATGGCGCGCACGCTATCTTCGTCACATGCACTCGGCAAGCCGGATCGACCGAAAGAACGAGTCATGATCTTGGCCAATGCTGATGAAGATCGTCGATCACATAGGCGTGGCCAGCGCTTTGGCCATGTTTGTCCCGAAGGTGGGGATGGTCTGCATCAAGATCGACGTGATCATGTGGAAGTTCGTCAGGATCCGCGCTCGGCCACAGCAAATAAGCAGCGATCACACCAAAATGCGCGATGATCGACATGGCAATGAACGTCATTACCTGATTTTCTCTCGCGCCAAGCTGGCCAGCAAGCGGATAGCAGATCAACCAGCTTCCGTGGCTCAGGGCAAACTGCGCCGCAAAGAGTGCAGGCCGATCTTCCGCATTGGCCGACCGTTTCAATAGCCGTCCCGACGGGGTGACGCTCATCGAATAGGCCATACCCAGGACGAACCAACCCGCGAGCAGTATGGACCAATAGTTGGAAGAACTGCCGAACCAGTGCGTGAGGGCACCCATGATCGCAAGCCCCCAAGCCAGCACTGCTGCGGCAGTGATCATGATCGAGCGGTCGGATATGCGGTCGAGAATACGGGGCAACCCCAGCGCAGCGAGGATAGAGCCTCCACCAAAGGCTGCTAGTGTGAAGGCAACGTCCCGCTGGCCAAGGCCAAGCTGGTCCCGGACAATGACGACAGTGTTGACGATCACCATCGAACTCGCCGCCGCCGACGCAAAGGTCAAGGCGAGAAGGCCGCGCAGCCGTGGCGTCTTGAGGTAAATCCGCATACCCCTGGTGGTCTTGGCATAAATGCCGGTGCGCACTTCCTTACGGTTAAGCGCTCGAGGCAAGGTGGTCGACAGGACCAGAATGGCCGAACCGACGAAACCGACCGCCGTGCCCGAGAATAACCAGTGGAAGTTGATGACAGTCAGCAAGGCAGCCGCGAGCATCGGGCTCGTCAGGCTTTCCATATCATAAGCCAGCCGCGACAGGGCGAGCGCCTTGGTATAGTCGCGCTCTTCCGGCAGAACATCGGGAATGGTCGCCTGAAAAGTGGGCGTGAACGCTGCCGAAGCAGACTGAAGCACGAAGATCAGGACGTAGATCTGCCAGATCTCGCTGACGAACGGCAGGCAGATCGCGACGGCGGCGCGCAGCACATCCATCGTGACGAGAAAGGCGCGACGCGGCAGCCTGTCGGCAAAGGCGCCTACGACGGGAGCCACACCAATATAGGCGATCATCTTGATGGCCAGCGCGGTCCCCAGCACTGCGCCTGCCGATCCGCCGGCAATGTCATAGGCGAGCAGCCCCAGCGCGACCGTAGCCAGCCCGGTTCCGACCAAAGCCACCACCTGCGCCAGGAACAGGTGACGGTATGTCCGATTGCTCAACACCGAAAGCATTGCATGACCTCATCACGAATCATCCTCCCCGGGGGGATATGAATGAGGCTTGCAGTATCCCCCCGGGGAGGATACTGCAAGCCTCATTCCTGGAGTAGATTCTGCATGGCTGATCATCAGCACGAGACGCACCCTGCGATCATAAAGCGATTGAACCGCGCTGGCGGCCACCTGCGCAGCATCGTAACAATGATCGAAGAAGGACGCTCCTGCGTCGAGATCGCTCAGCAGTTGCAAGCAGTCGAGAGTGCGATCGTCAACGCCAAGAAGACCCTGATCAACGACCATATCGATCATTGCCTCAGCCATAGCCAGGATAGCGGCGGCGTCTCCAAGGCTGTTGAAGAATTCCGGGCAATCTCACGATATCTGTAACGCCATTTCTGTTATAGGCCTCCGAGCGCAACCCGAACTGAGCATGTGAGCCAAGGCGACATGACACAGCTGATCCGCTGCATAATGCTGACAGTTCTGGCAATCCTCGCTCAAGGAGCGGCTGGAGCCGCCCTGCCGCACGCGCCGCTTCAGGGACATCATTACGAATATACCCATACCGATCCAGTAGGTAAGGCGCACACTGAGCCGGCGGATCTGGTTGATGGGCAGACGGACGAACTTCCTGACGGTTCTCACCGTCACACCGGTCATCACACGCACGGATCAGCAGACGACGTCAGGATAGCTGGTGTAGGCGACCGGCACCGCCGTATTCTCAAGCGTCAGTTCCGTCGGTCTGATGACCTACAGCTGACGATCGTACCCTCCCCTCCGCTGCTAGAGCCGCCCTCCGCCTGATGCCGCAGCGCCCTTTTCGCAGGGCGCCCGACCTTCCGATTGGTCTGACCTGCCAGTCTGGCAGCGGCTGTGATGCTTTACGTACGCCGCTGCCTTCGGCACGTTCGAAAGGCATCTTCTGTGGCAACACCGCATTCTGGCGGGCGTCCTTTGCGTCCGCACCCACCTGCTATCGTGCTCGGGCTCGATAGCGCGATCAATCTCAGCATCATCCGTGAACTCGGCCAAAAGGGCGTGCCGGTCATCGGCGTCGGTACGGCCGCAACCTCAATGGCTGCAGCCTCACGACATTGCTCGCAAGCCATCATCCGTCCGGCCGGGCCAATCATGTCCTGGATGCCCGACATCGTCCGTCGCACGGGCGCGATGGCACTATTCGCTGTGTCCGAAGCCGATTTGCTGCAACTGGCGTCAGGACCGAAGTACATTGGCAAGTGCGAGGTTCTGACGCCCCGCTTGGAGCAATTGCAGCGGGCGCTCAGCAAGAGCGACACACTGAGCGAAGCCAGAAAGCTCGGGTTCGACGTGCCGCAGACATGGCAACCTCGAGCCGGCGAAGATTTCGCCGCGCGGATCGCTGAGCAGAGCTTCCCCGCCATCGCCAAATGGGACAACCCGAATGACATCCTCCCCCTTCTCGAAGAGGCTGGCCTCAAATGGGAGAAGGCAGAGTTCGTCAGCAATGCCGGCCAACTCGACCGCTTGCTTGATCGCTTCCAAACAATAGGCCGCTGGCCCCTGATCCAGTCCTATTGCGATGGCGTGGGGCTTGGCCAAATGCTCTACATGAGGCGTGATCGCGCGACCCTGCGCTTTCAGCATGTGCGCCTTCATGAATGGCCGCCGGAAGGCGGGGTGTCGACGCTCTGCTACAACGAGCCACTCCATCAGCATCAAGCCCAGATGAAATTGTCGGAGCGCCTGCTTCAGGAATTGGAGTGGGAGGGCCCCGCCATGGTCGAGTATCGCTATGACGCGGCACGGAAGCGCTATTGGCTCATGGAAGTAAACGGCCGGTATTGGGGCAGCCTCCCGCTCACTCGCCATTGTGACACGCTCTTCGCCTGGGAAGCCTATCGACGTTCGGTCCTGGGCCAGGTCGTTGACGCGCCGGTGGGCCGGCAAGACATAATTCAGGCACGCTATATGATTCCGGAAACCAAGCGGCTCATGCGCCTGCTCATCAGGCGCTCTCGCGTTGATGAGCGCGTCGCTGAATATAGCCGCCTGCAGGAGCTGCGATCCTACCTCGCGGACTTCGTGCGCCCAAACATGCGCTACTACGTCTTTGACAAGGACGATACCGGCCCATTCTATCAAGATGTCCGCAACATGGTTGGGAAGATTTTCAAGGGGGGCGGCCATGACCCTCGTTGAACAGAAGGTCGATGTGCGTTCTGATCGGCTTAAACAACAACCGGTCAGCGGCCCGTTCAGGAACAGGCTGAAGGAACTCGACGTCCTGCGCGGGATCGCAGCGATCAGCGTGATGCTGTTCCACTACACCTCGATCTATCCCGACTTCTTTCCCGAGCACCGCAACATCGGCGTGAGATTCGATGCCGGAGGCTATGGCGTCTTCCTGTTCTTCGGCATCTCCGGTTTCGTGATCAGTCGGACGCTGGAAAACACCGCGGGCATCGCCGACTTCACCATCAAGCGTGTTGCCCGGCTCTTCCCAGCCTATTGGGCGGCGGTGCTGATCACGACGCTGGTCGTGCAATGGAGCGGGACCGAACGTCTACAGGCGGAATTCGAAACGGTCCTGATCAACCTCACCATGTTGCAAGGCTTCTTCTTCGTCCCGTCTGTCGATGGCGTGTACTGGACGTTGACTGTCGAACTTGCCTTCTACATCTGCGCCGCCCTCGCATGGACGGCGCGCAGGCGGGTGCGCATCGAGTACCTGCTTGCTGGTTGGATGGCAGTTGGCGCGATCGCCTCCGTCTCCGAGATAGCGCCGTATCGGGTACAGATGCTCCTGGTGAACCAATACAGCCCGTTCTTCGCCATTGGTGTGCTCACCTACAGAGCGTGGTCAGCACAACGGCGCTATCTCGACCAACTTCCCTATTTCGCGATGGCGCTGGCGATACTGGGCTTCAATGGCGGCGCCGCCTTCCTGATCGCCGGGGTCGGAATTCAGGTGATGCTTTGGCTGGCCATCAACGGCCGCCTGTCCGCGATCACTCATCCTATTCTGCTGTATCTCGGCGCTCTCAGCTACCCGCTGTATCTCATCCACCATCACGCCGGCTTCGTGCTGCTCCGGGCAATCGACCGCGCACAGATAGGCCCCTTCGCGGGGGTCATCGTCACGTCGGCAACGATGCTTGGTCTGGCAGCCCTCCTGCACCACGGCATCGAGGCACCTGCGGAGCGGGCCATCCGAACATGGTGGCTTAGGCGCCTTAGCCCCCAGCCAGTCTGATCGAGCTTCCTCTTCGGTCGCCATCCGCGCGGCCATCTGCACATCATGAAAGACCCAATATGCTCTTTGGCAACACCGTGGCCCTCGGCCCCATTTTCCCTGTCGATCTCGAGCGCCTGTTCCGCTGGATGGACAATGCCGACGACGCTCGCCTGAATGAACCCTACCGACCGCTTAACTGGCAGCATCAGGAAGCATTCTGGCTAAATGCCGATCAGGACGCCTCACGCGTCTTCTTCGCTATTCGCGTGCAGGACGCTCCACATATTGTGGGATTCATCCAGATCCATAAAATCCACGCCATCCATCGATCGGCCCTGATCGGCATCCGCATCGGTGAGGTCGAAGACCGCGGCAAGGGCTTGGCAGCAGACGCAATGGCAATCGCCATTGAATATTGCTGGCGCGATCTCAACCTGAGCAGGCTCGAGCTGACCGTCTTCGCGCATAACGAGCCCGCACGGCGGCTGTACCATCGGCTGGGTTTTGTCGAAGAGGGCATCTCACGCAACGCGCTCTTCATGGGCGGGAACTGGATCGATGTGGTGAACATGGCGCTGATGCGACCAGATCGCGTCGCCCCTGAGGGTTAGGCATTCATGCCCGGTTAGGGCGGATTTGTTAGGAACAGCAATCCCGCAAGAAATTGAGACCATGAAACCGACGATCTTACTGACCGCCTTGGCCCTATGCTTGTCCGCATGCGGTCCCGTCCATCCCAGATGGAAGAACGAAAGCTCCCATGACATCCGGGTGACCTATTTCAAAGGCACGGCGCACTACGGGGTGCTCATCAAGCAGGGTCGGGAAAATGTGCCGGTCGCACCTTTCGACTTCCAATCGGTTGAACGGATCGAAATCGAAGATAGTGGCCAGATACAGCGGCTAACCAAAGCCGCTGTATCGCAGATGCACACCGAGTGCGGCCATGGCTATTCCTGCCGCATTCGATACGGAGACGATCACCAGTTGAAGGTCGCGCCTGGCTAACAGCTTCCGCTTGCCACCCATCGCACTGACGACATCAGCTGAAAAGCTGGTCAGTCGTCGGTGCGATCATTCGTCAGGCCCTTTGCGCGCAGTTTGGACAGGCGCTGCGGTAAATCCGCAGCAACCTTGCGCGCCTCGCCCGGGCGCAGATTACGCCAACGGCGCACTTCCTCACGAGAACGGCCGCAACCACGGCACCAGCCGGATGAGGCGTCGAAACCACAAAGGTCAATGCAAGGCGAGCGCACAGATCATTCCATCGAATTTAATTGAATACCCTACCCCCCTACCCTATACGGCATCGTCCTACCAGCAGCAATTTGCTGCATGACATCGAGGCTGCCGAGGGAAAATGGCTCACATCAATGAAAACCGAGACGCGCTACTCGGGCGAATCAAGCGCATCGCGGGCCAGGTTGGCGCAGTAGAGCGTGCGCTTGGCGGCAATGCGAATTGCACCGAAGTCCTCCATCTGGTCGCAGCCGTCCGCGGCGCCGTGAATGGGCTTCTCGATGAGATCATCGTCGAACATCTGGAGGCCCATGTCGCACGCGACGGCCTGTCTCCCGAAGAACGCCAGCAAGGCGCAGAGGACCTCGTCACGATCATCCGGAGGTACAGCAAGTGAGCACCAAGACCGCCGTGCTGGCCGACACCGGCCACCTGGCGCACGAACATATGTTCCTGGCCGCCAGCCATGACGACAATGCCCGCCGGACACTCTGGGTCGTGGCGCTCACCGCCCTCATGATGGTGGCAGAGATCGTCGCTGGTTACACTACAGGATCGATGGCCCTACTGGCTGACGGCTTCCATATGGCCACCCATGCCGGGGCGCTTGGTGTTGCGGCCGGTGCCTATGCCTATGCGAAACGACATGCTCATAACGGCGACTTCAGCTTCGGCACCGGGAAGGTCGGCGATCTCGCTGGGTTCGCATCGGCCCTCGTCCTGGGTATCATAGCCCTCGCTATCGGCGTCGAGTCCGTCATGCGACTGTTCGAACCCATCAACGTCGCCTTCGCGGAAGCCACATGGATCGCAATCCTCGGGCTGCTCGTGAACATAGCCTCGGCCTTTTTGCTCTCCGGCGGCCACGGTCACGACCATGGGCATCACCATGGTCACGGACATCACCATGGTCACAGCCATGGTGGCGACAACAATCTGCGTTCCGCCTATATGCACGTGCTCGCCGATGCGCTGACATCGGTGCTAGCGATCGCAGCACTTCTGTCCGGCCGCTATTTGGGCTGGGTATGGATGGATCCAGTCATGGGCATCGTCGGTGCCATCGTCATTGCGCGCTGGTCATGGTCGCTCATGCGCGACACAGCCGCCATTCTCCTAGATCGCACCGATCGCCACGTAGCCGATGAAGTCCGCGAGTTGGTCGAGACGACTGGCGATGCGCGGATCACCGACCTGCACGTGTGGAAGGTCGGCCCTGAAGCTCACTCGGCGATTGTCGGCGTCGCTGCCCAACCGGGCGTGGATGCGGCGGAAATCCGACGGCGCCTGGTGCCCGTTCATGAGCTCCAGCACCTTACCGTCGAAGTCGCGACCGTGGCATAACCGACAGGAATATCGTGATTTATCCCACATTTTCTGGATTCGCGAAAATGTGGGATAAATTCCCACAGACCCATAATCGGTGCCTATCATCTGAACGCCAAATCAGATGTACCGTCGATAGTCAGCGCTAACCGACTGCCCCTCCTCCAGATACTTCAGCACCTCGCCGACCTTACGAGCAGCGCGAATGGGGACCGGTAGACGCTGATTCATCTGGGTTGAATTCCAGTTGATCTTGGTCAGCGAAAAGACCTCATCAGCAATCTGTGCCACTGTGCTGTCGCTGCTAGGATGAGGACATAGGAGCAGCGGCCGCGGCACATACAGGCCTGGATATGTGCCGTAATACGGGATGCTGCCGTTCGTGTAGAGTAACCCTTTGCCGTCCAGCTCGACGAACGTACCTCGCAGAACCGGATAATCGCCATCTCTTAGGATTTTGGCGTCATACGACTCTTGGACCCAGACAAGATCGCGAAACTCGGTTTCTGCTTCGTCGAGCGCGCGAAGGATGCCATCGGCCTCTTCAGCCCGAAAGCGCGATGTTTTCAGAATGATCACCCGCGCTGGCGGATGCTTGTGATGGTCGCGATAGGCTTTGAGCGCGCCCTTCACCAGATCATAGGCGTCGCTTTCGGTCATGTAAGGATGCCGGCCTCGCGTCTCCGTCTGTGCCCGCTTGCCCTTCAAAATGAACCCACGGCCACGTTCGTCGAACATCTGAGCCGCACTGGTCCAAAGCTGTTGGCCGCTGACATCCCGGTAAAAGCTGACCCCGATGTAACAGGCGCGAAACTCGCCTTCCTTCGGCAAACGACGCCACGGGATACGCCCCGTTCCCTTGTAGTAGAGGGTGGTTAGCAGGTTCCAGGTCCGCCCGGCCTGATCCTGGATCTTCCGATCGCTGCTGACCTTCACCTTCCGAGGGATCTTGGCCTTCTCGTCAATGACGTCTTCCCAGATGATCTGGATCGGGAAGTTGAGCGGCATCGCCTTGGCCTTGAGCAGGCCCCGGAAATTAGGAGCATCAGAGCCGCCCGCATCTTCTTGCTCTGTGGTCCCATCGGCATCCGTTTTGGCGTTCCAGACCCGCTCAATGAGGGCAACCGGAAGCGCAACTAATGCGACATCAGGTCGATTTCCGCTGTCATCGATCGCCTGGAGACTATCCATGATGGCATCAACTGCCATCTCAACGGCTTTGCCGTGATGAGGCTCTTTCAGGATGCGATCGATCTGCGCTCTAGTCAGCGTGCTGCAAGCGTCATCGTCAATTTCAAAGCCACAGCGGAAAGGGTTGTTGTTATGAAGGCCCGGAAAATGGGGATTCATGTTTGGATGGCTTTCCGCCTTCGACGCAAAGCCGCTAGCCGCCGCCACCAAGAACTGCTTAGAGCCCTCGACGGTCTTGGCATCGCCTACGACACCTACGCGAATTTTATCGCCCAACGGAGCCTGTAAAGGACCAGCGTCGGTTAGGCCGAGGCGAGGATCCTGATGGCTATGCTGGTCGCCGAACTCGAGCAGCGGCTCGTCGAATATCCGACATTCAAACTTCATCGAACAATGACCCCGACGTCTCACCATCATCTTGCTCTGCGGCCGGCTGCCGTCCCCAGACATCATCCGGTACGGTCGTTGGCAGTTCGATCTCCGGGGGTGGATCAAAGCGCAACACCACTGCTGGCCCGACAGGCTCGGCGAACAGATCGGTGCCACCTTCCTCATTCTTTGTGAGGAAACGATGCCACATGATCACCTGCCCCCGTATCGCCGCATTATTTTCCAAACGCTTCTTCCCCGACAGCAACGCGTCGGGGAATGGATGGCGATAGTAGCCGTTTGTCGTGAAGTGGTAGGTCGGGCTGACCATCAAGAACCACTGATCCATCATGCACTCGAATTTGGGTGCAAAGGCGTGATGCCGCACGAAGCCGACCTTGTCTTTCACCTTGGTGCTCATGATGACGTTCACCACGTCGGCCTTCGTCTTCACCTTGGCGGACTGATAATGGAACGTGCGAGGCTGGCTGTCTTCAAGCGCCCTGACATAAAACACCCGACCATCTTTGTCCCATGCCAGGTCGTCCTGCATCTGGTGCTGGAGCGTCTGACGCAACAGGAACGCGAAGTTGTTCTGCTCGTCGATGTCCTCATGATATCCGATCATGCGGGTCTCGACGGCTTCCACCTGGTCCAGATCGACTATGGCGCCAGTCACCGCTTCGCGGGGATCATGGAACGACCAAAACGTCCCATCCTTGATCACCCAGTCGTACCGCACCGTTTCACCCGTGTCGTACATCTCTTTGATCGCGCTTTTGCGATCGAAAGGGGTGCTCGCGACGAATATCTCGGCCGGCAGTTTGATCGGCAGCAGGTTGACCAATGCGGTTTCACCACCGCCCAACGGCGGCACATAGTAGCCAAAACCGTTGATAGGGACCGTCAGGGCCGCAAGCCTATCAAGAGATGACTTGTCGAGAACGTCCCGAGCCTTATCGAAAGTGAGGCGGCGCTGCTCAACGCCTGGTTGCGACTGAACCTGAGCCCAATAATGGCTATCGTCGCTTTCGCGATACATCACCACGATGACCGGCAAATTGGACGTCTTCCAATATTGAAGGTCTTTCACGTCGAGGAGATACGTAAACCCAGTTTCCGTCTCGGACGTGTATTTACCAGCCCTGGTCGACTTAATCTGGACGGCGATCATCCGCGCTGTCGGCTCACCCTCAATCATGACCTCAGCTAGCCCGTCGATACCGGCTTCCAGTCGACTGCGATGGTCAAACTGAAAGCCCATGGACAGGAACCGCTTGCGAACGGCCGCTTCTCCCAGCTCGCCAATGAGCTGATTATCGGTGATCTTCTTCCCCATGAGCCAATGATAGAACATCTTGGCAACGACGCTACAGTGATTTTCGGCTGCGACGTCCCTTTTCTTGCCGAAAACTGTGGATATCGATCATGTTACGATATGCCACTGGAGAAATCGTATCAAAGCTTACCTACACTTCCAATATCCATGCCATCTTAACGGACATGATCGGTTCAATTTCCGATCACGTCCGTCAGGGATGCTTGCCGCCTTATAGCCAGCGCACCCGGCCCGTTGACAGCTCGTACACAGCGCCCACGACCTTCAACTCTCCACGATCTTGCGGCTCTATCAGCATCGGCTCCGAAAACTTCTGCAGACGTTCGACCATGCGCCGGACGTTTTCCTCGACCGCGGTATCGACCAGCTTGTCTTCGCCAACGTTGCGCTGAGCCGCCAAAACGGCCGGCACGATCGGCTCGATCATACGAGCGATGCTGCCCGGAAACCGTGTGTCCTTCGTCACGACGTCGGCGGCTGCCGCAACGGCACCGCACTTTTCATGCCCCAGCACGACGATGAGCGGCACCTTCAGCACGGCCACCGAATATTCGATTGACCCCATGCCGGCGGTGTCCACGTTGTTACCGGCAGTCCGGACAATGAACAGTTCGCCGAGGCCGGCGCCGAACAGCTGTTCTGGGCCAACGCGAGAGTCCGAACAGCCCACCAGCGTCGCAAACGGCTGCTGACCTTCTGCCAGCGCCAAGCGCCGCTCGCGTGACAAGTCGGCCGGCACCGGCGCATCGGCCACGAAAGCTTCGTTGCCATCGACCAGGCGCTGCAGGGCCTCGTCCGGTGTCGGTTGCGTGTTGATTACGCTTGCTGTTGCCACTTCATACTCCTTCAAATGAATGGGGGCGCAAGGCAGATAGGAACCGTCTGTCGCCGGCGCCCAACTCGATCGTAACGATTGATTTCCGCCCCTTTACGGCCTGTTGGAGGGTGTAACGGCTACGTCCGGCCTTTGATCCCCTACCCTACCACTGCGTTCCCGCCACAGGAGGAAGCGGCCCCGGGCTCTTCCGCCCCAAAGACTCCAAAAGGTCGATTTCGATCGTCCGACACATCGTTGATAGCGGCACGTCATGGACGGTGTTGGCAAACGGGTCCGTCAGATCCTGCCCGATCCGCAACGCAGCCAGGAAGATCATCCCGATCAGGGTCGATCCTATCGGTGTGTAGAGATCCAGCGTCTCTACCAACGAGATCGGTAACAGCACGCAGAACAGCCGCGTGAAGAAGTTCGGCATAAACTCGAAGCCGCTGGGCAGCGGCGTGTTCTTGATCCGCTCCATGCCACCCTGGGCATTGGCGATGTCGATCATCACTCGTTCGAACAGGGACTGCTGGATGGTGTCGATCTTTCCATCAGCCCGCGCTCCAGACACGATGCGAGACATGTCCTCGAGCAGCGCGTTGGGGCGGTTCGTACGCTCGGCAGCGACTTCGGCCGCCTCCTTGCCCGCCAGCCGCTCAATATCCTCTGTCGGATCCTGCCCCCGCAGCCGGCACCGCATCGCGTGCGCGAAAGAGATCTGCCGCAGCACAATGGCCTCCGCTTCCGGGCCAGCTGGCAATACATTGCGGCACAACCGGGCAATGCTGCGCGATGCATTGATCAAGGCGCCCCATAAGGTGCGCGCCTCCCACCAGCGGGCGTAAGCGGCGTTCGTCCTGAAGCCGAGAAACAAAGCTATGGCCGTGCCGAACAGTGCGACTGGCAGCGCGGGCTCCTTGATTGGCATGAACCGGTGGAAGATGGTGACTGCCACATCCCAAGCAAACAGGATGGTCAGTGGCTTCCAGATTTCGAGGATTATCTGCTGCAGGCGGGGACGCGCTCCGACGATCATCGCGGTGCTCCATTGTCTATGATGTGAGAGGTGTAGCGCCCAATTCTTAAAATCAGGGGGCCACCAAGGATTCAGGCTGACGAGCGCCTGTTCGGTTCAGGATGTCGAAATTGCCCTCGGCAAAGAAGCCTACATGCACCGGCCCGGGCGATAGGTTGTTCCAAGACCATTCGTACAAGCTGCCATGCTGGGGGCGTAACTCCCCCCGCTGAGCGCCTGAAGCAATCGTATCGGCAAGAATGGAGCCCTGGTGCCCATCTTCCAGGCGAAGGCGATAGCGGACCTTCGCCCCGAGACTGTCGCTCACGAACCGTACGGTCCCCTCGCCCGCCACATAGACTGCTACCCGCTGCGTTTCGCCCGGCCGGATCGTGAAGTTCATACGCTTCGCGGCGGGAGGATCATTGGGCGGTGCGTGCAGTACGCCGGACACCACCCACACTCCCACGACAGCGAGCGCGACGCATATCAATATGCCTGTCCCGACGAAGATGGCGTCGAATCGTCCGATCCTCACGTCGCGTCTCGATGGTGGCCCGCGCCCTGCTCAGGCACGGACCGGATCCCGATATGCCAGAAGCCGCAGCGCGTTGATGACCACCAACAGAGTCGATCCTTCATGAAGGGCGACAGCCGGTCCGATGCCAAGACCCAGGATGGTCGCCGGTACGAGGAAGGCGACGACACCCAGGCTGACGAACACATTCTGCCTGATAACCCAGCGCGTGCTCCGGCTGAGGCCCACCGCAAACGGCAGGTGCGACAGATTGTCGGCCATGAGCGCCACATCGGCTGTCTCCAAAGCAACATCTGAGCCGGCTGCGCCCATGGCGATACCCACGGTTGCGGTCGCCATAGCTGGTGCATCGTTCACGCCGTCGCCGACCATGGCGACCTTGGTCTCGGCTCGCAGCTTCTTGATGGCCTCGACCTTGTCTTCAGGCATGAGATCGCCCCAGGCTTCATCGATCCCGACCTGCTTGCCTATGGCATCAGCCACACGCTGGTGATCGCCCGAGATCATGACCATCCGCTTGATGCCGATCTCGCGCAGGCGTTCCAGCGCCGCGCGGGCTGCTTCGCGCGGCGTATCCAGAAGACCGATAGCCCCCATATCCCGCGAGCCGCTGCGCACGACCATGCTGGTCTGTCCTGCCTCCCGGAGCGTCTTGATCGCAGCATCCATCTCGGTGGACAGCGGGGCGATGCCATCGCTGCCGAACATCTCGGCCTTGCCAATGAGAACTTCGTCCTCACCGACAAGAGCCGAGATGCCGCGACCCGTGAGGCTTTTCAGATTTTCAGCCTCCGGAACTGGATGATCGCCAATATGCTCGCGCCCATCTCGCGCAATTGCCTGGGCCAAGGGATGGTCGCTGAGGCTTTCTACAGCCACCGCCAGCGCCATCAGCTCGTCCCTGGTGACGCCAGGCGCCGGGATGATCTGCTGGATGCGCGGCTCACCCATCGTCAGCGTGCCGGTCTTGTCGAACGCGATAGCGTCGAGCGAACCCAGCAATTCGAGCGGGGCACCGCCCTTCACCAGGACGCCGCCACGCGCTGCACGGGCAACACCCGACAGCACGGCGCTCGGCGTCGCGATGGCCAGCGCGCAGGGGCTGGCGGCCACAAGGACGGCCATCGCCCTATAGAAACTGTCGCGGAAAGGCTCGTCGACGACGACCCATGCGAACAGCAACAGGAACGCCAATACAAGCACCGCAGGCACGAAGAAGCGCTCGAAACGATCGGTGAACCGCTGTGTCGGCGATTTCTGCGTTTCCGCTTCGCTGACCATCTTCACGACCTTGGCGAGCGTGCTTTCGCTCGACAGCCGCGTGACCTCGATCTCGATCAAACCGCTGCCATTGATTGTGCCGGCGAAGACCCGGCTTGCTGCCGCGACACGGTCGGGATTGGTTCGGGCCGCCTCAGGGCTTTCTACAGGCTCCTTATCGACGGGGATGCTTTCGCCGGTAACCGGCGCCTGATTGACGGCAGAGTTCCCCTTGATGACGAAGCCATCGGCCGCGATGCGTTCGTCCGGCTTGATGATGACGACATCACCGAGGACCAGTTCCTCGACCGGCACGACACTGGAGCCACCATCCATGCGCCGAACAGTGGCCGTCCGCGGCGCCAGTTCGGCCAGCGCTTCGATTGCACGCTTGGCGCGGCCCATGGCGTAGTGCTCTAGCGCATGCCCCAGACTGAAGAGGAACAGCAGCAAAGCACCTTCGGCCCATGCCCCAAGAGCGGCCGCACCTGCTGCTGCCACAAGCATCAACGTGTCGATCTCGAAGCGCTTCTGGCGCAGATTTTCGATAGCCTCACGCACGGTGTAGAAACCGCCGAAGACATAAGCAGCGATGAAGAGAGCGAACGGAACCCAGGCGGGTGCCTGCAGGAACGTCTCGATGAGGTAACCCACGCCCAGCGCGCCGCCGCAGGCCAAAGCGAAAATCAGCTCGGTGTTGGGTCCAAGCAATCCGCCGTGCCCATGATCATGGTCGTGCTTCTCGCCAGCCGGGTGATCGTGATCCTTGTCATGGTCATGTGCCGACGGCTTCTTGTCCGGAGCGGTGAGAGCCCTCGGGCTTACACCTGCATCGCGAAGCGCCGTAAGAATTCCATCTTCCGAAGTGAGCATACGATCGAACTCGACCCGCACTGTCCCAGGAAGAATGGCTTCGGCTTCGAGCACGCCTGACAGCGCGCGAAGCGTTTCGCCAATGGACCTGGCCCGCCTCTGGTGGCCGATGCCGTCGACCTCCCACACCACATGGCCGATGCGCTCTGCGATCTGCGTCCCCGCCGCCTTCGCCAGCTCCCGGATACGCGGAAGTGAGATCGCGTCCGGATCATAGTGGATGCACAACTGCGGCAGTGTACCGGCTGGCTCCTTCGTTACATGCACTTCAGAGACGCCGGGACGGCTTTCGATCAAGGATATCAGGCGCGAAACGCAGCCATCAGCCGTGTCGATGACTTCGGGGAGCAGCAGGGGGACATCGAGGCGGAGTTTTTCAATCATGACCATCATCCTGGTTGGGGCACGCTATCTTCGGTAAAAGCAGTTACCATCAGGGTGGATGCAGGCGTCCCTGCTTGCTGATCGTCCGAGTTCTCCTGCAGATCAGCGGTTTCTGATCCGCGCGTACCAGCTTCAACGTGTCTACGCCGGTCAGGCTGACGTTCAGCTTGTTGCCGACATAGGTCAGGCCCGTGTCGGGCGCGGTGAGCCGGATAGGCTTCTGATCCGGTAGGATGGCCAGATCGAGTGTCAGTCCGTCGACCAGGAAATCCCCATCGAGCTGGGTGCCATCCTCGCAGACATAGAGATGCTCGCCTACTAACGCTGGCGTTGAGTTACGATCATGGCGACTTTCATCACCGCCGCTATTCTGCTGGCATCCCATCAGGCTGAGCATCAGGGCTCCTCCAGTCAGGGAGAGACGGCTCAAACGATATTGTTTCAGGCGCATATTGTTTCCCGGATCCGGAGGATAAACTGTCGCCATGGACGGCGAGGGAAGCCGCCCATGGCGGGGGCCGTTCTCACACACAGGGGTAGGTGCGGCGGCCAAGCTGGTCATCAGTCGAACAGTTCCCGCAGGAAGCCCTTGCGACGACCATGATGGCCGCCCCGAGATCCGTGGCTATCGCCACGATCGCTTCCATGCTTTGAGCCGAACACACCCAGCGTGCCTTCACGCCGTTCGGCCGGCTGAGTTTCGCTGATGCTGCGTTCGATGATCTTGTCGAGTTCACCACGGTCGAGCCAAACCCCGCGGCACTGGGGACAATAATCGATCTCGATACCCTGCCTTTCGCTCATGAGGAGGTCGACTTTGCAGACCGGACAGGGAAGTCCATTCGAAGAAGTACGGTTCGTCATGTCAGACTTCCTTGGTTTCTGGGCGACCTTTGGCCTCCCGAATTTCGCTACGAGCGTCCTGAAGGATTTCGACCCCGCCCTTGATGGCGATCAGCGCAGTCGCGACGCCGACAAGGAGATCCGGCCAGTTTGTGCCGAGCCACCAGACCAGCACGCCTGCGATCAGTATCCCGCCATTCGAGATGAAGTCGTTGAAGCTGAAGGTGGTCGCAGCACGCATGTTGACGTCGGGCTGCTCAAGCCGTTGCAGAAGCCTCAGGCAAATGAAGTTTACGACGGCTGCCACTGCCGACATCGCCATCATCGCCGTGCCGATGGGCTCGCTGCCATAGACATATCGACGACCGACATCGATGAGGATGCCGACTGCAAAGACCAGCAGCATGGAGCCGGAGAACATTGCCGCCCTGCTCTTCCACAAGAGTCCCCGGCTCAAAGCTACAAGGCTCAGCGCATAGACGAGAGCATCCGACAGATTGTCGACGCCATTGGCGATGAGCGCGCTGGAGTCTCCAGTGAAGCCCACGACAAAGAAGGCAACAGATATGAGGACATTCAAGATCAGCACGATCCAGAGCGTTTTGCGCTCCATCCTCTGATCACCGGCAGGTTTGGTCTCAACCATCGCTCTTCCCCCTGCCCTTGATCACGCTGAGCGAGCGCCGCTTGTGGCGATTGGCTGGAGAGACTGCGCGGACCGTGCGCTTCACCGCCGCCATGAAACTCGCGTCCTGCGTTCTCATTTGACGGCGAAGGCCTGTAGCTAGCGGGCGTGCCAACAATCCAAGGATGCCCTTGCATTCGAAGCTGTGCCGGACATGCAGACCGGTCTCATCCTCATAAATTTCATACCCCTCTTCGATGCTGAAAAGCGGCAATGTGGCTGCTCTCCAGCGGATGATATCGGGCTTATCATTGGCTACAATTCTGGCTTCCAGCGATGCCTGCTTGCCCATCAGCGTCCAAGTCATGTCGATCTTGTTCCCAAGTTCGACGACCCCCGCGCCAAAGCGATAGTGGGGATGCCATGCTTCATAGCGGTTGAGGTCGGCCAACAGAGTCCACGCCCGCAATCGCGAAATCTGAGGACTGAACATGGTTTCCTCTCTCATCGGTCTGATCCTTTCCTTCGATCAGGAAGAGGCGGGAGGGCAGTTGCTGCCCTCCCGTCACATCAGTGCTGCGGTTGAACAGACGGGGAGACCTCGATCTCTGGATCATCCTCCTCGACCATCGTCGTGCGGCCGTATCGCGCGTAGAGCGTCGGCAGGACGAACAGGGTCAGGAGCGTCGCGGAAATCAGGCCACCGATCACGACCGTCGCCAGTGGTTTCTGGACTTCAGCGCCAGCGCCGCTGCCCAGAGCCATCGGCACGAAGCCAAGGCTTGCAACCAGCGCGGTCATGACCACCGGCCTCAGACGCTGAAGCGCGCCCACCCGAGCGGCTTCGGCACGATCCATGCCGGTTCGCATGAGATCCTGAATGGAGGACACCATGACGAGACCGTTCAGGACCGCGATACCGGACAGCGCGATGAACCCGACCGCCGCAGAGATGGAGAAGTCCATGCCCCGCAGGAACAGGGCCAGCACGCCGCCCACCAGAGCCAGCGGAACGCCGGTGAACACGATGGCGGCATCACGCACCGATCCCAACGCTCCATAGAGCAACAGCAGGATCAGGACGAAGCAGGCCGGGATCACCAGTTGCAGGCGCTCCTGAGCCGATGCCAGATTCTCGAACTGGCCACCCCATTCGAGATAACTGCCTGGAGGAAGACGCACTTCTTTACCAATGGCAGCCTGCGCATCCGCGACCACGCCGCCGACGTCACGCCCACGCACGTTCGCTTGGACGACGACGCGACGCTTGCCGTTCTCACGACTGATCTGGTTGGGACCGTCAACGACGCGGATATCCGCCACGCTGGCCAGCGGGACAAACTGCCCGCCCGGAGTCGGCACCTGAACCTGGCTCAGCAGCGATATGTCGGCGCGCTGCGCTTCGGAAAGACGGATCACCACCGGGAAACGGCGGTCGCCTTCGAAGATCATGCCCGATTGCTGGCCGCCCAGCGTTGCGTTCACGATGTCCTGCACGTCCTGAGCGGTAACGCCGAGGCGGGCCATGGCATCGCGATTGACGCGGATGTCGAGCATCGGAAGGCCCGTGGTCTGCTCGACCTTCACGTCAGCCGCCCCCTGCGTGCGGCGCAGGACGCTGGCGATCTTCTCCGCCGTCGCATTCATCGAGTTGAAGTCGTCCCCGAAGACCTTGACCGCGATATCACCACGCACGCCGGCGATGAGCTCGTTGAAGCGCATCTGGATCGGCTGGGTGATCTCGTAGGCGTTGCCCGGGAACTTGGCGAGCTGCCCCTCGATCCGAGAGATGAGTTCCTCCTTCTTCAGGCTGGGGTCCGGCCATTCCTTCCGGTCCTTGAGGATGACGAACATGTCAGTGGCGTTGGGCGGCATCGGGTCGGATGCCAGTTCGGCCGTACCGGTCTTGGAGAAGACGAACTTCACCTCCGGCTGCTTCGACATCATCTGTTCGATCGGCACCTGCATCGCCTGGCTCTGCTGCACCGACGTTGCCGGAATACGCAAAGCCTGAATCAGAAGGTCGCCCTCATCGAGCTGCGGCAGGAAAACCTGGCCCAAAGACATGAAGGCCAGGATCGCGAGAACGAAGCCGCCGACACCAGCGCCGACAGTGACGACAGGCCGATTCATCGCCCGGTCGAGACCGGGTTCGTAGCGGGCCTTGAGCCAGCTCATAATCCGTCCTTCCTTCTCTTCGATCCGCTTGGACAGCCACAGGGCGATCGCGGCGGGAACAAAGGTCAGGGAGAGGATGAAGGCGCAGACCAGCGCGATGATGACGGTGAGCGCCATCGGAACGAAGGTCTTACCCTCGACACCGGTCAGGGTGAGGAGCGGCACATAGACGAGAATGATGATCGCCTGGCCATAGACCGACGGCTTGATCATCTCGCGGGCAGCGGAAGCGACCGTGTCCAGCCGCTCCTTCACGGTGAGCAGGCGGCCTTCATGATGCTGATGCTCAGCCATGCGTCGCAGGGCATTTTCGACGATGATGACGGCGCCATCGACGATAAGGCCGAAGTCGAGCGCGCCAAGGCTCATGAGGTTGGCCGACACGCCGGCTCGCAACATGCCAAAGCCGGTCAGCATCATGGTCACCGGGATGATGACGGCCGCGATCAGCGCGGCGCGGAAGTTGCCGAGCAGCAGGAACAGCACCACGATGACGAGGATAGCGCCTTCGCCCAGATTCTTGGCAACCGTCTTGATGGTGGAGTTCACCAGCGCCGTACGGTTCAGCACCGGCTGCACGATCACATCCGGCGGCAGCGAGGCGTTGATTTCCTCCAGCCGGTTGGCGACTGCGGTCGCGACGGTGCGGCTATTCTCGCCGATCCGCATGATGGCGGTGCCGACGACGACTTCGGTGCCGTTTTCGGATGCCGACCCCATGCGGATCGCCTGCCCAGTACGAACGGATGCTACCTGACCAAGGGTGATGGGTACGCCTTCCCGGGTGGCCACCACGATCTTGGAGAGTTCGTCGGCATTACGGACAAGAGCGTCTGCACGGACTGCCAGACCTTCACCGTTGCGGTTGACGAAGCCGCCGCCGACGCTGGTGTTGTTGCGCTCGAGGGCAGTGCTCAACTGCATCAGGGTGATCCCCATCGAAGCCAGGCGCTGGACGTCGGGCACGACGAGGAACTGCTTGGCATAGCCGCCGATCGAATCGACGCCGGCCAAGCCCTGCGTGTTCTTCAGCAGCGGCGAAACGATCCAGTCCTGCGCAGTACGCAGGTAGGTCGCCTTGTCGGTGTCGTTGGTCAGCCGTTCGCCTTCCGGCGTGATGTAGCTGCCATCGGGCTGCATGCCGGGTTCACCCGGCTGGTGCTTGTCGTCCTTGCGATGCTCCAGACGGACGGTCCACATATAGACCTCGCCCAGACCGGTGGCGATCGGCCCCATTTCGGGCGTCACGCCATCAGGCAGGTTCTCGGACACGCCTGTCAGACGCTCGCCGACCTGCTGGCGGGCGAAGAAGATATCCGCCTGATCGGAGAAGACCGCCGTCACCTGCGCGAAGCCATTGCGGCTGAGCGAGCGGCTATATTCGAGGCCCGGAATGCCGGCGAGCGCCGTCTCTATCGGGAACGCCACCTGCTTTTCGACCAGTTCGGGCGACAGCGCGGGCGCACGGACGTTGATCTGCACCTGGTTATTAGTGATGTCCGGCACCGCGTCGATCGGCAGGCGAGACAGAGCAGCGGCGCCGATCACAGCGGCTATGGCGGTCAGCAGCAGGACGAACCAGCGTTTGTGAACCGCCCAGGTTACGATTGGGGCGATCATAGGCTCAGTCCTCCGCGGCTTCGCTCTTGCCGAGTTCGGCCTTGAGCGTGAAGCTGTTGACGGTAGCGATCTCCTCGGTCCCCTTGAGGCCCGACTTGATGATCACGCTGTCACCGGCACTGTCGCCCAATTGGACGGCCGTTGCCTGGAACCCGGTCTTGGTCCGCACGAAGACGACCGACCTGCCCTCCTCTGTCTGCACCGCAGTCAGCGGCACACGGATGGCGCCATCGCCGCCACTGCCGGTGAGCGCGACCGATGCCGTGACCGGCTCCCCGACGCGCCAGAGGCCATCCCGATTATCGAGCGTCGCGATGACGGGAACGAGTCGCGTATTGGTATCGAGCGCCGGCGACACGAACGTCACCTTCGCGGTCGCCTGTCGACCGGCTGCCTTGATGTTCACCGTTGCGCCCGGACGCACCCGGCCCGCATCCTGCGGCTGCAGGTTGAGGGAAAGCGACACGCTCGACAGGTTGGCAACCCGGAACAGTTCAGCGTCCGCCGCGACCGTCTGCCCCAGCACGACGCTGCGGCCGATGATCTGACCCGACATAGGTGCCACGATCCCGATGCGATTGAGTCCGCCGCCACCCGTGCCAGCGGCAGATACCTGCTGCTGCGCCAGACGAAGGGCGATGCGGGCTTCTGTCGCCGCAGTGCGGGCAGCGATGAGATCCTGCTCAGGCGAGACCCGCTGAGAGAACAGGCGCTGCTCGCGGGCGAGATTGCTGTTTGCCAGAGATAGCCGGGCGCGTGCCGCTTCGGTCTCAGCGTTGAGAGAAGCTGCCTCGCGGCTTTCGATCACGGCCAGCGTCTGGCCGCGACCGATCGACTGCCCAAGGTTGCGGGTGAGCGATACGACCCTGCCGCCGATCGCAGCGGATACGACCTGCGTGCCTTGCGGATCACCGTCGATGGTAGCGGGGAGTTCGATCGTGCCCGAGCCGCCCATCATCGGGCGCGCCGTCTGAATGCCAGCCGATGCGATCTGATCGGCCGAGAGCGTGATCTTGCCCTCTTCGGCTTTCTCCCCTGCCTTTGCTTCAGCAGCGGGCGCCGCGTCGTTGGACGGATTCTCCTCGGCACCGCTTCCGCAAGCTGCGAGCGCCAGCATCAGGGACAGGGGCAAGGCGGCGTAGATGATCTTCTTAGATGTCATGGATCAGTTCCCCTGTTCCGGCGCGGGCGCTGTCAGGCGCTCCAGTTGCGCGCGGGCATTCTGATAAGAGGCAAGTGCGTCGATGGCGGCGAGGCGCGTCTGAGCAAGCGTGCGTTCTGCATCGAGCAGGTCGAGCTGGCCGAACTTGCCTTCGCGATAGCCGATGCGCGCGATGCGGGCCGCTTCCTGGGCCGCCTCAAGGGCAGGACCAGTAGCCGTCTGTGCAGTGACTGCGGCATTCGATGCCGATGTCTGCGCGTCGGTGATGGCCTGCTCGACATCGAGCGCTGTCATCCGCTTCTGGGCTTCCACCTGATTGCGCTGCGCGCGAGCCTGCGCGACAGCCGCCTTGCCCGAATTGAAGATCGGGATAGGCATCGTGACCGTGAAGATCAGGGCCGTATCATTGGTGGCTGACAGCCTGCGTAAACCAGGGCCTGCCTCGAGATTGGGGACTCGTTGAGAATTGGCGAGTCGAACATTGGCATCAGCTACGGCAAGGTCCGCATCTGCGGCCGCCAGGGCCAGAGTACCTGCCGCGCTCGGTGGGACTTCGGGACCATAGCCATGTGGCAAGCGCTCCAACCATGCCGTATCGAGCGGTCCGCCCATCGGCTGCCCAATCCGACGCTCGAGATTGGCGCGGCTGGCCTGAGCCAGGCGGATAGTCCGAACCAGTTCGGCATCGGCGTTGATCTTCGCAACGTTAGCGCGTTGCTCCTCTATCGGAGAGGCCCGCCCGGCCTTCACCCGTACGCTCGCAGCGTTCGCGGCGTCGCCGGCTATGCGCGCCTGATCGCGCGCCGTCTGGACACGCCGTTCGGCAGCAGCCGCTTCGATATACAGCTGCGTGACCTGCAGCCTGATGTCTGCCTGCGTGATCGCCGAGACTAACAGTGCCTTGTCGGTCTGGGCATTAGCGACCGCGATGCGTGCGGACCGCTTGCCACCCAGTTCGATGGGAACAGCCATGCTGACCGTCGACTCGGCGCTACCAACGCCGCGATACGGTCCGCTACCTGCGATATTCTCCACCTGCGTCTGCACGGTGGGATTGGGACGAAGACCAGCGACGGTACGTGCGGCGCGAGCCGCTTCGACATTGGCCTGCGCGGCTTCGGCCGCCGGGGCGCTGCCACCTGCTGCGGCAACGGCCTGATCAAGCGTATAGGGTGACGCCCCCGCTACCGCAGCGGGCATCTCCTGTGCCTGCGCCACAGCGACGCAGGACACGGCAGCCAATAAGGCTGCAATGGATCGGAACATGAATAGGAATCCTGAACACGAGTCATGGACGACCGGCGGCCTGAATTCAGGCGCAACGGTCCACTATGGCTCTGTCAGGCTATGGGTGGGCGCAGGTCGGGGCCGATGGCCCAGCGCTTGGACGGGATCGGTGCAGGAATGAACGCAGGAGCGTTCACCGCGGAGGGGAGCATATCATCGCTGGCCGAAGCCGGCACGAACGCCGGAGCGCCCTGGCAACCACCATGATGGTGCGGCATGCCCTTGTCAGCATCGCCCTGCGTCTGGTCCGCATCGCCATCACTATGCACATAACCGGAGCATTCGATGGTGGGCGCCTGAGCGTTAGGAACTTCCTGGGCATGCACCATCGTCGTCGTCAGCATGGACAACGAAATCAGGCAGAGCAGGAAACGTCCTAAGCGGCGCATGACAGGCTACATAGTAGGCTTTTCGCAGAATGTCATCTGCAAAAGTAAAATCGCGGCATATTGGACTGCTTCTGAATGTTATATCAGATCATTGTGCCATGATGGCGCACTGATACACCATATCGTCACGGATTAACTTTACCTAAACTATGATGCGATCGAATATACATCTTGGCACATACAAGAATCATTCGAATAAATTTGCATGCCAGCTCAGGCACATGGCGCAATTTGCTAAAATAGATAACCCCCGTCTTATGGGCATTACAAAACCATCGGGATAACGCAGCACATCAGGCAGAGGCTTTGTGAGATCGCTTCATTGGCAATGCCTGCATGGCCTTCCGCTCACCTCAGAAGCGCCCCCTCATTCGTCATCATTGATATGATGCTGCTCAACGCCGAACGTGTCCGCGATCTGCCCGGGACCTCGCCGCGACCTTCATGAATCTGATTTGTCGGCATGGCCGCCAGTGACACTTGTCCGCCAGCGGATCCCTTTGCAGCGCGCATAAAACAAGGATCGGAGCAGAAGTTGACAATGCCCCCCTTCCAGAGGAGCAGAAGTTGAAAATCAGCCGTGATCCTCTGATGACAAAAGCACCGGAAACTCTGGAGGGTCAGGAGCAGTCTTCCTGACAACCGACATTTCTATCGGTTGTCAGTAAGACTGCTCCTTTACTTCATTTTCGCGATCCTCTGACGATCGAAAACGGCCAATTTCCGTCACTTTCGCTTTTTCGGGATTCACGAAGGCACCGTTTTGCGACCTCCGATGCGTACGCAATGAGATCCGACGATGGGCACAGAATGAAGCTCCGCGACCTCCCGTGGGCGCCGCTCCTCCGCCTTAAATTTAGAAATAGGCCTTCAACGGCTCGACGCCCGCATCATGGGCCCTAGCGTCAATCCGAGCCAGCATTTCGCGTTTTTGCGGGGTCCGACTGCTCCCGTCGTTACGCATGGCATCGGTACGCTCAGGCGTATCGATGATGAGCTTCAGCGAATAGGCCACCGTGTTCGGCGACGCCAAAATGACCACGGCGCTCCTCGATCGGCTTACCCATCACTGCCACATCCTGGAGACCGGCAACGATAGCTTCCGCTTCAAGAACAGCTCTACCAAGCAGGCCAGAACCCAAAGGAGAAAACCACGGGTTGACCCACCCGTGACACCCGAAACATAATCCGCAGACGGCTCACTTCTCGATGGAAATCAAAAAGATATGTTCAGACTGTTGTCGATGAACCCGCCGCCATGACGGCGCTCGTCATTGCCAAAAGCCCCGACACCTTCGCCGATGGCAACCATAAGGCGACGATTTTCGGCAACTATGCCTATGGCAACGCCATTCAGGGGCTGAGCCTCGTATTCGACCGCACGGCGGCACGCTGGGTTATGCCGAATATGAGAATGACGGTGCCACAGAACAGCTGACCTTAGCCGCACCCGGCCAGAACAACAGCGACTGGGCCGCTCTAGCCTTTGTCATTGATCCTGGCACCGTGCTGCGGCTGTATAATCTCACGTTGCCCAATGTCGATGCAGCCCTTGCAACGGCGCTCCCGCGCCGAGTTGCGCCGCGCTCACTACGCGTCGGAGCGGTCCCGGTGGGCTATGCGGGATTGGCGGACATCGCCTTCATCGCAATTGTTCCGGCGGCACTTAGGTTGCGTTGACAAAAGGGATTCCCAACCCGGTGAAGTTCTGATTCAAACCTTCCTTTTGGAAGGGCAGGCATGGATCGCGGCGACCTGAGCGACGCAGAATGGGATTTGATCGGGCCGCTGCTCCCACCCGAGCGTGGCAGGCATGCTCGACCGGCCCGAGATAACCGGCGCTATCTCAATGGAATGCTGCACGTCCTGCAGGTTGGCTGCCCCTGGCGCGACATGCATGAGCGCTATGGGAAATGGAACTCGGTCTACGTCCGGTTCCGGCGCTGGGCCGAGCAAGGCGTCTGGGATGCCATGCTGCAAACTCTGGTCGATCTCGGCCTGACCGACGACTGGCAGCACATGATCGACAGCACCACGGTTCGCGGTCATGTCTCGGCCGTGGGCGGAAAAGGGGGGCTTTTGCGCAGACTTTTGGTCGATCACGCGGCGGCTTTACGTGCAAGGTCCACGCCCGCTGCGACAATCAAGGCCTCCCTCTCGGCTTCTACCTGACGGGCGGCGAGGCTTCCGATTACGGCGGTGTCGATAGCCTCATGGCCATGCCGGTGCCAAAGCCTGCAGCCTTGCTCGCCGACAAGGGCTACGACGGCGACCGTTTCCGCGAGAACCTGCTCCTGCACAACATCCTGCCCGTCATCTCGCCGCGTTCGAACCGCAAGGCACCAGAGCACCCCGACTATCGCCGCTATCGCGATCGCAACCGCGTCGAGCGCATGTTCGGCTTCCTCAAACACCAACGCCGCATCGCAACCCGCTTCGAGAAAACCCCGCTTTCCTACCTCAGCTTTCTCAACCTCGCCGCAGCAAGGCTATGGTTGAAGCATTTTGTCAACGCGACCTAGCCGCGCGCGATGTGAAGTGGCGATGTCGCCCATACGTGCATTTTTCGATGAAAAATTCAACATCATCACATGACCGAAGGCTCAAATGTTTCACGACACTCTGCGCTCACTATTTGGAGCGCCTTGCCTCTGTTGCTGGCCACCAGAGCGAGATAAGTCAGTCTCACTCCAAGAAATTCGACGTTGGACGCCGAACCATAGGACATCGCATGTACCCTCGTTTCGACCGGGTGAGACAAGTGGGTGTGTTCAAACTCAAAGCCGCAATGCTGTTCGTCTGTGCCATCAAGGCGCGCAGCGCTTGATCCCAACAGCCCGCTCTCATAACCTAAAATGGCGTCGATCTTGAGTATCGAAGTTCCCCCCACCCCGGTTCGACGAAAACGAAAATCCACCCTCCATCGCCCTGGCGGCAGGAAAAGATACGGCCCATATATCAACAGATGGTCGTTCATGCCGGTCGTGATAACCTGCCCCGCTTCCAGATTTCTGCCGTCGCTATGTCTGAACAAGTAGCTCGACCAGTTGATGACAAGGCCGGGCCGCAATTCAGCCTGACAGAATGGGTTTATGGCCTCGTCGATTGCAGCAGCTGCGGCGTCTGATAGGGTTTCCGACCATTTGGACGATTTGCCATCCCCAATATGGCCTACATGCCAATGGGTAGCATCATCGTAGGTGATATCGGCAGATGCATGCTCAAATTGTGCTGTGATGTCCGATGCCACCTTTTCGCGATCAAACTGCGCCAAGATTTCTGACGCAAAATCGTCGCTTATCTCAACTTCGATATAGTCAGCGATTTTCTTTATCGTATCTTTATTGTCCATAAATCTGTCTTCATAAACAAAAATCATATGGCCGAACATGTTACGAGCGACTGCTATTGCTGATGCAGACAAGGATATTTGGCTCAAAGCGTCGCTTTCACTTGTCCCAAATCTGTTCATAAGAGATGTCACCCCGTCACGCGCTTCGCGTACCGTTATGATTAGTTTGGAGCTTGTAGCTCTAATGATCTTCAAAAAGTCATTGTCGAGGTGATGTGATTTTATCACCAAATATTCGATTTCATCCCCGAAACAGGACATGACGTCACCGCCACTATCTGCGTATACGCTAAACGACTTATCGCTGTGTTTCGCACAAATGCACCGCACTACGTTGAACAGCCAAGTGGAACCGCTCGAATACAAACCCAAGGTAGAAACAATCATTGCGTCAGACGCCTCTTTTGCCGGTGGCGGATTGGGGTAAGTGTACGTTAAACTGTAGCCTTCTTTCGTTATTGAGTATGACAGACCGGTTCGGCGCGAGCAATGCGCGATGACCAGCATTTGGATAGCTGCCTGTCCAAATGCTGGCCTATGCATGAACATGCGGCCCGCACCATGGTCCGCCCATGGCCTATGACCAAGATCCTCAGCAGCAGATCGGCGATGCGATCCAATATGGCGTGATCGCATCGGTCGATCATGCAAACGCCACTTGCACCGTCACGCTGGGCGATCTCGACACCGACGATCTGCCATGGGTGGCCCAGCGTGCGGGCGGTATGCGCTGCTGGTCGCCGCCGACCATTGGCGAACAGTGCGTCGTTCTGGTCCCCCGAAGGCGATCTGGCAAATGGCCTTGTCATTCTGGGCCTCTATTCCGACGCCAACCCGCCGCCTTCCAACACCCCCGATGTCGTTCAGATCGACATGCCCGACGGCGCGACCATCGCCTATGATCATGCGGCGCACGCCCTTGCCGTCACGCTCCCCGCAGGCGGCACGGCGACGATAGCCCCCCCCCCCCCCCGGCGGCGCAACCATCAACGGTCCCGTCACGATCAACGGCCCGCTCGCCGTCAACGATGATGTGTCGATCACCGGCACTGCCACCGCAGCCGATGATGTGATCGGCGGAGGCAAGAGCCTCAAAGGCCACAAGCATGGCAATGTGCAGGCAGGCACGTCCCAGACCGGAGCGCCGATCTGATGGCTGGCATGTCTCGCGTCACCGGCGCAGTCATGACCGGCCTCGAACATATCCGCCAGTCCGTTGCGGATGTATTGTCCACGCCGATCGGCACCCGCGTCGGCCGCCGCGACTATGGTTCGCTGATTCCTGATCTGATCGACCAGCCCATGACGGCGGCCAATATCGTGCGGATCTATGCGGCGGCGGCTGTTACCCTGTCCCGCCATGAAGACTGCATCCATCTGCGCCGCATCGCCATCACCGCGGGCAAGCGTCCCGGCGCGGCCTTCATGACCATCATTGGCGACCGGACCGACGTCGCGCCCGCCAATGCCCGCACCCGTCTCGTCCTGCCTCTTACCCTCTGAACCAAGGAACCGTCATGGCGTTCAAACATGGTATCACCCTTATCGAAGTGCCCGATGGGCCGCGCACGCTGACCGCTGCTTCCACCGCAATCATCGGTATGGTCGCCATCGCGGCCGACGCTGATCCCGCTATCTTCCCGCTCGATCGCCCGGCGCTCATCACCGATGTTGAAACCGCCATCGGCGCCGCCGGGACGGACGGCACGCTGGCCCTGTCGCTGCGCGCCATCGCCGATCATGCTCGCCCGATCATTGTCGTGGTCCGCGTGGCCGAAGGGGACGATGCGGCGGAAACCGCCAGCAATGTCATCGGTACGACCGACGCCAACGGCCAAAAGACGGGTATGCAGGCGCTGCTGGCGGCGCAGGCGCAACTGGGGGTCAAGCCAAAGATCCTCGTCACCCCCAGCCTTGAAACGCAGGCGGTGACGACGGCGCTGGGCGTCGTGGCGCAGCTGCTGGCCGACACCATCGTCAACGGCATGATGTGGGCGATCGACAAGCCGCTGCCCCCCGCGCTCGCCAAGGACATCATTGAAACCATCAACGGCTTTTTCCGCCAGTTGAAGGGCGCGGGTATCATCCTGGGCGCGAATGCATGGTTCGATGAAACCCCCAACAGCATCGAGAACCTGAAAGCGGGCAAGCTGCGCATCGACTATGATTACACGGTCCCGCCGCCGCTGGAGGATCTAGGTCGCGTTGACAAAATGCTTCAACCATAGCCTTGCTGCGGCGAGGTTGAGAAAGCTGAGGTAGGAAAGCGGGGTTTTCTCGAAGCGGGTTGCGATGCGGCGTTGGTGTTTGAGGAAGCCGAACATGCGCTCGACGCGGTTGCGATCGCGATAGCGGCGATAGTCGGGGTGCTCTGGTGCCTTGCGGTTCGAACGCGGCGGGATGACGGGCAGGATGTTGTGCAGGAGCAGGTTCTCGCGGAAACGGTCGCCGTCGTAGCCCTTGTCGGCGAGCAAGGCCGCAGACTTTGGCACCGGCATGGCCATGAGGCTATCGACACCGCCGTAATCGGAAGCCTCGCCGCAGCAAGGCTATGGTTGAAGCATTTTGTCAACGCGACCTAGCTTTGCTCGGCGCATCCGTCTTGCTGGCGTTGATCGCGTCCACCGGGCTTAAAAGCTGCAATGTTGATTGGCAGGAAAATTCTTTCAACAAGGCCTCATTCTGTCGGGCCTTGTAACGCTCAGCGTCATCCAGCGTAGACATGCCGTCGAGAAGCGCAGCAAGGTGATCCATCGCTTCGGCACGAACCGTCACAGCGTCAAGACATGACTGAGCTACCTGTGCGACCAGCTTTTCGGCTTCGCCAGCATAGGGACCGATAACAGCAGCAGTTTCTCGACAGGTGTTGGCAGCGGTTCCTGCGTCTTCCAAAGCATTTTTCGGCGGCCCTTTGCCCAATGCGGCTTTGGTGACAGTGGCACGGGCTGCGCTGCTGCAAGCTGACGTCTGCGTCGTCAATGATAGGAAAGCCGCCGACCGAATTTCCTGCTGCGATGATATGGATGGGGTGTCGGGCTTTTTGACAGCCCGTGGCACCGCGCTCGGAATGTTAGAACTGCTTTGTGTTGTGGATGTAGGAAACATGACCTGACCAGCGAGCAGTATGAGCAAGGTCAAAATTGCCAGCGCATAGGATAGCAGCTTTTGCTTCGACATGAGCCCAACGACAAACAGACCGGCAGAAGCCAGCCCAACGATAATTTGCATGTCCTCCGGCATTGCCATTGCGCTGTTACCGTCAGCCTACGTCGATCAACATCGAAATGCTCTCAGCCTGCGAAAAATCCGCGCTGTAAATATGCGGAAAGGTCGCGTTCAACGCCGCGACATGATTGTCACCGATTCGCTGCCGCCCTGATCATGCAGACAACAGAGGTTTTCCAGAAAGCCGCTGGCATGGAAAAGGCGCAATACCTCCGCCAGAGAATATTCGTTCATCTGCATCATAGGCGTATCAGCGGACTGTCGCTTGAGCAGATTTATCAGAAAGCGACCGCCCGGAACATCATGACGAAGCCTGTAATCCAGCTCTCGTTTCCAGCTATATCGACGTTTAGTCGTTATTTGAATGAGGCAACCACCGCCTTCTCCGACACGGTCCAGGAGACCTTTCAAGATGACCATGCCTCTCTCCAACGGGATGTGCTGGAGAACGATGACGCAGTTGACGAAATCAAACGTGCCATCCACTTGCGAAAGATGATCGTCAGATAAGCGATATTCTATCGCTTTCCCTGCGCTGTTCACTTGCGCTTCCCGCAGCATAGCGGGGGAAATGTCGACGCCTGTGACGGACGCGAATTGTTGCGACAAGGGAATGGTCAGCCGCCCTACGCCGCAACCAAAATCAAGGGCGCGATTTCGGGACAATGCGCCAAATCGCTGTTCGAATTTGTAGAGCCAATGATCTACGAAAGTCTGTCCAACAGCAAAAAAAACATCCCGATACTGTTGGATGCTATCGTTTCGGAACCGCTTGTCAGTAAGCACGCCATAATACGGATCTCGCTCACCCCAGAGGCACCAATTATGATCGGTGTCAGTCATGGGTGGCGTCCTTAATCCGCTTTCCTTAGGCAATGCTAGACCAAACCGCGCCAGCTTTAATTATCTTCCAGACATGTCCCCGCGCTGTTCGAATATATTGAACAGTTATTTTTGTGCATAACCTACTGTCCACAGCTATTTTTCCCTGCTGGCACTTACCTCTTTCCTACATATTGTCAATCGGCGTGCACCCCCCCCCCCCCCTTCTCAACGATGGCAGGACGGTCGAGTAACGCGCCTTGTGCTGCGCGCGGCGTAGGGAGGGCGGAGCCCGACCGGAGGCGCGCGCAACGCAAGGCATCTTAATCCCGGCGTGCGGCGGGGATCAGTTTCGGTTCTTGAAGCGCCAGCTGTCATTGCCGATCTCGATGATGTCGCAATGATGGGTGACGCGATCGAGGAGAGCGGTGGTCATCTTGGGGTCGCCGAACACCGTCGGCCATTCCCCGAACGCCAGGTTGGTCGTGATGATAAGGCTGGTTTGCTCGTAAAGTTTGCTGACCAGATGAAACAGCAACTGCCCGCCTGAACGGGCGAAGGGAAGATAGCCAAGCTCATCAAGCACGACGAGGTCGAGGCGAGAGAGCTGGGCGGCAAGCGCGCCGCCTTTGCCGATCCGGGCTTCCTCTTCGAGGCGGGTCACCAGATCCACGGTGTTGAAGTAATGCCCCCGCGCTCCAGCGCGGACGACATTGCGCCGTGCGGGCAGGAACGCGCCGCTGTGCAGCGAACGGACCAGCCCCTCGTTGATCGGTGTCCCC
>NZ_JBVVOJ010000022.1:0-45827 GCF_057063145.1 Sphingobium sp. SG1 | reverse complement strand
AGGATAACGAGACCCGGTTCGATCCGTGGATATCCTTCACCCTCTACGCGACACATTATGTGTCCCGCCAGGGTAAACCCGCACGGGAACCCGCGTGAGACAGATGACGCGTCTCAACAGTATCGATGTCCGAAATTCGAGACATGTGATAGAGCAGCCCTAGGATCAAACGAGACATGAGGCGCCATGCTGGTCGGTTACGCAAGAGTCAGTTCGAATAGCCAATCGCTCGACCTCCAGGAGGAGGCACTGACCGCCGCCGGGTGCGAGAAAATCTTCGCCGAGAAGATGTCCGGGCGCTCAACCACCGACCGTGATCAACTTGCCCTTGCCCTCGATTTCGTCCGTGAGGGCGATACCCTGGTCGTCACTCGCCTGGATCGTCTTGCGAGGAGCGTCGGTGATCTTCACCAGATCATCGAGAAGCTGACCGCGAAGGGGGTGGCATTCCGATGCCTGAACCAATCCGGCGTCGATACCGACACGAGCATGGGCCGTCTGCTCATCGGTGTCTTGAGTGCGGTCGCGGCCTTCGAAGCCGATATCCGGCATGAGAGACAGATGGAGGGTGTGGCGAAGGCCAAGGCTGCGGGGAAATACAAGGGGCGGCCGCCATCGATCGACCCAGCCAAGATCAAGGAACTCAAGGACGCCGGTATGGGCGCGGCCGCGATCGCCAGGAAGATGGGGATCGGCAGGGCCAGCGTCTATCGTGCCCTCGCCGCCTAAAGGGAACGATTGATTCACCGGCGAGAGATATCGTCGCACAATGTCGTTCAAGAAGCCCTTTCGCGCGGCGCCGGTCAGACCAGGCCCACACTATCAGGCAAAGCGGAAACGCCGGGATGACCTGGCGACCGTCAAGCTCCTGGGGGGCGCCGTCGGCTTCGGCCTGGTCGCCGCCTTGGCTATGCATGCACTCGATCGAGCAGAAAGTTCATCCGCAGAAACCAGCCCGATCGACGCCCCTCATCTCCTCGCCTCGACTGGCGCAGATCAGTTGCCCCAGTATGACCGGGGGACCAGCGCGGCCGATCTCGACGCACAACAACCATCCGCAGGTCTAGCAGCGAACCGACCTGCCCGGACCACTGCCCCCGTTCAAGCCTCCTGGTCTTATCCCAACTGCCGAGCGGCACGCGCAGCGGGTGCCGCGCCGCTTTACGCTGGGCAACCTGGCTATGGCGAGCACATGGACGGGGACCACGACGGCATCGCCTGCGAACCCTATCGCGGCCGATGAAATAGCAATGCCGTTGACGCCCCGATCGCGTCGGGCAACGATCCCACCCATGCCTCGCCATGTTCATGATGAAATCGCCGATCGACCAGGCTCAGGCCCGATCCCCGCTACCCGCTACCCGCTCCAGCCTCGTCCAAGTAACTGAAAATAAACGAAAAAGGTCACAAAAAGGCCTTCCCGAGCACGTGTGTCACACGCAGGTGTCACACAATACAGTAACGAAATCTGCGGCAACCATCTCGAATCACTCGGGAAATCGTCGATCAGGCTGTAGCACACGACCGTCACACAAACGCGATGTCCCTGGACTTTGGCAGCGTGGCGGGGTCGCGGCCTCCATCGACTTCTTCCCCTAATGAACCAGCCTACCTGGTCCAGTCGCGATGTTATTTAAGCACCCTCATCGTAAACCTTCATGAGATAATAGACGCTTGGGACATACTCCCCTTCATTATCAAGAATAGATGTCACCAACACATCCGCCTTAACGCTTTCGCGAGTGAACAGGTGTTCCGGGCTTATTGTCGGCGCAAGATGAAGAGGCTTCCGATCTGGGGATACCTCTTCGACAGTTGCAGCCCAATCTTTTGGCCTTGTCTTATCATGTCTTTGGAACACAACTGTAACGTTGTCATACTCCACCGATTCAACAGGTGATTGATATTGAGCAAGCTCCACTTCGCTTGGAATGGCATCGATTGCCTCCTGCCTTATAGCTTCCCCGTTAGGAAGACTTATCGCTTTGGCCTTGTGGCGCTTGGCGGGAGCAAGAAAATCCATCGCCACCTTACCCACCGTAACTTGCCGTTTCCCAAGGGTGTCGTTGAGCGCATCAGCAAGCTGATCCTCATTAATGGAGGCTCGCGCCGCCGCTTCTGAAAGCAAACGTTTCCGCTCTGCGGCAATTACAGCCTGCTTCGCTTCAAGGCGCTTTAGATCGAAATCATCTTTAAACTTTTTCAACCGTTTCACGACCCGCTCTGCTCCCCACATCGCCACTAGCAACATGATAAGAGAGACAAAACTGTCATAACTATCCGGCACATCGTAGCCGAACAATGATTTCATGAGATCGGCAGGCATATCTTCAGTCAACCCCGGCGAAAGAGCCGCAACGACGATACCCTCCAGCCTATGCCGTAATGGGCTATTTTGCGAGATTTCCCGAACGGTGATTTCCGCCCGTTCAATATCCAATTCTGGAAAGCAGGTTTCAAGAACGCGGAGCGATTCCTTGAACAGCTTTTCTTGCGCGGTAAGCGATTTGGCCACCTCCGTGACAGTCGCTCGCCCTTCAAATTCATATGTAACTTCATGCGGAACACGGAAGTCCATTCGAATCCCCCTGATTTCTCAGAGAATATTACGCATCCGTTGGCAATCGTGTCAAAGGACCATCGCAGCAGCAATTTTCAAATCTTCCCGTTGTGGCGCGGTCATAAATCGGGTGATTGATTCACCCGTGGAATGAAATGCTCACCGAGGCTCGAGATGAGACAAATCCAGACCAGGATACTCGATCAGGCGGATAGCTTCGAGTAGGATCGCAGGATGGTAACCCTGTCCGTATTGATCAGCAGCGTCACTCTGCCCTCCTGAAGTCCATCCGCCTAAAGCGAGCACGATATCACGATCGATTCTGGCATTACGGGCGGCATCGCGAAAGCCATGTCGGAAAGAGTGAAAGCAGGTCGTTCTCGTTTCCGCTTTGGCACGTGTAAGGAAACGTGCGAACCATCGAGAGAATGCGATTGACCGGAAGCCGAGCGCTCCAGCGGGAATATCGTCAAATAACTTCTCGGAATTCGTCGCACGTTTCCGCCGAACGAACGCCATGAAACCTAACTCAAGAAGCGCGGGATGCAACGGAATGCGGCGAGCACTCGACTTGTTTTTTAACGACTTCCCTGAGTTTCCACTCTCACTCTCTGCTGAAATTACAAGGCAGTGAATGCCATCGATCGTCTGTATGTCCGCAACATCCGCCTGACATAATTCGTTCAGGCGGGCACCAGTGAATAAACCAAGTAAGGGAATCCAAAACTTGGCCCCGCCTAGTCGCAACGGCCCTGGCGTGGCATACCCTCGCCCCTCGTCTTTGCAGCCTACAAACACCGGCGCACTGAAGATACGCCGCAATTGCTCACTGCTAAATGGTCTCCGCCGATCTTGGGTGGGCGCATTCTCTGCCCAACGGATACCCTTCGCAGGGTTTCTCTCAATGAACTCCTCCGTTAGCGCCCAGTTCATTGCGGCAGCGAAGCGAGCCATATAGGCGTTCACATTAGTCACATTGATCGTGCGGATTGATCTGTCTGCCTTCGCTCGCTCTGCGGCCTCGCGCATCGAAAGTCCTTCGAAAAATTTCCCACAGTTGACAGGCAACCACCGCAGAATTTCCAGAAGATCGCGGCATTGCTCCCTGGTGATACGATCTATGGGCGTGTCGGCACCTAACACTTCAAGCGCCAGCCTTCGGGTGGTCTCGTGCGCGAGATGCGTCCTTTTGCTCCTCTTTTTCGTCGGATCGTTGAGATACTTTTCGTAGACTTGGGCCAACGTGACCTGACGCCGCGTTCCCGCGATATTCTCCACTGCTCCCGCCTCACGCTTCGGCGGCTCGACGATAGCAGGCTCAGGCGCAGTCCTTAACGCTTGCGCCCCTCCACCCGTTTCCACCAGTCGGGCGTCATAGGGCAAGCCCAGCCCTCTCCTGGCCGCTTCAAATGCCATCTCAAATTCATAGGCCACCTTCCTGCTCAGTCGGATTGCCAATGATCTGCTGTCTGTTTGCAATGAGCGATTGAGATGCGTTCGACCAACGACATCCCGAAGTTCAGCGGGGACACGGACCCGGAACTGGAAGACCCCGCCACGCTGCCAAAGTCCAGGGACATCGCGTTTGTGTGACGGTCGTGTGCTACAGCCTGATCGACGATTTCCCGAGTGATTCGAGATGGTTGCCGCAGATTTCGTTACTGTATTGTGTGACACCTGCGTGTGACACACGTGCTCGGGAAGGCCTTTTTGTGACCTTTTTCGTTTATTTTCAGTTACTTGGACGAGGCTGGAGCGGGTAGCGGGGATCGAACCCGCATCACAAGCTTGGAAGGCTAGTGCTCTACCATTGAGCTATACCCGCCCGTCAGGTGACGCGCCCTGCCATCATTCACCGGGGCTCGTCAACAGCGCATTGATGGTAAATGCGTGACAACGCCTCTTAACCCGGCCTCGTCTTTGTTCTATCGCTCGGCCATGACCAACCCGTCCCTGCGCCAACTCGACATTTTCGCGCAGATGGTGGCCGCGGGCAGCCTGACGCGCTGTGCCCAGGCGCTGGGCGTTTCATCCGCCGTGATCGAGCGCGACATGGCGTCGCTGGAAATGCGGCTGGGCTATCGTTTGTTCGACGATATTCGCGGCGCGGCGCGGCTGACCCCGGCGGGCCGGCGCACGGCGCAGGCGATGACCCTGCTGGCACAGGACGATCCCGAGGATTGGGCCGAGGAAGCCACGCCCGCCCCCACCCCGCAACCTGATCCATCGCCGGCCCCGCCGCCTGCACTGCCGGAATTGCTGCTGGATGCGGATGCGCAATTGCCGTCGCTGCCGGCCGCGCCGCCGCCCGCCAATCGCGCCATCATCCTGGCGACGCCGGCGCCGGTGTTCGGCCATTTCCAGGATGCTCTGACCGCGTTCGAGGCGGCCAATGACGATATCGCCATCACCCTGGACCTGAGCGTCCAGTCGGCGGTCGAGGCGGCGCGAGCGATCGAATCGCTGCGCGCCGACATCGCCTATTTCTATGCGCTGGAGGAACCGGCCGGCCTGCCGTCGCGCTATGGCTGGTCGGAACAGGTCAATCTCTATGCCGGGGCGGACCATCCGCTGGCGCGCGCGGGCAGCGTGTCGCGCGGCGACCTGACCATCACGCCGCAACTGGCGGTCGATCCACGCAACGGGCTGCGCCCGATCATCGATGCGGCGCTGGCGCGCGGCGGCGCCCGGCTGGGCCCGGTGATGCTGGAAACCGACAATATGTTCGACATCATCACCGCCCTGCGCGAAGGCGCTGGATGTTTCGCCGCCTTTGGCCCGATGGCGCGCGACCTGGGACGGATGAGCGGCATTCGCCGGCTGGCGCTGGACGTGCCATTGCCCGCGATCGAGGTGCGCCAGACCGTCAACGAACGATCGCTGTCGCGCCCCGGCGTGCAGGCGCTGGCGGATTTCCTCTTCCTCTGACCAGCAGATGATGGCGGAATTGCACTGCTGATCCGTCTTGGCGGCGGGCAATATGCTGCGCGCCATGCAGTGCAAAAATGCAACAGTTGGTGATGAATGCGGCAGAAACGGCCTTCATTTCGCCGATCGTATATTGATACGATGTATCATGACAGATACGCGGAGGCCGACCCACATATTCTGCAAGGATAAAAAGCCTGATGCTTCGTTCCCCGTCGCTGCGCGCCGGCTGTGCCCTCACGGCCCTTTGCCTGGCATGGCCCGCCGCCGCCCAGACCGCAGCCCCCGCCGATGCCCAGGCCGATGGCAGCTATCATGACCCGCGCAGCGACATCGTCGTCACCGCCCTGATCCCCCGCAGCCAGGGCGACATTTTGTCCGGCACCTCGATCGTCACCGGCGAGGAACTGACCCGCAGCCTGCGCCCGACCATCGGCGAGACGCTGGCGCGCCAGCCTGGCGTGTCGGCCACCTCCTTTGGCCCCAACGCATCGCGCCCGATCCTGCGCGGCTTCCAGGGCGAGCGCGTGCGCATCCTGACCGACGGCATCGGCAGCTTCGATGTGTCCAACACCTCGGTCGACCATGCGGTCGCGATCAACCCGCTGACCGCCGACCGGATCGAGGTGCTGCGCGGCCCGTCCGCCCTGCTCTATGGATCGTCGGCGATCGGCGGCGTGGTCAATGTGATCGACAGCCGCATCCCGCGCCGCGTGCCGGACGAGGCGATCCATATCGACGCGATCGGTACCTATGGCAGCGCCGCCAACGAACGCAGCGGTTCGGGCGAGATCGAGGTGCCGCTGACCGAGAATTTCGTCGTCCATGTCGATGGCAGCTACAGCAAGACCGACAATCTGCGCACCGGCGGCTATATCCTGTCCAAGGCGATGCGCGAGATCGCCGCCGCCTCCGACGAGGAGGAAATCCAGGACAATGCGCGGCTGAAGGGCAAGCTGGCCAATACCGCGGCGGAAGTGTGGGAAGTGGCCGGCGGCTTCGCCTATATCGGCGATGGCGGCAATCTGGGCATGTCGATCTCGCACAGCGAGAACACCTATGGCGTGCCGTCGCGTCTGGAGGTGGAAGAGGAGCATGACCATGATCACGAACATGACCACGATCATGAGGAAGAGGGCCACAGCCACGAGAATGTGACGCTGGCGATGAAGCAGACCCGCGCCGACCTGCGCGGCGAGGTCGCGGTGAATGGCGGCTTCCTAGACAGCATCCGCCTGCGCGCGGGCTGGGCCGATTACCAGCATCAGGAAATCGAACCGTCGGGCGAGGTCGGCACCACCTTCAAGAACCAGTCGATGGAAAGCCGGCTGGAATTCGTCCAGGCCGACCGCAACGGCTGGCAGGGCGCATCGGGCGCGCAATTCTTCACCCGTCGTTTCCAGGCCGATGGCGAAGAGAAGTTCCTGCCCAAGAACCAGACCGACCAGTTCGGCCTGTTCACGCTGCAGTCGCTGGACCTGGGCGACACGCGCCTGGAAGCGGGCGCGCGCTATGAACATACCAAGCTGCAGTCGGACCCGGATGCCGACCTGTTTGCCGAGGCCAGCCAGCGCAGCTTCAACGCCCTGTCCGGATCGCTGGGCATCAGCCAGGCGATCACCCCCGGCTGGCGCGTGGGCCTGAACCTGTCGCGCAGTGAGCGTGCGCCGTCAGCCGAGGAACTGTTCGCACGTGGCAATCATGCCGGTACCCAGGCGTTCGAGCTGGGCAATCCCGATTTCGGCAAGGAAAAGAGCTGGGGCGTGGAAGGCACGCTGCGCGGATCGGGCAATGGCTACAGCTTCAGCCTGGCCGCCTATCACAACTGGTTCAGCGGCTTCATCTATGAAAGCGTGGTCGACGACAGCGTCTGCCAGGCGGCCAATGGCGGGGCCGAGATGGAATTCCCCTGCTATGCCTATGCCCAGGCCGATGCGCGCTATTATGGCTTCGAAGCCGAAGCGTCGGTGAAGCTGGCACAGGTCGGCAGCTATGCGATCAACATCGACGGCGTCGCCGACTATGTTCGCGCCACGATCAAGGGCAATGGCCCGGCGCCGCGCATTCCCCCGCTCCGCCTGCTGGGCGGGATCGAGGCGCAGGGCGCACGACTGAGCGCCCGCGCCGAGCTGGAACATGTGTTCGAGCAGGATCGGGTGACCGATTTCGAGACGCCGACCGATGGCTTCACCATGGTCAACGCATCGATCTCGTTCAAGCCGCTGGCCGGCAATGATCGCACCACGCTGATGCTGTCGGCCAACAACATCTTCGACGTGGAAGCCCGGCGCCATGCCAGCTTCCTGAAGGATTTCGCCCCGCTCGCCGGGCGCGACATCCGCCTGACGGCGCGCATCTCGATCTGATCCGCCTCCCGGCCTCGCCCAGCGGGGCGCCGGTCGCTCCCTTCGCCTGCCCCTCTGGGCGAAGGGAGCGATTGCAAAAAATGACATTTTCGTTACATAGCGCCGATGGAACGCGCTGCGGCAGAGCATGAGGATTCGGGCAGGTCGCCCGTAAGCCGCCGATAATGCGCCAGATTGCCGCTCTTCCCTATACCAGCGACCCGATCGACGGGTCGATGCAGATCCTGCTGATCACGTCACGCGACACCGGGCGCTGGGTGATTCCCAAGGGCAATCGCATCAAGGGGCTGGCCGGCCATCGTGCCGCGGAAGTGGAGGCGTTCGAGGAAGCGGGCATCCATGGCATCGCCTGTCCCGCGCCGATCGGCCGATACAGCTATGACAAGCGCAAGCGCAGCGGCAAGTCGCGCGAGGCGAATGTCGAGGTTTTTCCGCTTGCCGTGACCGGCCATCTGACGCAATGGCCCGAAAAAGGGCAGCGCGAGCTGCGCTGGTTTTCCGTCGCCGAAGCCGCAAAGGCCGTCGACGAACCCGAACTGCAATCGATCATCGCGGCTTTCCGCGAACCGCCCGCCGATCCGGGCTGGTTCCTCCGGTTGCTGCTGTCGATCCGCGAGAAGCAAAGTGAAAGGACTGGAATGCTGCGCTGGTTTCACGCGCTGATGCCCAAGCAGGGGCGTTTCTTCGAGCAATTCGAAGACCATGCCGCGACCCTGGTCGCCGGCGCCGACGCCCTGGCCAAGCTGCTCAAGGGCGGCCCGGACATGGACGCGCATATCAAGGAGATTTCGGACCGCGAGCATGAGGCGGACGACATCATCCGCGAAGTGCTGCAGGACGTCCGCCGCATCTTCGTCACCCCGTTCGACCGCAGTGCCATCACCGGCCTGATCGGCGTGATGGACGACGCGATCGACCAGATGAACCAGACCGCCAAGGCGATCGCGCTCTATGAGGTCAAGGATTTCGCGCCGCAGATGCAGGACATGAGCGCGCTGATCGTCGAATGCGCGCGGATCACGGCGGAGGCGATGCCGCTGCTGCGCTCGCTCAACATCAATTCGGCGCGCCTGCACGAGCTGACCGAGCGGCTGGTCAAGCTGGAAGGCCATGCCGACATATTGCATGAGGCGGGCCTGAAGGCCCTCTACAGCCAAGCCCGCGCCGGCAACCCGATGGACTTCATCGTCGGCAACGAAATCTACAGCCATCTGGAAAAGGTGACGGACCGGTTCGAGGACGTCGCCAACGAGATTTCCGGCCTGGTCATCGACCACGCCTGACAGGCCTGACCGGATATGGAAGCCCATCTCGCCTTCCCGCTGCTGATCGCGCTGATCGGCGTTGCGCTGCTGTTCGATTTTCTGAACGGCCTGCACGACGCCGCCAACTCGATCGCGACCATCGTGTCGACGCGGGTGCTGAAACCCCAATATGCGGTCGCCTGGGCCGCCTTCTTCAACTTCATCGCCTTCCTCTTCTTTGGCCTGCATGTCGCCGAAACGGTGGGCAAGGGCATCGTCAGCGCCGACATCATTGATGCGTCGGTGATCTTCGGCGCACTGATGGGGGCGATCGCCTGGAACCTGATCACCTGGGGCCTGGGGATCCCATCCTCCTCCAGCCATGCGCTGGTCGGCGGCCTGCTGGGCGCGGGAACGGCCAAGTCCGGCCTGTCGGCGATCGTGTGGAGCGGCGTGTTCAAGACCAGCGCGGCGATCGTGATCTCGCCTGCCGTCGGCCTGTTCCTGGCGCTGATGCTGGTGCTGGCGATCAGCTGGATCTTCCGCAAGTTCACGCCGCAGGGCGCGGACCGGGTGTTCCGCAAGCTGCAGCTGGTGTCCGCCTCGCTCTATTCGCTGGGCCATGGCGGCAATGACGCGCAGAAGACGATGGGCATCATCGCGGTACTGCTCTATTCACAGGGGCTGCTGACCGGCGGCTTCCATGTGCCGATGTGGGTGGTGCTGAGCTGCCAGGCGGCGATGGGCCTGGGCACGTTGCTGGGCGGCTGGAAGATCGTCCACACCATGGGATCGAAGATCACCCGCCTGACCCCGGCGCAGGGCTTCTGCGCGGAAACGGGCGGCGCGATCACCCTGTTCATGGCCACCCATCTGGGCGTGCCGGTATCGACCACCCACACCATCACCGGCGCCATCGTCGGCGTGGGCGCGTCCCGCCGGCTGTCGGCGGTGCGCTGGAACGTCGCGTCGAGCATCATCGTCGCCTGGGTCGTGACCCTGCCGGCGGCGGCCGCGATCGGCGCGCTGTTTTATGGCCTGACGCGTTTGTTCTGAGTCTTTTGCCCGCTCACGCGGGATGCGGCACCGGCCCGCGCCCCCACCCGACCTCCCACAGTATATCCTGGATGGGAGGCCGGGTGGGGGCGCGGGCCGGTGCCGTTTGCTTCAGCTAGGCTGAAGCCAGATCACGCCACGCGGCCGAGGCGGTGGTAGAGATTGGCATATTTGACCGATTCCGGCTGGTCCTGAACCTCGCGCAGATAATGGGCGATGGCGGTGCGGATCAGGCCGAAATCCTCCTGGCTGAAGACCGCGCGCGAACGGGCGGGCTGGGGCGCTTCCATCGTATCGGTCGTCATCTTCCTGTCCTTCCTGCCTTGTGGCTGTGCTGGTTGATGACAGCGATATTGACAGGTCGAGGGCAAAGCGGAAGGGCGATGAATGGCCGCAAGTCACGCCGCGACTTGTTCATATTGTCAAATCATGACAATATGACCTTATGGCAGATGTGACCGACCGGAAGCTCTATCTCGGCCCCAAGCTGCGGGTGCTGCGCCGCGAACTGGGGCTGAACCAGACGCGCATGGCCGAGGAACTGGGCGTGTCGCCCAGCTATCTCAACCATCTGGAGCGCAACCAGCGGCCGCTGACGGCGCAGATGCTGCTGCGGCTCGCCAATACCTATGACATCGACATTCGCGACTTCACCGCCAGCAGCCAGGATGGCGCAGCGAGCGACCTGGCCGAGATATTGTCCGACGCGCTGGTGCGCGACATCGGCATCGCGCGCGACGAAGTGCTGGAGGTGGCGGAAAATTATCCCGGCGTCAGCGAGGCGATCGGCCGCTTCTACCGCGCGCTGGCCGACCTGCGCCGCCTGCCCGAGCAGATGCAGGCGAGCGGGCGCGGCGCCGCCCCTGCCCCGCTGGTCGCGCCGGTCGACTGGTGGCGCGAGACGGTGGCCAAGGCCGGCAATCATTTCGCCGAAATCGACGCCGCGGCCGAAGGGATCGCCGCGGAATTGGAGGAAGATCCCGCGCTGTTGCAGGCCGGGCTGCGCGCGCGCCTGAAGGAACGGCACGGCATGGCGGTGCAGATGGTGCGCGCCGATGTGCTGGCCGGGACGGTGCGCCATTATGACATGCACCGGCGGCGGCTGATGTTGAGCGAGCGACTGCCGGCATCGGGGCGACTGTTCGCCATGGCCTATCAGCTCTGCGCACAGGAGATGGCGGACTTGATCGCGGCGCAGGTGACGCGCACGGCGCCGCCGGACGAGGACAGTCGGCGGCTCGCCATCATTGCGCTGACCAACTATGCCGCCGCGGCGCTCATCATGCCCTATGACCGGTTCCGCCAGGCAGCGGAGGCAAGCCGGCATGATCTTCCCCTGCTGCGCGCGCGCTTCGGCGTGTCGACCGAGCAGCTGGCCCACCGGCTGACCAGCCTCAACCGCACCGGCGCGCGCGGCATCCCCTTCTTCATGGTGCGGATCGACCGGGCCGGAATCGTGTCCAAGCGCTTCGATGGCGAGGCCTATCCCTTTGCCCGTTATGGCGGCACCTGTCCGCGCTGGGACGTGCATGCGGCCGACGCGCCCGACATCGTGCTGCCGCAACTGATCGAGACGCTGGACGAGCGGCGCTTCCTCACGCTGGCGATCGCCCTGCCCCGCGGCGATGGCGCGCGCGGGCGGCAGGTGATTGCGCTGGGATGCGAGGCGAAACATGCCGGGCGGATCATCCATGCCGATGGCATCGATACCGAGCGCGACGATGCGGTGACGGTGGGGCCGACCTGTCATCTGTGCGAGCGGCGCGACTGCCCGGACCGGGCACTGCCGCCGGTGACGCGCGCGCTGGACCTGCACAGCTATGAGCGGACCGCCAGCCCCTTCCCGTTCCGGCGGGTATGATAGGCGCTCCGCCCCGCCCCCGTCACTGAGAGGGGGCCCCGACCGTCGCCGGGATGAAGGGGGCGGAAACGGAGCGCCTGCCGCCAACCCTCAGGCTGCTACGGGTCTGGGTTGGGGCGATCGGGCGGAGCGGTTCTTCACGCGGCGCATCGGCAGGTTGCGGCAATGGCGCTTGAAATAGACGATCTCCAGCAGGGTCGGCCAGATTTCGAGTGAGGAGCGGATCAGCCCGACCTCGTCATCGACCATGCGGCTGACATTCTGCTGGAAGAAATCCGGCTCGAAATCATAGAAGGTGCGTGACAGGCCGGCGGCAAAATGGCCCAGCGCATCGCCCCGCTCGGTCGTGCGCGCGTCGGCCATGCTCTTGAGCACCCGGTCATGCAAAGCGCGGGCGCTGTCCAATATCTCCTCGCTGTCCTGAAGGCTGACCGCGCCGTCATAGTCGAAGGCGATCGACCATTCGTCGGTGCGCTTGAGGCTGGTGCGGATCTTGCGCTTGAGCAGGCCGCAGATCGCCTCGTTGAACACCTCCGACGCCAATGGATTGCGCATATAGCTGTTCTTGATGTGGGTCTGGGCGGAATCGACATGGGCCGAGACCATGTTCGACTGCTGAATCCAGAGGCGATAGATATAGTCCTCGAACCGCAAGCGCGTCGGGAAGAAGGGCGGCAGGCCGGTGCGATTGTCATAGCCCGCAACGCCGCAATCCATCCGCCAGTTGAGATTGGTGAGGCAGGGGCGGAAATTGACCAGCACATAGGTGTCGTTGAGCCGTTCGGCATCGACCTCGTCCGGATCGTCGAGGAACATGTCGACGAAATCGACCGCGTCGATGTCGTTGGTTCCGGTGCGGAAGGTCTGCGCCATCTTCACCACCGCCGATCGGGGCAACCGCCCTTCCTGCAGGGTCAGGCTGTTTTCCCGCGCGAAGCCGAGCGAATTGTTGGATTCCAGGTCCATGGCGCTGTCGATCACCAGTTCGCCCTGGTCGTAATTGGCCGGTGCGTCGGCCACCGTCTTGCCCAATATGTCGCGGAAGGACTGGAGAATGTCGTAGGATTTGCGGCAATGGCCATTAGCGCCGCGCGGGATGGTCTTGCCCCGGCTGATCTCCCGTTCGCCCAGCGTTTCCGGACTGTCCTCGATCAGGGCATAGGGGCGCATGTCATCGTCGGCGCTGACCATCAGGTCGCCCAGCGTATACATCAGGGTGAAGTTGCGATTGCCGCCATAGCTGGGGCGGAAAAGATTGCGGACCAGCACGTCGAGCTTGCGGTCGCGCAGCCGCTTGCAGATGTAGGAGACGAACTGCTCCTTTTCGGCGGGGCCGACATACCAGAGGTCGTTGACCGTCCTGGTCGCCTCCAGCGCGCCGAAATATTTGTCATGATTGGCGACCGAGGAATCATCGAAGACGATGATCGGCGCGGTCTGGCCACTACGGGCGAAATTCTCGTCATAGGCCTCGACGGTCGCACCGACGTCGCGCAGGCGATAGGTCGGGATCAGGGGATCGTAATGGCCGTCGCGCTGCGCCTGGCGCCGGTCGAGGTCACGGCGCCAGCCGTCACGCAGGCGCACGCCCTGGCAGAGCAGCAATATACCGAGGCTGGCGAAGCTGAAACTGGCAAGGGCCAGCGCCATTTCGAGCGGCGCCGATGCCGGGCCGTCCAGGGTCAGGGCGCGATGCAGCAGCGAACTGCCGGCCGCCGCGCCGACGAGCAGCAGGCCAAGGCCGCGCCAGGCGAGGTCGCGCCGGGTCATGATGCCCGGCTCCGTTGCCATGCCGGAGGAGCCGGGGCGGCGCGCGGCCGGATCGACAGGCGTCCGGTGAGCCGTGGCCGATCGCTGCGCCGCCCGGCATCGGCAGAGGCGGCAGGAGGAGGTCGGTGGGTCATGGGACAAGGGACTTAATGGCCCCCGTCGGTCAAATTCCAGCCGACCTCAGCGCATCTTCCATAGTATTTGCATAGGGATGATCAACGGCCGCCCAGCAGGCCGCTCTTCACCGTCAGTTGCAGCATCACCGCGCGCGGGGCGCCGAGCGAACCCAATATGTCGCCTTCGCGCACGGCGTTGGTGCCGGTGCCAGCCGCGCTCGCGCCCACCACCGATCCGCCAACGATGATCAGCTTGTTGGTGAGGTTGCGGCCGATCAGCGACAATTCCCAGGGCTTGCCGGCGCCGCCATTGATCGAAAGGGCGGCATTGAGCTGGATATAATCATCCTGCTGTGTCTTGGGGTTGCCCTCCGTCTGGGTGACATAGGCACTGCTATAGTTGAAATCGACCGTCAGCGATCCGCCCAGCCGGTCGGCGAAGCTGTGGTCATAGGTGAAACCGCCGGTGATCGCGATTTCGGGCGCGCGGAACAGGCGTTGGCCGGTCTGATCCTGATTCTGATAGGGATTGGCCGCCGTGCCCCAGGTCGATTGCGGCAGATTGGGGTTGAGCGGATTGAGATTGCAACCCTGGGCGATCGACTGGCCCGCATAGCAGCCGCCGATGAAATCGGTGTAGCGGGCGTTGTTGTAGGCGATCGCCGTGTTGAACGTCAGGCCCGCGAGCGTGCGCGGCCGGATGGTAAGGCTGAGCTCCGCACCCTTGATCTCCGCCCCGCCCGCATTCTGGGTCAGTTGGGTAAAGGAGGCATTGTCGTAGCGCGACAGCTGGAGCCCGCTATATTTATAATAATAGCCGACCAGATCGTAGAGGATCTGGCGATCGGCGACATAGCCCTTGGTGCCGATCTCGCCACCCTTGGCCGTCATCTGGTCATAGGACAGGTCGATCGCGGCGCGGCTCTGGTCCGCATCGGTGCGCAGCCGCGTCGGCACGGTGTTGAAGCCGCCCGAGGTGAAGCCCTCGCGATAGGCGGCATAGACGGTGCGGTCGCTGTCGGGGCGCCAGGTGAGCGTCACATCGGGCGAGAAATCGGTATAATTCTGCTTGGGGCCGAGAATCTGGATCGGGCTGCCGAGCGAGGTGCCGGTCAGCGACTTGTCCTCCCAGCTATAGCGGCCGCCGACGGCCAGTTCGAGCGGATCGGCGATCTTGTAGCGCAGTTGGCCGAAGACCGAGGTCGCCTTGGTATGGACGTCATAATAGGTCGATCCGACCACGAAGGGCGTGCCGAAATTGGTGGTGAAGGCCTGACGCGTGAGGAAATGGGCGTCCTGGAAGAAGCCGCCGACGAGGAAGTTCAATGGCCCGTCATAGTCGGACGCGAGGCGCAGTTCCTGGCTGAAGCCCTTGGCGGTGATGTCGTTCGACGCGCCGAAATAGGGATTGTTGGAAAAGGTGAAGCTGTCGACCGAACGTTCGCGCAGGCGATAATAGCCCGTGACCGATGACAGGGTGTAGGCGTCGCCCAGATCCTGGTCGATGCTGAGCGAGGCGAGGAACTGCTTCGACTTCATGAAGGGCACCCCGTCGCCATAGCTGGGATCGCTGGCCGCAGTCGCCGGCGCGAGGATGGCGTCGTAGAAATTGCGGTTCAGCGTGCAGTCGGTCGAGCCATAGCGGCTGACGCCGGCGGGGCAGTAGATGATCTGGCTGAGGCCGGTGGGGCCGACGCCGTCCCGTTCGCGCTGGCCATAATTGACCTTCGCCTTGATCCGGGTCGATCCGCCCGCATCATAGGCGAGCGTGCCGCGGACGAAGACATCTTCGGAATTGAGGCTGTCGGCGCCGCGCCCCGGCGTGATGCCGGCGATCGGCGCGGCCACGTTGCGGAACCAGCCATCCTCCTTGGAATAATAGCCGACGACGCGGGCGGCGAGGCCGTCGGTCAGCGGCACCGAGGCACTGGCCTCGACAAAGCGCTGGTCGGCCATGAATTCATAGCCGGTGCGCAGCTTCGCCTCGAAATCCTTGCCCGGATCCTGGGAGATGAGCGAGACGATGCCGCCCGGACTATTCTTGCCATAGAAGAGCGCCTGCGGCCCCTTGAGCACCTCGACCCGGCCAAGGTCGATCTGGCCAAGGCGGATGGCATTGCCATAGCTGATCGGCACGCCGTCGAAATTCAGGGTCACGGCGGTTTCGGTCGAAGGGTTGGAGATGCCGGCACCGATGCCGCGCAGGTTGATCGAGCCGCCGACCTGATTCTGCGATTCGGCGATGACCAGCTGCGGCACCTGCTGGCTGATCGCCTGGAAGCTGGTGGTGGCATAGCGTTCGATCTGGTCGGTCGAGAGGGCCGAGACGGCAACCGGCACGTCGATCAGCCGCTCGTCACGCTTGCGGGCGGTGACGATGATCTCCCCTGCGCCGGCGTCAGCCTGGGGCGCGGGTGCGGCGCTATCCTGCGCCTGCGCGGTTGCGAGCATCAGGGCCGGGCCGGCAGCGACAGTCGCCAGCAGACGGCCGATCAGGGCCTGCTTCATATCATCCTCCCATCGGGTCAGGCCTTTTCGACAATGCCGCAAGGCTCATTCCATTCGGGACGATTATGATCCTAGGCTAATGGTCAGGCAAATTCGCCAAATTGATCGAACTGGCCAATAATTATCAGTAAAATATGCAGATCAACATGTTGATCAATTGCGCATAAGCGGCGAATTTACGGCATTTTTGATATGAATATCATCGCACACTTCCGTCGATATTCACGATCCATGCACCGCATCACGGCGCATCGCTTTGACGATATATGGAGATCCGCCGGCTGATCCGGATGTACGGCAGAAACGAAAAAGGGGCCGCCGGGCAGGCGACCCCCTTCGATATTCCTGTCACGTCGCCCGTACGGCGAACGGGCGACGGCCGATCAGTCGGCCTTGGACTGGAGATTGACAGCCGCGTACTTGCCGCGACGATCGACTTCCAGTTCGAAGTCCAGACGGTCACCCTCGTTCAGGGCGCCCATGCCGGCGCGTTCGACAGCGCTGATGTGGACGAAAGCGTCCGGCTGGCCGTCATCACGCTGGATGAAGCCGAAGCCCTTCATGGCGTTGAAGAACTTGACCGTGCCGCTGGCGCGTTCGCCGGTCAGCTGACGCTGCGGGCCACGCTCTGCACCACCGAAACCACCGGCGCGGGGCTCGCGCGGTTCACGCGGCGGCGCACGATCGGTCACGGGGAGCGGTTCGCCGTCGATGACCAGATCGGTCGCCGACACCTTGCCACCACGATCCACCAGGGTGAAGCCGAGCGGCTGACCTTCGGCCAGACCGGTCAGGCCGGCCTGCTCGACCGCGCTGATGTGAACGAACACGTCTTCGCCGCCATCGTCACGAACGATGAAGCCGAAACCCTTCTGGCCGTTGAAGAACTTGACGACACCCTTGCCTTCGCCAACGACCTGGGCCGGCATGCCGCGACCACCGCCGCCGCCGCCACCAAAGCCGCCACCGCCGCCGCCGAAGCCACCGCGGCCACCGCCGCCGAAACCGCCGCCGCCGCCGAAGCCACCGCGATCACCACCGCCGAAGCCACCACGACCACGATCACCACCGCCGAAGCCGCCACCGAAGCCGCCGCGGTCACCAAAGCCACCGCCGCCGAAGCCGCCGCCGCTGCCCTGGTCGTAGAAATTGTCGTCGCCGAAACCGTCGCGCTTGTCCTTGCCGCGCCCGCCGCGGCGCCCTCTGTCAAAACTCATGCCCTGTTAGTCACTTTCGCTTCGCCCCAAGACACATTGGACAAACATGTCGGGCGAATGACATGCACAATCCACCGCAAAGTCGCGGTTTGGGAATCACTATATCAAGTTTTCCGGGCAGCGCGAATGATTTCGCATATCGGGCAAAAAGAGCGCCCGCAGCGCCGATTTACAGGCCCTATCTGCCAAAGCCTTGATTGCGATATGGCCCGTTTCGCCATAGAGGGAAAAGTCATGACCGTCCATTTCCATGAAGAAGATCTGCCCGAAGGCGTCCTTGCCCCCGGCCCGGTCGCCGTCGATACCGAAACCATGGGGCTCATCACCCCGCGCGATCGCCTGTGCGTCGTCCAGATCAGCGACGGCAAGGGCGATGAGCATCTGGTCCGCTTCAACCCCGGCAGCGATTATGCCGCGCCGAACCTGAAGGCGGTGCTGGCCGATCCGGAGCGGATCAAGATCTATCATTTCGGCCGATTCGATATCGCCGCGATCCAGCATTATCTGGGCGTGGTGGCAGCTCCCGTCTATTGCACCAAGATCGCGTCGAAGCTGGTGCGCACCTATACCGACCGCCACGGCCTGAAGGAGCTGGTCCGCGAACTGCTGGGCCAGGACATCAGCAAGCAGCAGCAGTCGAGCGACTGGGGCGGCCCGAACCTGTCCGACGCGCAGAAGGATTATGCCGCGTCCGACGTGCGCTTCCTGCACCAGTTGAAGACCGAACTGGACAAGCGCCTGACCCGCGAAGGGCGGATGGAACTGGCTCAGGCCTGTTTCGACTTCCTGCCCCATCGCGCGGCGCTGGACCTGGCGGGCTGGCCCGAGAACGACATCTTCTCGCACATGTAAGCGACAGGGCGGCAGGCAGACATGTCCATCCAGGCCGAGCAACAGCGCAACGTCCGCCGCCATTGGGCCCGGCCGGGTGGCAGCCATGACAAGCTGGTGCGCCTGCTCAAAAATTATCTGCCGGTGGCGGTCGGCGTGCTGACCGCCCTGCTGGCCATGGCCCCTTTCACCGGCGGCGACAAGGTCAGCTTCGTGCTCGACAAGAACAAGGTCGAGGTGGCGAAGGAGCGGATGCGCGTGTCCGAGGCGCTGTATCGCGGGCAGGACAGCAAGGGCCAGCCCTTCTCGCTGCGGGCCGGTTCGGCCGTGCAGAAAAGCTCACGCGAGCCGATCGTCGACCTGAACGACATGGCCGCGCGCATCCTGCTGCCCGAAGGGCCGGCGGTACTGAACGCGCAGAAGGGCCGTTACGACATGGAGACCGAGCGAGTCGCGATCGTCGGCCCGGTCCAGTTCGAGGCGGCCGGCGGATATCGCCTGGTCACCCGCGACGTCGGCATCGATTTGCAGACGCGACGGATGAAGAGCGCGGGCCGGGTCGACGGGCGCATCCCGATCGGCACGTTCAGCGGCGACCATCTGGAAGCGGACATGAATGCACGCACGGTCACGCTCAACGGCCGGGCGACCTTGCGCATCGAACAAAATGGCCTCAAAGGGCAAAAGTGATGAAACGCACCCTCATCCTGCTGTCGACCGTTGCGCTGGGCGCGACCGGCCTCCTCTACGCCGGCGCCGATGCGCAGGTGTTCAAGAATCATGACAGCAATGCGCCGGTGAACTTCACCGCCGACCGGATCGAGGTGCAGGACCGCGCCGACCGGGTGGTGGTATCGGGCAATGTCGAAGTGACGCAGGCGGGCATGACGCTGAACGCGGCGCGCATGACCGTCGCCTACAAGCAGCAGCCCAATGGCGCGGCGAACACCGGCAATGGCGTCGAAATCCAGCGCATCGACGCGTCGGGCAATGTCGTCATCACCAAGGCCGACCAGACCGCGCGCGGCAATGTCGCCATCTATGACCTCAATGCCAAGCTGATCACCATGGTCGGCAATGTCTCGCTGACCCAGGGCGTCAACCGCCTGACCGGCGGACGGCTGGTGATGGACCTCAACAGCGGCCGCACCACGGTCGACGGCCGATCGACCGGCGGCGCCGGCACATCGACCAGCCCCAGCGGCCGCGTGTCGGGCACCTTCACGGTGCCGCAGCGCAAGAACTGATCCGGGGGCCGCGCAGGCCGGGCGACGCGTTTCAGACGGTCCAACGGCTGTCGATTTGCGTCATTGATGCCGGGCTTTGGCGGCTAACGACCAGAATCTGACGTTTCCTACTCCCCTCCCTTCCAGGGAGGGGTCGGGGGTGGGTGCGCCGCGTAGCGGCGGTCTACGGTCGATAGGGCAGAAGCTCGCTGCGCTCGCAACCCACCCCAACCCCTCCCTGGAAGGGAGGGGCTATGTCTTGTTTCCACCCAGGAGTGGACATTCCTCCCCGGAACGGGGAGGTGGCAGCGCGAAGTGCTGACGGAGGGGCAAGTGCCTATTAGTGCTGCGCTATCCGGCCTGTGCCCCTCCACCACTCGCTACGCGAGCGGTCCCCCTCCCCGGTACGGGGAGGAATGTCTACTTCCCACCCCTCCTGGCCATTTAGCTGGCATCGCGTCGCAGCCGCCCGATATCCGGGGTAGTCGCCCCATGGCTCCGGATGTTACTTGCTCCGCTCCAGGGGCGCTGACCTTCGGCTGCGTGACTGCGCAATCCGCTATTTCTTCGGGAACAGCAGGGTGAAGATCATGCGGATGCCCCATTCGGGGCCGCCGTCGGGCGAGACGGCATAATATTTGCCGCCAAGGCCCACCTGCACCGCCTGGTCGCCGACCTTGGTCAGTTGCGTGACGGTGAGATTGACCGGGATCAGCCAGTCCTTGCCCTTCCAGTCATAGGCGGCTTCGGCATTGATGCCATAGGTGGTGGCGTGGGACGTGGTGTGGCTGAAGAAGGGTTGCATGAAGCTGGCGCTGACGTCGGAACGGTCGTCCTTGCCGGCGATCGACCAGATATGGTTGCCGAGGAAACCGACCGTGTTCTGGCCCATCTGCTTGAGCAGCACGACGGTCGGGCCAGCGCCCCACTTGTCCCCGCCCAGATAGCGACCGGTTGCCGAGGGATAGAGGATGGCGGGGCCAACGCCCCAGATGATGCCCTTATTCTCCTTGGGCGAGAAGAAGAAGCTCTGGGTGATATCGCCAAGGCCGAAGGCATCCGTGCCCGGTCCCTGATAGCTATTCTGCGCGACAACCGGCACGATGGTGCGCACGATCATGTTCCAGTCCTTGCCGACGCTGATCGGCACCACCGGCTGGATGTTGAGCGTCGACTTGATGCCATCATCCCCGGCGCCGAAGTCGAGATTTTCCTGGAACGGCACGCTGATCAGCGAGGCGACCGGGTTGGACAATTGCAGCGCCAGATCCTGGTCGCTGCCGCCCGCCGGCGGTGGGCCGGAGGTGATGGCAGGCGCTGCCGGCGATCCCGCATCCTGCGCGATCGCCGGCAGCGGCGCCATGGCGACCAGGCCCGCGAGCCAGGCGATCTTGCGATGATATCCCGTCTGCATGGCCAAGCGCCTTCCCCTTTCGAACATTCTGCGCGGGGACAGAATGACCCGATCAAGAGCGGCGGCCAATCGCGGGCTTTGCGGAGATCGGCCGGGAATAATCCCTAGGGGCGCTCGTCCCAGCGCAGCAGCCGCACCTGGCCCGGCGCATCGACGACCAGTTCGCCAAAGGCCCCGGTACGCAGCTTGAGCTGGCCATGGGCGAGGCCCAGCGCCAGCAGGGCGAAGCGGGCGGCGCCGTTGCTGGTGACCAGCAATTCCGTCCCCTCCCCTTCAGCGGCGAACCAGGTGCGCCAGGCAGCGATGCGCGCAGGGGCGTCGACGGTCCAGCCATCGGGCACGATCCCGTCCCGGTCCCAGGCGGCGATCGCCGCTTCGCCAAGACGCGCCAAAACGGTCGCCTCCGGCTGCCCCTCGTCCGGGCCATGGTCGATCTCGTCGAGCCAGGGCAGGATGGCGTCAACCGGATGGTCGAGCGCGGCCGCGATCGGCGCCGCGGTCTGGCGCGCGCGCTGCAACGGGCCGCTGTAGAGGCGCACGGGCCCCAGCGACCGGGCCGCGAAATAGCTGGCGAGACGCTGCGCCTGGGCCATGCCGCTGTCGACCAGCGGAATGTCGGTGCCGGCCCCGACCCGGCGCGCATCGGCGCCAGAGGCGAAGGTGTTGCCGTGGCGGATGACGAAGATGCGCCGGCTCATGACAGGGCCGGCGTCGGGTCTCCATGGGCGGCAATCAGCGCCTCGACCCGCTGGATGTCGGCCTCGGTATCGATGCCGCTGCTGTCGAAAACAGGCGGATCGACCGGGACGGTCATGATATCGATGCCCAGTTCCAGCAGCCGCAACTGCTCCAGCCCTTCCAGATTTTCGAGCGCCGTGGGCGGCGATGCCTCGAACCGGGCGAGCGCATCATGGGCATAGCCATAAAGGCCGACATGGCGCCAGACGGGGGATATGGGACCGGCTGCGCGCAGCCTGTTCTCGTCGCGGATGGCGGGAATGATCGTCTTGGAGAACCAGAGCGCCCGGCCATCCGCACCGCGCGCGCAGGTCGTGCCGCTGAAGGGCGAGCGTTGCTTATGGTCGCGCAGCGCATCGAGCGCGGCCCAGTCGAGCCCGATCACCGGGGTCGCGACCTGCGCGCCGGCATCCAGCGCCTCGATCACCGCGCCCAGTGCCCCCTCGGGCTGGAAGGGCGAATCCCCCTGGAGATTGACGACGAAGTCGGGCTGGGTGGCCTGCGCGCGGGCAGCAGCGAGCGCGCGGCCGGAGCCGGTAGCGATCGCGCTGTCGGTCATCACCGCGTCGCAGCCGGCGGCCTGCGCATGGGCCGCAATCTCGTCATCATCGGTGGCGACGACCAGAGCCACGCCGGCGCGCACGCCGATCGCCGCGCGCGCCATGGCGATCGTGCGATGCAGCAGACTGCGCCCCGCAATGAGGCGCAGCGGCTTGCGCGGCAGGCGGGACGAACCTGCCCGCGCCGGAATGACCACCACTATGGTCAGGCGACCCCGGCGTGCAGCAGGTCATGCATGTGAAGCGCACCGACCAGATCGCCATCCTCGCACACGAACAGCAGGGTGATGTTGCGATCGTGCATGATGCGCAGCGCTTCCGACGCCAGTTCGTCGGGACCGATCGACTGCGGCGTCACGGTCATGAAACGGCCGACTGCATCGGTCAGATTCTGCTTGCCGGTCACGGCCCGGCGCAGATCGCCATCGGTGAAGGCGCCGATCAGCTGGCCACGCTGGTCGACGATGGCCGTGCCGCCAAGGCGCGCACGGGTCATCTCGATCGTGGCGTCGAGCAGCGAGGAATCCTCGCACACCCGCGGCACGTCGCTGCCCGCCGACATCAGTTCGCGCACCTTGACGAGTTGCGCCCCAAGACGGCCATTGGGGTGGAATTTGTAGAAATCGTCAGCCGAGAAGCCGCGCATTTCCATCAGCGACATCGCCAGTGCGTCACCAAAGGCCATCTGCAAGGTGGTCGAAGTGGTGGGCGCCAGCATATTGGGGCAGGCTTCGCGCACCGCCGGCATCAGCATGCAGACATCGGCAGCCTCGGCCACGGTGCTCTGCGCCTGCGCCGTCATCGCCAGCAGCGGGACGCCGAAGCGCTTGCAATAATGGATGATCGGCCCGAGTTCGGTGGATTCACCCGAATGAGACAGCATCAACACGACATCGTCCGGCGTCACCATGCCCAGATCGCCATGGCCGGCATCGGCCGGATGCAGGAACAGCGCCGGCGTGCCGGTGGAGGTGAGCGTCGCCGTCATCTTGCGCGCGACGATGCCGCTCTTGCCGATGCCGGTGACGATCACCCGTCCCCGGACATTGATGATGATACCGACGAGCCGCAGGAAGGCGGCGGAAAATTCCCGGTCGGAAAATTTGGCTTCGAGTGTATTGAGCCCCCTGGCTGCCAGGGCGAGACTGCTGCACGCCGTCTCCACAATATGCGCACCCGAGCCGAAAGGAACGATCTTCGAAACTGTCGACACGCTTCTTGCCCTTTTTTCCGCGTATCGCCGCCGACATGCTCCGGCTGACGCCCGCGGTGTCGATGCGCCTTGCCAGCGCAGCGTCCATCCCTTGTTCCGCGACCCCAGGCCGATTTTGCAATCAGCACCCTGCAACTGTCTACGCCGTTTCAGGCACTTATGGCAATCCATTTCGCAAGTGCGGCAAGGGGCACTGAAGTCGGAAGGCAGGGGGAATGGGGCAAAAATACAAGATGAAATGAGCTAAATTATCGACAAGCCGAGGAACTTTTCGACAGCTCGACATATGCCGCAACACTCACAGTCGATGATAGTCGCGATACCAGTTGACGAATCGGGGCACGCCCGACTCGATCCCGGTGGTAGGCGCAAAGCCGATATCCTGGGCGATCGCACTGATGTCGGCGAAGGTCGCCGGCACGTCGCCCGGCTGCATCGGCTGGAAGTCCAGCTGCGCCTTGCGCCCCACAGCCTCCTCCAGCACGGCGATCAGGTGCATCAGTTCCTCGGGCCGGTTATTGCCGATATTGTAGAGCCGATGCGGCGCCCGGCTGCCGCCCGCCTTGAGCGCGCCATCATCGCCCGGCGGGGAATCAAGGCAGCCGATCACCCCGGCGACGATATCGTCGATATAGGTGAAGTCGCGCTGCATCCGGCCATGGTTGAAGACCGGGATCGGTTCGCCGGCGAGGATCTTCTGGGTGAAGATCCACATCGCCATGTCGGGCCGGCCCCAGGGACCATAGACGGTGAAGAAGCGCAGCCCCGTCATCGGCACGCGGAACAGATGGGCATAGGTCTCGCTCATCAGCTCGTCCGCCCGCTTGGTCGCGGCATAGAGGGAAACCGGATGATCGGTGCGATCCTCGACCCGGAAGGGCAAGCTCTCGTTACCGCCATAGACGGACGAGGAAGAGGCATAGACCAGGTGACGCACCCGCCGTTCCCGCGCCAGTTCGAGCATGTTCACATGGCCGGCAAGGTTGGAGCGGACATAGGCATGGGGGTTGATCAACGAATAGCGCACGCCGGCCTGGGCGCCGAGATGGACGATCGCCTCGATCGGATGATCGGCGAGCAGCGCCTGAAGTGCCGGCATGTCGGCAAAGTCCAGTTCGGCGAAGGTGAACAGCTTGCCATGGCGCTGTTCGAGCGCCGCGATCCGGTCGCGCTTGAGCGAGACCTGATAATAGTCGTTGAGATTGTCGATGCCGATCACGGCGCGCCCATCGGCCAGCAGCCGGTCGGCCACCGCCATGCCGATGAAGCCGGCCGCGCCGGTTACCAGGATCGTCAAAGCGTCATCCTCCTTGATCGGGCCGACAGGCGCGTCGCCGCCAGAGCCATGGCGGTTCACAGACAATCCGACGCGCGATGTAAAGCCCTTTCCCTCATAAGCCGTTCGATACAGGCTTCCATGCGGCGGAATACTTAGGCATTCCCTAATCTTTCCCGGCTAAGGCGAGGCGATGGACATGGCAGCGCACCCATCTCCCCCCTTTGCATCCGACAGCCTGCCGCTGACGGACCCGCGCGCGCGCTGGGCGGCGCTGGCGGAGGGTGCGGCCGAACCCAATGCCTTCTACGCGCCCGACCTGCTGGCAGCGGCGATCGACCATCTGGCCGGCAGTGGTGACGTGCGTTTGATCGAGGCGCAGGCGGATGGCGAGTTGATCGGCCTGTTGCCGGTGACGGTGCAGGCGCGCCATGGCCGCTTGCCGATCGGCTGCGTCGCCAACTGGATGCACGACCATTGCTTCTTCGGCGCGCCGCTGATCCGGCGGGGCCGGGAGATGGCGGCGTGGCGCAGCCTGCTGGCGCAGTTGGACGCGGCCGAATGGGCGCCGCATTTCCTGCACCTGCGCGCGCTGGACGCGGCCGGCGCCAATGCCGCCGCGCTGGAAGCACTGTGCGTCGAACAAGGGCGCGGCCGGCGCGAGGTGCATCGCCATGACCGGGCGATGCTGCGATCCGACCTGTCGGCCGACGCCTATTGGGAAACCCATGTCCGCGCCAAGAAGCGCAAGGAAATCCGCCGCCTGCAGAAGCGACTGGCGGAACTGGGGTCGGTCGAGCAGCGATTGTTGGACGATGGCGCCGACCTGCCGCGCTGGTGTGGCGACTTCCTGGCGCTGGAGGCGTCCGGGTGGAAGGGCCGCGAGGGCAGCGCACTGGCGAGCAGGCCGGATGACATCGCCTTCTTCCGCGCCGCCTGCGCCGCCGCCTTTGCTACGGGTCGGCTGCATTTCCTGCGCATCGACCTGGATGGCCGGGCGATTGCGATGCTGGTCAATTTCCGCCATGGCGACGGCGCCTTTTCCTTCAAGATCGCCTTTGACGAGGAAATGGGCCGCTTTTCACCCGGCGTGCTGATCGAGATCGCCAATCTGCACGCGGTGCAGGATGATCCGGCGATCAGTTGGATGGACAGTTGCGCCGCCGCCGATCATCCGATGATCGACAGCCTGTGGGCCGAACGCCGCAGCATCGTGCAATATCGTATCGCCCTGCAGGGCAAGGGCGCGACGCGCCTGCGCCGGGCAGCGGCCTTTGCATTGGCCGGCGGGGTCGAACGGATCGCCAGCCGCATGAAAGGACAGGAATGACCGTGCATAGCCCGATGGCGCCGGCCACCGACGCGCCGCATTTTTCGGACAGCGCGCGCGCCGCCTTTGCCGCCGCCTATCCCGACCAGCCGACCAAGCTGACGCACGAATTGGTCGGGCATGAGTTGCTGACGCTGGATGCGCTGGCGACGCTGGCCGAGCGGATGCCGGCGAGCGCGGTCGAGTATAATCTGGGCAAGCTGCCGCTGGGCGTGCGGCCGGAGGATACGCCGTCCAACGGGCTGAGCCTGGGCGAGACGATCCGCACGATCGAGAGCAATGGCAGTTGGGCGGTGCTGAAGAATGTCGAGCGCGACCCGGCCTATGGCGCGTTGCTGGACGCGGCGCTGGCGGAGCTGGAGCCGATCGTCGCGCGCAGCACCGGACCGATGCTCCACCGCGAGGCCTTCATCTTCCTGACCTCCCCCGGCAGCGTCACCCCGTTCCACATGGACCCGGAGCATAATATCCTGCTGCAGATCATGGGGACGAAGGTGATGACCGTGTTCCCGGCGCGCGACGAGGAACTGGTGCCGGCGCGCAAGAGCGAGGAATTCCACAATGGCGGCCATCGCAACCTGATCTGGCAGGACGGGTTCAAGGCGCGTGGCACCCCCTTCCCGCTCGGCCCCGGCGAGGCCGTGCACGTGCCGGTCAAGGCGCCGCATTTCGTGGAAAATGGCCCGGCCGTGTCGATCAGCCTGTCGATCACCTGGCGGTCCGAACGCAGCGTGGCGGAAGGCGAACTGCACAGTTTCAACGCATTGCTGCGCAAGCGCGGCCTGCCGACCGGCGCGGTAAGCGAACGCCCCGAGCAACAGGGCATTCGCCGCTTCGTCTATCGGGTCATGCGGAAGCTGGGCGTTTAAGGATCCTGCGCGCCAGCGCCTCGGCCTCCAGCCGGGGGCTGAAACGCTCGACATGCCACCATTCCAGCGCTTCTTCGCGGGTGGAAAGGCTCTGCTTGTAGCGATCCTTGCCGGCGAGCAGCGAATAGAGCCGGAAATCCCGCGTGGCATAATGGCCGACAGCCGCGGCGTGACAGAGCAGGCCCGGCTTGTCCTTGGCGGTGCGGGGCTGGGCGAAGGCGGACTGATAGTTCATCGCCTGCCCGTCCTGCACGAAATTGACCAGCAGGCCGACGGCGCCGCCGGCATCGGCAAAGCGCAGCAGTTCGACCGCGCCCGAGGGCAGGCCCCGCGCCGCGATGGTCGCGACGAACTGGCGAAACCCCTGATCGTCCCAGGCATTGTCGGCATGGCGCCCCATGTTGAGCGCCGCCATCTCGTCCAGCCAGGGGGCGATGTCATCCAGCGTGCCGACGGCGACATCGGGCAACGGCCCGCCATGATCCTTCATCGCGCGGCGGATCTGGCTGCGCGTATTGCTGCTGAGCAGCGAAAGATAGTCGCCGTCGGCGGCGCGCACGGCATCGAGATCGACCTGGTAGACGGGCGAGGCATCGACCCGCAATTTGCGGCGAGCAGGCAGGCCCAGCAGCGGCGAATCCGGGGCGATACCGCTCAGCCGCAGCACGCGCCAGTCACGGCGCCGGGCGATGGCGTCGATCGCGGTAGCGACGGCCGCCACCTCCTGCCCGCGCGCGGCGAGCAGGCCATTATATTCGACATAGGGCCGGTCGATCGCCGGATCGCCCGACTGGTTGAGGCTGAGCGTCGCAACCGGCCCCAGCAGGCGCGGGCGCATCGCATGGCCGACCAGCGCCAGCGCGACATCCTGTCCGCTTTCATCGGTGACGGCGAGCAGTTCGGGACGCACGCCATAGCTGTCGAGCCAGGCACCCACCCAGGTCCAGCGCAGGAAGAAGGACGCATCGCTGCGCGCCTCCAGCGCCTGCCAGCGGGCGGCCAGCGCCGACCGGTCGGTCGGCAGGGAAAATGTCGCGGTGAGCCCCATCGCGCCCCTCTTGTGACAGAGCGGCGGCGGGAATCAAGCGGGTGTGCTGTGGATCACACTCGAATGCGGCGCTGCGGATCGACCGTGCCGTCGGCGCGGATGCCGGCACGGACCAGATCGCGGCGCATATGACCGGTCAGGAAGCGCTGAAGCATCACGAAATCGGCGCGCAGCGACCAGAGTGGATAGCGGAAGGTGGCCGGGCGATTGCGCTCGATCAGCATATGGCTGACCCAGGCGAAGCCATAGCCGGCGACCGGCAGGGCTGCGGCCAGCCACCATCGACCCGTAATGGCCGCAGTGGCCGCGATACCGACCACCAGGCTGGTCCCGGCATAATGCATGGCGCGCGTCGCGGGCCGGGCATGTTCCTGCAGATAATAGGGCCAGAAGTCCCGGAACCGGGTGATCTGGGTCATAAGGGGCATCCTCTCTGTTATGCCCCATCTTTTATACGTGGACGTTCAACTTGTTAAGCGCCACGCGCCGCTTGGGCGCAAAGAGGAAATAATCATAGGCCGCGCGGGCGGCCTGGGCCATGATCTGGTCGCGCGAGACATGGCCCCGGCTGTCCTTCATCACGAAGACGGTGATGGCGAAGCGGCGGCCATCGGGCAGGCCGATGATGCCGACATCATTGCCGACGCCGTTGAGCGACCCGGTCTTGTGCGCGACCGGGGTGCCGGGCGGCAAAATGCCCGACAGGCGCAGTTTGCCGGTCTGGCAATGGCCCATGATGGTGAAGAGCAGTTGCGTGCTTTCCGGCTTCAATGCCTTGCCCGATTCATAGGCGACCAGCAGCTGGTTCATCGCCAGCGGCGTCGCCGTGTCGCGCGGATCGAGCATGAAGTCCATGTTCGGCAGGTCGCGCACGTCGCGCCGCTGGATCATCGGATCGGCGCGGCGGGCGGCGCCGGCATTCTGCTGGAAGGTGCCGGATTGGGGATTGATGCCCATGGCGCGGTAGAGAAGATGCGCGGTGTCGCTGTCGACGCGCAGGCCATGGATGCCGAGGCCGGCGACGAAATCGCTGACCGCCTTCGGCCCGCCGGCGCGGGCGACCAGCACGTCGGTCGCATTATTGTCGCTGCGCGTCAGCATCAGGTCGAGCAACTGGCTGACCGGCAGGGTCGCGCCGGGGCGCGAGAACATCCAGGCGATGCCGCCCTCGCTCGCCAGCGCGGGATCGAGCGCGAGCCGGTCGTCGAGCTTAAGGCTGCCGGCATCGACCAGCGAGAGGATACGGCCCGCGACCGCGACCTTGTAGGCGCTGGCCATGGGAAAGAGCGTGTCGCCATTGCGCGACTGTATCTCGCCGGTCTGCAGATCCTGCACCGCGACGCCGACCGTGCCGTCCGATAAAGCCGCGAAGCGATCAAATTCGGCCAGAAGATGGGCCTCCGCCGTCAGCAGCACCTGTGGCCGGGGCGGCGGGCCGAAGGCATCGGCGCTCGGCAAGGGCGCAAAGAACAGGCCAAGGGCGGCGCAGCTGGCGCCAATTTGACGGAGAGACGGCATGGCCCGTCTGTCGCCCATCATGGGTCGGGTGGCAAGATATTTGATCGGCTTTTCCCGCGGTTGACGCAGGCATGCCGGGGGTTCATCACGCCGGCCATGAACGACACCATCAAGCTGCACGAAAGCTGGCGCGCGCCGCTGCGCGACCAGTTCGCCTGCCCCCATATGCAGGGCCTGAAACAGTTCATCGAAGCGGAAAAGGCGGCGGGCAAGCGCATCTTCCCCAAGGGGAATGAATATTTCCGCGCGCTGGACCTGACGCCGCTGGACCAGGTGAAGGTGGTGGTGCTGGGGCAAGACCCCTATCATGGCGAGGGCCAGGCGCATGGCCTGTGCTTTTCGGTCCAGCCCGGCGTGCGGACGCCGCCCTCGCTGGTCAATATCTACAAGGAGCTGGAAAGCGACCTTGGCCTGCCGCGCGCGCGCCACGGCTTTCTGGAGCATTGGGCGCGGCAGGGCGTGCTGCTGCTCAACAGCGTGCTGACGGTCGAGATGGGCCGGGCGGCCTCGCATCAGGGCAAGGGATGGGAGACGTTCACCGACGCGATCGTCCGGCTGGTGGCGCAGAAGGAGGAGCCGGTCGTGTTCCTGCTGTGGGGGGCCTATGCCCAGCGCAAGGCCGGCTTCGTCGATTCCGGGCGCCATCTGGTGCTCAAGGCCGCCCATCCTTCGCCACTGTCGGCGCATAACGGCTTTCTGGGCTGCCGCCATTTCTCGCAGGCCAATGACTTTCTGGAGGCCAAGGGGCGCGGCGCGATCGACTGGCGCCTGCCGGAGGTGGTGGCATGAACGGGCCGGCGGTCGCCCTGCTCTACCAGGCGCTGCCGCCGCCGGTGATCGACGGGCTGCGCAAGGATGCCAAGCCCGGCGGCTATTCCGACGGTGGGGCCGATATCGGCTTTGCATTGAAGGGCCTGGGCCGCACGGTGGTAACGCCGGTGCCCGCGCCCGATCCGGCGCAGGCGATGCAATGGGTGTTCCCCGACACGGCCGACGGCATAGCAGCCGCGATCGCGGCAGGCGCCGACACGATCTGGGCCAATAGCGTGCTGTTCGAGGGGCATCCGATCGAGGCCGTGATGGGCCAGGTCGCGATCGTCGGCCAGACCCCGGCCGCCACGCAGAAATATGACGATAAGTTCGCCACCAACCGGATGCTGGAACAGGCCGGCTTGCCGGTGGCGCGCGGGTTCCTGCTGGCCGATCATCCGAGCGAGGGCGTGCATGCGCTGGCCGATGTCGGGCAGGTTCTGGCCGATCTGGCCATTCCCTTCCCGCTGATCGTGAAGCCGGTGCGCGGCCGGGGCAGCCAGGGCGTGACGCTGGTGCGCGATGGTGATGCGCTGAACGCCGCGGCCCGCAGCCTGATCGACGAGGGCAAGTTCGGCACGCTGCTGATGGTCGAGGAATTTCTGGACGGCGAGGAAATGACCATCACCGTCCTGCCGCCCACCGCGCCGCACCCGTCAGGCGAAAGGGGCGACCGCCATTTCGCGCTGCGCCCGGTGCTGCGCTTCGACCAGAAGGACGGTGTCGCCCCCTATAATGGCGATGTCGCGGTGACGCAGAACAGCGTCGCGATCAGCCCGGAACGGATGGAGGAAGCCCCGGTGCTGGCGATGCTGGATGCCTGTGTGCAGGCGGCGGCGCTGGTGGAATCGCGCGCGGTGATCCGCATCGACTGCCGCGCCGATGCCAGCGGCCAGTTCAAGCTGTTCGACCTTAACATGAAGCCGAACATGACCGGTGCGGGCCGGCCGGGTCGCGCAGACCAGGATTGCCTGTCGGCGATCGCCGCGCGGGCCGATGGCTGGTCCTATGCCCAGATGCTCGACGCGATGCTGGCGACGGCCTGGAAATAACATCCCGGAATCCAGTGCCCAGAATCATTGAGGCCCGGTCCCGCTTGCGCGGGCCGGACCCCTTCCCTCTCCAAACCGGAAAGTGGAAAATCAGCCGTCGTAATCGCCGCCGATATTCTGGTTGCGCGGCGGAGCCGCTGCGGTCAGGCGCAGGGCCTCCGCCGACTGGGCGATCGAACCGATTTCATCGGGCGTATCGTCGTCGTCAATCTGGACCTTCTGCAGCGACGCAACGACCGAATCATGCAGATCGGCGGGCAGAATGGTTTCCTCGGCGATCTCGCGCAGGGCGACGACCGGATTCTTGTCGCGGTCACGCTCAAGCGTCAGCTCGGCGCCACCGGAAATTTCACGCGCGCGCTGGGCGGCGAGCAGGACGAGATCGAAACGGTTGGTAACCTTGTCGACGCAATCTTCGACGGTGACGCGGGCCAATCGGGCCTCCTGAAAAATCAATAGGGAATCTTGAACTTGGCGCCTAGCAGTGGCGGCCTGTCGAGTCAATGAAAAGCCCATAAAGCCATGGCGCGCCGCGGCAAAGCGGCGCATGAAGGGGCCATGGCGTCGCGACAACAGGAAGCCCCGACCAGCCCGATCAGCGTCACGCTGAACGGCAATCGACTGACCGTCATCGAGGAAGGCGCGGCGCTGCGCGATGCGCTGGTCGCCCTGATCGACGGAGCGCGGGAGAGCCTGAAACTCTATTATTATATTTTTGCCGATGATGGCAGCGGACGGCTGATCTGCGAGCGGCTGGTGGCGGCGCGGGCGCGCGGCGTGGCCGTGACGCTGATGATCGATGGCTTCGGATCGTCCGATACGCCCGACAGCCTGTTCGCCCCGCTGATCGCGGCGGGCGGCCATTTCGGCCGGTTCGGCACGCGCCGGTCGACCCGCTACCTGATCCGCAACCATCAGAAGATCGCACTGGCCGACGACAAAAGGCTGATGATCGGCGGCTTCAATGTCGAGGATGGCTATTTCGGCATTCCCGCCGACGATTGCTGGCGCGACCTGGGGCTGCTGCTGGAAGGGCCGCAGGCCGAGGCGATGGCGCGCTGGTATGGCCAGCTATGGCGCTGGGTCACGAGCAAGGGACAAAGGTTCCGCACGCTGCGCGCGATGGTGCGGCACTGGTATCCATCGCTGCATCATGATCCGGCCGATCCGTTCCGCTGGCTGATCGGCGGGCCGACCCGGCGGCTGAGCCCCTGGGCGCAGGTGGTGAAGCATGACATGGACCGGGCGCAGCGGCTGGACATGGTCGAGGCCTATTTCTCGCCCGGCCGGGGCATGATGAAGCGGATCGCCCGCGCTGCCCGGCGCAAGGGCGCGCGCCTGATCCTGCCGGCCCTGTCAGACAATGGCGCGACGATCGCGGCGGCACGGCTGCTCTATGGTCCGCTGCTGAGACGCGGGGTCGAGATATATGAATATCAGCCCTGCAAGCTGCACATGAAGCTGATCGTGATCGACGATGCGGTCTATATCGGATCGGCCAATTTCGACATGCGCAGCCTGTTCCTGAACCTGGAGCTGATGCTGCGGGTGGAGGATGCCGGCTTTGCCGAGGCGATGCGCGGCTTCATCACCCAGCGGACGGGCGAGAGCCGGCAGATTTCGCTGGAAACCTATCGCGCCAGCCGCACCGGCCTGACGCTGATCAAGCAGTGGATCAGCTATCTGCTGGTCGGCGTGCTGGACTATACCGTCACGCGGCGGCTGAACTTTCGCGATCCCGACGCGGACTGAGCGGAACATCGGGCGCGATGTTGCGGCGCAGGCTGGTGAGCGCCAGCAGCGCCAGCCGCCGATCATCGACCGCGCCGTTCCGGCCGATCGTGGCGAGCGCCGTGTCGATGGCCCGCACCAGCGCAGGATCAGGATCGCCCTGCCCCCTGGCGCCAAGCCGATCGAAATGCTGGCGCACCCGCCCCAGCACGACATCGAGCAGCCGGTCGTCGCGGGCATGGGCGCGCACCCGGAAGCGGTGGAGATCGTCGAGCGACATGCCGACGCGCGTGTCGCGCAGGATATCGAGCAAGGGCGCGGTGGTGTCGCTGCCCAGTTCGGCAAGCCGCGGCGTCAGCAGGCCGATACGGTCGAGCATGGTGTTGATCCATTTGACCGTATCGGGCTGCTGCCGCGGATCGGTGCGCAAGGCAAGATCGCGCCAGCCCGCGCGCAATAGGCGCAGCGCGGATTGTTCGGCACCCACGGTGCGGACCATCTTGAGCGCCCAGACCGCGAGCAAGGCGCCCAGCATCTGGGCGATGGCGGCATTGGCGAAACTGTCGAACTGCCCGGTATAATAGCCGTCGAGGCCCATCAGACCGGGCAGCGACAGGATCATGCCGATCGCCATCGCCGCCAGCCGCCGCCGCACCATCATCGCACCGACCAGCAGGAAGGCCGGCGCCAGCACAGCGACCAGCACCGGAAAGTCGGACACGCGCGGCAGGACGGCAAAGGCATAGGGCGCCGCCACCAGCACCGCGCAGCAGGTGCCCTGCCACACTTTCCAGGCGGCGGGCGCGGGATCGTCCATATTGCTGAACAGGGCGCAGATGATGCTGGCAATGACGACCGCCCCTGCCCCGGCCGGCCAGGCCGACAGGATCCAGAGCAGGCAGCCGATCAGCACGGTGAGGCTGGTCGCCAGCGCGCCGCGCAGCGCCAGGCCATAGTCGCGGTGCAGGACGCGGCGGCGGGCGTTGCGGATCGCTTCCCGCGCGGGCGGTGACAGGGGGATGCGATCGGCGCCCATCGCCGCCTGCAACTCTCGGCAGATGGCATGGACGGCGACCAGTTCGGCCAGCCGGTCGAGCATGCTCAGTTGCAGCGCCGCATGCCAGGCGAAGGGCAAGCGGCAATCGGGCTCGCAGGCACGGGCGCGGGCGCGCAGCGCTTCAGGCGAGCCCCCCTTCCCGTCCGGCGCGCCCAGCCAGGCGACGACATCGTCCAGCAGGACATGGACGGCCGGCGGCAAGGCATTGGCGCGCTGCAACTGGCGACAGCGATCCTCGACCGCGCTGGCCAGCGGCAGCAGCAGGCAAAGCTGCGTCTCCAGCGCGCGCAGCACCCCGGCCTTCAGCCGCAGCGCGCTGCTTTCGAACGGCAAATGGGTGGCAAGCTGGTGCAGTTCATGGATATCGGTCGCCAATTGCCGGCGGTCGCGGGTCACGACCGCATCGCCATGGTCGACCCGCAGGGAATCGCGCGACCAGCGTTCGGCGTCGATCATGATCGCATCGATGCGTGCCTGGAGGCGAGCCGACACGGTGCGCGGGAAGACGAGGCTGTGGACCAGCGTGGCCGAGGCGATGCCGATGCCGATTTCCTGTGCGCGCAGGCTGGCGGCGGTGAAGATCGTCGCCTGCGCCTCGACCGCCGGGAAGGCGACGATGCCGGCGGTATAGCCCGCCAGCAGGAAGGTATAGGCGCGCGGGGTCCGGTCGAGCAGCGCGACGAAGGTGCAAAGCCCAAGCCACAGCGCCAGCGCGAGCGAGAGAAGTTCGGGGGCATTGCCGAGCAACGGCACCAGCAGGATCGCCACGCCCGCGCCGATGACGGTGCCGAGCAGGCGGAACATCGCCTTGGACGACACCGCGCCGGCGAGCGGCTGGGCAACGATATAGGCGGTGATGATCGCCCAATAGGGCCGGTCCAGCCCGATCCGCAGCGCGATATAATAGGCCAGCATCGCCGCGAGAAAGGCCTTGAGCGTGAACAGCGCGTCATGGCCGCCGTAGCGATCGGCCATCCAGCGCGCTTGAGGCAGGGCAGGCGTCACGCGGCACATCCAGCATCATCGGGCGGGGCCAGGCAGGGCGGCGACGCCGGTCGGGGGAATGAAAGCCGGACGCGTCGGCTCGCCACGCCGGATCGGGCGCGCATTGCTGGAGCTTCAGGCAAACCCTCTATGCGCCTGTCCATGTGACGAAACAATATGAGCCCAAGGCACAGCCATTGTGCATGATATGCACAACCAAACAGGGCCAGCAGGCATCAATCATCCCCTTGCCGCCGCCCCCGGCTTTCTGCACAGTCGCGCCGCCCAGCCGGGCCAGGGAGACGCATTTCCAAGCGTCGCACAATCAGAACAAGGACATCGCCCCATGCCATCCCGTCGCTTAGTTGCCGCCTTGCCCGCCGCCGCACTGCTGGCCGCGAGCCTCAGCCCGCTGCACGCCGCCACTGCTGCCGATACGCAAGCCCGCGCCGGCGAGGCCGCCTTCCGCACCCTCTACAAGGAACTGGTGGAGACCGATTCGAGCTGGCCCAATGGCAACTGCACCGTGGCCGCCGAACAGATTGCGACGCGGCTGAAGGCGGCGGGCTATGCCGATGGAGACCTAAGCGTCGTGGTCGATCCCACCCATCCCAGGGAAGGCAATCTGACCGCCGTGCTGCGCGGTTCCGATGCCAAGCTGCCCGCGCTGCTGCTGCTCGCCCATATCGACGTGGTCGCGGCCAAGCGCGCCGACTGGACCCGCGATCCCTTCACCCTGATCGAGGAAGGCGGCTATTTCTATGGCCGGGGCACGTCGGACGACAAGGCGATGGCCGCGAGCTTCGCCGACGCCATGATCCGTTTCAAGCAGGAAGGCTACAAGCCCAAGCGCACGATCAAGATGGCGCTGACCTGTGGCGAGGAGACGGAGAAGGCGCTGAACGGCGTCGAATATCTGCTGAAGAACAAGCCCGATGCGATGGCGGCCGGATGGGCGCTCAACGAAGGCGGCGGCGGGTCGCTGGACGAAAATGGCAAGCCGGTCAGCCATGGCGTGCAGGCGGGCGAGAAGGTCTATCAGGACTTCACCTTCACCGCGACCGCGCCGGGCGGCCACAGTTCGCGCCAGGAACCGCATTTCAACGCGATCGGCTGGATGGCGCAGGCGCTGGCCAATGTGAATGCCTATGACTTCCCGGTGAACCTGACCCCCGCGGCCAAGGCCTATTTCGGCGCGTCGGCGCCGCTCTATCCCAAGCTGTCGCAGCCGATGGCGGCGGTCGGCGCGGGCAAGGCGACCGAAGCGGACTATGCCGCGATCTCGGCCGCCAATGCGAGCTGGAACGCGACCCTGCGCACCACCTGCATTCCGACGCTGATCAATGGCGGCCATGCCCCCAATGCCCAGCCCCAGTCGGTGACGGCCAACGTCAATTGCCGCATCATTCCGGGCGAGGATGTCGAGGCGGTGCGCGCGAAGCTGGCGCAGGTGGGCGGCGACGAGAAGGTCAAGGTGACGCTGGCCGATCCGCCGCAGCCCAAATCGTCGGCGCCGCAGCTGACGCCGCAGATCATGGCGCCGATCGAGGCGCTGACCAAGGAGATGTGGCTAGGCGTGCCGGTGATCCCGCGGCTTGCCACCGGGGCGACCGACGGGCGCTTCACCAATGCGGCGGGCATCCCCACCTATGGCGTGTCGGGCATGTTCGCCGATCCCGATGGCCAGGGGGTCCATGGCCTCAATGAGCGCATCCGGGTCAAGTCGCTGCTCGACGGCCGCGCCTTCCTCTATCGCCTGACCAAGGCCTATACGCAGTAATGCGAAAAGGGCTGGCCCGGATGACCGGACCAGCCCTTTTTATTTGGGCCAGCGCCGCACGGATCAGCGGCCGCTGCTGCCCAGCACCCGGACTTCGCCGACCGGATAGCCCTTCTCGGCCATTTCCTTGGCATAGTCGCCACGGGCATCGGCCAGTTCGGTGCGATATTCCTCCCAGGCGTCGCGATTATCCTCCGCATCGCTGGAATGGCGCAGATCCTTGGTCAATTCCTTGCGCGCCTCGGCCAGGTCGGTCTGGTAATTGAACCAGTAGTTGTTCTCCACGCCGGCGATCGGCGCTTCATAGACAAGCTGGTCCTCGACCGACGCCAGTTGTTCCTCATAGCTCACCGGGCCTTCCCCCGGAGCCGGGCCACGCGCCTGGGGCTGGGCCATGGCGGCGATCGGGGTCATGCCGACCATGGCGATGGCGGTCAGAAGCATCGAACGGTTCATGACGTTTCTCCTCTTTCCTCATCGAACCTGCGGCAATAACGCACCGGGACCGGCATTTTGCGCCTGAACGGATGTGCAGAATGGACGAAGCGAGGCGCGACGGCGGTGGGCCGCAGCGCCAAAAAGGGCCGAATATCGGGCTTTTCCGCCCTGATTTCAGTCGATTGGGATTAGATCAGCGGATCACCAGATAGAAGGTTGCCGGCGCGCTGCCACCATTTTCTATCTCGATCGCATAGCGTTCGGTGAACAGCGGCAGCCAGGCGCAATCGGCCTGCGGCGCGGCGACCGGCTTGGCGCACAGCGTGCCGCCATCGGCATTGCGCACCCGGACCGACAGGGAGGCGGCCATGCCGGTGGCGCGCGCCACCGAAATCTGCGCGCGCTGGCCGGCAAGGAACAGCTGGCGCAGCGTCACCCGCCCGCCGGCCGCCAGAGACCCGCGGCGATAGGCGGGGCCAAGCGCGCGACCGCGATAGACCGGCCCTGCATGGACGGCGCCGCCGGCCTGCGCCTGCTGCGACCAGAGGGTGGACAGGTCATCCTGCCCCTCCACCGGGCGCGCGCCGAGCAGTTTGAGATTATCGGCCGCCGCCGCGAGTGCGGCTTGATCGCCGCGCGCCTGCGCCAGATCGCCCTCCGCCAGGGTGCGCATCAGCGCATCGGTCGGCATTGGCTCCTCTACCACAGCGACCGGGCCAACGCCCAGCATCAGCAGGGGCAGGAAGAGCCTAATCATCCACCATCTCCGGCTGCACCACGAAGCGGGCGCCGGGCGCGGCATCCTCGACATGGATGGTCAGGCCATGGCGTTCGGCGATCGCGCGGGCGAGCGCCAGCCCCAGACCATGGCCGCTGCCGGGCGACGGATCGAGCCGGACATAGCGGTCGAAGACCAGTTCGCGCGCGTCGGCCGGGATGCCCCGGCCATTATCCTGGACAATGATCAGCGGCCCTGGCGCCAGGCTGAGCAGCACGCTGCCGCCGCGCGGCACATATTTGAACGCATTATCGAGCAGGTTGGACAAGAGCCGGGTGATCTGCATCGGATCGGCGCGGAAGGATATGCCCGGCGCCACCATCGCGTTGAAGGCGATGCCCAGATCCTCCGCACTGGCGCCATACAGGTCCGCCAGATTGTCGGCAATCTCGCTGAGGTCGACATCGGCAAGGCCCCGGCGATCGCCGCGCAGCGCCTGGGTGCCGGCAATGTCGAGCAGGGAATCGAGCAAGCGCACGACGCTGCGTATCTCGTCGCGCGACCGGCCGAGGGTGCGCAACAGCCCCTCATCATCGGTCCGTTCCATCGCTTTCAGGATACGCGTGTCGAGATGCATCAGCGGGGTGCGGATCTCGTGCGCGGTCTGATCCGACACGGAGCGCTGGGCCTCCATCAACCGCTGCACCTGATCCAGCATCGCATTGGTGTTCGCCGCCAGTTCGGCCAGTTCGTCGCTCGCGCCGGTAGCGCGTGCGCGCGCACCGATGTCGCCGGCGCGCACCGCGTCGAAGACATGGTTGATCCGTTCGACCCGGCGCCGCAGGCGCCGCGCCGCAAAATGGCCGGCGGCAAGGCTGAGCAGGGCGACGATGGCCCCGGCAATGGCAAAGGCGATGGCGAGCCGGGTCTGCAGCGCCCGCGCGCGAACATTGCTGCGCCCGACGATCAGCCGGGTATCGGGGCCAAGCAGCGTCGCCCGCGCGAACATGCGGTCGCCGCCGGGCAGGCGGATCAGCCGGGCCTCGGAGACTTCGGACGCCAGGGCGGGCCAGTGATCGATATTGCCCGCCACCCGGCGCCCGGCCGCATCGGCGAGCAGATAATAGGCCTTTTCGCTGTCGCCGCGCTCCATTGCCAGCCGATCGGCGATGCGTGCCCTCAATTCCGCCTCGCCGCTGCTGACATAGATGTCGGCCAGGCCCGCCAGATCGGTATCGACCTCTCGCCCCAGCATCACGCGCCCGTCAGTCTCGACGATCCGTTCGACCACCAGGAACAGCACCAGCGTGGACGCCAGGCTGACCAGCAGGGCCGACAGCGTGACCCGGCCGAAGACCGAGCGCAGCAGGCCGAACCTAGCCATGGGCGGCGATCAACCGATAGCCGGTGCCCCAGACCGTCTCCAGCACGGCGCTGTCGAACCCTTCCTCCAGCTTGCGGCGCAGGCGGCCGACATTGACGTCGACGACATTGGTCTGGGGATCGAAGCTGAGTTTCCACACATGGCGCAGCAGCATTTCGCGCGTGACCACTTCGCCGGCATGTTCCATGAGGTAGCGGAACAGCGCGAATTCCTTGGGCGACAGCGGCACATGGCGGCCCGCGCGATGGGCCGTGCGCGCCTTCACATGGCATTCCAGGTCGCCGAACAGCAGCACCGAATCCTGCTGCAACCGCCCCGCCCGGCGCCACAAAGCGCGCACGCGGGCGACCAGTTCGTCCGGCTCGAAGGGCTTGGCCATATAGTCATCGACGCCGCTTTCCAGCCCCTCGACCCGATGCTCGCTGCGGCCGAGCGCGGACAGCATCAGCACCGGCGCCTCGATCCCGGCGACGCGCATGCGCGTCACCACGTCGATGCCCGAAAGATGCGGCAGGGTGCGATCGAGGATGATGACATGATAGCGGCCCGATGCCGCGCGCTTGAGCCCTTCGGCGCCATCCTCGGCCAGGTCGACGACCATGCCGGCGCGGACCAGTATTTCGGCAATATTGGCGCGGGCCGCCGGGTCATCTTCCACCAGCAGCACGGAAATCGGGTCGGTTTGCGCCATCTTCACCGCCTGTCAGATAGCGCGAACGGCCGCCAGTGACAAAGCCTGTTAAGGCGGTCACTGGCGGCCGTTAAGAGCCTGTTTGAAAAATCGCGAAAGAGCGATTTTTGGTTACGGTACCAGCCCGCTCCCCCGCCCAGCCACCCGATCCAGTGTCATCCCGTCGGGTGGTTGGGCGGGGGAGCGGGCTGGTACCGGCTTTCTCAAACAGCCAGATTATCAGATCATTATCAGATCTTGAGCCCCGCGCGCAGCATCAGCGCTCCGATGATCAGCAGATAGACGCCGAAAATCTTCTTCAGCGGCCCGGCGGGCAGGCTGTGGGCGGCGGCCACGCCCAGCGGCGCGGTCAGCATCGACATGGATGCGATCGCTATCGTCGCGGGGATGTTGATATAGCCCAGCGAACCCCAGGGCAGGCCGCCTTCGCGGAAGCCGATGATGGCAAAGCCGATGGTGGTCGGGATGGCGATCAGCGTGCCGATGCCCGATGCGGTGGCGATGGCGCGGTGGATGGTGCGGCCGCACAGCGTCATCGTCATGATGGCAATGGTGCCGCCGCCGATGCCCAGCAGCGAGGAAAAGGTGCCCAACCCGCCTGCAATGCCGATGCGCGCCAGCCCCGACGGCATCTGGTCGCTGATCACCTTGCCGTTCAGCACCGGGATCAGGAAGTTGAGCGACATCAGGATGACGCCTGCGCCGAAGATCATCTTGAGCGTGCGGCCATCGACATGGCCCGCCAGCACGACGCCTGCGCCGCAGCCCAATATGATCCAGGGCGCCCATGTCTTGAGGACGTCAAACTCCACCGCGCCGCGCTTGGAATGCGCCAGCAGCGATCGGATGGAGGTCAGGATGATCGTCGCAGCCGACGTGCCGATCGCGACATGGGCGATGCCGTCCTTCGTCCCGCCCAGCAGCGGCAGCACGACCAGCAGCGCCGGCACGACGACGAAGCCGCCGCCGATGCCGAAGATGCCGGCGGCAAAGCCGGCGAGCAGGCCGGCGGCCAGCATGGCAACCAGCGGCACGAGCCAGGTCATGATATCACCGGACATCAGCACGCCCCTTTCTGCAGTGCGCGACCGGCGCGCATGATGGAGCGATCGCCTTTTTGGATCAAGGCGGCGAATGTGGGGAAATCGACCATGATGTTAAACCATGCCTCTCTTCGGCGGAACCAGGATGCATGGGGGGCATGTGGTCATGTCCCCCTGCCCGACTAGACGAACGAGATCTTGGAACCCGCAAGAGAATCCATGGCGTTTATTTGACAATCGGGAAACAAAGCCCGGTGACGCGACGTCGGGCCAGACGAAAAACGGCGCAAAATAAAAGGACGCCAGCCCCGCAAGGGAGGGCTGGCGTCCTTTTGCCCGGCGCCTGTCGGGGACGCCGGGAAACTGGGGGCGGCGCGATCAGGCGATCGCGTCTTCCGCCGGGGTGTAGGGCAGGCCCAGATCGTCGGCGACGGCCTTGTAGGTAACCTTGCCGGCCCAGACATTGAGGCCCGCGAGCAGGTGCGGATCGCGGCGCAGCGCATCCTTCCAGCCCAGTTCGGCGATGCGCAGCGCATGCGGCAGGGTCACGTTATTGAGCGCATAGGTGCTGGTGCGGGCGACCGCGCCGGGCATGTTGGCGACGCAATAATGGACGATGCCGTCGATGATGTAGGTCGGGTCGGCATGGGTCGTGGCATGGCTGGTTTCGAAGCAGCCGCCCTGGTCGATTGCGACGTCGACCAGCACCGCGCCCTTCTTCATGGTCTTGAGCATGTCAGCGCTGACCAGCTTGGGCGCGGCGGCGCCCGGAATCAGCACCGCACCGATCACCAGATCCGCCTCGGCCACGCATTCGGCCAGGTTCGCGCGGTTCGAGAAACGGGTCTTGGCGCGCGCCTCGAAATACATGCCCAGCTTTTCGAGCACTTCGGGATTGCGGTCGAGAATGGTGACGTCGGCGCCAAGGCCGGCCGCCATCTGCGCCGCATTGAAGCCGACGACGCCGCCGCCGATCACGACGACCTTGGCCGGCAGCACGCCCGGCACGCCGCCCAGCAGCACGCCGCGGCCGCCATGCGCCTTTTCGAGGGCTGTGGCACCGGCCTGGATCGACATGCGGCCAGCGACCTGGCTCATGGGCTTCAGCAGCGGCAGGCCGCCGCTGGCGTCGGTCACGGTTTCATAGGCGATGCAGGTCGCACCTGAGGCGATCAGGTCGCGGGTCTGCTCCGGATCGGGCGCGAGGTGGAGATAGGTGTAGAGGATCTGGCCGGGGCGCAGCATCGCGCGCTCGACGGCTTGGGGCTCCTTCACCTTGACGATCATCTCGGCGCGCGCGAACACTTCGGCGGCGGTGGCGATGATGGTGGCGCCGGCCCGTTCATAGAGCGCGTCATGCGCGCCGATGCCCTCACCCGCGCCGGTCTCGACCAGAACCTCATGGCCATGGGCCGTCAGTTCATGGACGCTCTCGGGGGTCAGGCCGACGCGATATTCGTGATTCTTGATTTCCTTGACGGTGCCGACGATCATGAGACGCTCTCCATTTTGCAGCGGGATGGCCCATCCTGAAAGGACAACGCAGCCCCGCCGGTTGTGGCCCCATCATATCGCCAAGCGGGTGACGATTGTTCCCTGTTTTGCGCTTGCGATCGCCCGCATGCAGGATGATATATCGCGAAATCTTATTTCATCGGGATGACATTGCATGGATCGGTTCGACATCGCGTTGCTGGAGGCGCTGCAGAGCGATTCCCGCCGGTCGATGAATGAACTGGGCGAGCAGATCGGCCTCTCCTCCTCCGCCTGCCATCGCCGCATCCGCGCGCTGGAGGATACCGGCATGATCGAGGGCTATGCCGCCCGGCTCGATCCGGCGGCGCTCGGCCTGACACTCCAGGCCTTTGTCGAGATTTCGCTGACCAGCCAGAGCCGCGAGGCCATGGAGCGGTTCGAGACGGCGGTCGCGGGCTTCCCGGAAATATTGGAATGCCATCTGATGGCGGGCCAGGCCGACTATCTGCTGCGGGTCGCCGCCGCCGACCTCAAGGGCTTCGACGCGGTCCATCGCGACTGCCTCGCCCGACTGCCCGGCGTGTCGGCGATCCGCACCAGCTTCGCCATCCGCCGCATCCGCGACTGGCGCGGCTATCGGCTGCGCGATCTTCCTCTTTAAGGCGCCAATCGCACCGGCACCGGCGCATTGCACAGATCGACGCCACCCGCCGGCCGGTCGTAGAAATCATCCTTCCGGTTGGCGCGCAGCCGCAGATAGTCGGCGAAGCTGGCCGAACCGGTATCCATCACCTGGACATGCGGCTGTTCCGCCTGCGGCAGATCGCTTGCGAGGCGCACCGAGACGATCGGCAGCTTGCGCTCGGCATCGGTATAGAAGCCCAGCTCACCACTGCCGCGCGGCAGGCTGGTGAGCGCGGTCATCCCCTCGACGACGCGACCGACGACGGCGATGTTGCGATCGAGCTGGCGCGGCGCCTGGCCGATCACGGTATAGAGTTCCGCCCCCGTGCCGGCGTCGGGCGACATGTTGCGGCCGACGCCGGTCATGCCATAGCAGTGCGGCAGCCAGGCCGCGTCCCCGTCGATCGCCACCGGCCAGCCATCGATGAAGCCGGTCGCGCGCGCATAGGGATCAGGATAGGGCAGCGGCGTCAGCTTCGCCTTCACGCCCCCAAGCGGCTGGACATAGTCGGCCGGACTGGTCGGCGCGAGGCCGGCGGGCAGCGGCTTCTTCTCGGTCGCGTCGCCCCATTGGACGACATAATTGTCCTGCACCCGGTTGATGCTGGTGCCGTCCCACCAATGGGCGGTGGCGAGCGCGCGGATATTGGCGACATGGCGCGGACCGAATTGCGGCGCTAGCTGGATCACCACGCGCTTGCCGCCCTCGATCGTCATCACCAGCAGATCCTGCGCCGGGACGGCGCGCCAGGCACTGGCCGGCGCCTGCGCCACGACCGCACTGGGCGTGGCCGGCGGATCGGCCGCATCGGCAGCGGCAAGGGGCAGGATGGCGATGAAGGGCGCGAGCAGCGCGGCACGGCGGCGAAGGGTCATGACCCGATCAAACAATTGCCGCGCAAGAAAGTAAAGCATCCCCTTGCCTAGTGCGTTGTCGCGCGATAGGGAGCCGCCTCCAGTGCGATGGAATATGAACCCGATTCACGCCGCTTACAGCGACGATGGGGTTCCTGCGGAGCGGTGGCCGAGTGGTCGAAGGCGCTCGCCTGGAAAGTGAGTATACGTCAAAAGCGTATCGAGGGTTCGAATCCCTCCCGCTCCGCCACCACCCTGTCCTTTCACATCCGTTCCGAATCACTAAAGCCCAGCTTTTCTGCGGCTTTCAGCGTGATTCGCATCCACGTTCATCCCTGCCAGTCCACCGGTGACCGATTGGAAATGTGGGAAAGAATGTGGGAGATTTGGTGGCATGGGAAAGCTCTCCGCTACCGCTGTGAAGGCAGCAACACGTCCCGGGCGGCTCGGCGATGGCGACGGCCTGTTTCTTGTGATTCAACCCGGCGGCGGCAAGAGCTGGATGTGCCGGGTGCAGAAGAATGGCAACCGGCGCGACTTTGGCCTGGGCAGCGCTTCCAAAGTCTCGCTGGCGACGGCCCGGGAGCGGGCGCGAGAAATCCGCACGTGGGTTGAACTCGGGCTGGATCCGATATTCGAGCGGCGTAAGGCGCAAGGCATTCCCACATTCCGGCAGGCGGCAGCCAGGGTGATTGCCGCGCACAGCAAGACATGGCGGAAGGAGAAGCACGAGAAGCAGTGGCTCCAGACGCTCGAAACCTATGTGTTCCCGCAGATCGGCCATGTGCAGGTTCATGAGATTACAGGGCCCATGATCCGGAACGTGCTGTCGGATATCTGGCTCGCTAAGCCCGAAACGGCGCGACGGGTCCGGCAGCGGATCGGCACCGTTCTCGATTGGGCTTACGCCTCGGGTTATCGCGAGACTGAAGCACCCATGCGCGCGATCACCAAGGGCCTTCCGCGACAGCCCAAGAAGGAGGGGCACTTCGCGGCCATGGCTTATGCGAAGGTGCCCGCTTTCATGGTGAGGCTCACGGATCGAGAATCCTTCAGCCGGCTCGCGCTACGCTTTGCCATCCTGACTGCCGTGCGATCAGGCGAGGTCCGAGGCGCGGCGTGGGAAGAATTCGACCTGGAGGAGAGGCTGTGGACCATACCGGCTGCGCGCATGAAGGCGGCACGCGAGCATGTTATTCCCCTGTCAGCACCGGCCCTTGCGATCCTTGAACGATGCCGGGACCTGCGGATCGGATCGCGCTCTCTTGTGTTCCCTGGGGCCAGAGGTGACGCGCCGATGAGCGACATGACGCTCACGAAATTGCTTCGCGAGATGAAGGATGTGGATCGGCGTGCAAAAAGGACCCCGTTAGCGGGGTGATCGGCGTCTAAAAGGGCCCCCTCATTTCGATAGCTTACACAGTCGCGTGGAAGTTCATGCGGCGAGATCGGGATGTTGGTTTTGGAGACAGTGG
>NZ_JBVVOJ010000021.1:0-46027 GCF_057063145.1 Sphingobium sp. SG1 | reverse complement strand
CCAGAACCAGCGCAGCCGCTTCTCCATCTCCGGGGCGTAGCACTGGACCCAGCGATAGATCGTCGTATGGTCGACCGAAATGCCGCGTTCCGCCAGCATTTCCTCAAGGTCGCGATAGCTGATCGGATAGCGACAATACCAGCGCACCGCCCACAGGATCACATCACCCTGGAAATGGCGCCACTTGAAATCCGTCATCGTTCCGTCCGTCCAATCTCCGCCAAGCATGCTCAAGCTTCACGATTTTTGCAACAGAGCCATGAATGGTAAGTTTCCGTTGCACACCATGATTAACAGCCTGCCGACGATAAAGGCTGGGCATATCGCGCGGGCGCAGCTCCTTCGCCTTGCCAGCGCCGTGCCTGCCCGATACGGTTCTGCAACAACTCTGCTTTCGGGTCGCGCACAACCCGCCGTTGTGTCCGAAAGTGCGAAAGCCCGGCCCTGTGTCGGGCTTTCTTATATTCGTGCTAGACCACGCTCCAACAAATAGTTCTGGTTCTCATAGACGCCTACGTCTATGCCGGATCTGACAGAGGAAGCGGGATGGCATTGGAACCTATCAGGGTATTGGAGTTCGCGGACGCCGATCGCGCGGACGTGCAACGGCGCGTGGTCGATGCCGTGCAAGCTGCGCCCGAACGGTTCCTGACGGACTATGCGGCCCGACCCGGCACTTTCGGGGGGCGCTACGTCTGTGCGGACGCCATGAAAGAGCTGCTTCCCGAATATACCGCCTCAAGAGAGGCCCGCGGCCGATACAACGCGCCCGTCCACAATGCCGCGGCCGTTCTGGCGGCCGAACAATACCGGCGCGTAGTGGCCGATAGCTCCGATCCGGCCCGCAACCTGGTGCTGTTCGTAACCGGGATGCCGGGGGCCGGGAAAACCTCTGAAATCCAGTATGCGGCGCTGCATGAAGGAAACCGGCTCGGCCGTGACGTGCGCGCGATCTTTGAGGGCCAGCTTGTCGATCCGCAAGCGAGCATCGCCAAGGTCGAACAGGCATTGAGCGCCGGATGCAGGGTCGGGGTAATAGCGGTGCTGCCTCGGCCAGAGGAGGCGCTTGCGCACACGTTCCAACGCTTTGAGGAGCTGGGCCGGGGTGCGAGCGCGGCCGTGATGGTGCGTATTCAGGAGGGCACGCCTGACGGCCTAGAGGCCCTTCTAGGTCGCTTTGGCGATCAGATTTCGGTTGCGGTCCATGACGTGCGCGATCGTGCGAATGTTCATCGCCTAGAAGGCATGGACGGTGTAAATATCTGGCGGAAGGAATTGGAAAATGGACCTGTCCAAGAAAGGCTTGAAAGAGAGTTCGACCGGCTCAACCAACTCGGCCGCGTCAGCGCAGATTGCGCCCTCCAATTCAAAGGACAGTCTCCCCACGGGCAACTTTACGCGATTGGAGGCCCTGATGTTGGTGGGAGCCTCGCACATGGCGACGGACGAAAAGCTACGCCGGAAAGTGGCCGAACGTCTCTCCTGAACGCGGCACGGGGAAGCTCGCTCGCCGGACTCTCCGACGCCCTCAAGACAGGCCAGAGCGAAAGCGACGGCAAAACCAAATCCAACGAAATCGGCCACGGCCTGCCTAAGCCGCCGTCGCCTCGGCGTTCCAGATGAACGCCCCCAGCCCTAACCTTCCGCTTGGTGTTAGCCGGGGAGCGTTGCGAGGGGCTGGCCCCTTGCTGTGGGGGTCGATCGGGACGCTGGGCGGCCCGATCGCAGGGGGACGCTTCCCCCGCCTGCCCCTTCTTTTCCAGTAGGTGCCATGACCGGCTATCTCGGCTCGAAACAGGTTTCGGGCGCATATCAGGCTGTGATTGCCAATATGCCGCCGCACGATACCTACATTGAGACGCATCTAGGCTCCGGCATCGTCCTCCGGCGCAAGCCTCCCGCTGCCCGCTCGATCGGCCTCGAAATTGATCCGGCTACCTTTGAGTGCTTCGGCTCGATCGCGGCAGAGGAATCGAGCGCGTTCGATGGCGCGGCCGTCGAAACCTACAACGTCGATTGCCTCGCCTTCCTGCGCGATTTCGACTTTTCGGCCGCTGGGCGCGTGCTGATCTATGCTGATCCGCCCTATGTCCTCGCCACGCGCTCCCATCCGGGCACGCGCTACCGCTATGACTATACGGAAGCGGACCATAGGGAACTGCTGGCCGTCCTCGATGCGCTGCCCGCCTCGGTGATGATTTCAGGCTATCCCTCGTCCCTGTATAGCGAACTGCTGCCCGCGCCGCGCTGGCGCGTCCTGTCCTATCAGGCCATGACGCGAGGCGGGCCGCGCACCGAATGTCTATGGATGAACTATGCGCCCGACGCGGCGCATTGGGCCACCCATGCCGGGGTGGATTTCACCGATCGCCAGAGGATCAAGCGCAAGGCGGCACGTTGGAAACGCATGTTTAGCGAGCTGCCTGCGGGCGAGCGAATTGCGATCCTCGCCGCGCTGCTGGAAGTGGACTCATAGCAGGCCAGCGCCGCACTCGTTGCCGTTGTGAAATGATTAACCAAAGCATCCTAGATCAGCCCTGCGACCCGAAGAACCTTTCTCGATCATTTAGGTTCTTTCACTGGACCCGGCTGCATTAGCTGTCGGGTCCATCTTTCTGCGCCGCCAGCTCGTCCACCAACATTTAACCAAGGCGGGCAAGGGTCCGATTACCGCTCCTGTGTCAAAAGAGGCGATGAACGGCGATAACAACAGGCCCTTTTCGCGCGGCGATTTGTCGGCGCTTCTGCTGCTGCTGTTCACGCTCGCCATGATGGCCTATAACTATCGGCATCCAGAGTGGGCGAGCCAAGGCGGCATATGGGCCTACATTGTTCCCCGCCACGGGACAGCATCATAGGCGTGCGCGCCTATCCGATGACTGAACGGACAAAGCGGACGATCGGCGGCCCAACGCCCGCGAGGAAGGCAAGCCCGGTAAGCGCCAGCAATCCCCAAAACTCGATGTGGATAAGCAAGTCGCTGCCGGAATCGTCGTTCGGATCGGGCCAGTCCTTCATGGCACCGGATGATTACGGCTCCGGCTCGATGCTGCAACCTCCTAAGCCAGCAAGGGGCTTCACCGGCCAGCATCATAGACGGGAACGTCTATGCCACCGGCGACATAGACGCGGGCGGCTATGCTGCAGCGCATAGACAGCGGCGACTATGCTTCAGCGGCCAACATTTCCGAGACAGGGCAACCGATCGCGTCCGCGAGCTGCGCCATAACATCCAAGGTCGGATTGGCCTTCCCGTTCTCGATAAACGAAATGTAGGAGGCCGTGACGCCGGTTTGCTCATGCAGCATCGCTTGCGACATTTTGAGGGCCTGCCTCCGCGCCCTCAACCGCTTCCCGAATAATTTGCTCAACGGGTGCGCCATATCGTCCAAACGTAGGTATATTGCCATTCTGGAACCTGCTTCGGAGTCGGGTGATGATGGACTTGAACGACGAACAATATCACCGCCTCCAACATGCTATAGCCCTCACGCGCGAAAGCCTCGCTATCGCGGCGGAGCTGGGCGACGATCTATCAGCCTTTCAACTGAAACACGCGCTCCATTCGCTGCATTACATTAGCGAGCTAGAGGCCGAAGGCCATGACGATCGGGAGCCTGTCACCCTGACCGTGGATGAAGCGGAGGCCCCGCGAACTGCGAGAACAATGCGAGACACGGACCTGAGCGATGAACAATATCGCGGCCTCCTCCACGCTATAGACCTCGCGCGGGAAAGCCTCGTTATCGCGGTGGAGATGGACGACGACATAACCGCCTTCCATCTCAAAACCGCGCTCCGTTCCCTCGACTATTCTAGGAAGCTGGTTTCCGCTTGATCTAGCGTCGAACGCTGCGGCGCTGGGCCGGTCGATCGTCTCCGATAACCGGCCCGGAACGCTTCCTTTCGCGTTCGTCGTCCAGCTCGATCCGGGGAGCCTCCCGCTCCTGCTGACGCGGGTTCTCGATCGCCGCCCTGATCTGGCGCACCACGCCTTCACGGCCCAAGCGGCTGTTCTGCTGCAAGTCGTTGAAGTCGGTGAAGCGTGCCGGGTCGGCCTGCTGCTCGCCGGGAGCGAAGGTCGGGAAGACCGGAACGCCGTTCACGGCCTGCGCCGCTTGGGTCGCCTTCTCCTTGCCGGGATTGTAGCCGAATTTCTCCAAGACGCGCTGATCGTCCTCGCCCATGATGAAAATCGGCTTGTCGGGGTAACGCTCGCGCAACGCGGCTGCGACGGCGGGAAGGTTGCCGGAATCGAACGCCGCGACGGTCGCATGGTCCACCACGCTAGAGACGGTCGCCATCGTCGCGTAGCCTTCGCCAATCATAATGCGCGGGGCCTTGTCGAGCGCGGCTAGTGCGGCCTGCGGCGTCACGCCCCCGTTGACCACATGGAAACAGCTTTCCTTGTGGCTCTCCTTCGCAAAACGCTTCGTGCCGTCTTCCTGAATATATTGCGTCGTCCAGTGCTTGCCGCTGGTGTCGATCGCCGGAAGGTGGATTGTATTATCGCTGGCGCTGGCGAGCGCGCCGATCGTCGGCGCAATGCCCTTCCTCTCCATGTAGGGCGTTGCCTGCTCGATCTGACGGCATTGCGCGGCGCGCTGCTGCACGCGCTCGGCCGTCGCGTCATATGTCGCCGTCCGTTCCCGATCGCGCTCCTCGCGCTTGGTGGCCGCCTCGGCGTTCAAGCGGGCCTTCTCCTCCTCGCTCAAGGTGTAGCCGGTGCTTTTCCAGCGCATATCCAGCCCTGAACGGTTGTTCTTGATATAGCCTGCGGGGTGGCCATCGGTGAACGCGACGTAGAAGCCCGCCGCCTCGCCTTTGCCGTCCCCCGCTGCGGGAACGCGGTGGGTCTTCCCGTCCATCATCGGGTGCCCTGCGGGAACCTCAAGGCCAAGGGATTTCATGGCGTCGGCAAACTCGACCTCCGGGCTTTTCGCCTCCTGCTGGCGCGGCTGATTGTCTATTTTCCAGCGCGCCAGCTTCTCCGGGTCTGCGCCCTCCGGCGCATACCAGCTCTTGCGCGCGGCATCCCATTTCGCGCCGTTGGCTTTGGCAAGGGTTCGTTCGCCATAAGGCACCGCCAGATATTCGCGCGTCTGTCGCGGGGTTTCCTTCATCGTATGCCCTTCCTGCGGCTGCTCCGGGGCCGTGGGGCGCTGCGCGCGCTCGCCGGGGAGCGATTGGCCTATATCTTCTGCGGGTGCCTCTACGGCGCTTGAAAGCCATTTCTGGAACGGCTCGACATTAGCGCCTGCCGGGACATACCATGATTTTTCGGCCTTATCCCACTTTGCGCCCAAGGCTTTCGCCTCGTCCTTCTCCCGATAGGGGACCGCAAGATATGTGCGGGTGGAAGGCGCTGGCGCGGCGTCCCGGTGGTCAGTCGCGTCAATGTCCAAGGATGGCGAATTGACCGCATAAAGCGGGGCCAAGCCCTGCCGCTCGCGGCGCTCATCGGCATATTGCTCCGCCTTCAAATTGATAAGGCGGGCAATCTCCTCCGGGTTCTGGTCGCGGCCATCAAAATCGCTGATCTGGTTCGGCCCAAGGGACAAGGCGATATAGCGGCGGCGCTCGCTATCGGCGGAATAGCCCGCCATAAGGTTTCGCTCGCCGTTCGGGGTTATCATCGTGCCGATCGGCCCGACGCCCTCAAATTGCCGTCGAACGGTGTGCATCGGCCCGCCACTATCAACCGGCTCCCAACCGTGCTTGTCGATCAGCGCGTGCAAAGTGCGGTCGGAATAGTGCTGCTGCGGGTCCGGTATAGAATCGCCTATGGCGGCAACGGCCCCGGCTGCGGCGGCCCATCTGTCGCCGCTATGGTCTGTCAGCCGCTCGACCGTAAACCCGGAATCATTAAGCGCCGCTGCAAGCGCCGGTCTGGCGAAGGCGGCCTTGATACGATCGTCCAGCTCCATGTTGAGGTCATCGGATATTACTAGGTCCGCTTCCTCGTTCCCATCGAAATGGGGGCCGTTCTGCCACTCCTCATAGGCTTGAACCGTCTCGGCCACGGCCGCGACCGCAAGCCGATCGCCCTCATCAAGATCATTCTGGCGCTGCTCCGGTGCCTGCTGGAAGTCTGGCGGCAAAGTCACGCGGAACCTATCAAAATCCTCGCGCGTAGCAGGCCGGATTTGATCTAGCGGACTGGCATAGAATGGCCCGTTAATCGGGTTGCGCCCGTCTATATTGCTGGCGAGGACGCCAAGCATCGTCATGCCCGGCTGCTGATAGCAAAGCGTATTCTCATTGCTGACGAAATATCGCGTATGGTCCTGCGCCTGCTCGACCTGCTGAATCAGCTTTTGTTCCAGCGCCAGAACATAGGTGTGAATCTTCTCGGCGTCCGATGCGGCGCGGACAATCTCAAGCGGGTCTTCCTCAAGGACTTTGATCCATGATCCGACATAGGCCGCGTGCTGCTCCGGGTCGTGGCCGATCTGCAATTCCTGCCCGGTTATGAGGCTCGCAATCTCGGCTCGCAATTCTTCGCGGGCATAGCCTTCCGAACCGAACGGGTGCGCCAAATCCCGGTCAAGGCGGTTGGGGTGGCCGGTCCAGTGCCCCAGCTCGTGCAGCGCCGTGGCGTAGAAGCGATCCGCGCTCGGAAACTGGCTGCGCAACGGCAAGGTGATGCTGTCGGTCGAAGGCCGGTAAAAGGCGCGGTCGCCCGCTTCTTCGGTGATTTTCGCGCCCGACGCCTGCAAGATGGCCTCGGCCCGGTCCACCGGATTCCACTCATGCGTAGTGGTGGCGATAGGTGGAAGCCCGTCGATCTGCTCGGCGTTGAACACCACGGCATAAAATGCGCGGGGCCGCTCAAGCTCGACCTTCTCTTTCCTCTGGCGGCCCTCGGCGTCCAGCACGGGCTTACCGCTCTCGTCCCGAACTACCCGTTCCTCCTCGAACTGCCAGTATTGGACAAGGGAGCCTTTCTCGCCCTTCCGCACCTGTGCGCCTTGGGCGGCGGCCTGCTTGTAGGTCAGCCAGCGATTATCAACCCGGCCCTCGGACATGAGATTGAGGACATTGACGCCGCGATAGCGTTTCCCGGTCGTTGGATTGAACGGCAATCCGCTGCTGCCGGTTGTCTCCCAAGGCTTCTGCCAAGGGGCGGTGCCCTGCTTCAACTGCTCTATCAGCTTGTCGGCAACCCGCTGGTGAAAGGGCTTCTTCTCCTCGGCCATGTCCTCGCCCTCCCCTAGATCAATTCGCGTTGCGCGCTGCCGCGATCAATTCGCCGCGTTCCGTGGCGATCGGTGCCGCGTCACCATCAAGCCCTTCCTCGGCCTCGCGCGCGTCGGCCTCGCTCATGGCGTCCTCGACAAAGGCCCCTGCCCGCTCTGCTTCCTCCGGGTCGAACTCGACAACCGCGCCGGGAATCTCGGCGTCGGCAAGTTTGCGCGCCACCAGCTCGTCAAGGGTGGGCGCGTCCTGCGCCTTGGGCTGATCCGTCATGCTCGTTCTCCTTTGCTGAAATCGGGCTGTCCCTTGTTGTCGAAATAGGTCTGCTTGCAGCCGGGATAGGCGCTGCAACTCCACCAGAAGGCCCCCTTCTTTTTCGCGGAAGGACGCCGCACTAGGCCAGCGCCGCACGCTTGGCATTTGTGCTGCTGCGACGGCACGGGCGCGGGAGCCTTCGCCAGCTCCGGCTTGCCCGCCTTGTCGTTGGCGGTGAATTTGCAGCCGTCGGCATAGCCGGTGCAGGACCAAAAATAGCCCTTGCTCCCTTTGATCCGGCGCAGCGGCTTGGAACATGACGGGCAAGGCGGCGCGTCGATCGCTATGGCAAGGCCCTGCTCTTTCACCCGTGCGACCTCGCGGCCGACATAATCGGCCAGTCCGCGAACGAATGTCATGGTATCGCTCTTGCCCTCGGCAATCGCGCGCTGCTGTTCGTGCCAAATGGCGGTCATGTCAGGGAACTTCGCCTGATCGGGCAAGGCGTCATAGAAGGCACGCGCCTGCGGGGAACTGACGATATTCTTGCCCTTCTCGACCAAAAACCCGCGATCGAAAAGCGTGGCTATGATGCTGTCGCGGGTCGCCGGGGTTCCAATTCCGCCATGCTCACCCGCCTTCCCCTTGTCCTTCTCGATCAGGAGTTTCCTAAGCCGCTCGTCCCGAACATATTTCGCCACCCGCGTTAGGTCGGTCAAAAGCGTGGCCATCGTATAGAGCGGCTTGGGCTTGGTTTCCTGCTGGTCGGCGCTGGCCGAAAGGCATTGCCCGGCCATGCCCGACGCGATCGAACGCAAGTCGGCCGAAAGGGTGTCCTCGTCCTCGGCAATATCCTCATTGCCTACATCGTTCTTATAGAGGACCGTCCAACCCGGCTTGGTCACAACCTTGCCCCGCGCGGAAAAGGCGTGGCCCGCAACCTCTATCTCGATTTCGGTCTGGTCATATTGGTTCGCGGGCCAGAACTGCGCGACATAGGCGCGCGCGATCAGCATATAGATACGCTGCTCCGGCTCTGTCAGCGCGGCAAAGTCGGCCGTGGCTTCGGTCGGAATGATGGCGTGATGCGCGGAAACCTTCTGCGAGTTGAAGGCCCGGCTTTTTATCGACGGGTCCGCGCGCTGCGCGATCGCTGCCAGCATCGGGACCGTCGCGGCGACGGCCGCCAGCACGCCGGGGGCGTCGGCGTGCTGCTCATCGCTCAAATATTCGCTGTCGCTGCGGTTGTAGGTGATAAGGCGATGCTTCTCCCGCAACGCCTGCGTAATGTCCTTCACCTGATTGGGCTTGTAGCCGAATTTCCGCGCGGCATCGGTTTGCAGCTTCAAGAGATTGTAGGGCAGCGGCGGCGCTGCCTCTTTCGCGGTGGTTTTGGCGCTGGCGATGCGAGCCGGTTGCCCCTGCACCGCCCCGGCTACGGCCGTCGCGAAATTGCGGTCGATCAAGCGGCGCTGCTCATCAACAGGGTCGCCCTCCCCGATCTGGTAACGCGCGGGGAAGGTCTGCCCGGCGAAACTGAACTGCCCCGATACCGTGTAGTAATGGCTCTTGGTGTGGGCCTCAAAATCGCGGTCGCGGCGGACGACAAGGCCCAAGATTGGGGTCTGCACGCGACCGACACTAAGAACGCCCTGAAACCCCCGCGCCTGCGCCGCGAGGGTATAGGCGCGGGTCATGTTCACGCCATAGAGCAAATCGCCCACGCTGCGCGCCTCGGCCGACGCGGATAACCCGGCATATTCGCGGTTATCCCGCATGGAGGCCAAGGCCCGCTGCACAACCTTTAGATTGTTGTCATTGATTAGCAGGCGTTGGACCGGCAACCGGCTTCCGGCCCATTGCAGAATCTCGTCAACGATAAGCTGGCCCTCATCGTCGGGGTCGCCCGCGTGAATGACGCTCCGCGCCGATTTGAGGAGTTTGCCGATCGTGCAGAGCTGGGCGCTCGTCTTGGCAACGGGCCGCTTTTCCCACGGGATGAAGCTGATCGGCAGCGCCGCCATGTTCCACGGGTCTTGCGGGTCCACTAGCTCAAGCATGTGGCCAATCGCCCACGTCACATAATGACGGCCGCAATCTATGAAGCCGTCTTGTCGCGCCCCTCCTCCAAGGCCCTCGGCAATGGCCCGCGCGAGTTCGGGCTTTTCGGCAATGACGATGATCTCTCCGCTCATGCCATCACCACGTCACTACGGGTTTGATGGAGGCGGTCACTTGCCGCGCGCTGATCGGCCCGAAATAGCGGCCGTCGAAAGAGGCCGCGCTGTCGCCAAGGACAAGGATTTCCCCATCGCCTAGCGTCCAAGCGGCATTGAGCCGGGGCAAGGCCCGCCCTGCCCCATCGGCAAGCTGCGGGGCGCTGTCGGGGACAAGGCGGCCGTTGATCCGCACGCCCTGCCCGCCAATCTCAACGCGGTCGCCTTTAGCGGCTAAAATCCGCTTCATCATTTCATAGCTTCCGCTGGGGCAGTCGCCGGGTTCGATGTAGCGCCTACGCAACGCCTCCAAAAAGGGCGGCGCTGCGGGCGGACAGAACGCCACAAGATCGCCCTTTTGCGCGGTCCCGCCCGTCGCCCGATAGACGCCTACCGGGATGCTCGGCGTAGCGTTGAAGCGAAGGCCCGCCGCCTTCGCGCCAAGCATGGCGATCATGGCCCCCGCCACGCCACAAACCGCATAGCGGCTGACCTTGGCGAAGCTCGGCCGCTTCATAGTTTGATCCTCCGGCCCCCTTCGGGCGGCTTCGGCGCGTGATTGCCCCTGATCGTGTCGCTCCGATCCGGCGCGGGAATCTTGGCGCGGGCACTAAAGGTCGGGTCTTGGAAATAGAGGGGCTGACGGCCATAGATCATGGGATAGCCTGCGACATAAATCAGCATGTCGCCCGCTTCGGAAATATCTCCGTCCGGGGTCTTCTTCGGCCCCGGCATCCTCATACACTCATCAGGCGTCAAAAGCGGGCGCTGGGTTTCCTGCACGGTCTTGGACACGGTGCCACCAAAGAAACCCCCGCCCCCGCGTCCGGTGCTTTTGGTGATTTGCTCTTTAAGAACGGTGGTCTGCCCGGTGAGTTTGGAAAGATGCTCGGCCGTCTCAACACGGTTGGGCGGATAGGCGTTCTGGATATGAGCGTTGGAGGTTATCAGCTCATCCGGCCCATAGCCGGTTTCCCGGCTCCTAAGCTGGTTGGTGTCCTGACAAATGAGATAGAATTTCAGGCCGTAGCCTGCGGCGAACGCCAAGGACTCCTGAATGATTCCAAGTTTCCCAAGGCTGGGAAACTCATCAATCATAAACAGGGCGCGGTGCTTGTAGCTCTGAACTACCCGGCCCTCCTCGAACTCCTGCTTGGGCGCAAGGATACGCACCATCATGTTGAGCATGACGCGGACAAGCGGGCGGAGCCGGTCCTTATCGGTGGGCTGGGTGATGATGTAGAGGCTAACCGGCCTCTCGCTGTTCATCAGGTCACGAATGAGGAAATCGGAAGTCGCGGTATTGGAGGCCACAACCGGGTCTTGATATAATTCTAGATAGCTCTGCGCGGTCGATAGAACCGATCCGCCCTCATCATCGGGGCGATTGAGCTGGGCGCGCGCGGCTTTGCCGACAACGGGATGATTTTTGCCGCCCGGCAAATGGCCGAACGTAAGCATTTCCTCCCAAACCTCCTGCGCGGGCCGAACCGGATCGGCCAATACGGCATCCACTTCGGCCAAGGTCGCCGCGTTGCCGCCATGCTTGGCTTTGTAGATGACATGCAGGATCACGCCTACCAGAAGCGCCCGCGAGGTCTTTTGCCAATGGCTTTCGACCCCCTTCCCGTCCGGGTCCACTATCAGCGTAGCGAGATTCTGAACGTCTGCGACTTCGTTGTCAGTCCCTACCCTGATTTCGTCCAGCGGGTTCCAGTGGGCGGAGCCGCGGGAGCTGGCCGGTTCAAATCGCATGACGATCTGGTTGGCGTGCTGCTTCCTCCAACCGGCGGTCAACGCCCATAGCTCGCCCTTCAAATCGGTGATGACGGCGCTATGCGGCCACGAAAGCAGCGTCGGGATGACAAGGCCCACGCCCTTCCCCGATCGGGTCGGGGCATAGGTTAGGCAATGCTCCGGGCCGGAATGGCGTAGATAGACCGTCTTCCCGTTCTTCTCCTGATATGCGCCAATATAGACCCCATCATTTTCAACGAGGCTGGCCGCGCGAATGTCCTCCATGTCGGCCCAGCGGGCCGATCCATGCAGATAGGCATTGCCCTTCCCGGCGTTCGATTTCGCCAGTTTGACAGCAGCGGTTATCAGGACGCCCACGCCGAAAACCACGGTGCCCACGCCCACGGCTTGCCCGAAGGCGGGTTTCAGCGCCGGAACCTCGCTCCATTTGCTGAACCATTGCAGGAAACGCCACGGGGCATAGATATGGCCCGCGTTCGGCCCCAAGGTAGCCTGATAGGCCATCTGGTGCGCGAACATCTGCGTTGCGCTCCATAAGCCTCCAAGGGCGGAACCGGCCACAAGGGCCGCCAGCAACGGGCGATTATCGCCCTTGCTTCCGCGCTCCCGCACTTGCGGCCCGATGGCTGTATTGCGCTTCTTTGCCATGCTTTGCCCTTCTCGCGGCCGTTACCGGCCGCGCCCCTTGCTTTTGACGGTGCCGTTGCTGGCAATCTCGATCGGCTCGCCAATCGCCAGCTTGCCCGCGCGGGCGGCGCTGCGCGCGTCCACGGGCAGCACAAGCATGTCAGCGCCATCTCTTAGGAGTATCAATTTCTGCCCTTCGATTTGTCGCGTCCCGGCGTAAATCAGCGGCCCATGATCGCCAGTGAACAGCCGATGCGCCGGTATATCCATTCCAATGTGACGCTTCGCATTGCGTTCCGCAATGTATTTATCCGCTGCGCTGGCCTGATCGTCGCTCACTCGCGGCCGATCGTCGTCCCGTCGCACAAGACGATCTGGCCGGGGCTTTTTGGTCGTCCACGTCTGAATGAACATCACGCGGCAATAGCAAGCGACCTCGCTCGGCGTGCTGAACCACACCGAGTTGGGACAGGTCGCGCAAACTACCTCGGCTTTCGGGCGGCGGCTCTCGTCCAACGCGGCCAATGTTGGGCTTAACGGCGCGCTCGCTGGGGGCCTCGGCTCCTCCGGCGCTAGAATGTCCATTTCTGGCGGGCTGTGCGGGGCCAGCTCGAATGGCGGCGCTGCTGGCTCCTCCGCTTGCAAGGCCGGTTCCGGCGTCGGTTCCTCCGGCGCTGACGGCTCCGGGTCGGAATGTCCCGTTTCGACCTGGTGCTGTGGTGCTGGCGTCTCGTCCAGCGTCATTGACGGCGTTTCGCCCAGCAACGCCAGCGCCGCCTCTATCTCCTCGTCCAACGATTTGTCTGTCACGCGCGCGCTCCTCTTGCCTGATATTTTGACGCCGGGCCTCTAGATCGGGGTCCGCAAATGTGATGGGCATGGCCGATCGGGCGGCGGCTTCCACCACAAGGGCCTTGAATTGATCGCTGCCGCTGATCGCCAGCCTGTCGCCATAGCGTTCGTGCGCAAGCCGCAAGGCGGCAACAACGCCCTCGATCTGCGCCCCGCGCGATACATGCAGGCGCTGGCCATCATCGCGCACCGCTGCATTGGCGGTGCGATAGATGATCGTCCCGCGTTTCGTGATGTGGTCTTGCCGGATCGCTGCGGGGTGTGCTGCGCTCGGCATCGCCGCAATGTGCAGCGCATCCTTGGGAGCGGTGCGCCGTCCCTCCCGCGCGCGCAGGGCCTCAAGGGCGGTGCGGTCGCCCGCCTTGGCCTGCTCCTGTAGCCAGTCATTCCACCCGCGCCGGGAATTACGAGACGCGATGCGCTCCCGTTCCCGCCCGTGGGCGGCAACAATCTTCGCAATCGCGGCCTTGGTGGACCGGGCCGCCAGTGCGTAATTGAGGCGCTTAACAGCCGGGCCGCCACCTAGCAGCTTTATCGCCGCCCGCTTCGTCCTCCCGATGCGCTTCACCTGTTCAATGGCCGCGCGGCGCTTGGCTGCGGCCTCGGCCAGCTCGACCTTTCGGCGCGTGGCGCGCGTGCCCTGCTGGGCGCGGTAGGCAGCAAATAGGCCGCTGGTGTCGATACGGGAGGGCACGGGGCGCTTTTCATAGGTCTGTCGGGCTTTCGGTGCCCCCTCCCCTCCCCGCGCGCTCTGGAAGGCTCCCAAGCGTTTCTCTAACGCCCCTTTTGACAGCTCGCGCGCGATGGAACTGGCCTTTACGGTCGTTCCGTCCATCGCAGCGAATATCAGGCCGTTGCCGCGCGCCTGCACGGACAGGCCGAAGTCGGCCGCGATCTGGTGCAACTCGGTCCAGCTCGCGGCGGCCTTCAAGGGTTCGGCGCAATTCCGCTGCGCCCAGCCTATCAGGCTCTCCGTGCCCGCGATCTGCTCCATGTCCTTCGCGCGGTTTTCCCCGCCGCGCTGGTGGGCGTTGTGGTTGACGCGCTCCAAACCGTGACGGACCTCTAGCAGCTCGCATAGCTCGGCAAGCGTCCGATAATCCCGCAAGGGCGTATGGATCGTGTGGCGGGTCGGATGAATCTTGTTGATCGCCAGATGAATATGCGTGTGGTCGGTGTCGTGATGAACGGCGCTGATCCGCTGATGCTCGGCAAAGCCCAGCCCCGCGCAAATCGTCTCCTCAATATCGCGCAAGGCTTCCGCGCTCGGACTCTCGCCGGGAGGAAACGAAATTATGAGGTGATATGTCTTGTCCGAAGCCGCCCGCTGATTGGCCGATTGGACAAGCATAACGTCCTGTGCGGCATCTTCTGGCGTCTCGCCTCGGCAGTTGGTGACAGTCACCACGCCCACGCGCTCATCACGCCCCTGCGCGCTGGTGATGTATCGCACCAACCCGCCGAAATCGCTCTTTGCGGTCGCCTTCATGGGGACGTGTTTTGCAATCATCCGCGCGGCCCTTTTTTAGCCGCTAAAATCTTGCCGGGACCGCAAGACCTTTCGGATGATCCCGGCCAGCTCCTCCTGATTGGCCTCAATCTTGGACAGCACGCCCCGAATGACGACCGGCATCCGTTCGGGGGCCATTTCCTCCAACTTGGCGTCGTCGGTAAGCCATAGCTTCAACAGGCCGCCAAGACGGCCAAGGTCGCCATTGACGCGCACCAACTCACGCCCCTGTTCTATGTCGATTATGGGGCGCGGCTGATGCCCCAACCCAAGCACACGCAAATAGGCCGACGCGCTCAACCCGCTGGCCTGTGCGGCGGCTTCAATCGTCGCCTTGTCCTCGGCGCTGCACCATATCTTGATGTGGTGCCGCTCGCGCTTCGCCTTGGGTCTGTCGTTCAAATCACCTTCCCTTCGCTGCGGTAGCGGCGGCCTCGCAGAGCAAGAATCCCGTTGAGCGCCCCCGGCGCGAATAAGGGGAGTGATGGGGGTGTCCGCGCTTGCGTGGATGCCTCCATCACCTATCTTGCCCCGTCTTCGACGTTTAGACGCCAAATAGAAACTGTTGCTGGAACGATCATATATCGTTCACCCCCGAAAATATCTAGCGCCACACGGCCTAATCTGGCAGAAAAATACGATATAGCGGGAGTTCATCGGTTCGTGGCCGGTTTATGAACGCATTATAGCCGATTATGCGCCGAAAAATATCGTAGGTGGAAATGACAGACAGCGGGAAATCCTTCACGGAGCGATTGCGCGAACGGGCGGCCTCACGGGAGCCGGGGGGCAAAAACCGGAACCTCGCGCAATTCCTCGCCGCTCGATCGGACATAGATGCAGCCCTTGCGGAAGGATGGCCGGTGCGCGGCATATGGGAGCTGCTGACGGAGGAAGGCCGCATTAGCTTCGGCTATGCGTGGTTCGCCAAATACGTTCGCCGGTATCGCGCGCCAGCTACCGGGGAACCGCCCAAGGCATCGCCAGCGCCCCCCTCCCCTTCCCGATCAGCAACGGCCTCGGCCGAAGCTGATCCGCCGCCCCGGCCCAAACCGGCGCGCTTCAATCACCCGGCCACTCCGAACAAAGAGGATTTGGTATGAGCAACGTCCACATAGTTTTGCAGGGCAAGGGAGGTGTGGGCAAGTCGCTCGCCGCCTCGATGCTGGCCCAATATCTGACCAAGCGAGGCGAAAGCCCGCTCTGCATTGATACCGATCCGATCAACGCCACCCTTGCCGGGTTTCAGTCCCTCAACGTGTCCAAGGTCGAGCTGCTGGAAAACGGCGACATAAACCCGCGCAAATTCGACGCCATGATGGAAATGATCGCCGGTTCCAAGGAATCGGTGGTCATTGACAGCGGCGCGAGCAGCTACAGCGCCCTATCCTCCTATATGTTCGACAACGGTGCGCCTGACGTGATTGCCGATCTGGGCCATAAGCTCGTCCTGCATACCATTATCGTAGGCGGGCAATCGCTGATCGACACGCTTCAAGGCTTCGCCTCGGTAGCCGAAGCCTTCCCCGATCCGGCTGCAATCGTCGTGTGGCTCAACCCCTATCATGGGCCTGTCGAGGCAGAGGGTAAGAGTTTTGAACAGCTCAAAGCCTACCGGGAGCTAAAGGATCGGGTCGCCGCGATCGTCACCCTCCCCGATCTGAGAAAGGAAACCTTCGGGGCGGACGTTCGGGACATGCTGGCCGCGCGCAAGACTTTTGAGGAAACGCTTGCCGATGGCGACATAGCCCTGATGCAGCGTCACCGCCTCGGCCGCGTTCGTGATGCGGTCTTTGCTGAACTCGACAAGGCTAAGGTCGTGTAATGGCCGATCACGAAAAAATCGCGGCGCTGATCGCGGAAATCTCGCGCCAGCACGGGGTCACGCTGTCCGCCGATGATCCCTTGATGATCCTGCAAACCATCAACGCGATGTTGCTGGGCGAAAGCGCCGATGCGCAGGAGGAGCAACTAAAGGCGTTCAAAAGCGAGCTGGAAGACATGAGCAATCGTTGGTCGATTGCTATCACCGACAAGGCGGAATCGGTGCTGAACGCCGCGCTGGATGCCTCGGAAGCCGCCATGAATGAACGTATGGAGGCCGCAGCGAAGGCTATCATCAAGGAAGTCGGAGAACATATCGGGACGGGGCTACAAAAGCCCCTGAACGATGGCCGGGCCGTCGCTAACCGCAATCTCCTAGCGTCGGGCCTGACGCTGATCGCGGCGCTGGTAGTGTTGGCCGCTGCCCTGTTCCATCATTGACGCCAGCGAAGGCCCCTCCCCCCCGTGGGTCGCGCTATCCCCCGTCTCTCGCCAATCCGCGCGCGAGCGTGCGGCCTGACGGTTTCCGATCGTCCGCCCCGCGCTCGACCGTCTTTTCCCTGATCTGCTCTTTCTCCCGCTCCGCGCGCATGTGCAGCTCATGCAACCGGCGCGCCTGCATCAGCTCCTCGAAATCATCGACAAGTTTCGGCTCTCGATATTCGAGTTTGGCCGCCGCGATCGTCTCCACGCGCGGGCCGTGAACGGCCATACCGTCGCGGATTTCGCGCACGGCTTCTAGCCTTACCGCGATCCGCTGCACGGCCGCTTGCGCATTGGCAATCCGGGCCTGCCATGCTTGGCGCTTGCCGGGCAGGGACAGGAAGCCGGGGGGCTGCTGCTGGATTTGCTGCAAGCGGGCGGTTTGCTGCTCCATCATGCTTTCTAGGCGGTCCTCGATCTGGTTCGCCTGCTCAACCTTCTCCTCAATGACCGTCTGTAGCTGGGCGTTATAGGTTTCCTCGGTTGGCGCGGTGGCGATAGCTGCCGTTTCCTGACTATCCAGCGTGCGCGCCTCGTCTAGCAGCCGGTCGGCATCGGCCTGTGGGTCGCCCGTTCCCTCGTCCAGTGAGAACTTGTCCGGGTCTGCAATCGGCGTGTCCTGCATGGCCGTTCCTTTAGCGGCTAAAATTTCGAGCTTGCACTATATCCGATTTTCCAGCCTCCCGCGCCACAAAAAAGGCCCCGCTTGCGCGGGGCCATCAACTCGATGCTATGCGTCACTCAACGCATGTCGGGGGGAGGGTGCGGATTTGCCATCCACCAGTTCGGTTGCCCCCACGGCCCGTCTAACCATTCCCCATTTGTCAATTCGCCGCGAGTCCATATCCAATCGCAGCCCTCGCTATATGGCCGCCATGTGTCGCCGGTCGTCCATGCGAGAAGGATTTCAACACCAGATGGGGCTGTCTCGATAGGTTGCCAATCGTCGGTAGCCATAGATACCTCCAAATATTACCCCTCAAGAAGCGCGAGAAGCTGCACTTTCCCAAGATCGACCTCGGTTTCCTCGCCGCTGTCTTCATACTTGATCCACGCCACGCCATCGCGCGAGGGCCGCTTATTCAGGATCAGACGGGCAGGGCGCTTGCTATGGGAAACCTGCACAATGGCCTTTTTCAGCTTTAGCGGGTCTTCCTCTTTCGGTTCCTTCTCCTCCTCGGCCCCGGCGTCGTCACCAGCTCCGCCGTTGCCCTCATCGTCGCCCGCCTCCTCCTCGGCCTCGCCGCTCAAGCCGGACTCAAGGAACTCCTTCAAGAGCCGCACCGATCCGCGCGTAATCTCCTGATCGGCATCGGCCAGCCAGCGCGCCACGCCCTCGCTATGCTTCTTGTGGAGGCCCACAAGGTCATAGATCAACGTCACGTCCTTGCAACGCCCGCTCTGGAACGCCTTGGCGATCGGCTCCGGCAAATCGAGCAATGCCGCGTGCTGGGTGACAAAGGCCGGGGATTTCCCGATGGCCTTGGCAATCTCGCCCTTCTTTTTCCCGTTGGCCAGCTCGCGGCCGATGTAGTCGGCAATCTCGCGGGCCGTGAGAGCGTCACGCTGCAAATTCTCAATGACCTGATCGGCCTCGGTATAATCAGGGTCGATGAAGCCCGGAATTGTCACTTTCTCGGCCAACAGGGACGCGCGATAGCGGCGCGCGCCGTGGTTGATGAGATAGCGCCCCTCCACCTTGGGGTTGGGCCGAACGGAAATAGGCGTCTTCACGCCGCGCGCCCTGATCGTCTCGGCCATTTCCGCCAGCGAATTTTCGTCAAACTGCTTGCGGGGCTGGTGCGGGTCTTCGTCAATCAGCGCCAGCTCCAATTCGAGCGGAGCGCCAGAACCGCCCTCCGGGGCCGCAGGAGAGGCTAGGAGGCTCGAAAGGTCGCCCAACCCCTCCAACCCTAGCCCGGCGTTCTGCGCGGGCTTCTGCGTGGCCTTGGTGGACGATTTGCCCGCCTTCTTGTCCTCGGTGTTGTCGGCCATCGTCAAATCTCCATCTTTTCTTGAATGTGGCGGGCCATCGCTCGCATTTCCTGCGCCGCTTTCCGCGCCGAAGTCCGTTTGATCGACCAAACCGGCAAGCCCGACGCCAGCGCGTCCGCAACGCTGCTCCGGTTTCCGATCGGCGTCGGAATGACCAACTGGGGATAAGCACGGGTCAACTCGTCAAGGTGCTGCCCGTGCCGGGGATTCCGGCCATCAACCTTGCTCGGTATCATGCCAAGGAATTGCAGCGCCGGGTTCGCGCGCCGGATATTGGCGATCGTCGTCACCATCTTCTCAATGCCCTGCAAACTGTAGGCTTCAAGCTCGATGGGCGAGGCCGCAAAGTCGGCCGATAGCAACGCCGCTGCCATTCGGACCCCAAGGGAAGGGGGGGTATCTATCAGGCACACGTCAAAGCCTTCCGCCTCGATCACGGCCAGACTGCGCTTGAACGCGCCAGCAGCCGCACCGAGATCTAGTTTCTCAAGATCGGCCAACCGCGCGTCGGCGGAAAAGACAGCAATCCCCTCGGCGTTAGCCAGGTCGAATTGTGACACGGCATCGAAAAGGCCGCTCGCCAAGGCTCCGCTATCATATTCGCCAAGGGTGAAGCTGGCATTTCCTTGGGTGTCCAAGTCAATAACTGCGACCTTCAACCCCTGTTCTTTGAAGTAATAGGCAAGATGAACGGTCGTTGAAGTTTTACCAACGCCGCCTTTCTGGTTCGCTATGACAAGTGTTTTCATCGTTTGGCGTCCAATCTTTCCACCGCCTCGCGCTGCCATTGCCGCACAAGGAAGGCTTTATGTTTCGGTAAAATCGCCGTCACACGCTCGAAACCTTCGGGAACCTCGCTATGCGCGTTCCAAATCCGGTTGACCGCCAGACAAACGGCATTGCGGGACACGCCTTCGCGCTTCGCCACGGCCGATTGGGCCTCGCCGTCCACCAGAACGGCGCGCGCCATGTCGAGCGGACGCGCCGCGATATTGAGCCGTCCAGCAGCTTGCTCAAAGGCCGACGCGCTCAAGCGTTTATCCATTGCGCCTGCCGCGATTCTTCTCGCGGTATAGCTTCGGCTCATAGACGCCAAGGAAGATGTAGAGGGCGATATAGACCGCATAATAGGCGAGGAACTGCCAACCGGCATGAACATCCGGCGTGTTCCAATACCAGAGCATCCGGCAGAACTGCCAGAATACGACAAGCGGGATGATGAAGCGCGCGACGGTCCAGATCAGGACTCCGAACGTCCAGACGGCCGCAATGACGTAATCCACGCGGTTGCCCTCCCATGCGGGTGGAGGATTGGGAAGCCGCATGACCGCAAAACGTGCGGGCAGCGGGGGAATTTTCGCCTTCATCGGAATACTCCGGTTTCGACCTTGGCGGGTTGCCCGGTCACAACCGATATAATGACAGCATCCCGAACCGTGTCAAGCCCCCGTAAAGTCTGAACGGCAATAATTTTAGCCGCTAAAATCGTCGTTCTGGTGTTCCCAAATATTTCCCAAGCCCGCAGCCGCGCACAACAGCGCCCATGCCGAATAGGGAATCTGATCGTCGCCGCCCGTCCAGCGCCGAATAACGCGGGTATTGCTCAAGCCTAGAAACTTGGACGCGCTGCCCCCTGTCATGTCCGCTGCTTTGAGGACCGCCCTTACCTCATCCGGCGTCGGCTGCTGCCACCCCTGATCGGCGGGCAATAGGCAATCTGGCCGAACATCAATCATGCGCGCGTCTGTTCCTTCGCTGGCGTTGCTCCTCATGGCGGCCGAATGAGGAATATGCCCGATAGGCAGGGAAGGGAAGGGGGGCACGCTGCCCCCCTGTGGCGCTAGTCGAGCGCGGCACCGATCGGCCCCGCTTCCGAATGTTGGGCGGCATAGGCAGATGCCCACGCATAGAGCTGGGCAAATTGATCCTCGCCGTATTTTTCGTGCATATGCCCCAGCATGAACAGGGTGGCTATAAGGCCCGCCGCGTCGGCCGAAACGTCGCCAGAGAAGCCGTTGCCGTCCCATTCCAGACGATATTGGGGCTGATCGCCGGGGGCCATGTAGAACCCGCCGTTCGATAGGGTGTAGAAATGCCAATATGCGCCCGTGTAGTCGGCGGATAGCTTGGACATATAGCCATAGGTGACGGCCTCGACCTCGATCATGCGCGCCAGCCCGAACAGCCGGGGCAGGCACATAATCCGGTCTTCTTCGCCAACCAGCACGGCGGCAATTCTCTCTCTGTTGCTCATCGGACTTCTCCGGTTTCGACCTTGGCACCATAGCCCGGCCATATCCGATATATTGGAAGTTTCCCGGTTGCTGTCAAGTTACGCTCGCCCGCCATGAAAATCTTTTAGCCGCTAAAATGGCCTCCATCGCAAGGCATATTTGGTCGCTGCCCCGCAGTTTTACAGAGTGCCGCTATCCGCGCCCCGAATGGACACGCATGTCAGCTCCCCAAATCGGAGCCTTACCCCCTTTTTGGTGTTCAAACAGTCTCAATTAAGTGTTGCGCGACTAGCGCAACTCCGCATCACCTTAGATAAATAAACTCAAGGGGAGGTTCAGAACCATTATGAGACTCACGGCTAGGCAACAACGCCATCACGGGCGCAAATGCCGTTCCATAGGCTGATTAGGGCCTCCGCTGTGGCCTTGCATGTCGTCGTCTCCCGTATGTAATCGGCCTTGCTCAACCGGGAGAGCATCCAAGCCTCATCTTCAAGCCGGTCCTGTAGGCGCTGGGCCTCGTCGTCGGGCACCGGGGCAGGGCGCTTGCGCCGGTCGAGCAATTCGAGAAGCATCCTCGGCAATTCCACCCGATAGGCATTGGAGGTCTGCTCTGATCGCGCCCCGTCCTCTGTGACGGTGTGGACGTAGCGCCGCAGGCGCGCCAGCAAGCCGATGCTGGTAAGGGCGTTCAAGGCCCTTGCGACGGTGGCCCTAGAGACGGTCGCCCATTCGGCTATCATTTCATAGCTGGGCACCACGTTGCCCCTGAAACGCTCCTCCATCCGCAACAGGGCTTGATACACCCGGATCGTGGAATTGGTGATGCTCATGCAATAGTGCTCGAACTGCGTTATCTCGCGCGGCTCGCGCCGCAGCTCCGCGCGCAGGGCGCGGCCCTTTTCAAACGCCAGATTGATCGCACGCCAGCATCCCTTGCGCGTCTTGGTGTCTCGCGCCGCGAGGAAGCCCTTTTCTACGTCGCTCCCGGCTTCCTTGCTGCCGCCGCGCACGCGGGCCTTGGTGATGTGCTTCCCGCCCCGGCTACGGTCGCCATAGGCTCGGCCGAAAAGCTGCTGGGTCAGCTCCCCGATCGCCAGCGGCCCTTTTCTTCTGGTGTCACTCATCGTCGTCCCTCCTTTGCGAAGGGCCGGGAGACAGGCAAAAAAATCCCGTTGCGCGAATCAAGCGCCCTTGAACCGAAGTCCGAAAACCGCTAAGTGGGAAATTGTCTGTAGGTTCAGTGTTGGCGCACTGTCCCACTAAGCGGTTTTGAGGGTGCCCGGCTTCGAGCCGGGCATTTTCTTATCCACTCACGGCCAGAAACTCCTGTTGCAGAAACATATCGTCCCCGATCCGCTCTAGGATCGCGTTGATTGCAGCCTCGCGGGACGTGAATCCCTTGCTGGCTTTCACCCTCTCCACGATCTCGACGGCTTTAGGGGACAAGGCCAAACTCATGCGCTTAAAGCCCTGCTCGCTCTGTGCCTTGGCGCGTTTGCGCTGGGACAGCGTGGAGGGTTTGAGTTGCGTATGATTCGCCATAATGCCCCGGCTTAAAGGACATTAAAGGTTCTGGCAATTCAGTGCTGAAAAAATATGCTGGCGACTGAAAGACATATATAGAAAAGCGGTCTGCGTTTACGTCGAAGTCCGCAGTTCAAGAGCATCAACGAGTGGCTTCTTGGGCCTACCAACTGAAAGAATCGAAGCTATAGCCTTACATTATCGAGCTACGCGCTACAGCCGTAATTTTCAAAATTGGTCGCCGCGATCTGATCGGCAATTAGCATCTTGGGGCCTGCGCTCGATCCTGCGAGCATTTACGGAATGGACGCCAAAGAGAATTACGCGGAAGCCTGATCTTGTCTCTCGCGCGTCACTTTCTTCTTTCAATCCGTTCGCTGCCACCCGTTATGCGCGCTCGCGCGCTCGGCCCGGCTCGTCCAAAAATGATGCTATAAACAATCATATTCGGCGTCATACCGCTTCCTTTCTCGCGCGCTCCGGCATATCCTCCGCAGCTACCCGGAATTTTAGCGGCTAAAACCAACCCCCTTGCGGAAGAAAGAAACCGAACCTGTGTATCGGAAGGTTCTCGCGATTAACATTAACCGCTTCTTGGCCTTAAGACGGCTCAAGAAAAAAGACCTCGCGGAGAACGCGGGGCTGTCTGTGTCCTTCGTATCTGACGTTACAGCCGGTAAGGGAAACCCGTCGCTCGAAACAATCGCCGCCATCGCAAATGCTCTGGAAGTCCCGCTCGTCGCGCTACTGGAACCGCCGCCTATCGGCACCGATGGCTGGGACGCCAGCCTAGCCGATACCTTATCAAAAGAAGATAAAAAGCTGGGGCTTCCTCCCGGTTATAAGCGCGTTTCCGCTATCGTCACGGATCATCAAGCGTTTCAGATAGCACAATGGCACAAGGCTGCCCACGCTAAGTTGCGTCGGTCCTGACAATCCCCCCAATCTGAACCTAATTCTTTGCAATCGTTCTGGTTGCCTCCATGAAAATTCCGGTATATCCCTTGCGTCCATTTTGTTTTGGCAGGGACGGTGCTTCATGGAGGCCAAGGGGGAACCCGCTCAAGATACGGTAAAAGAGCGTGCGAAGGAGATGCTTCGCCGCTCCATGCAACCGCTTATGTTGGATGCGCTTGCCGACCCCAAGACCGTTGAGCTGATCCTGAACGCCGATGGCAAGCTATGGCTGGAACGCCTTGGCGAACGCATGATCTGCATCGGTAAGGTCGCCCCAAGCCGGGCCGAGGCGATCATCAAGGCGGTCGCTGGCTATCATAACAAGGAAGTGACGCGGGCCTCCCCGGTTCTGGAAGGCGAGTTTCCTATAGATGGCTCGCGCTTCGCCGGACAGATGCCCCCGGTCGTGCCCGCGCCGACCTTCGCCATCCGAAAACGCGCCGTGGCGATCTTTACCCTCGAACAATATGTGGAGGGCGGGATTATGACGGCGGAGCAATGCAGCCTCATCCATGAGGCTATCCGCGCGCACCGCAACATTCTGGTGATTGGCGGCACCGGCAGCGGCAAAACAACGCTAGTGAATGCCATTATCAACGGGATGGTGGACGCGGACCCGACCGAACGGCTCGTAATCATTGAAGATACCGGCGAGATTCAATGCGCCGCTGAAAACTACGTCCAGTTCCACACGTCCCCGCAAATCACCATGACGGCGCTGCTCAAAACCACGCTGCGGATGCGGCCCGATCGTATCCTAGTGGGCGAGGTGCGCGGCCCGGAAGCCCTCGACCTGCTCATGGCGTGGAACACCGGCCACGAGGGCGGAGCGGCCACGCTGCACGCCAACAACGCCGAAGCGGGCCTTAGCAGGCTCCAAATGCTCATCAGTATGCACCCCGATTCACCACGGCCGATTGAGCCGCTGATTGGTGATGCGGTGCATTTGATCGTCCACATCGCGCGCACGCCAGAGGGTCGCCGCATTGAAAGCCTGCTGGAAGTCGGGGGCTTCGTGGATGGGAAATACATTTTGCGCAAACTGTGAAGGAGCATGACATATGACGTTGTTTTGGAATGACGCCGCCGCCCGCCGTAAGGCGCTCATATGGGGTATGCTGGGGCTGGCGCTCGTCATGCTCCTGCTCTGGCCTCACGCGGCTTGGGCCTCGGATACCACGGGCGGCCTGCCTTACGAATCCTATCTGACCAAGGTGCGCCAGTCGATGACCGGCACCGTCGGTTATACCTTCGCCCTCGTCGGCATCGTCGTTGCCGGTGGTGTCCTGATCTTCGGCGGCGATCTCAACGGCTTTGTGCGAACGCTGTTGCTGATCGTCCTCGTCGCCTCGATGCTCGTCGGCGCTAACTCGGTCCTGTCCTCCATCACGGGCGGCGGTGCGGTGATTACCGGCACCGCTTCGCCCGCGCTGGCAGGCTAAAGGGGAGGGCCGGTCAACATGGCTCTGCGATCAGTGCCTATTCGCCGCTCTGGCGTCCGCAACAATCTGTTTTTGGGTGGGGACCGCGAGCTGGTCATGCTCACGGGCCTAGCGTCGATGGCGCTGATCGTTCCGGCCATCAATTCCTTGAAGGCGTGGGCCGCTGGCCTGCTGATCTGGTTTGCAGGCGTGTGGGCCTGTCGTCTCATGGCGAAATCGGACCCGCTGATGCGGTTCGTTTACATGCGGCACCGCACCTATCGCCCCTACTACCCGGCTCACTCCACGCCCTTCCGCAAGAACGGCCGCCTGCAATTCCGCCGCTACCGGCAACCGGGGAAGAAAAAATGATCCAGACAATCGCTGTCGTCATAGCGATCTTCGGGGCGGCCCTGCTCGCGGTCCTCGCCTTTGCGTCCTTCGCCAACGCGGCCGAACGCAAGCTGGCCCGGTATCGCTCCAAGGATGAAGGGCTTGCCGATCTGCTCAACTATGGGGCGATGGTCGATGATGGCGTAATCGTCGGCAAGAACGGCTCGTTCATGGCCGCGTGGATTTATGAGGGCGACGATAACGCCAGCTCCACCGACCGCCAGCGCGATATGGTCAGCTTTCGGATCAACCAAGCTCTCGCCGGGCTGGGCAATGGCTGGATGATCCACGTTGACGCGCCGCGCCGCCCTGCTGCCGCCTACTCGGCTGCGGGTCTGTCGCATTTTCCTGACCCGGTGACGGACGCCATAGATCAGGAAAGGCGCGAATTATTCCAGTCCCTCGGCACCATGTATGAGGGCTATTTCGTCATTACCGCGACCTATTTCCCTCCGGTCATAGCGGAGCAAAAGTTTGTCGAGCTGATGTTTGACGACGATCGGGAGCGGCCGAACAACAAGCAACGCACGGCCGACCTGGTTGAACGCTTCAAGCGCGAAATCACCACATTTGAAAGCCGTCTGTCCTCGGCCGTGAAGCTGACCCGCCTTCGCGCTCACAAGGTCGAAAATGAGGACGGCTCGACCGTGACGCACGACGACTTTTTGCGGTGGCTGCAATTCTGCGTCACCGGCAAAAATCAGCCGGTCGTGCTGCCCTCGAACCCGATGTATCTCGATTCCATCATCGGCGGTGTCGAAATGTGGACGGGCGTAATCCCGCGCATCGGCAACAAGTTCGTCCAGACGGTAGCGATCGAAGGTTTCCCGATGGAATCGACGCCGGGCATCCTCTCGGCGCTGGGCGAGCTGCCGATTGAATATCGCTGGTCCACGCGGTTCATATTTATGGACCTCCATGAAGCTGTGAAACACCTTGAGGATTTCCGCAAAAAGTGGCGGCAAAAGGTTCGCGGCTTCTTCGATCAGGTTTTCCAGACCAACAGCGGCAAGATAGATCAGGACGCCCTTTCGATGGTGGCCGATGCCGATAATGCGCTGGAGGAAGTCAACTCCGGCCTTATTGCACAAGGATACTATACCGGCGTCGTCGTCCTGACGGACGAAAGCCGCGATAAGGTAGAACAGGCCGCGCGCCAGCTTGAAAAGGCTATCAACGCACTCGGTTTCGCGGCCCGTATCGAGACGGTGAACAACCTAGAGGCGTTCTTGGGCACGCTGCCGGGGCATGGCGTCGAAAACGTCCGCCGCCCGATCATCAACACCATGAACCTAGCCGACCTGATGCCGACCAGCTCGATATGGACCGGCCTCGATCATGCGCCGTGCCCGATGTATCCGCCCAGCTCGCCCCCGCTCATGTCTGGCGTCACCAACGGCTCCACGCCGTTCCGGCTCAATCTCCACGTCCGCGACGTGGGGCATAGCTTCATCTTCGGCCCCACGGGCGCAGGCAAGTCAACGCTGCTCGGCCTGCTCGCCGCCCAGCTCCGCCGCTATCCCGGCATGTCCATTTTCGCGTTCGACAAGGGCCTGTCGCTCTACCCGCTGGCGAAGGCGGTGGGCGGGGCGCATTTCACTGTCGCCGGGGATGACGAAAAACTCGCCTTCTGCCCGCTCCAATTCCTCGAAACCAAGTCCGATCGCGCATGGGCAATGGATTGGATCGACACAATCCTAGCCCTCAACGGCGTGGCGACCACGCCCGCGCAACGCAACGAAATCGGCAACGCCATCGTCAACATGCACGCCAGCGGGGGCAAAACCCTCTCTGAATTTGTGGTCACGATTCAGGATGAAACGGTGCGCGAGGCGATCCGCACCTACACGGTGGACGGCTCTATGGGCCATCTTCTCGATGCGGAACATGACGGCCTGAGCCTGTCGGAATTTACCGTGTTTGAAGTCGAGGAGCTGATGAACCTCGGTGAAAAATACGCGCTGCCGGTCCTCCTCTATCTTTTCCGGCGTATCGAGCGATCTTTGAAGGGCCAGCCTGCCGCGATCATCCTTGATGAAGCATGGATTATGCTGGGGCATCCCGCCTTCCGGGCCAAAATCCGCGAATGGCTCCGGGTGCTGCGCAAGTCCAACTGCCTTGTTCTCATGGCAACGCAAAGCCTGTCTGACGCCGCAAATTCGGGCATCCTTGACGTTATCGTGGAGTCCACCGCGACCAAGATTTTCCTGCCGAACGTCTATGCGCGCGATGACGATACCGCCCAACTCTACAGACGCATGGGCCTCAATACACGCCAGATTGAAATCTTGGCGACGGCCATCCCCAAGCGCCAATATTACTATCTCTCGGAACAGGGGCGGCGGCTCTTTGAGCTGGCGCTAGGCCCCGTGGCCCTGTCCTTCGTCGGCGCGACCGACAAGGAATCCATCGCCACCATTAAGGCCCTTGAAGCGGCCTATGGCCCGGCATGGGTCAACGAGTGGCTGGCCATCCGTGGCGTCGAATCCACCATCAATATCGGCCGCGCGGCGGCGGCCCCCTATACCTCGGAGAAGCTGCATGAGTCTGTTTGACAAGCTGCGGGGGCGGCGAGCTGCGGAAAGCGCCCCGGTTGATCCCAACCCCTACCTGAACGCGCGGCGGCAATGGAATGAGCATGTGGGCGGCATCGCTGCCTCGCGGCGCTTGTGGCAGACTATGGCAATCCTTTCGATGCTGATCGTCCTCGCCGCTGTCGGCGGCATCATAGCGATTGGCAGTCAATCGAAATTCATCCCTTACGTGGTCCGCGTGGACTCGCTGGGGGACGCGATAGCGACCCAGCGGGCCGATGTGGCTTCGCCGGTCGATGCGCGCGTGGTGCAAGCGCAAGTCGGCTCCTTCATCCAGTCGGCCCGCATGGTGACGGCTGACGTTGAACTCCAAAAGCAAGCCATTTTCCGGGTCTATGGGATGCTCGCGCCGAACGATCCGGCGTTGGCAAAGATGACCGACTATCTCAACGGCAATCCCGACAATACGCCTTTCGCCCGCGCGGCGCGGGAAACCGTGTCGGTCGAAATCGCCTCGGTAATTCAGCAAACCAAGACCTCTTGGCAGGTCGATTGGACCGAGACGGAGCGCGATCGGCAAGGCCAGCCTATCCAGCCTCCGGCGAAAATGCGCGCGCTCGTCACGATCCGCGTTGCGCCGCCCAGCTCGGCCACCACGGAGGAACAAATTAAGCAAAACCCCTTGGGCGTGTTCGTCCAAGATTTCTCTTGGTCGCGCACACTCTGATGGGAGGGACAATCAACATGAAGAAGATCGCCTATTTCGCCGCCGCCCTCGCGGCGCTGCCTTCGATCGCGTCCGCGCAGGACGGCCCGCCGCTTCCCGACGACATGCCGCCCGCGAACGCGCCCATGCCTGCCGGGGGAGGGGCGCAAGTAGATCCCAATGCCTATATCAGCCCGCGCAATCCGAACCTGACGCGCACCCAGCGCGAGGGTCTGTCGATCGCGCGGCGCTGGCAGGCGGAAAGCGCCGAAGGCATCAAGCCGGTGCCGGGCACCGAAGGCGCGGTATTGTTCGCCTTCGGCACCTCCGAACCCTCCGTGGTCTGTGCTGTGCTGCAAATCTGCGATGTGCAGTTGCAGCCGGGCGAGAACATCAATTCGGTCAACGTGGGCGATAGCGCCCGCTGGCTGATCGAACCGGCCGTTTCCAATTCCGGGCCGAACGAAACCCAGCATCTTATCATCAAGCCGCTCGATGCGAACTTGAATACAACGCTGATCGTGACGACCGATCGCCGCACCTACCATATCCGGTTGGTGTCGCACCGGACGCAATTCATGTCGCGGGTGGCGTTCACCTATCCCGATGAAGCGCAAGCCAAATGGGCCGCTTTCCGCGCTCGATCGGACACGGCGCGCGCCGAAAACACGATGGCGGTGCCCGATGGCGCGCGCGGGACGGGCAGGGGAGGGAGCGAATATCTCTCCAATCTCGATTTCCACTATAGCGTTGACGGCCGCGCACGCTGGAAGCCCGTCCGGGTTTACAATGATGGCGTCAAAACCATCATCGAAATGCCGCACGCGATGGAGCAGACGGAAGCGCCATCGCTGCTGATCGTCCGGGCCGGGGGCAGCGTCTCCAAGGCGGCTGATACCTCCATCGTCAATTACCGGCTCCAAGATGGCCGCTACATTGTCGATCAGATTTTTGACCAAGCGGTCCTCATCTCCGGTGTCGGCAAGCGCCAAGAGCGCGTCACCATCACAAGGGGGGGCTGATCGTGCGCGGTGCGATTTTTGTATCAGTGGCTTTCCTGCTTACGAGCTGCGCGGGCGTTTCGCACCGGGACAGCTTCGCCGTTCCGGCTCCTCCCGATCAGGCCCAAGCCCTCGTTGACGATTCCGTGGCGGAGCTGGTGAAACTCTACCCGCCTGCGATTAGCCGGGTGCTGATCCCGACTACCGGGGGCGGGGCCTATGGTGACGGCTTGCGCTCCTCGATGCGCCAAGCAGGCTATGCGGTGATTGAGGCGGGCAAGGGCGTGAAGCCCGATCCTGCGGCCACGCCGTTGCGCTATTACGTCGATCAGCCAATTGCCGATTCCTACCGCGTGACGCTGCGGGTCGGCGCGCAAACTTTCTCCCGCATCTATGGCGTGGATGAAAAGGGTATCTACCCGTCTGCCGGGTGGGCGCTCGATCTGACCGGCGCAACGCCGGAGCTGATCGAACGGGCGAACCGGCCCGTAGCGCCTGCCGCACCTCCTCCCGTTCCGTCGCCCGTCGCCAGCACGCAACCCGGCTTCGGCGGCAATGGAACAGAGGCCGGAACGTGGTCTGTCAGCCTGACGGGCTTCTCCTCCGAAAGCGCAGCACGCGCCTATTGGCGCGCGACGGCGCGCCTTCGCCCTTCGTGGGCGAGCGTGACGCCGCGCTTTGTCCAAAACGGACGCTCTCACGGCATCCAATTCGGACAGTTTCAATCCAGCGCGACGGCGCGCGCCAAGTGCAAGGGCATCCGTGCCGCGCGCTGTGGCGTCGTCAAGGCCGGGTAAGGGGGTAGGTTTATGTCTGATGCTGATAGCATGTCGCCGGAAGCCTCGCCGGGCGGTGCAGCGGACGGGAACAGCGGGCGCTTGGTGACGGGAGTTCGCAGGGTCAATAATGCGCCGCTGCTGATCGTCCTCGGCATTGTGGCGCTGTTCATCGCCATCGTGGTGTCGATTATGATTGATCGCTCCTCGGACAATGCGGCGACCAAGGTTCAACCGGCTGTCGGTCAAAGCTCGGCCGATGTTGCGAACAAGGTTGCGGGGACCGCTCCAAGCGGTGCTGCGGAAGTGATGGCGAACGCGCCCCCGCTGCCGCCTGCCGATGGCATCCCGGTCGCGCCGGTCGATCCCAATGCGCCGCCAACCGTCACCGCCTCGCCAGCGCAACCCAACGGCCCCACGGCGGCCGATCTGCGCCGGGCACGCATGGAAGCGATACGCGAAGCACGCCTTGCCCAATTTGGCAGCGCCGTGCGCTCTCCTACCGCCCTGAAATGGCAGGACGGCCGCAATGGGGCATCCTCTGGCGCTGGCGGCATGAGTGGCGGCGCTGATCCGGCAACCCAGCTCGTCGCCCTGCAACAGCAAATGGCCGCTGCAATGGCGCAGGGCCGCCAGCCCTCGGCCTCCGACATTGCCACCCTTACGGCCCTGTCAAACCAAGTGGCCGGGGGAGGAGCCGGAGCCGGGCAGGGTGCCGCCAATGCCCGCCCGCCTGCCAACTATGGCCAGTTCGCCAACAATGCGGGTGGCAATCGCTGGGCCTCGAACAGCCAAGTAGAAGCGCCCTCCCGCTACCAGCTCCGCGCGGGCTTCGTAATTCCCGGCACGCTGATCTCCGGCATCAACTCGCAAATACCGGGGCAGATTGTCGCGCAAGTTTCCCAAAACGTGTTCGATACCGCGACGGGCCGCTATCTCCTGATCCCGCAAGGCTCCCGCCTTGTCGGCGCGTATGATTCCAACCCGGTCTTTGGGCAGACGCGCGCGCTCATCGCGTGGCAACGGATCATCTTTCCTGACGGCAAGGCGATCGACCTTGGCGCTATGCCGGGGTCAGACAGCGCGGGCTATGCCGGGTTCCATGACCAAGTGAACGCGCATTGGTTCCGTATCTTCGGCTCCGCTCTGCTCATGTCTGGTGTGACCGCTGGCGTAACCCTTAGTCAGCCGCAAACCGGCCTCAACGCCAATGGCACCATGTCCGCCAGCCAAGCCCTTAGCCAAGCTCTCGGCCAGCAGCTCGGACAGACCACGGCGATGATGATTGAGCGCAATCTGAACATATCGCCCACGCTGATTATCCGGCCCGGCTTCCGCTTCAATGTGGTCGTCGTGAAAGACCTCACATTTTCAAAGCCTTACCGCTCATTCGATTATTGACGCCAGATGAAAGGGAGCAAGCAAAATGAAGTCTCGAATTTTAGCCGCTAAAATTTCTTTGGCGATCACTCTCGCGCTGGCGGCCCCGTCCGCCAATGCGCAAATCTCGGTTATCGACGTTGCGAACGTCCGCCAGACAACCGTTTCCGCGCTGCAAAACGTCGCCACGGTGGCGAAGCAAATCCAGCAGTATCAGACGCAGCTACAGCAATACCAAAATATGATTCAGAACACGGTCGGCGCGCCGGTCCAGCTCTGGCAGCAGGCTACGCAAACGATCGACAGCCTCCAAGGGCAGGTCAATCAAATCAGCTCGTTCGCTCGTCAAGCTGGCGACGTGAACACCTACATGAATCAATTCAAAAATCCGTCTTACTATCAGACCAATGCTTGCACGTTCGGGAACTGCACGGCGGCGCAGCGCGCGGCGGCTCTGTCCGCTACTCGCGCCCGCACGACAAGCCAGATGGCCGCAAATGCCGACGCTATGAACGGCATCAACAGCGCCATGACAACGCTTGCGTCTGACGGCCAGCGCCTCGACCAGTTGCAGGCCAATGCCACGGGTGCGAGCGGGCAAATGCAAGCCCTGTCCTACGCCAATCAATTTGCGGCCCAACAAGCCAGTGAGTTGCAGAAAATTCGCGGCGTCCTGCTCGCGCAAAGCGCCGCGCTGACGGCTCAATCGCAATATCAGCTCGATCGCGATGCTGCGGCAACAGAGGCATCGGCCGCAATGCGGAAAACCAAACCGACGCCGATCGGAACCTATCAGAATTAAGGAAAGCCCATGCCGAAATTGCGTCAACTTATCGCCGCGTCCTGCTGCACCGCTACACTTCTTCTCGCGGCCTGCGGCAAGTCCGAGTCCGAACCGAAAACGATGCTCTATTACTCTCAACACCTAGACGAAGCCCGCGAGAAGGTCGCCCGATGCAAATCCGGCGTCGAAACCGACGCGGAGTGCCAAGAAGCGGGCAGCGCACTAGCGCACGAAACCAAGCCGACGCCGATCGGAACCTATCAGAATTGAGGATAGCACTATGAAGGCTCTGGCTCGCCTACACCTGTCCGCCTTGGGGGTGGCGCTCACGCTCGCCGCGACTCCCGCCTATGCGCAATCGCAAGGTATGCTCGATAATGTTCTGAACAAATATAAGAGCATGGCGGCGGCGTGGGCGAGCGTCTTCACAACGCACGCGACAATTCTATTCGGCACACTAGCGGCGGTCAGCCTCATTTGGACGTTCGGGGTAATGGCGTTGCGCCGCGCCGATCTTGGCGAATTTGCTTCGGAAGCAATTCGCTTCGCCATCTTCTGCGGCTTCTTCTGGTGGCTGCTCATCAACGGCCCGGCGATCGGCTTGGCGATCATTGAAGGGCTGCGCTCGTTGGGTGCGCAGGCATCCGGCCTGCCTAACAATCTCGCGCCATCGGGTATTGTGGACATTGGTTTCGACATTTTCCGCCAAGCTGTCGAAGCGTCCAGCGTCCTAACTCCGGTCGATTCCGCTCTTTCTATCTTGGTTTCGCTGGGCATCCTGATTGTTTTGGCTCTCGTCGGCGTGAATATGCTGCTGCTGTTGGCCTCCGGCTATGTCCTCGCCTATGCCGGGGTTATCTTTTTGGGCTTCGGCGGCGCGCGGTGGACCAGCGATATTGCGCTGAACTATTTCAAAACGGTGGTCGCGGTGGGCGCGTCCCTGATGACGATGGTTCTTATCGTCGGCGTCGGCAAAACCTTCCTTGACCAATATTATGCCGCAACGGGCGAGGGTTCGTCTCTCCAAGATTTAGGGACCATGCTTGTCTTCGCGGTCGTCCTTCTGGCGCTCGTAAACAAGGTTCCCGCGATGGTCGGGGGCGTTATAAGCGGCGGCTCGATCCACGCGGCGGGCGGTATCGGAGCCTTTGGGGCAGGGGCCGCGCTGGGTGCTGCCGGGATGGCCGCTGGGGCGGCGGCCACGGGTGGAGCTATGATCGCTGCTGGCGCGATGAACGCTGCGGGTGGAGCCAGCGCGATCAAGGCCGCCTTCGCTGCCGCTGGTGGGAGCGGTGGTGAAGGCGGCCAAACCGGCATGGGAGGCGGGCAACCGCTTTCGTCGGCGGGCGACATGCCGGGAGGCGGCGATAACGGCGGCGGCGGTGGCGGTGGGGGCGGCGGCACGCCCCTTAGCGTCGCTATGGGCGGCGATGGCGGTTCCCCCCCGGCCAATGACAACAGCGGCCTTCAAGGCGGCTCGGAAGCCGCCAGCGCGGGCGGTGGCACGGCTGCAAGCGCCGCTGCGGGTAGCGAGGCGGCCGATCGTGAAGACGGCAACGGCGGCGGCGCTGCCGGTGGCTCGCCTGCGGGGGAGGGGGAGGCCAGCTCCGCCAGCTCGCAAGGTGAAGGCGCGCCCGAAAGTGGCGACACTGGCGGCACGCAACGCACCGGCCTTAGCCGTGCGGCGAAAACCGCAAGCATCCTCGGCGGCGCTGCCGCTGGTATGGCGGTGGGCGCTTTGAAAGAGCGGGTGGGAAATACGGTGGGCGGCCGACTGGCGGCCAATATCCGCGCGTCGGCCGCCTCGGCATCGTCGGGAAGTGAAACGCTCGCTCCCGCGACCGGCGCGGGCAGTCCCGCCAGCTCGTCCGATTCATCGCCACCCCCCACGGCGCAATTCGCGGGCGATACCATTTCGGCCGCCCGTGATGCGGGCGACATGGAGACGCCAGAGGATGAAGTTGCGGCCTTCGTCCAGAGAAGGGGGGACAGCTAATCATGGCCGCTGATCTGCCTCCGGTTGTCATAGAAGAACGGGTGCAATGCTCGATCGCGGCGGCGCTGCGCTATAACATTCCGGCGAACGTCATGCTGGCGGTCGCGGAACAAGAGAACGGTCGGCCCGGCGCGCGCGTCCAGAACACCAATAACACCGCCGATCTTGGCTCGATGCAGCTCAATTCCAGCTATATTCAATCGCTGGCACGCTACGGCATCCGGCCCGAATATGTGCTTGCGGCGGGGTGCTATCCCTACAACCTCGCTGCATGGCGTATCAGAAACCATATCCGGGATGACAAGGGCGACCTGTGGACGCGGGTTGCCAATTATCATTCCCGAACGCCGGTCCATAATGCCCGCTATCGGGCGCTGATTATGGCGAAAGGCGCACGCTGGGAGGCGTGGCTTTCCTCGCGCTATAATACCTACAGCGTGAACGGCGTGCCGGTAAGCGGCGGCGCTCCTGCTGCGCGATCGACCTCGATCCCACTCACGATCACGGCGGCCGACGCGACGGGCGGGGGCCAGCTCGCGGCGCAACCCGCGATCGTCCAGCCCGAAGGCAGCGCCGACGCCTCGGCGGGCTATGTCGCCTCGATCTTGGCCGCTGCGTTCAATGCTCGCATAACCGATACGTGGCGGGCGCTGGAAGCCAATTACGGGGCCGCCAACAGCTTTCACAAATATGGGCAGGCGGTGGATTTCGTGCCGCGTGCCGGGCTGCACACGATCACGCGCGAGCAAATCCGCGCCGTGATGGCGCAACATGGTATTCGCGTGGCGGAGCTGCTGGGGCCGGGGGACCGGGGCCATGCCGATCATTGGCATCTGGCTTTCTATACCGGCGATCAGACTCGGCCGCTCGATCGCGCTCAAATTGTCGTCGCCAGAGCGGAACGCGGGGTAGGGGGCCTAACCTCGGCGGCCGTGCAGCCGATGGCCAGCTATGAGGCTGCGCCAGCTCCACAAGCCCGCGTCATGGCGGCTCGGCCGAACGCCGCGCCTATTTCCGTTGCGGTGAATTTCCGGCGCGACATGCTGCATCCTTCGCCTACCGATCCCACGGCGGACCCGCGATTTATTCCGCGCACAATCACCGCCAGCAATTGAAGCGACGGCGCGCTAGGCGCTCAATTCGGCAAGCCGGTGTGGGCGCTGATCCCCATCCCGGCCAGCTCCTCAATGAGCCAGTCTCGAAAGTCCGAAATGGATTTCGCGCCTTCGGCCCTCAAGGCGGCAACGTCTTCCTCTTTGAAACTCCAATCGTCCTTGCCGATGTGGCGCAAGGCGCGCCAAACGCAATGCTTCTGATAGCTGTAGATCGCGCAACGGAGATACCCGCGAACGATCTTTTCCATAGCCGCATCGTCATTGCGGTGGCGATCTAGCAATGCGTCAAGGTCGGCTACGGACGGATTGGGATCAAGCATGGTCGGCCTCGATCTGTAGGGCGAGCTGGGCGAGGCGATCGGGAGCAAGCAAGTCGTCGGCCGCAAGGTCGATAGCGAAGGGTTCGCCGGGTTCGGGCGGCCGTCGATCGGCGGCGAAAGCGGCAAGATAGGGTTGCGCCGCGTCGGTTTCGATCCAGCGCCAGAAGGCAGGCCCTTGGCCGAATAGCCCGGCCTCGAACATATCGAGCCGGGCTTGCGCGAAATCATCGCACATTAGGCGAAGTGGATCACGGCCGATTCAGTGGTCCGCCCCTGCGGGCGCACGACAATATCGACCTTGCAGCCAAGCCGGGTGAGCATGGCTAGAAGCCGCTCAACCGAGACGCTGCGGAACTGGCCTCGCAGGATGCGCGACAATTCCGGTTGGGTAGATCCCGTAACCTTGGCGGCGGCGATCTGCGTCAACTTCCGCTCCTGCATGGCCTCGGCCACACGGGTAACGAGCTGGGCTTTCAAAAGGTGGGTGTCGGGGTCGGCAAAGCCTAGATCGGCAAAGACATTGCCGCTGCCTTCCTCAATGATTTCGTCCTGTGCGCTCATGCTGTGCCTCGCGGGGTCTGGTGTTGCCGGTGATGCTCCTCGGCGGATTTCAGCCGCGTTCGGATCAAATCCATATCGGCCTGCGGCGTGGCCTTGCCCTGCTTGGATTTCTTCTGGAAGGCGTGCAGGACATAGACCGCCTCCGCGAATTTGACCGTATAGACCGTGCGGAACGTATCGCCTTGGTGGTCGTCTATGATCTCGACCACGCCAGCGCCGCCAAAGCCCTTCAACGGCTTAGTGCTGGCGTGCTGCCCGCCTTGCTGCGCAAGGTGCAGGGCATAGCCCATTACGTCCTGCACATCGTCCGGGAACTCCCGAAAATCGCGCTTTGACGATGCCACCCATCGAACCGGCCGTTCCGTATCCATCGCGGCTATTATGCACAAATATACATAGCCCGCAAGCGGAAATTATGCGCGTATGTGCATATTGCCAGCTCGCTATGCCGATTGAGGCGACCGCGATCGGGGCGGCTCAATCGAGCGCCCTGCGCGACGAATGTATCAACGCCGGGGATGCAGGGCCGTAATTTTATGCTAGAGGCCCGGCGCGGCCCACGCCCCCCAATTTGTGCGGCCGTCCACTTCCGACGATGGCCCGCAAGGACTAGCCATCGTCGGAAGACCAACAAACAATCTAGCCGATGCCACGCGCCGCCCCTGTCCGGGCAGGCGAGGGCTGCTTGCCGTTGTAATAAAATTACTGCTCAATCTGGCCCTAGCCGCTCTTATTCACCGGGGCGGCCAAGAGGGTTGGCGGGAGTAGCGTAAGGCTCTGATCTGAAGTAGGAAATTGGGTGTCTAAGCCGCCCCTACTCCGGGGCAGAAAATGCCACAGGCCACACCCGCCATGATTGAGCTTATCCGAAACGAAATTCGATTCCCAGCGATCGCACACAAGAAAATCACTGCCGCCTTCGATGGTGGACGGTTGACCTCGGACGGCGGTGTTTTGCTGCTGGCCCAGGCAGAGCGGGAACTGGGGATCTGCAGCCAGCTTGCCGCTTGCATTGCCGATCCGCGCGATCCTGGCCGCGTAATCCACAAGTTGGATGATATCCTGCGGGCGAGGGTTCTGGCGATTGCCTGCGGCTATGAGGATGCCGATGATCTCGACGCCCTGCGCGACGACCCTGGCTTTCGCCTGGCGCTGGGCAAGCTGCCCAGTTCAGGCGCGGGCCTGGCGAGCCAACCGACAATGAGCAGGTGGGAGAATGCACCGACCACCCGGGAGTTGGCGCGCATGATGGCCGCAATGGTCGACATCTACTGCGCCAGCTATCCCACTGCGCCCGCGACGGTAACGTTGGACATCGATGATACCTGTGACATCGTGCATGGCTACCAGCAGCTCTCCTTCTGGAACGGCCATCACGGCGAGCGCTGTTTTCTGCCGATTCACGTCTACGATACAGCGACGGGGCGTCCGGTCGCCATGCTGCTGCGTACCGGCAAGACCCCCTCGGGTGCCGAGGCTGCCGGGCACATCCGACGTCTTGTGCGGCATATCCGTCGGCATTGGCCCGCAACGCACATCACCATCCGCGGTGATGGGCACTACGGGCGGCCAGAAGTCATGGCCTTCTGTGAAGCGCACGGCATCGACTATGTTTTTGGCCTGCCCACCAACACTGCCCTGCGCGCCAATTCCGATATCGTCGCTGCCGCCGATGCCTGCGCCGTCAAGCGCGCCCGGGAAGACCGGGTGGTCCTGCGCAGCTATGCCGAGATCCGCTATGGGGCGAAAAGCTGGAAATGCCAGCGCCGCGTCGTTGCCCGGATCGAGGCCAGCACGCTCGGCATGGACATTCGCTACGTCGTCACGTCGCTGACAGAAGGCTCCGCCGAGCATATTTATGACAGCCTCTACTGTGCCCGTGGCCAGGCCGAAAACCTCATCAAGCTGCACAAGACGCAGCTCGCCAGCGATCGCACCTCGTGCCGCTCGGCGAACGCCAATCAGATGCGGCTCATTCTACACACCGCCGCATTCTGGCTCATGTGGCGCATCCAGCAGGCCATCCCCAAGGCCACCGCGCTCGCCACCGCCGAGTTCGCGACCCTGCGCCTCCGGCTTCTCAAGGTCGCCGCCCGCGTCATCGAAACCGCCTCCCGTATCCGGGTCGCCTTCGCTTCGGCCTGTCCCGACGCCGCCGTGTTCCGGACCATCGCCATCGCGCTCAGGCCCGCCCCGACATAGCCCGCGCGGCAGTGCCGCAGAACGCTCGAATCCCGCCCTTCAACCCAGAAAGCCTCTCATTCTTCCGCGCTGAAACAGGCGCAGCAGAGACGCTTGTCCCGGTCTACAGGTCCGCAGCCCCAATCACAGGTGAGCATCGGCACCAACACCATCACGAATAAGAGCGGCTAGTTGCGCGTGCAATTTCCCTATTGTTGAGTCATCGTCCTCCCTACAGCGACCGAAAGGAGGACTAGGCTATGGTTGATTCTTCCAATATCTATCGAGAGCAACAGAAAGCGGTTGCCCTAGAGTTCATGGAAAAAGCTCTTGCGATACTCGTTGAGATCGATGATTCAGCCGCAGATTGTTATCTGCAACAATCAATAGATACGTGCATGGCGTCACCGCGCATGACATTTCCCGAAGATGAATTTTGGGATTGTGTTGATGAATTGCCACATTTGACCGATCGCGTCTTGTTCCTGCATCGGCAGAACGGGCTTTCGATCGAGCAAATCGCCAAACGACTAGGCATCGAGCAGAAAGAGGCGGCCGAACGGCTTTCCGTGGGGCTTGCCCTTGTTCGCGGCTCATTCAGCCTGATGGAGCATTAATCGCCGGAATCGGGGTGAGGAAGCATCTTGCCGAGCGTGGCGACCAATTCACCGGGCATGTAGGGCTTGGCGATATAGGCAGCGCCGTTCGGCAATTCGCCTGCACCTGGTCGCACGCGGCCAGAGGTAACGAGGACCGGCATGGACGGCCATCGGTCGCGGACGGCAGCGGCCAAGGCAAGGCCGGTCATCCCTCCGGGCATTTCAATATCGGTGAACACCGCGCCAATGTCATCGCGGCCGTCAAGGATCGCCAGAGCGTCCGCCGCCTCGCACGCCTCAAAGACGCGATAGCCCGCGTCCATAAGAATGTCGGCCGCCATCGTCCTCACTAGGGGTTCATCCTCCACAACCAGCACGGCCGCGCTGCCCGATCCTAATCCCATTTTCCCGGCTCCCCGTCCTTTTCGGCCTTCTCCTGTGCCGCATCACGCAACATTCCCGCCCAGCAAGGCGTCACCTCAAGGTTTGTGCGCCAGACAACGATTTGGCAGACATAATGCGAACATCGGCTAATTAGCGAGCTTGAGGCGCGACATGGGATCGTTGAGCTGGCGGAATTCACCGCCAGGCGGACGCTCCGCCTGCCCTCAAAGGCAGCCGCCGGGCAGGCTACGCCGCGGGGTACGATGCTACTGACATGGCCAAGCCTTCGCTAACGAGCGTTCAGCTCCGGCCACCATATGAACACTCATAAAATAGCTATTCTGCTCCGCCCAGCGTAAATATGCCGCGCGCAGCGCCGATCGGTCATAGCGTGGAGCGCGGCATTCCGCTTTTCGCGCGACGATCATCATGTCGAGCACGCCTTGGAGGTAAGCGCCGCATCGCGGCTCATTCGCTTGACAGCTTACGAACAACGCCGAGCCCGTCGCCGACGCGGGTTCGGTTTGGCCGATCGCACTATCAGGCAGGGCGGCCAAAGCGGCGCATAACAATATCCATCGCCTTGGCCGCATTTTCGTCTCCTATTCCGCAGTATCATTTCGGAAGGGGCGCACGGCCCTCGACGGCCGGCGCCCCGTGCTGATCCATCATTCGCGGCCGAGCACCTGGCCTTCGGGCGTGACGAACAGTTCGATCGTCTTTCCGTCGCTGTTCTTGCCCTTGATTTCATAGAGCGTGCTTCCGTCCGCCTTTCGGGTGACTTGCTCCGCTTTGCTTATTGACGCGAGTTGCGCGCGTGCCGCGTTCATCGCGGCCTCGGGCACCTGAGCAAGCGGGATGTCTCGTTCGCTGTGCTTGCCGATTATCCGGTTTTCGTTCGCCTCGTGGTTTTGCGCGATCGCCACGCCCGCGATCGCCAGCGCGGCCGCGCCCACGCCTGCGACAACAGTGAGAGTTCGTTTGCTAGCCATGTTCCATTCCACTTCCTGCATAAGGGCCGTGGGGTCGGGCGGGCGGCGGTTACGGCCCAATGAGCCGTCGTCCGAGTTCAACTCCTCTGATTGTTCATCCTGTCGAGCGCCGCGCGCAGCCCACGGGCGAGCTTGGCTGCGTCGTCGTTGGCCCAGAAGTGCATGAAGAACAGCCGCGGCTCGTCGTTTAGCATATGATTATGCAGCGCCGTGACCTCGATCCCGTTCGTCCGCAGCACGCGCAGGACCGGATCGACCTCGTTTGCGACAAGTACGAAATCGCCGGTGATGGCGGCTCGGCCGTCCCCGGTTGGCTGAAAGTTGATCGCGGTCGCCGTGCCCATCGTCGGCGGAGTCTCCATATCGCCGTCCATCAGCCGCTCGGCGCGCGGAAAGCTGTATTGGAGGATGCCACCGGCCGTCTTGCCCTCACCGCCCATCAACCGGTTGAGCGCGGCCACATCGAGGTCGAGCCGCGATGCGGCTGCGCTGGCCGAAGGCGATTGCGGCGCGGCGAGCGGGGTCCGACTGGCTGATAGCGCTTGCCGGAGCGCGGCCGCGAGCTTCACCGGGTCGCCGTGGCCGGCAATGTGCATGTACATGGTCGCAGGCGAAGAGCGGAGCAGGTGATTGTGGAGCGCGGTGATCGTAAAACCGCTTGCGAGCAGGCGGCTCAAAACGGGGTTCACCTCGTCGTGGGTCAGCACGAGATCGCCCATCACCATCGCCTCGTCGCCCATCGGCTGAAACGCCGCCCAAGAGCCGAGCGCGAGGGAGGGCTTGATCGTCACCCCATCCAGCGTGACGCTCAGGTCCGAACGCGGGAAGCTGTAGCGGTGAACGCCCCCCGGCTGTTCGGCCCCCGCTCGTCCTATCGCCCGGTCGACAGCCGACCAGTCCGGCGCTGCCCAAGCCGGGCTTGCCAGCAGGAGGCTGGCGAATCCCAAGGCGATGGTCTTTTTCAGCATAATTGATCCTTCATCAGCGCACTCGACACGGAAAGCCTCACGTCATGCGAGCGCGCCGCCGGCGAGCCGCGACATTACGCTCCGGTTTCTTTCTTCGGGATAAGCAGTCCTATGCTCATGAGGCTTGTGATGCAACCCTTACACTTGTAGGCTAGTGACGATACAACTATGACAAACACACAAGCTTCCCCTTGGTTGCTCCTGATCCCGCAGCTTCCGGCTAAGCCTGCCTATTTGCGGGTGAAGGTCTGGCGGCGTTTGCAGGCGATCGGGGCCGCGCCGCTCAAGAACGCCGTCCATGCGCTCCCCAATCGCGAGGACACGCGCGCGCTGTTCGAAGAACTGCATCGCGAGATCACCGAAAATGGCGGCGAGGCGCTGATCCTCGAAGCGCGCCTTGTCGGCGGCATGGGCGATGCGGAGCTGCGCGGAGTGTTCGACGCTGCGCGTGACGCCGACTATGAGGAGTTGGCACGCGAGGCGCGCGCGCTGTGTGAGGGCGAGTATGTCGCGGCGGCGGATGTGGGCCGCCTGCGCAAACGCCTGAACGAGGTCGCCGCGATCGACTTTTTCGGTGCGCATGGTCGGCAGGCGGCACAGGCCGCCATCACCGAGGCGGACCGCCGCTCTCACCAACATCCCGATGTGAGCGGCCCCGGTGCGCCCGAGCTGACCCCGGCGGAGCTAAAGCGCCGCGTTTGGGTGACGCGCCGCCATGTCCATGTCGATCGCATCGCGTCCGCCTGGCTCATTCGCCGCTTCATCGACCCCGAGGCGAGCTTCAAGTTCGTCGAGGGCAAAGGATATGTGCCGGAGCCTGACGAACTGAGGTTCGACATGGCGGACGCTGAGTTCACCCACGAAGGCGACCGCTGCTCCTTCGAGACCTTGGTGTTCCTCACCGGTCTCGAGACCGACCCCGCGCTGCGGGCGCTCGGCGAAATTGTTCACGACCTTGATATTGCCGATGCTCGGTTCGAGCGCCCGGAAACTCCGGGAGTGAGCGCGCTTATCGCCGGCATCTGTGCCGGCACCGACGACGACGAGGAGCGGATCGCGCGCGGATCGACCGCGCTCGACGGATTCTATGCTCACTTCACCCGGCGAAAAGAGGACTAAAGATGGAGGCCAGCGCACGCGCTGAAATCGCAGTCGAGACGCTGCACGAGCACGGCATCAGCTTTGGCGAGGCGGTGCGCGTCTGGATCAGGGTCGCGCTGCTCAGCTTCGGCGGACCGGCGGGCCAGATAGCGGTGATGCATCGCATCCTGGTCGAGGAGAAGCGCTGGATCGGCGAGGAGCGGTTCCTCCACGCGCTCAACTATTGCATGCTGCTGCCCGGCCCTGAAGCGCAACAGCTAGCTGTCTATATTGGCTGGTTGCTCCATAAGACCAAGGGCGGCCTGGTCGCGGGCGCGCTATTCGTGCTGCCCGGCTTCCTCGCGATTTTAGGGCTCAGCTATGTCTATGTGCTGCTCGGCGAAGTGGCGCTGGTCGAGGGATTGTTCTTCGGATTGAAGGCCGCCGTGCTGGCGGTGGTGCTACAGGCGGTGGTCCGGGTGGGTTCGCGTGCCTTGAAGAACAACGTCATGCGCGGTTTTGCCGCGCTGGCGTTCGTCGCGATCTTCGTGCTCGACGTGCCCTTCCCGCTGATCGTGCTTGCCGCCGCGCTGATCGGCTTCTTCGGTGGCCGCGCTGGTTACGCCGCATTCAAGGGCGGCGGCGGACATGGTCCCGCCGGCGCTGAGATAATCCACGACCGCGACACCGCTCTTGGCGAGGGCCTTCCCGACCATGCCCGGCCGAACCTCTCTTGGTCGCTGCGCATCTCCGGCGTCCTGCTGCTGCTCTGGCTCGGGCCGGTCGCAGCGCTGCTGTTCGCGTTCGGCCCCGACGACGTGTTCAGCCGCATCGCCACCTTCTTCAGCCAGATGGCGGTGGTGACCTTCGGCGGCGCCTATGCGGTGCTCGCCTATGTCGCGCAGGAGGCAGTCGAGACCTATGGCTGGCTCCAGCCCGGCGAGATGCTCGACGGGCTCGGCATGGCCGAGACCACGCCCGGGCCGCTGATCATGGTGACGCAGTTCGTCGGCTTCCTCGCGGCCTTCCGCGAAGCGACCGGGCTGCCGCCGCTCGTCGCCGCGACCTTCGGCGCAATCCTCACCACCTGGGTTACCTTCCTGCCATGCTTCCTGTGGATCTTCGCCGGCGCGCCATTCATCGAGCGGCTGCGCGGCAACCGCGCATTGTCGGCCGCGCTTTCGGCGATCACCGCCGCAGTGGTCGGCGTGATCCTCAATCTGGCGGTCTGGTTTGGTATCCACACTCTGTTCGAGCAAGTCCGCGAAGTGCCGTTCGCAGCCGGCACCATCGATCTCCCAGTCCTAACGTCCGTCAACTGGCCGGCGCTGGCGCTCGCGGTGGGTGCGATACTCGCCATGTTCCGGTTCAAGGCCGGCATGCTGCCGGTGCTCGGCGTCTGCTCGGTCCTCGGGGCCGCATATGTAATGATCATCTGAAGGAGTGACGCGTGACGATCGACCATCTTTCCCGACGCAGTGCAATCGCAACTCTTGGCATCGGAGCCGCCGCCATGACTATCAACGAAGCCTCTGCGCAGACGCCGGCCGCAGCGCCGGCGGCTGTCCCCGCCTTTGCCGGAAATCATCAGGTCAAGCCGCTCAGGTTCAATCCCGCCAGGCTTCACGGCCTCTCCGAAAGGCTGATCACATCGCACCACGAGAACAATTATGCGGGCTCGGTCAAGGCCCTGAATATGATCGAGACACGACTTGCCGCCGCGCTCGCTGACACGGACCTGCCGCCGGTGGTCTATGGCGGATTGAAGCGCGAGGAGCTGCACCGCACCGGCTCGGTCGTGCTCCATGAGGTCTATTTCGACGGGCTCGGCGGCAACGGCCAGGCAGCCGGTTCCATCCGCGACGCGCTGGGCGCGGCGTTCGGCTCGTTCGACCGCTGGGAAGCCGACTTCCGCCGTACCGGGATGAGCCTTGCCGGCGGATCGGGCTGGTGCGTGCTCGTCTACAATCTCCACACGCGCTCGCTGCACAACCATTGGGCGTGGGATCATATGCACGGTGCGATTGCCGGCGTGCCGCTGCTCGCGCTCGATATGTACGAGCACAGTTTCCACATGGATTACGGCACCGCCGCCGCCAAATATGTCGACGCCTTCTTCCGCAACATCGACTGGGAAGTGGTCGACCGGCGCTATGCCGCGGCTTTGCGCGGCGGCGGCTGAACCCGACCGCCGTGGCTTAACACCCACTGCTGCGCGACACCTGAGTTCGCGACCACAAAGGGGACAGGTCCGATGGGGAGATGCAACAATGACATCCGGCCCGAACATCGCTCTTCTTTGGCGTGGGCAAGCAGCCGAGTGGACGCATCGCTTTCATGAAGCCCGGCAGTGGCCGATAATGCAGGCCTTGCGGGCGCTCGGGGCGACCGCAAGGCCTGTACTGTACAGGGACGAGGCGGTTCGCGAGATTCGGGACGAGCTGCTGTCGTGCGACGCAGTGCTGGTCTGGGTGAATCCGTTGGACATTTCAGGCGACCGCTCGCAGCTCGATCCAATGCTGCGCGAAGTCGCGGGGTGCGGCGTTGTCGTCAGCGCGCATCCTGACGTGATCGCCAAAATCGGCGTCAAGGAAGTGCTCTACACAACGCGATCCATGGAATGGGGCAGCGATGTCGATCGATACGTGGACGCTGAAGGCCTTCGCGCTCGTTTCCCCGAACATCTTGCCGCAGGCCCGCGCGTGCTGAAGCCGAACTACGGCAACGGCGGCAGGAATGTATGGCGTGTCCAACTAGACGAAGCGGGAAACGCTCCGGCTTTGAAAACGTCGGTGAAAGTTCAAGAGGCCCGCCAAGGAAGCAAATCGGAGCGCATCAGCCTAGCCGAGTGCTTGGAAAGGTGGGTGCCGTTTCTAAACGACGGCGGCGTGCTGATCGATCAGGCTTATCAGCCGCAGTCGTCCGAGGGCATGGTCCGCTGCTACGTGTGCGGGCACCGAGTGGTTGGCTTTGGGCACAACCTGATCACTGCGCTGATGACGCCAACGGCCATTGATACAACGTCGTCAACCCCACAGCCGATGGGCCGCGCCATGTTCGGACCGGAGGTGACGCGCTTCGCAGCCTTACGGAAAGCGATGGAGGATCGCTGGATTCCAGAGATGCAAAGGTTGCTGTCGATCGCCGACCACGATCTTCCGCTTCTTTGGGACGCCGACTTCCTATTTCGCCCTGGTGAAGCCATCAGCGATGGCTCCTATGCGCTTTGCGAGATCAATGCTAGTTCGGTTGCACCATTTCCGCCAAGCGCCGTCCAGCCAGTCGCCGCAGCGGCAATCGGTCGCGCTCTTGCCATTCGTTTGAGGGACTGTCAGGATTTCCGTGTGTGGCCGGGCATAATGGGCAACAAGGAGTCCCACTATGTCACGACGCAAAGAACC